>JAIKZG010000004.1 GCA_024682415.1 Prevotella sp.
TTGCGACAAGCCTCAACGCCAGCCATATCATTCTCATCTCGCGGCCCATCCTGATAGAGGAACAGCTTCGAGGGGCGCGCCTTCTTCACCTCAGCAAAGACTTGCTGAAATGTTTCAGGGCGATTGAAAAACAGCATCAACACGGCTACATCAATATTAGCAGGAGATTTCAGTTTCATAATTACTATGTCTTTTATATATAAATGTGTGTTACGAATAAAGATTGCATGAGCAAATATAGATAAAAAAGCATTATAAGCCAAAAACCTCTCCCTCTTTTTCAAATAGTTTTTAAAACGGCTTAAAAAAGCTATGATTTCCGCCAAATATTTTTTCGAGCCGTAAAAAAGCTACGATTTCCACCAAATATTTTTTCGAGCCATAAAAAAGCTATGAAAACGCCCAAATATTTTTTCGAGCCGTAAAAAAGCTACGATTTCGCCCAAATATTTTTTCGAGCCGTAAAAAAGCTATGAAAACGCCCAAATATTTTTTCGGGCCGTAAAAAAGCTATGAAAACGCCCATTTTTTTGAAAATGCCTTTAAAAAAGCTACGAAAACCCATTTTTATTTTTTCGGGGCTTAAAAAAGCTATGAAAGCCATGCAGATTTTTGCATTTGTTCACATTTTTCGATTTTATGACATTTTAGGGGATTGTTTATCAGATTAATAAAGAGAAATTAATATTTAAATTTTGCGTTATGCCTTCGATTATTTATCTTTGCGACAAAAGTTATCACCTAAAAGAAAACAATCTCTTATGAAGACATCAATACTGATACCTGTTTACGGAGTTGAGAAATATATCGCAGAATGTGCGAGAAGTCTTTTTGAACAAACTTACGAGGATATAGAATATATCTTTGTAGACGATTGCACACCCGACAATAGCATGCAGATACTTAAAGATATATTAGAAGAATATCCGCAGAGAAAACATCGAGTACGTTTTTTTTACAACAAAAGAAATCTCGGTTCTATGTTAGTGCGTCTCGTTGCCCTGAAAAAAGCGACTGGAGATTATATAATGTTTGTAGACAGTGACGACAGTTTGCCGACTGATGCCGTAGAGAAGCTGACAAACGCTATCAACAGAACAGGAGCTGATTTCATAGAAGGAGATTATATTACGAAATACAAAGGCGGCGTAACAACATTGAGCACTATGAGTAATTACACAGACCAAACATATAGAAGGCTTCTGCTATGTCAAAACCTTATGCACCACACTTTATGGGGAAAGATTTTCAAGCGTGAACTTTTCACGGAAACGGACATCGAATTTAATCCTGCCGTAACGAGTATGGAGGATTTTTCCATTATAGCGCAGCTCGCTTTCTATTCACACAGAGAAACAATAAACGATGTAGTTTACATATACAGAAGCGAGGGCGACAGTTTCTTCTGCAAGATGGACGACAAGAAAAGATATCGCTCCGTAATGAAAGTGAATGAAACGGTGATGAAGTTTTATTCTTCTCATGACACCGAGCATGAATACGCCGCTGCCCTGAAGATCGGTTTTCTCAATATGCTGCAGAGGATAAAAACAAGCGGAATAAGCAAGCAGGATATTAAGGAGCAGTGTATTCATCGTCCTAAAGGCATAATTCCATTTGTAATGTTGAATCTATATCCTTATCTTTCGCGCAAGACATTGAAACGCATTTATTTGATTCATAAATTTGCTTATCGCTATTTGCTTCGCGTTCTTCATTGAACGACGAGCAATAAAAAAATATTAGACAACTAATGAGAAATTACAAACTAATATTTTGTGAAATGGCTTCGATTATTTATCTTTGCGACAATTTTAACAACGCGTTTCCATAATGAACAAAGCAAACATAGATATAGCCGTACTCCTATTATTCTTTAATCGTCCGCAGACATTCAGACAGGTTTTCGAGGAAGTGAAGAAAGCTCGCCCCTCGAAACTGTTTCTCTATCAGGACGGAGCAAGAGGCGAACAGGACATGAAAGGCATAATGGCATGCAGAGAAATAGCAAGCGATGAAAACATAGACTGGGAATGTGAGGTATGCCGCAATTATCAGACAAAGAATTACGGATGCGACCCATCGGGATATATGGCTCACACATGGGCATTTTCGCTTGCCGACAAATGTATTGTTTTGGAGGACGACGTAGTGCCATCGCAATCCTTCTTCCCTTTCTGCAAGGAGATGCTCGACAAATATGAGAACGACGAGCGCATAACGATGATTACTGGCTACAACCCCGAAGAGATAACCCAAAGCTGCCCTTACGACTATCTTTTCACGTCGGTATTCGATATATGGGGATGGGCTTCATGGCGAAGAGTGGTGAGCAAATGGGACGCAGAATACTCATTCCTGAATGATGACTATAACATGAAACAGCTCACGGCATTGGCCAAGCAGCGTGGCTACCGCAAAGACCTTATCAAGATGTGCCACGACCACAGCACGAGCGGAAAGCAATATTTTGAAAGCATATTTTGGACTAACATGCTTTTCAACAGCGGACTGGCAATAATGCCTACCCACAACCAGATAAACAACGTAGGACTGACGGCAGGCGCGCACTATTCAGCCGACCTGGAAACAATGCCGAAGCGTCTGCGCAAGACGTTTACCATGAAAAGATTTGAGCTGAAATTTCCTTTAAGGCATCCTAAATACATTATAGAAGATGTGGCTTACAAAGAGCGTTACTACAAGATAATGGCTTGGAACAATCCGCTCACGAAAATGAGATATTCGCTTGAGGAATTATGGCTCAACATCAAGGCCGGCAACATGAAAAAGATTGCCACAGCCACTATTAACAACATTAAAAGGCATCTCGGGCTTACAAAGCATAAATAACTGAGAAAAACGGAAAATTACAAATACAGGTAATCCACAAGCACACAAAGATTATATCCCCAAAGATATAACGCGATTGCGCCTACCGATAAGCTGGCAATACGCCGTGGCACAGGGCGCAAGCCTCTAAGCAGAAACGCGACTGCCACAGGAATGACGAATGCCCAATGAGCCGTCATGATGTACACCTCGTTGATGCCGAAACCTAAGCCCATGTGCATGAGCATATCAAAGGCAAACCACGATAACGGCAGAAGAAGCAGACTGCTACGACGACCATAAAACGCGCCGACGCAAAACAGCAGAATTATCACAGCCTCAACCACATAATTGCCCCAAACATTGTAGCTATCCACAAACACAGGACGATTGACAAGCACATCTTTCAGCGTATAGTTATCATGAAGCATAAAGCCCTCGCCGAAGAGATTTTCCACAAACGTCTGACAGCGCGGAGTTGTCACGTCTGTCCATTTCAGCAACGGCAGATTATCGCTCAACGGCTCGCCCACATGAGTGCGATGGAAACGCTCTCTCAATTCGTTACGGCGTTTCAGCTTCTCAGGCGACTTTTTGGCAAGCAGCTCGGTCTTTCTCGCTTCTTCCTCAATGTGCGCTTTCTGGGCAGGTTCTATATAAGCAACTTGGCAATATCTTGCCACACCGAAGCATAATATAAGAGGAAGAACGAACGTAACGATGAAAAACTTCGGGCGAAAGATTTTCTTTCCACTATTGAAAAGATAAGCAAGCCCCACCTTTACGCCATTTGTCAATGTAACGCCCGACGTTACAAGAAACAGCCATCTTGACGGCTTCACAGAAACGAGCGTAAGCAGAAGGAGGAAAAGGGAGATATTGAAATGGTCGGGCACTATCGTAGCCAACATCACATAAGCAAAAGAAAAGAAAAAGGCGGTGAGCAGATAAGCTTCTGATTTGCGCTCAGTAATTCTATAGCATATTCTGCTTAAGAATATGGCTGAATAAGTGGCAAGGAGCGTGTTAAGCACAGCGGAAATAAGCACAGCGCAGTTAGCCCCCGTGAGCCACATGAGCAACATGTTGAGCAGAAACAAAGGATAAAGGAATATCCATATCAGCGGATGGCGCAAAGCGTCGTAATAAGGTTTGCCATCAGTAAGTTCACGCCATATATAGGGATCGAAACCGGCTATATGGAAATCAGAGATAAAAGTAGCATCATACGCACTTGCTCCGCTATCAAAATAACGCGCCACAATGATGCTGTTAAGCGCAGTAAATATCAGCAACGCAAGCAGAGCAAACCACCGCTCATTTTTCTTAATCGCAAACATCATATTATTCTCGGCTGCTATCTATCATATTCATAAACTCATCGCTCACATCTGTGCGAGTCTTACGGCAGAACATCTTGCCTGAATCCTTCACGCGGCTGTAATCCTCCCCTGTAAGCACCTTAACTACAGGATTATAGTCGATATATGTAAAAGGAGTAAGGTCGTTGAGATTGGTGTAAGCACCTTTCTTAAGCAAGCATTTATCGGCAAACTCGCTATTAAAGGCTACGGTCTGCACGAATGTTTCGGCAGGGCAGAAACTCGTCTGGAAATATTTCACGAGCTTTCTGTCGTTGTCGTAAGAAGAAAGCACAAGTTTAGCCAGCTCTGTAGAGATAGCCCACCAAGCCGCCCCTTTATAGAGATGATACATTTTGCTGTCGCCATAAAAGCAGAATGGCTTTTTTATCGGCAAGATGGCGAAATATTTTCTCAACAACGAACGAAATCTGCTCTTAATGCTTCCTTTGCGCCAATGACGGCAAGCAAGGAATCGAAAATGAGAATAGAGATAATATGCTTTATCGTCTTCATCAAGTTTTATTCCATCGATAATCTCACGCCCATCAGCTTTCATCTTCCCGAAATAATCCATGATACGCTGATTGCTCCACACAGGATAATCCATTCCACTGATAGTGATAAGATAATCATAATGACGCGCGGAAGACAACGCTGCCCTGATAAGTGACATCTGATATTTCACCTCAAGCCAGCTGCCCCACTCCACATTCTCACGATTAGTGAGGAACTTTACGCGACCATTATCGCCAAGCAGCTTTTTAAACTTATCAATATCCGATTTCTGATCTATATGAATATAAAAGTCGGCACTTTCAGGCAAAGCGTCTACCAATCTTTTAAGGTGTGCCTCGTCGGTATGAGCCGAAATTAGGAATGCCAAATTTATCATCGTGTTTCTATATATTTCTACAGTCGTTTTTTTATACAATAGCGCAATGCGATGCCAGCATATAAACATTATATGCCCACATATAAAGCGTCATCAAGAGTATCAAGCCATTAAGCATTGTCGCCTTTAGGGCATACTGCCTTTTGATAATGAATGCAGCGGCTACAGGAATGAGGAATGCCCAATGGGATGTCATGATATAAAGCTCGTTGATGCCGAAGCCGAAGCCCATGTGCATAAGCATGTCGAACGCAAACCACGATAGCGACAGCAACAATAGTTTGCTATGTCTGCCATAATACGCACCGACGACAAGCAGCAGAATTATCAACGCCTCAACGGCATAATTTATCTTGGCGGAATAAGGCTTCACGAATACAGGACGCTGTTGCTGCACATCTTTTAGCAGATAATCGTCGTGGAGCATAAAGCCCTCGCCGAAAAGATTTTCCACAAATGTCTTTCCGCGCGAAGTAGTCATGTCACCCCATTCAAGAATAGGAATATTCTCCGTCATAGGCTTTCCGTTTTGCTTCTCCGTCCACTTATGATGGCTGTTCTGCTTCTGATACCATTTCTTAGGGTCTTTCTTTATCATCGCATTTTCCACCTGCTTAGAATGGCGCAACGATGGCTCTACAAACTGCTCATACTGATAATGATATATGCCATAAAGCAATCCACTCGGAATGAGAAACGCGCCACAGATGAACAATGGCATAAACACTCGACGCCCCCTTGAAAGCCATGCGGCAAGCATTACCTTTACGCCATTTGTAAGAGTCATGCCGGCAGTAAAGAAATAGAGCACGGCAGTCTGCACTATGCCCATAGGGCGACCACTCTTGAAATGCCGCCCCGCGATGTAAAGAGTGAGCAACAGAAGGAAGAGCGACGGATTGAAATGATCGGGCACTATCGTGGCAAGCATTACATGGGCAAACGAGAAGAAGAAAGCCGTAAGCAGGCACGCCTCACCACGCTTCAAATCAAGCAGTTCATGGAATATTCTGAATGAGAAAATGGCTGAATAAATAGTGAGAATGGTATTAATTGCAGCCATGATATATACTGCGCAATTATGACCCATTTCCGTGGAAAGCCAGCCATTGAGCAGATATAGAGGATAAAGCAAAGTAGACCACAGAGGATGACGAAGAGTGATGAAATAAATACGCTTATTTGAAAGCATGATGTAGCTCCAGTCGTCGAATCCCGATATGTGCATCTTCTCAGAGAAAGCTGAGAAATAGCCTATATGCCCCCATCTGAAAAAAGAATCGGGGTAAGAATGAATAAGCATGTAATGCAAAAACAGCAGCACAATGAGGGCAGCCCAAGCCACTCGCCACTCGCCTTTTTTTATTCTGAATACGCTTAATATCTCGTTCATTATTCTTTTAATGTTTACGCTTTTCGTATGCAAAGGTAGGCATAACAGGGAGAAAGTTTGCCAAATAAACGGAATATTCTTTGCCGATAAGAATTATTTCTTTACTTTTGTGAGGATGTATTCCGCTAAACAGCGAAACTCGGAACTAAAATTATATAATGTCACAAGCGATGAATAAATACCTGGAAGAATATAAACAACAGCAACTGCGCAAGGCGCAATTAAAGCAACTCTCAATACTTGAAGAGATAGACCGCATCTGCAAGAAACACAACATAGAATACTGGCTCGACGGTGGAAGTATTCTCGGTGCTGCGCGTCATGGGGGATTTATTCCATGGGACGACGACATCGACATAGCTATGACTCAGGAAGACATGGAGCGTTTCATAGAGATAGCTCCTACAGAGCTGCGCGAAGGATTGTCGTTGCAGACACCAAAGCTGGAGGACACCAAAGAGCCGATAGTGAAAGTGAGAGACAAAAACTCATTCTATGTAGAGCCTGGCGATGATTTCAGCAAAGGCTACGACAAGGGACTATATGTAGACATATTCCCATTTATAAAATACCCTACCGTTTCACGCCGCATCGTGAAAATGACGCGAAAGATTGCCAAGAGCTACAGCATTCTCAACACCAAGCATTACTATTCTTTCCGCTCGGCAGCCGAGCTGATATGGTTTGGTGCTGAATATATTCTTCTGAAAACGCTTTGGAAGCTTATCGACATCACCCACAAGCACGATGTCTACATAGGCAACACGCTAATTAACAACGGCTACGGCATTATGCACCGTCAGGACAGCCTTTACCCTTTGTCTACAATAACATTCGAGGGCAAAGAATTCCCTGCTCCGCACGACACAGATGCTTATCTTAAGGATTTATACAAGAACTATATGGAAATTCCGCCTGTGGAAAAGAGAAAGATACACTCTATCTTTATTCAGACTGAAATGATAAGCAAAGATTAATATATCTCTTTATAAATGGAAAAGACGCTAAAGGAGAAGACTGCGAAAGGATTGCTCTGGGGAAGCCTCAACAACACCTTCATGCAACTGATGGGGCTTGTATTCGGAATTATTCTCGGCAGACTGTTGTCACCATCGGATTATGGTATGATGGCGATGATTGTGATATTCTCTGCCATAGCAGGCAACATTCAGGACAGCGGATTTAAGGCTGCGCTGATAAATCAGAAGGAGATAAGGCACGAAGACTACAACAGCGTGTTTTGGTTTAACGTGGTAACGTCGCTCTGCATTTACGCCATACTCTTTTTCTGCGCTCCGCTGATAGCCCTTTACTATAGAACTCCTGAGCTTATCCCTCTGTGCCGATACTCATTCATTGGCTTTGTCTTTGCAAGCCTCAACATCGCCCAATCTTCATATCTCGCCCATGAGCTTAGATTTGAGGAGATGGCAAAAGGCGGAATGACGGCTATCACCATTTCGAGCATTACAGGAGCAGTGATGGCATTCCTCGGATGCGGATATTGGTCGCTTGCCACTCAGTCGATATTGTTTATAGGAATCAATGCCATGATGTCGTGGTATTATTCTCCGTGGCGACCTACGTTTGAGTTCAGCTTCGCGCCAATAAAGCGAATGTTCCCATTCAGCGTAAAGATGTTGATAACCACTATTTTCAACAGCATAAACAACAACGTGCTCAACATCATATTAGGCCGATATTACTCTAAGCATGATGTGGGAAACTATTATCAAGGCAACCAATGGAACACTAAGGGCTACACTCTCGTGCAGGGCACGATAGGCAATGTGGCGCAACCTGTGCTTGCATCTGTAAAAGAGGACAACAACAGACAGGTAAGAGTGTTCAGCAAGATGATACGCTTCACCGCTCTCATTTCATTTCCGCTGATGTTTGGTCTGGCTCTCGTTGCCGATGAGTTTATCGTTATCACCATCACGAGCAAATGGATAGCAAGCGCGGCGCTGATGAAGATATTATGTATAGGCGGAGCGTTCGTGCCCATTGCCAACACTTTCTCCAACCTCATAGTAAGCAAGGGGAAATCAAACATCTTCATGTGGTGCACGATGAGCATAAGCATAGCTCAGATAGCGTTTATGGTAATCCTTTCTGGTTACGGCATACGCACAATGGTAATGGGCTTCACCTGTCTTACCATTCTAAGCACTCTGCTTTGGCAATACTTTGCCCACAGATTAACGGGATACAACATCATGCGACTTTTCAAAGACATCGCTCCGTTCATCTTAGCTTCTGCCGGAACTATGATTTCCACATATTATATAACGCATGAAATCACCAATATCTACCTGTTGCTGATTTCAAGAATTATAATCGCCGCCACTATCTACTGTGCGATTATGAAAATTGCGAGGGTAAAGATATTCGATGAATGCGTGAGCTTCATATTGCAGAAAATTCATACTGAGAAATAATAAAAAGCGTGCAAGCAAAATTCTTTTTGTCTGCACGCTTTTTTCTTTCTGCCCGGCAAGCAATTTGCCAAAGCTTATTTTATAAGTTCTGCTTCTTAATAAACTCGGCTGCGAAAAGCCCCATCAGGCGATAACCCTCCGGATTTGGGTGAAGCCAGTCAGACTGCAAATGCTTTATCATTCGCTTGTTGTCGAGAGGATCGCGAAGCAGCTCATCGAAATCTATCACGCCATCAAAAGCATTGCTTGTGCGTATCCACTCGTTCACAATCTGGCGCGCCTCCTCATGCTGAGCGGAGAAATAACCCGCGCCCCTCATTGGGGTAATCGTTGCGCCATAAATCTTGAGATTGCGCAGACGGGCTTTCTCTATCATTATCTTGTATTCCTCAATAAGCTCATTGGCAATATATTTGCCGTTGCCGCTATGCCCAATGTCGTTAATGCCCTCGAAAATGATTACCGCATTAACGCCATGCTGCTCAAGAATATCCCTGTTAAATCGGTCTTTTCCCAATGGGCCTATAGAGCCTTTGCCTATCACGCAGTTACCACCAATTCCGAGATTCATCACGCCATACTGCACAGCGGAAGGTTCTCTGTTTAATTCTTCCGACATAATGTCTGGCCAGCGGTTCTGCGCGTCGTCGGTAGAGTTTTTGCCGTCGGTTATTGAGTTGCCGAGAATTGCTATTCCCTTCACGTTTTCATTATACACATTCAGAGCAGCGATGTTAAACCAATGCTTCTCTCTGAATGCTCGCGAGAAATCAGAATAAGGACTTGAATATCCTTTCAGCACATACGATGTTGTACGCGAGCCTTGATGCACTGTTGGAGTATGTGGCGCTGTCTTATAGTTTATCGTTATTGCGATGCGCTGCAAAGGTTTTAGATTAAATCGCACGGCATCTGAAGTAACTGCTTTGCCGGGAGCTATCTCCACGCTATGCCTACCCTTGAAACGAAGGAAAGCTGCCGTAAGCGGAACTATGCGGAAAGAGTCTGTGGAAGTGGCGATATACACCGACTTTATAACGAGCGGCTCGTTGCTTTCCTCATTAGAAATCTTCAAGCTTAGGAGTTCTCCCCCAGCCGAAACTTTCACCACTTGGCGCACCGAACGCCATGTCATGCAATTATTAAACGGCATAAATTGCTTCATTGGAGTCTGTTGTGCCGTAGTCCATGTTGCCGTCCATCTTTTCTGCGCCTTGGCATTGCCAAGAGAAAGCGTCAGCAACATTAATGTTACAAAAAGCGTGAGGCAATTATTCCTTGCCCCGATGTTTATCCTGCTTAAAATCATGCCCTAAATTTATTTGAGAGGGCAAACTTACTAATTTTTCCCTTAACGACCAATTTATTTGGGCAAAAGGTGGGCTAAGTCGTTAGAAATGACTAACTTTGCGCTTTACGCATTTTAAGACGAAGAATGAAAGATATAAAGAAAATAGTATTGACAGGCGGCCCATGCGCGGGTAAAACTACGGCGCTTGTAAAGGTGATAGAGCATTTCACGAGCCTCGGATTCAAGGTGTTTACCATACCTGAAGTGCCGACAATGTTTTCGGAAGCCGGCATGAACTATCTCACGAAGAACAAAGGCTTCTTCTATGAGGGGGAAAAGGCTACACTCGAAATTCAGCTTGCGCTGGAAGATAAATTTATCAAGATGGCTGAACAGCTTGACGAGCCTGCCGTCATCGTGTGCGACCGTGGCGCGATGGACATTTCTGCTTACATGAAGCCTGAAATGTGGGAAGACATTACAAAAGCTGCCGGCACAAGCACTACCGAGCTGCGCGAGCAAAGATACGACGCTGTGTTGCATCTCGTGTCGGCTGCCGATGGTGCGGAGAAGTTTTACACCACTGCCAACAACGAGCAGCGCACGGAAGGCATTGAGCAGGCGCGCGAACTGGACAAGAAAGTAATCGAGGCATGGACGGGTCATCCTCATCTGCGAGTTATCAACAATCATGAGGATTTCAACAACAAGCTTCACCGCGTGTTGAAGGAGATTTCTTATGTGCTCGGCATTCCGCAGCCTATTGAGGAGGAGCGCAAATATATTGTGAAGCTCACGGGCGACATCCCCAACAGCATAGACAGCGACATCGTGCAGACTTATCTTGTGGCAGAACCGGGATGCGAGGCACGTCTTCGCCGACGCAGCTGGCAAGGCAAATATGTGTATGTACACACGATGAAGAAGCGCACAGCCTCTCGCAAGTTTATCGAGACTGAGCGACAGATAAGCAAGAATCTATACGACTCGCTTATGCTTCAGGCCGACCCTTATCGCCACACAATCCACAAGATGCGCAAGAGCTTTATATGGAAAGGTCAATACTTTGAGCTCGACACTTTCCTTGAGCCTGTAAGCAAGCTGATGATATTGGAAACGAAGGGTATTTCGGAGAGTGAAGACGTGAAGTTCCCTCCATTCATTCAGGTGTTGAAGGATATCACGGGCGAAAAGCAATACTATAATTACAACATTGCTTTGCAGAGCGAATAATTTTCTCTCACAGATAAATATTAATTTCTCACAGATTTCACAGATAACACAGATTTTTCTTTCAATGAAGAAATTCATATATAATATCTGTGAAATCTGTGAGAGTTTTTTATTTACTCGTTATTAATTTAATCTGTGTCATCTGTGAAATCTGCGAGAGTTTTTTATTTACTCGTTATTAATTTAATCTGTGAGAAAAGAAATAACAAAAAGCGGATGAACTCCTTTAAGAGCGCATCCGCTTTTTTAGTATATATTATTTTGCTACACAATCCACACGAGGATTACATAAGGCTTGTCTTGCCTGCCAATGTATCGTGGTTGTTTCTGAGGTCGGTCCAATCCACCTTTTCAGTTGTGCTGATACCATTGATATATTTCTCAATGTTGGTGTAGCCGTCGCCTGTGCAGTCCTTGTTAGCATCAGAAGGATCGTTAGGATTCAAGCCGTGAGCCTTCTCCCACTCGTCTGGCATACCGTCGCCGTCAGAGTCTACATACTTCTTATACTTCTTATATTTAGGATAGCCACCCATCTGGCGTGGATCGGTGATGATACCGAGCTTATAAGAATCGTGATCCAAACGACGATACTTGAATGTGCCGTCGGCAGCTGCGCTCTTCTTCTGGTTCAATCCCCATGTCTCGCCATAAGGATTATTCTTAGGGAGCTTCTTCACATAGTAAGGCTGACCTGTGCGAACCTCATCAACGATGCGCTGGTCTACGATATCGCGGCATGGCAATGTAGCGCCCACATTAGCCAATACATAGTCGTAAGCCTCCTTAGTGTCCAAGATAGTGATTGAAGGCATAACGAATGGCTCGTTGCTCTTCATCAATGATTTCTCAAGAGCTGGAATTGAGTCGTAGTCGTCGGCAATCTGAATACCGCCGTTCCAGTTGTCTTTTGTTACCTCAGGATAACCCTCGAAGATGTTACCCTTGGCATAGATACGTCCATACTGCTTGAATGGGAACAACTTGTTAGAACGGCTCTCGCTCTTGATAATACGATGACCTACCGCCTTATCACGAGGAGTAGCTGGTCCTGGCTTATAATAGTTGTTGATGAAGTTAGACATTGTGCTATATTCACCACCATCGCAAGTGCGGTGTACCCAGTTGTAAGTTACGTTGTTGATGAAGTTGAACACTCCACCCCAGCCGATAGACGGGTTACGACCTGTATTGCAAGCCCAGAGGTTGCGCATGAATGAAGAATTCTCGCCACCGATAGTTGAGCCGAACGCGTGGTTCCATGTATCCAAGCCCTTAGCTGCGATAGTGTTCTGAATAGTAACGTTTACAGTAGGCTCCTTACGCTTACCGAACTTGTCGCCAAGGTCAAACATGTGGCGATAGAAAGAGATGTTCTCGTCCAATCCCCACTCACAAGAGCAGTGGTCGATCATGATGTTACCGATAGGGTTACCGCCGAAAGAGTCCTCACGGTGGATAACATTAGTTTCGCCACGACGGAAACGCATATAGCGCACGATTACATCGTGGGTATCTACCTGGAAAGACTCGCCTGCGATGCAAACTCCCTCGCCTGGTGCTGTCTGTCCGGCGATAGTGATATAAGGAGCGCGGACGAATATAGGTGACTTCAAGCGGATAACACCTGAAACATTAAACACTACGATACGTGCGCCACCCTGTTCGCAAGCCCAACGGAATGAGCCTTCGCCGCTGTCGTTAAGATTGGTTACTACAAGAACTTTTCCGCCACGGCCACCGAATGTGAACATACCGCCGCCTTCCGCACCTGGAAATGCAGGGATTTTAGCCTGACGAAGATCATAAGGACGAGAAGCCCAAGGCACATAAGGACGACCATCCTGAGCTTCCTTAATAATAATAGGGAACGCTTTTTCCCATACTTCTGCATTATGCTTGTCCCATGCTTTCTCCATGGAATCAATCTTTTCAGCTCCTTCTTTAGATAATTGAGGATACTGAGCCATAGCCGACTGCGCACTTACGAGAAGTGATACGAAGGCTAATGCCAATGTCTTTTTGTTCATAAGACTGAGTTATAATATTTATAAATTTGATTTTAATGTTATCTTCACTAACAAACAATCTTGTTTAATGATCTCTATGCACTGATATTAAGACCACATTTTGGATTATTTGTACTTAAAAGATTATAAAGTTTTAATATCACAAGCATAGTGCCGACAAAAAAGTTTCCGTTTTATTTTGGAATATCCCCTTTTTGCATTACCTTTGCATCCGCAATTATGCAACGCGCCTGTGGCGGAATTGGTAGACGCGCTAGACTTAGGATCTAGTGTCTCGCGACGTGTAGGTTCGAGTCCTATCAGGCGCACCGCTTTTAAAATCGCAAATGGTTTGAATAAGCCGTTTGCGATTTTTTTGTTATCATAAAAAACAAGTTTTCATTTTGCATTCCTCTCATTTTTTTATGAACTTTAGCTTCGCTGAAGATTACTCCATCTCGGCATCAAAAAAGAATGAATTCTTTTTGTGATGCACTCGATTTTCCGTACCTTTGCCCACCATGAAGGATGAACCACATTCTTTATACTAAAATTCACTTATAATTATATAAATATAAAACCTAACCCAAATGATTAACAGATTCATTCTAAACGAAGTTTCTTATTTCGGTCCGGGAGCTCGCAAGGAGTTGCCTGGAGTAGTGGCTCGCCTCGGTTACAAGAAGGCATTGGTAGTAACAGACAAAGGCTTGATGCAGTTTGGCGTGGCAAAGATGGTGCTCGACGTGCTCGACGAGGCTAAGATTGCTTACGAGATTTACGACGAAGTGCAGCCTAACCCTACCGTTACTAATGTGAAGCGCGGTGTTGAAGCATGCAAAAACGCTGGTGCCGACTTTATCATCGCTATCGGTGGCGGTTCGTCAATGGACACTGCCAAGGGCATCGGTATCGTGGTAAACAACCCTGAATTTGCCGATGTCGTTTCTCTTGAAGGCGTTGCCGACACGAAAAAGAAGACTTTGCCTATCATAGCTTTGCCTACTACAGCGGGAACAGCTGCCGAGACTACAATCAACTATGTAATCATCGACGAGACAAAGCAGAAGAAGATGGTCTGCGTAGATCCTAACGACATTCCATGTGTCGCAATTATCGACGCTGAGCTGATGTATAGCTTACCAAAGAGCCTTACTGCAGCGACAGGTATGGACGCTATGACTCACGCCATCGAAGGTCTTATCACCAAGGGCGCATGGGAAATGAGCGATATGTTTGAGATAAAGGCCATTGAAATGATCCATAAGTATCTGCCTATCGCCGTAAACGACCCTAAGAACCCGGAAGGACGCAACGGCATGGCTGTGGCACAATATATTGCCGGCATGGCATTCTCAAATGTCGGTCTTGGCGTAGACCACGGCATGGCTCACCCTATGAGTGCTCTCCACAACATTCCTCACGGAGTGGCTTGCGCAATGCTTCTTCCTACCGTAATGCGTTTCAACATGCCTGTTTCTATCGACAAATATGTTGAGATTGCTAAGGTGTGCGGTGTTTACGACCCAGCAAAGACCAATGAGGAGAACGCTGCCGCTGCCTGCGATGAGATTCAGCACCTCAGCGACCTTGTGGGCATTCCTCGCCACCTCACCGAGATTGGCATTGAGGAGAAAGACATCGATGCTCTTGCCGACCAGGCTATTCAGGATGTCTGCACCCCAGGCAACCCTCGCGAGGTTACTCGTGATGACATCGTCGCTCTCTACCATAAGATTTTGTAATCATCACCACAATTACATAAACAACAACGGCTGCGAACTTCAATGTTCGCAGCCGTTTTATTTTTATGATTATTTTTACATTATCATTCTTTAAATCTGGCAGGTAAATCCATCATTTAAAAGAAACTTTTAATTTATTCATGATGAAATCTCTGCTTTTGTTCCTATTCGCAATAGAGATAAAGGCGAAAATAGTAGCCAAATATCTTTCTGTTACTCTTGTGCAATTCATTTCTTTTGCTTACCTTTGTATTAAAGTAAAGATACTGAATATCAGTAAATTGCGAAGACGGAGCGAGGCAATAAAAACGTGCTCAAAAATGTATATTACTACTTGTAACGCAATGTTTGTAATGCAACAATGGAGGGTACCGAGAAATCCTGGAACCTATGATTGCTAACAATGATTGCATGGAAAAGATAACTGAATGTATGTAAACGAGCAATGATTGCGCTATGTTTTGATGTGAATGTTTGCAATGTTACAATGCTTCTACGCATTTTTGAAAATAAGCGTTGTAAGCAAACAAAGATTTAAATCTAAAATAAGAGAAACGCACATCACAGAACAATGTTTTTAGGGAGAAGTAAGCTGAATATATGCAAAAATTTGAATTATGTTACGGAGCTGCAAGATACTTTGCGCAGATTCGCAAACGAGAAAAAGATTAAGAAGATACTCGGCGACAAAAGTTAATAATGAAAACGAACAAGAAGATACAGCGCGACGAAATACAAATAAGGAAACAGAACAGGCAGATACTATGCGACAAAATTCAAATAAGGATAAGAAACAATGAGATACTCCGCGAGAATACTCAGATAAGGAAAATTATCGCGAAGATACGCTACGAGAATTACGCAATGAGGAAAGAGAACGAAGAAGTAGTGCGCGAAACAAAACTAATGTGTTATCTTTGCATATCGTTAATAAATTAACCAAAAGATTGATATTAAAAAACTAAGGACAATGATAAATATAGAAACTCTTCCTCTCGACAGATTTACCAATTCGGAACATCAAAATGCGCTGCGAAGTTTGGCGACCGTCGTTAAGAAAAACACGACTAACGAAAAGATAAAGCAGTGCGCCGAAAAATTGGCGGAAGCCATAAAAGAGGAGGAAACGATTGCGGATGGACATAATATAGACCGATACACCAAGGAACTGAATGATGCCGACACGCAGCAGACTAACAGCTGTCTGGCTCTACGGCAATGCCTGAAAGGCTACCTCAAAGTTTCGATGAAGCCTGAGAAGGACGCTGCAAAAGAGATTTTGAGTTTTATGAATTTATGTAAAATAGAATTCAAAGGCCAGCGCGACAACAGGACTTCCGAAATAAAGGTTTTCATTGAAAGCATGCTCCATCGCCAAGAACATGATTACATGGCCGACATCAATTTGCTCATGCTCAATAAGATTTTCGACGACATAAGAAAGCATAATAAGCTTGTGTATGCCCTGCAAACCAAGCAGGAACAGGAGCAGTCGAGTCTCGGCACTTATCGCAAGCGTCGCGCCCGCAAGATATCAGATGATAGGTATGACACGCTCATCCACACTATCTTCTCGTATGCTTTTATGCAGCCTTGTCAGGAATATGACGACCTCGTGGATGTCGTAAACGCGCTCACGGCAGAAAAGCGCAAGGAGCATAATCGCATTCTCGCCATCCGCCGACATTTCAAAAATAAGGCTACGGATAATCAAGATCCTAATTTATAAACATTGCTACATTAGCATACAAAATAAAATGGAGCATTTGCACGCTGGCTAAATGCTCCATTATTATATAAGCTAAATTATAAACCTACCCGTAATGGGAAAGTTTTAAATGGCTTTATTGCTCCGCTGCAGAACCTGCCGTTGTAGGCCAATAAGGGTTCTGATAAAGAGGTGACTCAGAGATTGTGGCATGGTCGGAAGCGGTGAGCAGGAACTGACGGAGTGGCAACGGCTGAAGATAATGAGCCATGTGCCATGTCAGACCTTTGCTGAAGTTGTTGTTTACCATATTCACCTCATGAGGACGGTAATATTCGCTCAAAGCCTTTGCGGAAACGACGGCGCTGTTAGAGCCATCGCTGACGAGCTGAGAAGAAGTGTACCATCCCTCCATTGCCGTGTTCCAAAGGTGGATACCCTCGGTGTGGGCAGGAGTGGCGATAAGCTGATCGTAAGAACGCCAACGCTGCAAATCCATATTGCGAAGACCTTCGGCAAGAAGTTCTGAGCGACGCTCACGACGAATATTATAAAGCACTTTGTCGGTAAGCAGAGCGCCGGCAGTGTAAGCTCCCCAGTCGAGAGTTTCCTTGCTCATGTCGGTAGCACCAATTGTAGTGTTGGGGTCGATGGCATCGCCAGTGAAGCCTGCTTTCTCACGCACAATTCTCCAATATTCCAATATCTTGCCCGCGGTAAGACTCTTGGTGAGCATATATTCTGCTTCCATATAATTGAGCAACGCTTCCGTGGCACGGAACACTACGCACACATTATAGCTTGCGCCATTATCGCAAAGAGCTTTGTCGAATGTGCCGCCTTTGCGGATGGCATAACCCGTTACATAACCTTTCTCTGTTGTCTTGTCGTAGATAGAAGGCTTTGGCTCTTCTGCAACGGAATGAGTTTCCGAGCCAGCCATATTCTTGAAGCAGTTGAGCTGTCCAGGCACTTTGAGGAATACCGAAAGGCGTGGGTCGCGATTGGCTGCCACATCAGCCACGGTGTTGTCGCTGTAAGCAAAAGATGAAGCATAGATAGGCTTGCCGTCTTTCATAAGATAACCCTCTACAAGGCTGCGAGTGAAACCTGTGCCGATGTTGCCATGCTGCACTGCCACCTCCACATTATTTGTTTCGCCCAACGATTTGCTATACTGACGCCAAAGAAGAATTTCGGGAGATTTAGAGCAGTCGGTAGTGCCCCAAAGATTGAAGTATGGATTTTCAGCGTCATCCACAGCCTGAGGCACAACGCCAGTGTTGGTAACGAGCTTACCCTTGTATTTCTCTGCCACAACCTCGGCAGCCTCAACAGCTTTGCCGAAGAAGTATTTAGCCTCAGCGTCGATAGAGCCGGAAGGATAAGCATAGCCTGCGTTGTAATCCTTGGCTGCTCCTGGCCAGCCGTTGCCTAACGGAACGAAAGGCGTGCCACTGAAATTGGTAAGCCATGAACCCTCATAAAGAGCCACGCGCGATTTCAAAAGCTGCGCTGCATCGGTAGAGATGCGCGTATGCTTCGACTCGAAATTGTCGGTCATATAAGTGATGGCAGAATCAAGGTCGTTGATGATAAATCGTGCCACCTCATTACATGGCTGACGCTTATCGGCTGCCACAAGAACGGCTTCATTGTCGGCAAGAGGCTCTGTAATGATAGGCAAATCACCAAACTTCTGAAGCATATCGAAATAGCAATAAGCGCGCATGAAATACATCTCGCCGATGTATTGCTTTATGTTGGTAGAAGAACCCGAAATAGAGCCTGCCTTAAACTTGGCAAGAATCTTATTCAAATCGTAGTTGATATTGCGGATATTAGTCCAGCTCCAGTCGCCATTGTCGTTGGCTACAGTCCATAGGCCTGTGCCAAACTTGCTGCTCGGCGACCAGCTCATCTGATTATCGGTGTTGTTGTCGTTGAGATATGTGCCATAATCCCAACGTCCGTGGCCTGGCAGCACATTAGGATAAAGATTATCCACAGTGGCAAGCACCTGCACATCAGTGTTATAGAAATTGTCCGGAGTGATATATGAAGGCGGCTCCTGCTCCAGAAAATCATTACAAGCCACAAGAGTGGCAGAAAGAGCCAAAGCAAGGAATTGATATTTATGTAGTTTCATAATTGTATTCACTTTTAATATGAAGTGAGAAAGGATTAGAATGTTACGTTAAGTCCAAACGAGAATGTTTTAGAAAGAGGATAGCCATTATTCTTGTTGCCAGAATCGAGACCGATTGTTTCAGGGTCGTATTGATCAGGGCAATCAGTAATGGTAAACAAATTCTCGGCTGAGAAGTAAACGCGCAGATTATTGATACCCCACTTACCGGTGATGGCGCGAGGAATAGTGTAGCCTATCTGCAAATTCTTCATACGCATATAAGCGGCGTTTACGAGATAGCGGCTCTGAGTCTGCAAATTCTTGTCGCTCCACACTGGGCGTGGAAGGAAGGCGTCAGTGTTGGCTGTCTTATATCCGTTTTGCACTGACCAAGAGTTAGCGTCGCGATAATAGTCGGCTACGTCTGTCAAGCCTGCGCACCACCATCTGCCGCTGGCAGTAGCGCCAAACATATATTCCATACCGTTCCAAGAACTGCCTACCCATGAATCGCGCTTCAACATACCCTGGAAGAACATGCTCACGTCGAAGCCTTTCCATGCAGCGTTGAGGTTAAGACCGATGAGATAGCGAGGAGTGCTGTTGCCTATCACGGTCAAGTCGCCATGATCGGCAAGAGTGCGCGCGCCGTCGTTAATCTTGTCGTCATCATTGAGGTTGCGATACATGATATCGCCTGCACCCCAGTTGCTGCCGATAGCGTCTTGATTAGCAGTGGCAAGATGCTTGTCCATTTCCTCCTGGCTCTTTGCTATGCCGATAGTTTCATATCCCCATATCTCATTGATGTAGCGACCCTCGATATAGCTGTCGATAGAATTTGTAGGGTTGTTAGGATAACGGGTAATCTTTGTGCGAGCGTCAGAGAGGTTAAGACCTACGCCATAAGACAAGCCGTTGTTGAGCACATCGCGCCAGTTGATCTGCAATTCCCAGCCATTCGTGCGAAGGTCGGTATTATTTGTTCTTGGCACTGCCGTACCCAATATCGCTGGCAGCTCAGGAGCATTGCCCACCATATTCTTAGTGTTGCGGATGTAGTAATCGAAGCTACCAGTAAGGCGGTTGTTGAGCATACCGAAGTCAAGACCTACGTCCCAGCTCTCCACCGTTTCCCAACCTAAAGAAGTGGAAACAAGACCCGGCACGCTCACCACATTAGTCTTCGCGCCATTCTGCAACCACGCTCCGTTAGACGAAGAATAAGTAATAGTCTGATAAGTCTGATACCAGTTGTTGGTGTTCTGATTACCGAGCGAACCATAAGACGCGCGCAGCTTCAAAGTATTTACTGTGCTTTCGAGCGGCTTCCAGAATGATTCGCGGGCAATGTTCCAACCCAAAGAAACTGATGGGAACAACTTCCACATATTATCTCTGCGGAAGCGTGAAGTGCCGTCGTAGCGCAGATTGGCTTCCAAAAGATACTTCTCATCATAATTATAATTGAAGCGTCCGAAGAAGCCTGCCGTCTGCCAGCGGTTGATAGCGCCATTGGTGCTTGGCACGATAGCCGTTCCGTCGTAGCCCAGTCCTGATGTCAAATCGATTACAGGCTTATTAGGATCGAGAATGCCGTTGCGCTGCAATCCAAACTCCTTGCGTTTCAGCTGCTCTGCCTGGAAACCGCCCATAACATGGAAGTTGTGCTTATCCAATAATGAGAGAGTATATTCAGTGTAAGCCTGGAAGTTGAGGTAGTTGTCTTTCAGATGGTCTTCATGCACATTAGAATCCCTCTGATAAATCACAGGGTTGCCTGCCACATCATGATTATATGTCTGCTGAGAATCCCAGTGGCGGTCGGTATTAGTTGTGCTGTAGTTGAGCTGCACATGGGTGACCCAGTTCTTTATCGGCTCAAGCACAAATCCTATCTGATGATACATAATATCCTTCTGCTGATTGTCTACACCGCCCGTAGCGAGACCGAGGGCAGGAGAAGGAGAATCATAATAATATCCGTTGCGGTCGTAGAGAGGAAGCACTGGCCATCCCTGACGAGCCATATCGCTATAAAGGCTGTTGGTAAGCTTGGCAGGACGCTCAAAATCAGTGCGAGTGAAACGCATAGAATAATTCATGCGAATCCATTTAGCAATCTGCGCGCTTATCTTTGCCGAGCCGTTATATCTCTTATAGCTCTCCTCGCCTAAGCGCATAAATCCGCCATCGTCGAGATAATTAAACGAAGCATAGTAATTGAAATTCTTGTCGCCGCCATTCACGCTCGCGTTGTGCTCCTGTGAGAAAGCATGCGATTTATATACTACGTCATACCAGTCGATATCATCTATGCCATATCCGTAGCCGTCGTTCCATGTAGTGCCGTTGCTTGAGTCGATAGCATAGATTACTCTGCCGTCGGCAGTAGTGCGCTGACCTGGGCCGCTCGGAGTAGCATTGTGATAAGCAGCGATATTTGCCATGCGGTCGCTGTCGAAGAACACACCCTCGCCGTTATTTGCGTCTACATCATTCATCCATGAAGCGAAATCAACGGAATTCATTGAATGTTTTGCGTGAATCAATGATTTGAAACGGAAGCTGTTGTTGTAGTTCACCGTAACTCTGCCGCTGCCACCGCTCTTTGTGGTAACGAGAATTACGCCGAAAGGAGCGCGCGAACCATAGATTGACGACGCTGCCGCATCTTTCAATACAGAAATGCTTTCAATATCCTGTGGGTTTATAGTGTTGAGGTCGCCCTCCATTCCGTCGATAAGGATAAGAGGCGATCCGCTTGAACCTTCACCTATAGTAGCCGTACCGCGCACATTGATGCTCGGAGTAGCGTCAAGAGTTCCGCTGGCAGACGAAATTCTAAGTCCCGGCACTGCTCCCTGCAAAGCCTGAGTAGCGTTTGCCACAGGGCGTGAAGCGATGTCGTCGCCATCAATTACGCTGACCGAACCCGTAAGATTTACTTTCTTCTGAGTGCCGAAACCTACTACGACCACTTCATTAAGCGTTTTGTCGTCTTCCTTCAGCGTCACATTCACATTGTGCCTGCCATTCAGGGCAATAGTTTGAGTGACGAAGCCGATGTAAGACACTTCAATACTGCCGCCGCTCACGTTTCTCAAAACGAAGTTTCCGTCAATATCGGTTACTGTTCCGTTAGATGTGCCTTTCACCTTTACAGTAGCACCGATGACAGGTTCTCCGTCTACGTCGACGACGTGACCCTTAACTGTAGTTTCATTCTGAGCCGCGGTTATCTGCGCCACGCCTGCGAAGCTCTGCTGAGGCAAACCAAACGCCATAGCAGTGGCCATAGACACAGCCAGATAAACAATGCTCTTCTTGCATTTACGTTTAATCATAATAAAAATACGTTTTTTAGTTAAACGATAATTATAGGTAGAAATAGTTTTTAACTACTATTTGAGAATATATTTCTCTATAAAATGAGATTACTATAAGTTTATGGTTTTACGATATTTTTCTTGAATATCGGATTACAAAGATAAACAAAAATAACACAACGAAACATTATTTCCAGAAAATTTTGCCTTATCTTTGCGAATGTGAAAATAATTAAGATTTCCAACCTATTATAAATATATGAACGCTCAAAACAGACAGATACTTAATATCGCCATACCATCAATAATATCCAATATCACAGTGCCGCTCATCGGGCTTGTAGACATTACGATTTCGGGACATCTCGGCAATGTGGCTTACATCGGCGCGATAGCCGTGGGCACGATGATATTCAACGTGATTTACTGGATATTCGGTTTTCTGCGCATGGGCACGAGCGGAATGACCTCTCAGGCTCTCGGCTCACGCGACTTCGCCGAGGTGATGCGTCTGCTTGTGCGCTCGCTCACTGTGGCAATGATGGTAGCAGCAGGATTTCTGCTGTTTCAGATTCCGCTGCGCGACATCGCTCTCTACCTGATGCACCCCTCGCAGCAGACGAGCGCATTTGCCGCCACTTATTTCAGCATCTGCATCTGGGGCGCGCCCGCCATGCTCTGCCAATACGGACTTACGGGATGGTTTATCGGAATGCAGAACACTCGCGTGCCAATGATGGTAGCCATTTTGCAAAACATAATAAATGTAGTTGCGTCGCTGTTTTTCGTGGCGGTAATAGGCATGAAGATTGAGGGCGTGGCTCTCGGCACGCTTATCGCTCAATGGTGCGGACTGATTATTGCCGTAATGGCGTGGTTTAAGTTTTACCGCCGACTTAACAGATACAGCTGGCGAAGGAATGTTTTCTCGGCTGAGGCAATGAGGCGTTTCTTCGTGGTGAACAGGGATATATTTCTGCGCACTCTGTTTCTCGTGGCAGTAAACTTATTTTTTCTCAGCGCGGGAGCAAGACAAGGCGATATAATTCTTTCGGTGAACACATTGCTCATGACATTGTTCACCCTATTCTCTTATTTCATGGACGGCTTCGCATACGCTGCCGAAGCTTTGAGCGGCAAATACTATGGGGCGAAAAACATTCGCGCATTCCGCGACATGAAACGAAGAATAGCTTACTGGGGCATTGGAGTGGTGATAATGTTTACGCTCACTTACATTATCAGCGGAAGGTCTTTCCTCACGCTTCTCACCGACCAGAGCAACGTGGTAGCCTCGGCAATGGCTTTTCTGCCGTGGGCATACGTCATCCCTTCGGCAGGCGTGGCGGCATTCATCTACGACGGCATTTTCATCGGTATCACTCAGACAAAGGGAATGCTCATTTCCTCTGCCATTTCAGCAATAGTGTTCTTCGCTCTGTTTTTCGCTTTATATTCTTCGCTCGGCAATCATGCTCTATGGCTTGCGTTCAATGTGTATCTCGCCATGCGAGGGTTTATTCAATTCCTTATATTAAGAAGAACTGTCTGAAATACCACTTTTTAGGCTTTAGAAGCTGATTTTTAACAGATTATTAGTAACTTTAAATAAGTTACTCCATCTCGGGAATGAAAATAAAAACAAGTTTTCATTTTGCATTCCTCTCGATTATTCGTAACTTTGCCGACTAAGGCACACAGGTTGCCGACGGACAAAAACAGCGGAAAAATAACTTATGAAATTCAACGAAGTAATAGGGCAACATGAGGCTAAGCAACGACTCATGCAGATGGTGGATGAAGACAGGATACCTCATGCACTGCTTTTCTGTGGTCCTCAGGGGGCTGGAAAGATGGCACTCGCAATGGCATTCGCGTCTTATCTATTGGGCGACAGAGACGACGAAAAGGCTGATGCCCACGCTCAGGCGATGCTTGCCAAATGGGCACACCCCGACTTGATTTTCACGTTTCCGGCAATAAAACCCGACGGAGCTGCTTCCGGCTATCAGCCTGTGAGCGACGACTTTATTCCTCAATGGCAGGAAATGCTGAGAAAGCATGGAGCTTATTTCTCTCATGAAGACTGGGTGACGACTCTCGGCACTGACAAGAAGCAGACTTATATCTCGCCGGCAGAAAGCAACAGCTTGATACATAAGCTTAGCATGAAGTCGAGCCAGGGAGGATATAAAATCAACATTATATGGCTGCCTGAAAAGCTCAGAACCGACGCTGCCAACAAGCTGCTTAAGCTCATTGAGGAACCGCCTACGGAAACGCTGTTTATAATGGTGAGCGAAGAGCCCGAAAAACTTCTTGAGACAATCAGAAGTCGCACGCAGCGCATTGACATCAAGAAATTGTCTACCGACGACATTAAGCAGGCTCTCATTGAAAGGCGCGGCATAGAGGAAGACGCAGCGCAACGCATAGCGAGAGTAGCCAACGGCAACTGGCTGAAAGCCATAGAGGAGCTGAACGCTGGCAGCGAGAAGATGTTGTTTCACGACCTGTTTGTAATGCTCATGCGTCTGGCTTATCAGCGCAACATAAGGGATTTGAAGAAGTGGAGCGAAACGATAGCTGAATTCGGCAGAGAGAAGCAGAAGCGTATGCTCATTTATTTCAGCCATCTGATAAGAGAAAACTTCTTCTACAACTTTCATAACCCTGAACTGATTTACATGACCGAGGCGGAGGAGAAATTCGCTAAAAACTTCGCCCGATTCATCAACGAGGACAACGTGATAGGCATTTCACAGCTTATTGAGCGCACGCTACGCGACATCAGCCAGAATGCCAACGCGAAGATTTCTTTCTTCGACTTCACGCTGAAAATAATCGTCCTCCTTATTCCGAGAAAAAAATAAAGAAACAGAGATAATATAAATCTCTACTCATATATACACAAAGAATATACATATTTACATGGATTACAATAAAGATTTGGATTTCAAGATATGCAACGGCACCGACCGTGGTCTGTGCGCTTGCTCTGTGGGACGACAGAACATGCAGCAGAACACTTACGACTGGCTTGCCGACGTGCCTGGCAACAAGATGACGACCGACCTTGTGGAAGTGCAGTTTAAAAACACTCGCAAGGGATATTATCACAATGTGAATAATCTCGACCTCAACAAAGGCGACATCGTAGCGGTGGAAGCCAATCCGGGTCACGACATAGGAGTGGTAACTCTCACTGGTCGCCTTGTGCTTCTGCAGGTGAAGAAAGCCAACTTTAAATCTGCCGACGACATCCGCCGTGTGTACCGCAAGGCGAAAGAGGTGGACATGACAAAATACAAGGAGGCGAAGGCAAGAGAGCACGAGACGATGATTCGCTCACGCAAGATTGCTGCCGACCTCGGACTGAAGATGAAAATCGGTGATGTGGAATATCAGGGCGATGGCAACAAAGCCATTTTCTATTACATCGCTGATGAGCGTGTGGATTTCCGTCAGCTTATCAAGGTCTTGGCAGAGAATTTCCATGTGCGCATCGAGATGAAGCAGATTGGCGCGCGACAGGAGGCAGGACGCATCGGCGGAACAGGCCCTTGCGGCAGAGAGCTTTGCTGTGCCACATGGATGAAGAATTTCTCATCTGTTAGCACAGGCGCTGCACGCTATCAGGACATTTCGCTCAATCCACAGAAGCTGGCAGGTATGTGCGCCAAGCTGAAATGCTGCTTAAACTACGAGGTAGACGACTACATGGAAGCAGGCAAGAAATTACCTTCAAAGGATATGATTCTCGAAACTCAGGACGGCGAATATCATCTGTTTAAGACCGATATCCTCGCTGGTCTTTGCACCTACTCTACCGACAAAAACATCGCTGCCAATCTTGAGACTATCACGGCAGAAAGAGCCATCGAGGTGTATGAGATGAACAAGAAAGGCGAAAAGCCTGCCACCCTAAGCACAGGCGAAGGAGCAACCATGCAGAACAAGCCTATCGACCTTCTTGCCGATGCCGATCTCAACCGATTTGACAAAGAAAACCGCAAGAAGAAAGGCGGAAAGGGCAAGCAAAATAAGCAGGGTGGAAAGAAACAAGATGGCAAGAACGCGCGTGGCGGCAACAAGCCAAAGCAGCAAAAGGAAAAGACTTCTAACGCAGCCCGACAGGACAAGCCTTCTAATGCCAACAAGCCTGAAAAGAGCAAGAAGCCTCAGCAGAACGGCAATAAGGAGCAACATCCTAACAATGGCAACCACCGCAAGGAGCGTCAGCCTAAAGGCAACCGTCCTCCACGACAGAACAACGGCGACAAACCGACACAGCAACAGCACAACAATGAGAATAAGCAATAACAACACTATATGGGCAACAATAATCTTTGCATTGGCAATATTATTGTTGCCTTCTTGCACTGACGGCGTTGTCTACGACGAATACAAGCACACATCTATTTCTGGCTGGGAGAAAAACGATACCCTTTCTTTCATTACATCAAAGATGCAGCATGGCGGAGAATATGAAATGGATCTCGGGCTTAGAGTAAACAGCGAATATCCTTTCACCGACATCCGCCTTATCGTAGAGCAGACGGTCTATCCATCCAATAAGCTTCATGCCGACACTCTCGACTGCGTGCTCACTGACAAGCGTGGCAACTTCACCGGTCAGGGCGTGAGCTACTTTCAATACACATTCCCCGTGAGCAAGCTCTCTCTCCTCCGTGGCGACTCCGTTCACATCGTCGTGCGCCACGACATGAAGCGCGAGATTCTTCCCGGCATCTCTGACATAGGAATAAAGGTCAGCCTCAAATAAGATGAGACTGACCTTTATTCATTTTTACTTATATATATATGAAAAATACGTTATAACGTTCGCTGATAAGCTATGCGCTCAGTGCCATCGGCAACATAGATTATGCCGCAACGCTGAAAGCCGTTCTTTTCTAAAAGGTGCTGCACGATAAGGTTATCGCGGTGGGTATCAATACGAATGTTGTCAGTGATGGCGGAGCAGAAAGAAAGGATAGCGGCGAAAAGTCCGTGTGCTCCTGCCCTGCCTGCTATGCGATGAATCACGTAATATGACTTATCGTTCAACCATTGCCCATTGTAGATATGGGCGTAAGTGGGGTCTTCTCCCGAAAGGAACGCGAAATATCCCATCGGCTGATTATCCGTAATAATATAACCACCATCCGCCTCAATGTCGCTGCGAATTTTAGCCTCCGAGGGTGAGCCTTTCGGCCACTGCTTCTCATTACCTATTGAGCGCATTGTTTCCCTCGCCTCATCAATAATGAGCATTATCTCCGGAATATCCGCCTCTGTCGCTTTCCTTATATCCATATTATTATAAAAAATGATGTATTCGCAAAGTTAAAACAATCTGCCATAAACTCCAAATTATAACTATACGAAACACGGATTATCACAACTTATAGGCAAAAACAAAAAAAGAGCGACACATTTCTGCGTCGCTCTCCTTTATATCAGTGTTTTGAATAATCTGATGTTATTCAGCCAATGGGTCGAAAGTACCAGGAGCACCACCATTGTTGTAATCCTGCCATCCGATAGTCTGTGAGTTCTTCATCACCTTATCGGCAGAAGAAACACCCTGAGGAATACCAAGGAAGTAGTACTTAGGACGGAAGTTGATGTAGAGAGGGTTGTGCTGTGAATCGTAGCTGTCGCCCTTCTTCATCTTGTACTTCAAGTTAGCGTTATACCACTCGGCAAGAGTTGTAAGCTGTG
The DNA here is from genome assembly GCA_024682415.1 of Prevotella sp. Lineage (GTDB taxonomy): Bacteria > Bacteroidota > Bacteroidia > Bacteroidales > Bacteroidaceae > Prevotella. The sequence continues at coordinate 28,096 of JAIKZG010000004.1, forward strand.
CTGACAATGAGCCCTTCATTAGGTTTACACCCTCAGGACGAGTTACGCCAGCCTTTACCAATGGGTCAGAATTATATGTAGTACCGCCTACGCCATACTGATCAGCTACACGGAATTCCATGTTTTCACGACGCTGACCATTGAATGGCTTAACACCGAGCCATGTGCAAGTGTTGCCACCCCAGCCGGTGAGCTTCCATGTAGCAGGAGCACCGTCAGGAAGCACTGAGCCACCATCATAAAGCATCCAACGACGCATATCGTCGAAACGCTTGCCCTCGTAAGCGAACTCTATCTGACGCTCATAGAGAATAGCACTCATACAAGCTGCCTGATCAGAAACGAGGTTAGCCTGAAGACCATAGTTGTTTTCAGCCTTGTAATCGCCACCCACACGAGCGCGAATCTGCTTCAGATAGTCTACAGCCTCGTTAAGTTCACCTGCGCCGCAAGCTACCTCAGCAAGGTTGAGAAGCACCTCAGCATAACGGATTTCCATAAGAGGAGCAGCTGAGAAGAATGGATAAGCACCCTTCTGCACACCAGTGTAGTACTGATAAAGTGGAGAAGCGTTGCAATCCAAATCGTCTGATTTCTTGCGAACATAAACACCCTGACGGCTGCTCAACAAGTTGTCAGCGCCATAAGAGTTGCCGCTCTCTACGTCGCCCTGATCATTCTGGTTGGTATACCATACATAGTTCCAAAGCACAAAGTCCTTACCGCTGTTAGGGTTGTTGGCGTCGATGGTAGAAGCATCGCCGTTGTAAGCCCAGCGGAAGCCAGGGAACGCGAATGTGCGATAGAAACGCGGGTCGCGGTTCATAAATGGAGCGTCTGTGCTGTAAGCATAGTTGTCTGATGTCTCAAGCTTTGTATATGTGCCTGTTCCTGCAGGAATCTTACCATCGCGCATAGGGAACAAGTGAACCAACATCTCAGAAGCGTTCTTTCCGCTACCGCCCTGATTCTTCGGACGAATGCTGCGCTCCCAGATATTGTTCTTCTGATTGTCAAGACCGTCACCAGTTACGTTGTTGAAAAGAGTTACAAACACAGCCTCAGGATTCTTTGTAGACTGAGCGAACATGTTTGCGAAGTCGCTTGCGTTGGTGTTTGTAGAAGTCTGATACAAGCCATAACCACACTTGTTGATAGAGTCGAGCTCAGCCTTCATCACCTTGTGAGCTTCCTTCCAACGGCTTTCGTCGTTAGCACGGTTGAACAACGGGCTGCACCACAACTGAAGCACACGACCCTTGAGAGCAAGAGCAGTACCTGTAGTAACACGTCCGTAGTCAGAGCCACCCCAACCGCCGTTCATAGTCTTGCCGGCAAGCATCTTGGCAGCTTTATCCAAGTCGCTGATGATGAAATCCTTCACTTCCTTTGCAGGACGACGCTCATTAGTAGTGCCCTCTACAGGGTCCTGAGTGTTGGTAACGATAGCTACGCCACCATACCACTTAAAGAGGTTGTAGTAGCACCATGCGCGGAAGAAATAAACCTGACCTTCGAGCACGTCTTTCTGCTCACGGCTCAAAGAACCTTCCTCGATACCCTCAAGCACATCGTTGATGTTGCGGATACGACCGTAAACAGCTTCCTGAATATTAGTCTGTGTGCCCATGATGAAATCAGGCACAGCATTTGTAGAACTCATTGAAGAAAGCTCAATCTCAGGATTTACGAAATCGCTGAAGCCAGAGTATTCCTCGGTAGACTTACCGGCAAGGTCGGCATTACCGCATGAAGGATATTTCCATGTCAGGTCGTTTACATTAGGAAGACACCAGCTATAGATATCGTTCAGACGACCGTTGGCACCCTCATAATAATTATATATGTCTCTTGTGGCGTTGTCGTAGTTCTTCTTCTCTTTCAGGAAATCATCGCTGCAAGAAGAAAGTCCAACTACAGTGGCAAGACCCAAGCCGAACAATTTAATATATTTAGTTTTCATATATTTTTATACCTTTATATAATATAAGTATATATATTATCGCTCATTCCTTAGAATGAGAAGTTTACACCCACTGTCCACTTGCGCAAGTTAGGATAGCTGCCGTATGTGCCTGCCATCGGACTTGTGAAATTGTCAGGATATGGGTTGTAGAAGTTGATAAGGTTCTGACCAGTAACGTTTACGCGTACACCACTCACGCCGATACCCTTAAACCACTGGTTAGGCAAAGCGTAAGCCAATGTTACGCGGTTAAGAGTTACGCGAGCTGAGCTGATGCGCCAGAAGCTTGAAGCAACTGAGTTTACAGAAGAGTAAGCCAAGTTAGGATACTTAGCGTCGCGATTTTCAGCAACTACGAGGTTGCCGCTTCCGTCGTAAACATCCTGATAAGAATACATGTTATCAACATTCCAGAAAGAAGGCATGTTGCAGTATTCTATGCTTCCTGTAGGCTTCAAAGCCTGTGAAGGAACGGTAGTGTAGCCACCCCAGTTTGCGCCAAACTGGAAGTTCAACGACAAGCTCTTGTAAGAGCAGCCTGCGTTCATTGTGAAGCCGTAGATATTGTTGCGGCAGCCGAGCTGTACCTGATCGTTTTCTGCGTCTACGATACCGTCAGGCTCGGCGAACGTCTTTGTAACAGGGTCGTAAGCACCGCGCACATCCTTATAGATAAGCATACCTGGGCGAACATTGTCCTGAGTCAAGCCCATGTAAGTAGGAGTTACGCCTGTAGCGACGTGCTTCTTAAGTTCATCAAAGTATTCATTGATATCCTGGAAGCTGCGGAACATACCTATGCACTGCATACCCCAAGTACCGATATCTGTGCGATGACCTCTCTGAATCTGACGATAGATGTATTCATCCTCGAAGTCCATATTGAGCACCTTGTTGTCAGAATAACCGGTGTTGATACCTATATTATACTTGAAGTCCTTACCGATCTTGTCCTGCCACTTCAAAGAAACCTCATAACCCCAAGAGTCGATTTCGCCTCTGTTTACAGCAGCACTCTGTGTACCAATAGTATAAGAAACCAGCTGAGAGAGGTTGAGAAGCATCTCGCGGTCCCACTGACGATAAGCGTCGAATGTGAGGCTAAGACGCTGGTCAAGGAAGTGAGCGTCAATACCGAAGTCAAACTTATATGACTTATCCCAATGTACGTCTGAGTTTACGGCAGAGTTGTTCTTGTTGATAGTGATACGGTTGCCAGAGTCGTTAGAAACGCCCTCACCGAACACAGTACCTCTGTTGGCATCCTGACCATAAACCTGCATCCACTGCCAAGCGGCTGTGTTGTCACGACCTGTAAGACCGAAAGAAGTACGGAGCTTCAAGAAGTCAACCCATGGCAAAGACTTCTTAAACCACTTTTCCTCACTCATCACCCAACCTGCGCTGAATGATGTGAATGTGCCCCAATAGTTCTTTGGTGCGAACTTTGTAGAAGCCTCTGAGCGAAGCAATACTTCGGCGAGATACTTATCAGCGTAAGAATAGTTCAAACGACCGATGTAAGACAATGTACCGCTCTCTGAACGTGTGAAAGTGGTAGTCATCTCACCTGTAGCAGAGTTGTACTGCTTTGTAGTAAATGGATATGGCTCTTCACGCTGACCTGTCAGATACTCATTCTCTGCTTCTGATTTCTCAATAGAGAACAAAGCGCCTACATCGTGCAATCCAAACTTGCGGTTGTAAGATGCGGTGAAGTTCATCTGATAGTTGTCTGTGCGCACCATTGAGCGAGCAATGTAGTTACCATTACCGAGAGTCAATGCTGTGAAGTTGTCGGCAGCAAACAAAGCATCGCCGGCAAGAGGAGTATACAAGTGACCGCCACTGCCATAGAGAGTATTCATCTTATACAATGTGTAGGCAGAACCATACTCATTGCCCTTATCAGTATTGATACTCTTTGCGTAAGAGAATTTGAGTTTCAAACCTTTCAAAATCTTGCTCCAACCGAAGTCATAGCTCAAGTTAGCGCCGATGTTCATGTTGCTCGACATATTCTCCTTGTAGTCGCCATTGTTCTGAAGAACAGAATAGTTGTAATACTGATTCTGGTTGTTAAGGCTGTTAGAGATACCGAAAGCAGGAACCGCATACTGCATTTCATTGCCGTTAGCATCAAGACCTGTTACATATTCAGGCATATAGCGTGGATGAGTGAGAAGGAGGTTGTAGTCCTTTTCAGAGCTTGTGCCACCCACCTTTACCAATGGAGTCTTCTTCTTGCCGTAGTCGCCGTTTACAGTCAAGCCGGCAGAAAGCCACTTGCTAATCTTTACGTCAATGCCGGCACGATAGTTCCAACGATTATAATCGAGCTTGCCAAGGTTACCGTCCTGATCATAATATGCCATACCAGCGAAATAGCTTACATTGTCAGTTGCACCACTTACGTTTACGCTGTGCTTCTGAGTGAAAGCTGTCTCCCACTGGTCGTCAAGCAAGTCGTAGTTGAGAGCCTTCATAGCCTCAAGCTCGTCTGCCTGATAAAGACCTGTAGTCTTGTTAAGCGAAGTATTTGTAGGGTCGGCAGCCTGCATTGCGTTTACAAGGCGACCATAGTTGTATGCGCTAAGCATCTTAGGACGAGCTACCTCGTCGGTGAAACCAAACTGACCGCTGTAAGAAATACGTGGTGAGCCGAGTTTACCTTTCTTTGTAGTAACGAGGATTACACCGTTAGCGGCGCGAGCACCATAAACGGCAGCAGAAGCATCCTTCAATACAGAGATACTCTCGATTTCGCTTGCGTCCAAGTTGTTGAAAGCCTCAGCGCCGAGGTTCTGATAAGTGTTACCCACCTTTACATCATTAGGATAGATGTAGCCGTCGATAACAAACAGAGGCTGCTGTGCTGTTGTACCTATATCGCCCAATGTGCTTGCGTTACGGATTGAGATAGTAGCGTTCTCGCCTGGGCGTGCGCTACCGCCGTTGATCGACATACCGTTTACAAGTCCTCTCAATGTAGAAGCCATGTCGCCACTTGCGAGATCCTGCACTTCGTCCATCTTTACAGATGCTACAGAACCTGTAAGGTGAGCTTTCTTCTGCACGCCGTAACCTACTACAACTACTTCGTTAAGTTCAGAAGCGTCTTCCTGCAATTTGAGCAAACCGCCCTTTGTAGTAGTTGGCTTATATCCAAGATATGAAACATGGATAGTTGCGTTTTCAGGCACATCGTGAAGAGTATAGTTACCATCAAGGTCGGTAACGGTAGCAATCTTTGCACCGCCTACGTTAATGGTAGCACCGATAACAGGAATACCCTTCTCGTCAACGACAGTACCCTTAACGACCTTTGTCTGTGCCAATGCCGGCAGGGCGCAAGTCATTGCGGCTGCCATAAACAAGGTCTTTATATATTTATTTTTCATATTCAATAATTGTTTGCTTTTAGTTATTTAAGCCAACGTGGGTCACCTATCTTCTTATCCAACTGGTTAGCACCGCTTACAGTGAAATCGCCGTTGGCAGGATCAGCAAAGCCAGGGTCGCCCTTAACCTGAGTACCGCTCTGGTCTGCCTTATCACTAGCCGCATTTTCATCAGCACCGTCAAACCAATATGTATTGTTATAATACTTAGCTCTTGTGCCAAGATTACTCTTATTATGCATAAGCTGTTTTGCAGAATGACCACTTGAGCAATCCACAAATATACATTCACGAACAGTATATGTATATAAGCTATTCATCTGATTGTAATTACCAAGCTTACCTTTCTTAACAACATTAAAGAATGTACTATTCGAGATATTAATTGCCGCATCGCTCTTAGCCCATCCTACATCATTAGAACGACCGCCATTGTATTGCATAAAGAAACCACTGTTATTTACATTCTCATCCCAAATAGTACATTTGTCTATTGTTGTAATATGGATAAAACTACCAGTGCTCTTCATGTGAAGCATGGTTGTCTTTGTATTAGTAGGAGTATTGAAATGAACGACTGTATTTTTCAAGATGAAGTTTTTAACAGCAAAAGCCACGTTGTCATCATAGAAAAGAGTTGATTTCAAATCATTAATATAGCAACCACTTATCAAGATAGGATCATCAAGAACAACCTTGCCCTTTTCATTTGCATCCTTATGAACGCTAAGTTGCAAGAACTTATTAGCATCATTTGTCATGTCGAAGTATATGTTCTTAAGGCTAAGCTGAGCGCAAGTCTTAATTTTAGCATTTTCTCCGAACACGACATTTGCCTGCTTAGAAGGAACTGTAGAACGCAATGTCACTTTATGCAAACCAAAGTCTACAATATCCGACATTGTGTAGTTACCACCTGGTTCGAGATCGAAGCAAAGTTCATCTTCTGTCAATCCTTCCGGAATAGGATTTGTAGTGTTGAAATACTCTGCCAAATCTGTTCCGTTAGGAATAGTTGCGTAAGTAGCGACAAGAGTAGTGAAATCCTTACTTGTAGCAGTAAGCGCGTCCTTGTTTCCCACTACAGTATCAGCTAAGGTGGTAATAGTGAAATTGTACTTTGAGTCTTCCTCACGATCAACGGTCAAAGTGCATCCGTCGATAAGAGAATCCTTTAATACCTTAGTGCCATCAGTAACATCAGTGAAGACGCAATGATAACCACGTGCTCCTTTAACAACTGGCCAAGAAATAATAGTCTTGGAACCGTCAGCGTTTGCTGTGATAGAGATATCATCAGCCGACGGAGAAGCGAGTTGGGTGTTGGTCACAGTAGACTGCCAACGCTCATCATCGTCATAACCGTCTTGTGCACACGAAGTCAAGCCCAACGCAGCAATGCCTAACAATGGCAAAGATAGAGCCTTTAATCGTGTTGATAAACGATTTTTTCCCATAATAAAAAAGTATATTAAATTTATAAATTTAGTATTTGTCCGTTTTTAATTTGAGGCAATAAACCGCTTATTTAGACGTCGATGTTACATTATTGTAACCAATATTATTTAATTTTTGCTAACAACAAACAACTTACAAAAATAAAGCCATTCAGCGTCAAAACTGAATGGCTTTTAAAAACTATTTAAACGAGAATTAATTACTTTTCAAAAATGGTCTGAATTACCGTCTGACCTACGGCTTTCAACGTATTGACATCAATGTGCGCCAAATCATCAGAAACGGTGTGCCATGTAGGGCCGAAACCGCTCTGCTCACAATCAGGATAATAAGGAATGATGTCTACGGTAGGTATTCTGGCAACCTTATTCACCGGTATATGGTCATCGGTTATCATGCCACCCTCCTTCTTTGGGAAGAAACTGCCATAACCGGCATGAGCAGCCGCGCGCCACACTCTGCGGAGAACATCGGGAGCAAACTGCTTCGACATTCCCTCCTGATAGAACTTCGCGCCCTGTCCGCCTACCATATCGAGCAAGATACCGTATTCAGCGTCATAACCCTGTGGCAGATTGGCAGAGAAATATTGCGCGCCGAGAGCCCACGACGTGCCATCGTCTTGCACGCCAGACCATTGAGGAGTGCCCCAGTCTTCCGCATCGAAGCAAACGAAATCCACGCCCACATTCAAAGTCTTGTCATTCTGCAACAGACGAGCAATCTCAAGCATTACAGCCACACCGCTCGCGCCATCGTTAGCAGCCATTACAGGCTTGCGCCAGTTGGTGCTGTCGGGATCGTTGTCTGCCCATGGACGACTATCCCAATGAGCGCAAATCAGCACACGCTTTTTCAGCTCAGGGCGAACGCTCGCCATAATATTCGTGCTATGCAATATCGTGCCGTCATAGCCTTTCAAATCTACTTTCTGCGTCTTAATTCCGCAACCGAACTGCTTGAACTTAGCGATTATCCATTCCTCACATTTATCATGAGCAGCGCTGTTCATTACGCGTGGGCCGAACTCACATTGCTTAGCTACATATTCATAAGCAGAGTCAGCACAGAAAGCGGGGCCTACGATTTCCGCTACGGGAGCTTCCTCTTCCGAGGGAGAAACCTTTTCACCCTCACCGCAACCATTCTTCCCTACCGCGAACACCGCAATAAGCGTAGCTATAAGAGCGGTAGAAAATATCACTATCTTTTTCATTATCTTGTAACTTTTTTACGGATAGCGCATTTCCCCCTATGTGTGAAAAGAGAAACACGCCATATCAGTTTTCTTATTTTCTCATAGACTGCACCTTCTCCATAAGGTTCAGCCAGTTTCCTCCCCAAATCTTTGTTATGTCGTCTACAGAATAACGCTTGCGAAGAAGCGTCATCGTGAAGTTTATCAGCTCGCTTGCGTCTGCACATCCTCTTACTGTTCCGTCGCCGTCGAAATCAGTTCCTAAGCCCACATGGTCTATTCCCATAATGTCGATGGCATGGTTCAGATGGTCAATAGCATCGAGGATTGTAGCCTCACCCTCCTTGCTATCCTTTACGAGGAAGCCATGATAAAGAGTGATATGAGCCACGCCGCCAGCCTTTGCCAAAGCACGAAGCTGATCATCAGTGAGATTGCGTGGCACATCACACAACGCGCGACAATTGCTATGGCTGCACACTATAGGCGTGCGACTTATTTCAAGAGCGTCGTAGAAACTCTTCTCTCCAGCATGGCTCAAATCCACCATTATGCCACAGTCGTTCATGCGCTCAATAACCTTTGCGCCAAACTCGCTAACGCCATTATTAGTATTATTAGAACGACGCGCACTGTCGCATATCTGATTGTCGCCGTTATGGCAAAGAGTGATGTAAGTGACGCCTCGCTCAGCGAAATGATTCACATTATCAAGATTATCCTCAATGGCAAGACCATTCTCAATGCCATAAAGGATTGATTTCTTGCCCTCATATTTATTGCAAAGCAAGCTATATCTACAAAATGCCTGACCTATATAATCAGAATTAGAGCTGATAATATCATCAAGCTTATCGAATATCAAATCAGCATAAGCCTTAGGGCCATCCACCTCAAACGGAGCGATGTCTGTAAATCGCTCATCATCCTTAGGCTGCGGCAGATAAGCCACCATAGTCACGGCATCGGTTCTGCCCTCTGTCCATTTATGTAAATCATAAAGTATGCGGTCATCACGCTTTGCGAAGTCTATGCCTTGCGGAAAAAACATTGGCGTGTCGCAATGAGTGTCGAGAGTAACAATCGATTTGTGCAACTTTTTCGCCTTATTAAAAATCGCTGCCTCGCCCACAAGCCATTTAAACAAAGGCAAACCTTCCTCTTCAAGCCATTCAGGATGCCACTGCACTCCCATCATCGGCTTGTGCTCTCTGCTTTCTATCGCCTCTATTATATCGTCCATAGAAGTGGCAACCACACGGAAATGAGGGCCAGCCTCGGCTACTGCCTGATGATGGAATGAGTTTACATATATGCCGCTCGTGCCAGGATAAAGCTTCGCGAGAATGGAATCATCGTCAAACATCACGAGATGAGTAGGCTCATTGCGCTCAGCGTCTTGTGAATGCTTTATCGTAGCGTCAGCGCTTATGTCCTGCTTCACCTTTCCGTCGAGAGCCATTGCCATTGTCTGAATGCCACGACAGATACCGAGCATAGGAATCTGCCTATTGAAAGCCAGTCGCGTTATCAGCAGTTCATATTTATCGCGCTTGCTGTTAATACCGCCGAGCTTCACCTCTGGGTCTTCGCCTGCCCACAACGGATTGTAATCAGCACCTCCCGAAAGAAGCAAGCCGTCGATATTGGCGAGTGAGTTGATAATTACGTCCACATCATCCGTAGGAGGCAGCAACATCGGCACACCGCCAGCCTCAACCACCTGTGTATAATAACGATCCATAATCATAGCTTTGCCATCGCTATAATTAGCCGTTATACCAATAATTGGACGATGTTCAGCCTCAGGATAAGAAGCGTAAACATCGTCCAAATAACTTTGAATATTAAAAGATTTCATCTTTCAGCTAAAAGTCTACTTCTTCTTTTCTATAGCGTCGATATTAACTGGAATTTCCCTCTTTATGCTCTGTTCCAGAGAGATAAGAGTTTCCGTTGAAACAACTCCCGGAATGCTCTGCAACTGATTGTTAAGCAAATCCATGAGCTGCTCATTATCGCGCGCATAAAGTTTGATAAGCATTGTGTAAGGGCCTGTCGTGAAATGACATTCTACGATTTCAGGAATAGTATTCAGTCGTTCCACCACTTCCTTATACATACTGCCTCGCTCAAGATTCAAGCCTACATAAGTACATGTAGAATATCCCAAGCTCTTCGGATTGACATCAAAGCCACTTCCCGTTATCACTCCGTTCTCAATAAGATGTTGCACACGCTGATGGATAGCCGCGCGCGAAACGCCACATTCATTGGCTACATCTTTGAAAGGAATTCGTGCATTTTTCGACAGGATATTAAGTATCTTTCTGTCAAGGTTGTCTATATTGTCCATATACATTATTGGTTGTTTTTACTCATTAATAATTGCATTATGTCAGCAAAAATAGGTAATTTAACCGAAAAATGCAACATTTATGCACCTAAAAGTATAAAGAAAGTGACAATTTGATTATTTTAATATCTGTTTCAGCAGGTATGTCGCGTTCTGATTGCGCGCCACGCCACGTGTGATTTTATAAGAGTAAGTGACCTTTGCGCCAAGCTCTATCTCAAAACAATAATTATGGAAAACATCGGGCTGCTGCTCCGCCATTTTTGAAAGTTCAAGGTCGTGAGTGGCGATGATTCCGCTTACCGGCAAACGGCTTATACTCTCAAGAAACAATCGTGAACCGTTGAGCTTGTCCAAAGAGTTAGTGCCCTTTAATATCTCATCGAGAATTATCAGCGTCTGCCTGTTTTCACGACAAGCGTCTATCAACTGTTTCAATCGAAGAAGCTCCGCATTGAAATAACTTATGCCATGGGTAAGGTCGTCAGTAGTGCGCATACTGCTAAACAAGCTGTAAACCGACACCCTGAATTTATCCGCAAACACTGGCATTCCAGCCATTGCCAACACATAATTAATACCCACGGCACGGAGGAATGTGCTTTTGCCAGCCATATTCGCTCCTGTTATAATGTAATAGTTTTCATGCTCTATCACGAAATCATTGCGCACAGCTTCCTTTCCAAGGAATGGGTGGTAAAGCCCCTTTGCTTCGTATATCATCTTATCGCTGCCCTCCACAATCTCGGCATCCACTGCCTCAGGATGATTATATCGCATGGTAGCCATTGATATTCTCGCGTCGATTTCGCTTATAGCCTCAACCCATGTGTTTACCTTGTCGATAAACTCATTCTGCCATTTCAGAAAATGGCGCACAAGAAAGAAATCATTCAAGAAAAGGATATTAAACAAGAGCAGCCCCAAACCATTTGACCTGCTTTCCAATGAATGGATTATCTTCTTCATTCTCGCAAACGAAACAATAGCTCCGTCAAGCTGCGCCACAATCTTTCTGTTTTCCTCCACCTTAAAATCGGAACATTCCGCCACGAGCGCAATCAGCTGAATATAACTGCTTATCTGTGACTGCAAAGCCCCCGTAGCCTTTTCTACTCGTTTCAGTATCTTTCCGCATAAGGCAATGACCACAAAGAATTGAACTATAGCCCACCAAACGGCAATCGTGCCATCAATCATGCCCGATATTGAGCACGCCACGGCAGCATAGAAACCAAGCATAGCAACGTATGCCATAGCAAGCGAAACGCCCGATGAAGCAAAGCGAGGGAAAGGCAGCTCTCTCACATTCTTTATAGCCTCTATCATCGCCATCGTATCAATCTTTCTGCCTGCCGTTCTTCCTGTAGCGAGGAAATCTGCACGCCACTCTGTCTGCTCGGCAAGTTCCTTTATTGCAGCAGCATTTTCTCTGCCTTTCAAATTACGCAGATTGTCGGCAAGTACATCACTTCCGCCCGATGTCACAGTGCGATTTATTCTGTTGTAAAGAGAATCTTTCCCAAACACGTCAAGGTCGTAAGCAAAAGCATGACGACCATCAGAATATCGCGCGCCATCGTCAAACGCGGAAAAATCGCCCGTCAGATATTTCAGTTCATCTTCATACACTCCCTTATGGCATTCCAAATCATTCGTAATGCGGCTGTTGGCATTATCCATCTTTCGTATGTAAGCATAGACAATTACCGCAATCAAAGAAGCGATTATCGCCCACCTCTCAAAGTCAAGGGAAACGAAGAGTATAAAGAATAAGACAAAGGCGAGAAATGTTACTATCTCGCCTGTTATGAATAGTTTGTTCTTCGCTTTGCGATTTGCTATCTGCTCTGTAAGCGAAGCTACCTTTTCCGAATATATCTTCTGAAGCATTTACTTTATATATTTCTTCAATGCCGGCACCTGCTTCTTCACCTGCTTGATGATAAGCTTTGAAACGAGCGTCGCGCCATATATATTATAATGTGTATTGTCCTGCTTGCCTTTAGGATAAGCCTTAATGGTGTTAGGAGCAACCCACATGTGGAGTTTCTTGCTTCCCTCGCGTCCCATCTTCTGCTCCAAGTCGTGAGTAATCTTGTTGGCATCCACGAAAGTCACGCCAAGCGCCTTAGCCACATTGCGCGGACTGTCGAGATAAGCACCGTGAGTGTCTATCAGCGTGTCGCCCTCTACAGGGTTGCCCATATTCTCTCTGCGCAGATCGTCCTCGGCAGAAGCGTTCTTGTTGTTAAAGAAGTTGCGACGCACCACGCTGTTAAACAATACAGGGATACCACCCTTAGCGCGTGTTTCCTGGCAGAAACGACGTAGATTAGCATCGAATGTAGTGCCCGGATCGGTGTGGCGGTCAGCCTTTGGCTTCTCATCGTTATGACCAAACTGAATGAACACATAGTCGCCAGGCTGCACGAGGTCGATAACCTCCTTCCAGTGGCCTTCATCAATAAAGCTCTTTGAAGAACGGCCGTTCAAAGCGTGGTTGTCAACGATGATGTTGCCTTTGAGGTGTTGCTGTAGCATCATACCCCATCCACGCTCGGTTTTTCCATTAGTAGTGTCTTTGTTTGCCATTGTAGAGTCGCCAATCATGAAAATATGAATTGGTCTGCCGGCGCTGAACGACATCAACGCCAACGCTGCTACAAGAATAGATAAAATTTTGGTTTTCATTTGGTCTTATTATATTTTTAATTGAGTCCCCAATAAGCATTTGATATTGACTGCCCCTCTATTGTCTCCTCACGGCTGTCGGGCAGATTGCAGAAGAAATCGATACCTGTTCTTCTCTCAAGCTCGTTCACGCTAATGGCATATTTCGCAAGCTGCGTGTCGCTGTTAGCCTTATGCTCTATCCAGAAAGCCATAGCGTGATACTGTCCGTCTTTCACGGCGAGCAATGCCATGAAGAAATATTTCGGCACGATAAGCACACCGCTCACGCGCTTAATGATATTGCTTTCATCGTCTATCGTTCCACCCTTACAAACATAAAGAGTATCACAGAAGCTATAGCCATTCTTCATTGCTATATTTCTCACCTGCGTTTCCATATTTGCCCACACCTTAGCATTGAAAGCGTTAATCTGTGGCTGCATATTAGTGAGGTAGAAAGTCTGATAGTTAGCCGTTGAAGTGCTCAATCTGTCAGCCGAAGGGCAGATATGTCCATGGTCATAACCAGAACCCTTGAAATAATCCCTTGTGAGATATAAATCACGATTCAAGTCAGGATCAAACGGATATTGATTGCTATCTGAATAATATCTGGTTACATTCTTCTGCAAATTAGAGCGGTAAAGCTGATAGCAAGACCAACGCTGCGAATGGCGATAAGAATCCCACTCCGTGCAGTAGTTCACTTCGCCGTTTTCCAACTTATGAACAATAATCGTGTTGTTTGCTCCGCCTTTTACACGAGGGAACTCCAAGCGACCACACACTTCGTTCATTGCCGTGCTATTGGTGTTCTGATTATTCGGATCTACTTTATCCTCCTGCTTGTTATTTTCATTATTACCGCTATTATTTTCATTATTATTAGCGTTTTCCTTTTCTTCTGGAATAATAATATCTATATCAATATTATTATCTCCCGACGAGCATGCCGACAGCGACAATGCCACGACAGCAATACCAAGAATATATTTCAACTTATCCATACCGTTTAATAACATCTTAATCTACTTTTAAATACCTATTAAATGATTGTGCGCCCTCTCACCATTATAGTGAAAGGACGCACAAAGATAAGTTATTTTTTTGAATTACGTATTACGCCTTGTTATTTTACTTTGCGTAGAATACATAAATCTTCTGTACACGAAGCTGAGTACCACCATTAGCCTCGCTCCAATCATTTACGATAGTAAGATTCTTGCTGTTGAAACCTGCGAATGAAACCAATGGAGCAGCGAATGTAGGAGTAACCTTTGCAGAACCTGCATTAGCATGCAGATAATCCTTATTGCCGATGTATTCTGTTCCGTTATAAGAGTCGCACTGAAGGATAATCTTCACGATATTCTTAGAAGCATGAGCAACGGTCATCTCATTGTGAGCATAAAGACGGAATCCCTTTGTAGCTGTGTAGAACACAGGAGTGTTTCCGGCACCGCCGAATGAGAGAGTGAAATCACCGGTTGTGATAGGAGTTGTAAGTTTAGCCTTGTCCTTCAAGCCAAGAGTAGAAAGGTCGATTGTAGCGTCAGCGCCATCTACGCTGATAGCAGCTGGCTCTTCAGGAGCTGCGGCTGGAGCTTCCTTACGGCTGATAATCACATTGTTCTTATCCATTTCAGGAGAGCCCTTGAAGTCCTTGATGATACCCTTTACAACAACCTCGTCGCCAACCTTCAAATCAGTCAGAGCAGCGAAGTCAGCGCCATTCAAGCCCTTTCCGCTATAAATCTGAAGCTCGTTAGCAGCCTTGCCATCATCAGAGATATAATAAGTGATAGACTTATATTTATCTTCAAATTTAGTAAGACGAGAAATGATACCCTTTACATATACCTCTGTTGTAGGAGCGCCAGAATTGATTACGCTGATAGCCTGAGCCACAGTGAAAGGATTGTTAGATGTGCCGCCCTCTGGGATTACGGTGCTACCATTATCACCGAAAGAAACAATCTTGCTGCCCTGAGCAAATTCAGGAGTCTTGTTGTAGAGAGTAAGCACACCGCAAACTGTTACCTTTGTGCCAACAGTGAGAGTACCCTTGTTAGCGTCTGTAAACTTGTCGCCATTCAAAGCATATCCACGGAACACCTCAAGCTGAGTAGTAGTGCCGCCGTCGTCAGAGATGTAATATGTAGCGTTACCATACTGAGTAGTGTTAATATCATCAATCTTAGAAACGATACCGGTAACATAAACCTCGTTAGAAGAAGCCTTGCCGCTATTGATGATAGCGAGAGCCTCAGCCACTGTGTAAGGACTGTCAGCAGTGCCACCCTGTGCTACTTCTGAGCCTGAAGCTGGAACCTGACCGCCCACGATATAAAGGTTCTTCACCTCCCATGTGCGAGAATCGGTAGCTGTAGCGCTGTAATAAAGAGCTACGCGCACCTTGCTCTTCAAGTACTTAGAGTCGAGCTGATGCTGATACTTAGAGAATGTAGCCCAGTCGCTGCCCTCGGTGAGAGTACCAGTAATGTCGTCCCATGTAGTAGTTGTAGGGTCGCCTGTATAGTCGGTAGTGATAAGCACCTTGTCTGCGCCTGCGCGGTTGCCGTAGCGGAAGATATAGCTGAACTGCAAGTAAGCGGCAGAAGCAGCAGAAAGATCCACCTCAGGAGAAATGAGATAACTCTCCGACTCCGTATTGGTCTTGTCAGCGTTGTTATAACCTGTAGCTGTCATTGTGCTGTAATTGTTCACCCAAGGTGTACCCTTAGTGGTGACAATTGAGAAATTGCCTGCGCCTGAAGCGAAGCTCTCCTTCAAGTAGATGCCTGACTGCAGCTCGCTGTTAGGATCCGCAAATGGGTTAGGAACGTCTTCGCAGCTGGTGAAAGTAATGGCCGACAAAGCCAAAGCCAACATCGAATAAATTAACTTTTTCATTGTATATTATTCTTTTAATTTTCTGTGAATATGATTTGAATTAGTAAGGACGAATATCATCCTCTGAGCGAACAAGTATTTGCCATGTGCTGTTGAAGCGAGTGAACACGCCTGTTATGGCAAGCGAGCCCATAGGCAACTTCTTTGCGGCAAAATCAGCATAATTGCTGGTGCGAAGCACGAGATTATTGGCAGAAATGCCCTGGAATGCCTGATTAGTGGTGTTGCCTTCTGCATAGACGGTAACTCCGTCGGCATCGGCAAGGGTAACGCCCTTTACCACCATGAGCTTGCCGGCATTAGCCTTAAGATAGTTCTCGTCGGTCACCTTAGCAAGGTCAAACACTTCGGGAGTGACAGTCTTTGTCACGCCTGTATATTTGAAATGCTGATTCCAAAGGACGCGGTTCATACGGCTTACGTAAGTCTGTCCGTTGGCATTGGTGTAAGGAGTGCCGATTTCAGGCTGCAAGCCATAATTGCCTACATACAAGCCTTTCAGGTCTACAAGGATTTCAGCGCCTACAGGCAGATAACCATTAAGTCCGCCGGAAGATATCGCAACAACGATAGCGCCCGATTCATCCTGCAAAGAAATCTGATTATAGAGGTTGCCCTGAATATCATTACCAGTAACTACGCCCTTTATCTTCACGTCCTTATCCACTTCGGCATAGCTTACTCCGTCGCGATAATCCACATTGAGGACATTGCTGTACATATCCTTCAGCTCAGCGATGGTTACCACATTGCTTTCCTCAATGTTGTCGTTGCCATAAGCATAGTCGTTCTTCGGATCTTCCCAGTCGCTGTCCATGCAAGACGCAAAAGAGAATGCCGCGAGAAGCAAAAGTATAATTGATTTTATCTTTTTCATTTTCTTCGAGTGAGTTTGGGGGTTAGAACTTATATGCTATGTTCAACATTGCGTTAGTACCATAAGCATAGTACTTCTTAGCGTTGCGAGAGAACTTATAAGCGCGAGAGTTACCAGTGTTGGTAACATCTGAACGGCTCTGCTCATAACCACCTGTGCAGAGATGCTCGTTGTTGAGCAAGTTGCTTACCATGAGGTTTACAGAGAGTGAGCCTTTCTTCAGGCGAATGCTTCTGCCGATAGAAGCGTCGAGCATGAATCCGCCATGACCTTTTTCCTGGGCGAGAGTCTGCAAAGAACCATCTTCATTCACGCGTCCCATCTTTTCCTCAATGCTCTTGTAGCGATAGTAAGGAGAATAAGAGAGGTAGATGTCGTTGTAGTAGTTGCAGTCGAGGTCGATAAACCATCCACCCTGATGATAGCTCAAGCCTGCGCTTGCGGCAGTAAGAGGAGTGCCGCTCTCACGCATACCCTCGTTTACGAGGATGTCGTCGGTGTAAGTAGCCTGAGTAGAGTTCATGTAGCGCACATTTGCGTTATTGGCATACTGTGCCTCGCTCATTGTTCCGATAAGCTTCAAGTCGAGGAAGCTTGCGAGCTTGAATTTAGCTCCGAGTTCCACGCCATAGTATTCCTTCTCGATGTCGGTAAGAGAGACGTAAGAGAAAGAATTGATGTCGTCGAAATAGAAGCATGTCCACTCAGTAGCGTTCTTAATACGGCTGTAGTAACCGCTGAGGTTAAGGTTGAGCCAAGAGCCTTTATACTGATAACCAACCTCTGAGCTGAACACACGCTCATTTCTCAGATTAGTAACGTAGTCGTTGTTGATTTCAGGAGCTGCGAAAGCGTTGTTAGCCTCAGGAGCGCGAAGCTCATAGCCAACGCCGATATTGAAAGCGTGGCCATAACCCAAGTTTACAGTAGCATTACCCTTCACACCACCATCGAGGAAGTTGGCTGTGTGGCTTCTGCCCTTAGAGTTGTTGATAGCCATACCATTACGCATATATCCCTTACGCTGCATATCGGTGTGACCGATTTTAGCTGCTACAGAGTAATGGAGCGCGCCGAAGTTCTCTGCGTAGTTAGCCCAGAGGTTAGCTTTCAGCACGTCGATGCGATAGTCGTAACCAAACTTATTGCCTTCGCCCACCACTGCGTTAGGACGGTCGAGATCGTATTGCACCTGTGGATCGTCAATAGAGTAAGTGCCGAGAGCATAAGTATTTATGTTATGATAAGAAGAAGCTCCGAGGAGGTCTTCCATAGTCTGATAATGGCGTCCGAAGTTCTTTCCGAGATTAAATCCGAGGTTCAACGCGCTGTTTTCCGTAAGCTGCTTATTTAAAGTAGAAGACAGATTAATCATAAGAGCATCGTTGTGCTTTGCCTTTATGAAATACATAGCGTCAGCGCCCTGTTCCGATGCCTTACGGTTAGAATAATACAGGCGGTCGAAATCAATCTGGCGGTTATACTTTGAGCTGCGCAGATAGTTCAGAGCCGTGTTGTAGTCGTTAAGGCACTGCTGTGTGCGGAACATATCGTTCTCGCCCCAAACGTCGTAGTAGCTGCTTGGAAGAAGTTTCCAGTAGTCAGGCTGCGGATTATCAGAGTTGTTGTAGTCGAGCTTTGTGCTCTTATACATGCTGTATTTCGCAGCGAGCGAAGTAGTGAGCTTCGTCTTGTTGTCGATATCCCAATCCCATGTGAGGAGTGCGGTAGGAGCGAAATCGTTGATGATGCGTGAGTTGCGCTTCTTGCCGTTCTGATATCCCCAGTAAGGGTTGTAGAGATAGTTGTTAGCTATCCAGTAGCTTTCGTCGGTAGCTGCGCCCTGTGAAGCACGCTCCGTAGGGTTGCCCCATGTAGAGAAAGCGAGAGAATGACCGTTGTTCCACACCTTCTGCACGCCCAGATAGTAAGACAAGGCATTATAGAATGTGCCTTCCACAATTCCCCATCCCATAGGAGCACCACGATATGTGAGGTTGGCAGCCACAGCCCATCCCTTATCGTTAAGGCCTGAAGCGTAGGTGTACATACCTCTCATAACATAGTTACGATTGGCACCGCTGAGAGTGATACGATGACCTGATGCCATGTTTGCGGCACGGAAATCGTAGTTATTGCTTCCGCCCATACCTGAGAAGGCAAAGCTGCCGTCTTCAAACGGGAGGATGAAGTCTACGTTTCTTGTCTGCTGGTTAAGACCGCCTACCAAGGAATAACGGAACTGTCCTGACTCCATATCGTTGAAAGGAGTACCGTTGATATAGACCTCGTTGTACTTCTGATTCAGCGCGCGATATCTGAATCTCACCGGAGAAAACAGATAGCCGACTTCCGAAGCATATACATTGCTGTTGGAATTGACGAGCGTCACATTCTGGCTCATGTTGTCATCTTCTCCCAACTGAGCTTCAGTCAGTGTAATCGAAGACTCTTTTGAGACATCGCCCTGACCCACTGCATTTTGGGCCATTGCAGATGATGACAAGCAGAGTGCAAGCACTGCTAAATTGAAGAAATTCGGCTGAGGGGAGCAACTCGCGAGCAGGCTCGCCTTGCGCTTGTTGGCACGAGATTTCAGCTTTTTCTGCATAATTTAAATTAGTTATTTTTAATAATTATAGTGATACTAATGTGCAAAGTAACACATTTTTTTGAAACTATGAAAGATTTTTTATCAAATTTCTATTTTCACGCGTGTTAATCTCGGAAATAAGATTTATATTTGCATATACGTTTAAAAATCCTGCTAAAACAAAATAAAAATCATATATGAAAAAATTATTTTCCTTACTGACATTTTTTCTTCTCCTCGCAAGCGGCTTCGCAAACGCTCAGAAGCAATATAATGTCTATGCCATAGGTTTCTATAATCAGGAAAACCTGTTCGACACCTGCCATGATGAAGGCAAAAGAGATTACGACTTTCTCCCTTCGGGTTCTTACCAATGGAACGGACTGAAATACAAGCACAAGCTTGCCAACATGTCGCGCGCCCTTGCCGACATGGGCACAAATGTTTCGCCTCTCGGCTGTGCCGTAATCGGCTTGTCAGAGGTGGAAAACGCTCGCGTATTGACCGACCTCGTAAATCAAGAGCCACTCAAGAAGCGTGGAATGAAGTTCTGCCACATTGAAGGGCCTGACCGCCGTGGCATCGACTGCGGACTGCTCTACAACCCTGCCCTCTTCACAGTGCGCGACGTGAAGCTCGTGCCTTATGTTCAGGAGCTGGCTAAAGACAGCACATTCTTCACCCGTGGTTTCCTCACCGTGAGCGGAACGATGGCAGATGAGCACGTCGCTATCATCGTGTGCCACTGGCCAAGCCGTTTCAGCGTAGGTTTCTATCGTGAGTCGGCAGCCCGTCAGGTGAAGGTAGTTAAGGATTCTCTGCTTCGTGAAGACCCAAAGACAAAGATATTCGTGATGGGCGACATGAACGACGACCCTACCGACGCGAGCATGCACAAATATCTCAGCGCAAAGGAGGAGATAAGCATGGTGGGCGAAGGCGACATGTACAACCCTTGGTACAACATCTTGAAGCAGGGCACAGGCACCTTGTCATATCAAGGCGCATGGAATTTGTTCGACCAGATTGTGATGACCCCTAATGTGCTCAACAAGAACAAATCTCGTGATTTCAGCGAGCTTAAGTTCTGGAAGAATCAGATTTGCCGTTTCCCTTACCTTTTCCAGACCACAGGAAAATACAAGGGCACTCCTAAGCGCACCACTGCCGGCGGCGTTTGGCTCGACGGCTATTCTGACCACCTCCCCGTAGTGGTCTACCTTCTGAAAGAAAAGAAATAAGGTTTCTCCTTATATTATATACGATTAAGTGCCGAAAGATTCACGCAGAGTCTTTCGGCACTTTTTGTTGTGGGGGAATATGACTAAAACAATTTCAAAAACAACATTTCCTCACAACGAAACGACTAAATCATAATCAAGAAAGGCATTTCCGCATGACGAAGCGAGCAAATCATTATCAAAAACAGCATTTCCTCGCAGCAATACGACTAAAACAAAATAAAAAATGGAATTTTCTCGCAGCAATATGGCTAAGAACCTATCAAAAACAGCATTTCTGCGCAGCAATGTGATAAAACACTTTTGAAAATAGGAAAATCTTGTTGCGGAAGCTATCTGCGCATTGCAATTTCAGTTCGCAGGCGTTCAAAGGGTATGTTAGAAGGTAAAAAGGGGCTTCGCAGCACTTTTATAGCTATCCATCAAGGTTTTTTCCTTCATCGTAACGCTTTTATCGCTATCTCTCAAAGGCTTTTCCTACATCGCAGCGCTTTTTCCCTTATCTTATATCTCAATTTATAGTATTTATTCGCTTAAATCCCTATCTTCGGAAGCGTTTACGCTTTCGAAGATGCGCAATCTTATTTTGGAATACTCCGAAAAGCATGAGAAACCTTTCAGAGTGATTTTGGAGAAAAGAAAAATGACTGTGAAACTTTTCAGAACTATTTCGGAGTACTCCGAAATGTGTGAGAAAACGTGCAGAATCAGTTTGGAGTGCTCCAAAATCGCTGTGAAATCGTTCACGGATATTTTGGGATATTCCAAAATGCGTAAGAAAACATTCTGAGGTAATTCGGAGATGTGAAAACAAGGCGTGAAACGCTGTTTTTGGGCAAAAGCGAAACAAATGCCACTGATTGACAATCAGAATGTTAGCCACGATTTCTCACTCAGCAAAGGTAAGAATAAAAATTAGATTACGCAACAATCTAAGGCGAAGATTCTTCTGCTATTTTGATGGCTTAAAAAATAGAAAGGTGCTAACAAATGTTATTGCAAATAGGCTATATATAAATAAAATGGTAATTTTGCATTTAACGTCTAAAAACTGAAACATTAAAGAGATGACAATAATGAAAAAAATGATTTTCCTCATCGCTATGCTTATCGCCATTCCTACAATGGCGCAGAACTCAAGCAAGCATAACTTTGAGGTGGCTAAAAACATGAACGTGTTCAACTCCATATACAAGGCGCTCGACCTGATGTATGTGGACACGCTGAACGCTAACGAGGTGATAGGCAACGGCATAAACGCCATGCTGAGAAGTCTCGATCCCTACACGGAATACTACCCTGAAGACAAGGTGAAGGAACTGAAAATGATGATTACGGGAAAATACGCCGGAATAGGCGCGCTGATAAAATATAATTATCAGCTGAAGCGTGTAGTCATTGATGAGCCTTACGAAAATATGCCTGCCGCTGAAGCTGGACTAAGAAAGGGCGACATAATCCTTGCAATAGACAAGGACGACGTGAGAAACAAGGACAACCAGTATGTAAGCGAGCACCTGAGAGGCGACGCGGGCACTTCGTTTATCCTTAAAATACATCGCCCAGCCACAGGCAAGGACATGAAGATAAAGATTACGAGAAAGGCTATTCAGCTGCCTGCTGTGCCTTACTATGGTATGCAGAAAGACAGCATAGGATATATAAATCTGAGCCAGTTTACTACAGACTGCTCAAAAGATGTGCGCCGTGCGTTTATTGAGCTAAAAAACAAGGGGGCGAAAGGTTTGGTGTTCGACCTCCGTGGCAATGGCGGCGGCTCGCTGAGCGAGGCTGTTTCGATAGTAAACATGTTTGTGCCGAAAAACCTCACCGTGGTGACGACGAAAGGCAAGGTGGCACGCTCTAACAGCACCTACAAAACCACCGTTGAGCCTATCGACACAGTGATGCCAATAGTAATGTTGGTGAACGGAAGCACGGCAAGCGCAAGCGAAATCACGAGCGGCTCATTGCAGGATTTCGACAGAGCTGTAGTAGTGGGCACTCGCACCTATGGCAAGGGACTTGTGCAGATGACAATGGACTTGCCTTACAACGGAAACATGAAGCTCACCACAAGCCATTACTACATTCCGAGCGGAAGATGTATTCAGGCGATAAACTACAAGCACTCTAACGGTGGATACATGGAGCATGTGCCCGACTCGCTGACAAAGGAATTTAAGACGGCTCACGGCAGAACGGTGCGCGACGGTGGCGGCATTCGCCCTGATGTAGAGGTGGTGCCCGACTCGTTGCCAAATATCGCTTACTATCTTGTGGGAGTGAAGGATTCTAACGAGGTGTTGCTCAACTATGTAATCGACTACGTGAAAAATCATCCTACGATTGCCACGCCGGACAAGTTTGAGATTACCGACGCAGACTTTAAGGACTTCAAGGAGCGTGTGCTGAAAGCTAACTTCAAATACGACGGACAGAGCAGCAAATCGCTTGAAGCTTTGGAGAAGATTGCGAAATTTGAGGGCTATTATGACGATGCCAAGAAGGAGTTTGAGGCTCTGAAAAAGAAACTCGACCACAATGTGGCTAAGGATTTGGAATACAACAAGGAATACATAAAGCAGCTCCTTGCCAACGACATCGTAGCGATATATTATTTCCAGCGTGGAACGATAGAAAACCAGTTGCGCTACGATAAGACGATGAAAGAGGCTGTGAAAATTCTGAAAGATAAGAAGAGATACAGCGAAATCCTTTCAGGAAAATAATTCATCGCTCTACCCCGGAATTCACAACAGACAATAAATAAAAAATAGAAAAAGATACAGGAAATGAAATTCAATCGTATTTTATTGAAGCTCAGCGGCGAAAGCCTTATGGGAAGCCAAAACTTCGGTATCGACCCTGAGCGCCTTAGCGACTATGCTAAGCAGATAAAGGAAGTGCACGAAATGGGTGTGCAGATAGGTATCGTAATCGGTGGTGGCAACATATTCCGCGGACTTAGCGGCTCGCAGAAAGGTTTCGACCGCGTGAAGGGCGACCAGATGGGAATGTGCGCCACCGTTATCAACTCTCTCGCGCTCAGCAGCGCGCTCGGAGCGATAGGCGTGAAGACAAAGGTGCTCACTGCCATACGCATGGAGCCTATCGGTGAATTCTACAGCAAATGGAAAGCCATAGAGGCAATGGAAGCAGGCTATGTGTGCATATTCTCGGCAGGAACAGGCAGCCCATATTTCACCACCGACACGGGTTCTTCACTCCGTGGCATTGAGATTGAGGCCGACGTAATGTTGAAGGGTACTCGCGTGGATGGTATCTACACCGCCGACCCTGAGAAAGACCCTACGGCAACAAAGTTCACCGACATAACTTACGATGAAATCTACACTCGCGGACTCAAGGTGATGGACCTCACCGCAACCACGATGTGCAAGGAAAACGATCTGCCGATTTATGTGTTCAACATGGATGTTTACGGCAACCTGAAAAAGGTGATGCAGGGCGAGGAAATAGGTACTCTTGTGCACAACTAATAAGAAGCGGTTGTGAGAAAAAGGTAGCTCTTTCTTTTTTATATTAAGGAGAAAGTATTATCTTTGCATTCGACTTGAGATAATACAAATATCAAAAAATATATTAACATCATTCAAAATGGAAAAACTTAAAGCTCTGAACAAGAGAACTGCTCCTAAGAGCAGTATGCCTGAAAAGGTTATCCAGTTTGGTGAAGGTAACTTCCTTCGCGCATTCGTAGATTGGATTATCTGGAACATGGACCAGAAGACAAACTTCAACGGTTCAGTTGTAGTAGTACAGCCTATCGAGCGTGGTATGGTAGACTGGCTCAACGGTCAGGACTGCCTGTATCACTTGAATCTTCAGGGACGTGTTGACGGCGAGGCTGTAAACAGCCTTGAGCGTATCGACGTAATCAGCCGCGCATTGAACCCTTACACTCAGAACCAGGCCTTCATGGCATTGGCTGAGCAGCCAGAGATTCGTTTCGTAATCAGCAACACTACCGAAGCCGGTATCGCATTCGACGACACCTGCAAGTTTACTGATGCTCCTGCTTCTTCTTATCCAGGCAAGCTCGTTCAGTTGCTCTTCCATCGCTTCCAGTATTTTGATGGTGATCCTAAGAAGGGTCTTATCATCATGCCTTGCGAGCTTATCTTCTTGAACGGTCACCACTTGAAGGACTGCATCTACAAGTACATCGAGTTGTGGAAGGAAGACTTCGGCAAAGACTACGAAGCATTCAAGGAGTGGTTTACAAAGTACTGCTATGTATGCGCTACATTGGTAGACCGTATCGTTCCTGGTTTCCCACGCAAGGAAATCGGCGAGATTCAGGAGAAGATCGGTTACAAGGACAACCTCGTTGTTCAGGCTGAGGCATTCCACCTCTGGGTAATCGAAAAGGCTGAAAACATGACTTGCGACGAACTCCGCGCAGAATTCCCTGCCGACAAGGCTGGCTTGCACGTACTCATCGCAGAGAGCGAGAAGCCATACCACGAGCGTAAGGTGACATTGCTCAACGGCCCTCACACTGTGCTTTCTCCTGTTGCTTTCCTCAGCGGTATCAACATCGTTCGCGACGCTTGCAACCACGAGGTAATCGGCAAGTACATCCACAAGGTACAGTTCGACGAGCTTATGCAGACTCTTAACTTGCCAATGGACGAGCTTGAGAAGTTTGCCAACGATGTGCTCGGTCGCTTCGACAACCCATTCGTTGACCACCAGGTAACAAGCATCATGCTTAACTCATTCCCTAAGTTCTGCGCACGCGATCTTCCAGGAGTTAAGACTTATCTTGAGCGTAAGGGCGAATTGCCACAGGGCTTGGTATTCGGTTTGGCAGCTATCATCACTTACTACAAGGGTGGCAAGCGCGAAGACGGCACAGAAATCGTACCAAACGACGCACAGGAAATCATGGACTTGCTCAAAGACCTCTGGGCAACAGGCGACACACAGAAGGTTACCGACGGTGTGCTCTCTGCTACCAATATCTGGGAAGGCGAAGACCTCCACGATGTCAAGGGATTGGCAGAACTCGTCAAGAAAGACCTCGACCTCATTCAGGAGAAGGGTATGCTTGAGGCTGTTAAGACAATCCTCTAATAAGAGCATTCATAAACTTATAAATATTAAAAAGGATGCGACTCCACTAAGGGGTTGCATCCTTTTTTCGTTGTTGATATATTCTGATTACAGTTCAGCGTCGCCGCCGTGAAGAGCTGTCTGCAAATCATTCCAATTCTGAAATCCTGCGAGAAGCGCCAGATGGTCGAGAGTCTTAGGCGACCATTTTGCAGGCGATTCTATCTTAATCCTTTTACCAAGCTTAGTTTCAATTTCGTGAAGAATAAGACTCAAATCATGTTTCATGATTACTTGTTATCGAGATAATACTTTACTCCACGTTTTACGTTTTCCTTCAACGCCTTGCTTGTGAAAGTAGCACCAGTAACGCCATCTACATCACCCTTAGCTGCCTTAGCCACTTTCATGCCTGTCCATTTGGCAAACAAGCCTTTCTTCGCGCGAGCGAAATACTGTGGTGTCTCTCTGTTGTTAAGAGCCTCGATATGGTCGATCTTGTTCTTCTTGATGTAAATCTTCAGAGGGGTGTTGCCCTTGAAGCCTCTCACATCCTTGGCAAGTGTAGTAGTGTTGACGACATACATGCCATCTTCTTTTGTCATCACGCTCTGGCGGTTCATCATGCTGGTCATTGTCGTTGCCATGATGCCACAGAGAATCAAATTGAAAACAATCTTTTTCATTTTTATTATTTAGTTTTTGTTGAGTTATTCTTTGTTGTAGGATTCATAGGATTCCTAAGAGTCCTATTTTAAGAATCCTATGTCAAGAGTCCTGGGAATTCTAAGCCTCATCAGTTAAATAATCCAAAGGTCAGCCCGATGGTATTGAAGTGCTCATGGGTGTTGCTGCGCAGATAGTCGCCAGAGAGCTTCACATACCAGTTGGCCTTATATCCATAGATGTCGAGCGAGAACTGATAAGTAACAGACAGTCCGCCGTCTACATAGTTAGCGCCGAGATAGCGCATATCAGGAATAAGCACATTCTGCGCGTAGGCAGTAGTGCTGTCGTAGAGATTGAGAGTGTTGTCGGTGTTGAATTTATATTTCAGTCGTCCGTCTACCCACAGACGGTTTCTCAAAAGAGCGACACCACCCTCAGCGCCTATTTTCATGTCGATGTATTTCAGCTCGGAAGTGTTGAGCACATATTTGTTTCTCACGTTGCCAAGTTGATAACCTAAGCCGACGTAAGAGTTTACGCCGTTGTCACCAACAAAAGACAGGCGAGAATTGAAATCCATGTCGAACACATTCACGCGATAACGCTTTTTATATGTCATAAGCGTTTTATAAGTTGTAGAGGTGAAGCCTTGAGCATCGATAGTAGTAACTTTCTCCTGACGGTACTCGTCGGAATAAGCCTGCTCGTATTGTGCCTTGAAATTCACAGAAAGCAACTTACCTGTGCCGATGCGGAATCTGTTCTGAGTGTTCAGCCCATACTTATAGCTGAAATATTTGCCAACTTCCGCCTTAGCGTCCCAATACACATTCTCCGCGCCACGGCTAATATATAATGACGTAAGACTATGGGCATTGTCGCCACGATAGCCGTAGGAAAGTTCAGCCCCGAACTCATGGTTCACCCACTCACGCTGGGCGTAGAGATAGGAGTTACCACCCTGCACGGTCATGTTCTCCATTCCGCTGAAATAGTAGTAAGGGATATTTGCATTCGACTGAGCGTTGGCGAAGTTAGGCAGTTTCTCCTTACGACGGTGATACCATCCGGCAAGACCTACGGAATTGCTATTGTCAGGAGAATAGGTAACGGAAGGCGTAACCTTATAATCAAGCATATTAATGCGTGAGCGAGGGTCGCGCAGACGGCTGAAATCCGCCACCTTGTAATCCAATCGACCACCTAATGAGATGTGACCTAACTTGGTAGTGCTGATAGCTGCCGTGAGGTCGAAGTCCTGCAAATCATATCTGCCCTTGATGGCGCTACCTGAGAAATAAGGGTTGCTATTGTGGCTGCGAAGCACATCGCTCCATGCCCTACCCTTTGTGCGGCTCATATCAAACTGGAATTTGCCATATCCATAAAGTCCTTCGCTTATCTTCTGATAACGCTCGGAAAAGAATGTGAGTTTATTTTCCATGTCGCCATCCTGAACGCGAGCATAGTTGCCACCCGAATGCGACAAATGGAAACGGCTCACGCCATAATTCGCTATCGTGTCGAGCGAAAGCCCGGCAGCATTGTTGGTGCTGCGCCAAAGTTGCTGTTCCTCAAGCCACTGATAAGCGTTGCGATTCATCATGTCGCTCTGCGCATAGCCAGCCATAGCTGTAGGCAGCAAGGCTGCGATAAGCAATATTTTTGTCTTTATATCGTTTGCCATAACTATTAATATTCTCTTAGGTTAATATCTGCGTTGCTGCCAATCTGGAAATCGGCTGTGGAATTATTCGTGTCGAGCAAAATCTTTCTGCCGTCGGCTGTTGTGCGCGACACCTTGCGATAAATCACCTGACCGTTATATCCGGAAGCCGACTCAATGTTGGTGAAACCAGCGTCGAGAGAAGCAGGCAAACGCTTTCCCGTGATGTCAATGCCAGTAGCCTTGTATTTCAAAACGTCTACGCCATCGATGACAACGCTCACTGGTATTTGCTTGAAGCGAGTGCCGCTCACCTTGCCATAAGCATAGACCACAGGCCAAGCGTCTACTTCCTCAGGAGTAGACTTAAAGAGCACGAGCGAGCAAGTGCCACTCTGCACAAGATTCATATATGTGAGAGTTGCGGTGTTGAGATAAGCTGGCTCAAGAGCCGGCACGTCAGGATTGTTCTCGTGAGCATTCTTCGTGGCATTATCCTTAGCCTCGAAATCAGCACTCAGCAAATTCAGTTCAGAAGCACCGTTCTTAGTATGGTCTATCGCGCTGTTGCAAAGCACGATAGCCTCGCCAGGCGCAACTTTCACAGGTTTGTCAGCAGGAATACGGAAAATCTGCTTCATATATACCGAGTCTGGTGTGATGTCGATGGTGTAGGCAGGAGTAGAATTGCTCTCCACCAATCCTAAATAATAGCCGGCAACATCTATCGTGTCGGCACTCTGATTATAGAGTTCAAGATACTTGCCGTATTGATAGTTCTTGTTGTTATTATCCTTTGAGGCAGCATAATAAATCTTGCTGATAACCATTGAGCGCAATATCGAAACATTGGTAACCAACTTAATTTCCGCTCCGTCCATAGTGAGCGTCTGCGCCATAGCCACGCCTGTAACCACGGCTCCGTCGCTCACCACATCATCCCCCGTGAGCTGTGAATACTGCTCAGAAGTGAGATGCCACGATGTAGAGATGTCATAAACGTCGGGCACGAGATTATTAAACTGCGCCACGCCCTGAGCATCGGTCTGCACCGTGAATTTTGCCCCATTGCTGTTGATGAGCGTGATTTCGTGGTTAGCTAAGTCTACGCCGTTCACAAACTCCTCTGGCATTGTCAGCTTTATGCAAGCATTGATAGCCTTGGTGCTGTCATCATAGTCTACGCATCCGCAAAGCAACGCGATGATAGACAGCATTAATGTATATCTTATAGATTTCATCATTATATCCTTTTATATGAATTAGAGATTAAAGAACAGCTCTGCTCCGAAACTGAACGTACCTGTGTTGCGCTGAGCAAGCGTGTTTGTGGTAGAGCTTTTCAGATATGGCTCATAGAACAGGCAGTTGTTTACGAAGAATGAAAGACCAGCAAACTTACCAAACTCTTTTGTAAGTCGCGCTGAGATAAACCATGTGACAGGGGCCTTTGTAGGACGATGAGTAGACTCAGCCTGATTCTGCCCGCTTACGGAATAAAGCTCCGTGCCATTAGCAGCTGCGTCCTTTGTAGCATAATAAAGACCATCCTCGCCGATGAAGCCGTTAAGCATATCGGCTGTGATTGGGTGATAAGCGAGGTCTTCGCTAATCCATCCTATCGGCGACTTAGCTGCCAAATGGCTGTAAGATGAATTATACCAGCGCACCTGACCTGAGAACGAAGCAACCATACCGAGTTTCGGCAAATGGGTGACTATGCGAACTGTGTTGAGGAAGTTGCGGTAACGACCATCAATATCAAGCCCAGACGGGAACACGAACTTTATAGGAGTGGTGTTGTATTGAGTATACTTTGTAGTGAGGTCGAGAGGGTTGGCTGTAATCTGATTTGTAGTCCAGCTCTTCGACTCCTGATAAGCACCGCTAATCTCTATCGTGGTATTAATAGGCTTGATAGTGCCTATGTTAAGAGTGAACTCCACGCCTCTGTTTACAGATTTGTTGTTGTTGCCCACCAATCCTGATGTATACCACATCGTGCGCTTTGCCAATGGCGCTGCCGTAGGGTCAAACAATGTCGCGCCACCATCTACAGGAGTAAGACCATTGCCTACACCATAATAGTTCATGCCGTAGGTGAGCCACTCGCTGACAGAGCTGAAGCCGTTAGGAGTGCGGTCACGATAAGCGGTGACAGAAAGCATACGATGGCCAGGCAATTTCAAGTCGAAACCAAGCTCAACCTTTGTGGTCGTGGCGTTCTTCAATCCCTCGGAACGCTTCACGTCGAACACCTCTGTATGATAAATCCATATCTTGCCGGCGTCGTTATTCTGCGGAGTATAACTTCCCGACTGCACGTCCATGTATTTCTTATCAGGATAGAGATAATTAAGTCCTGGCGCTTTAGATGTGCGTCCTACGCCTCCACGAATAGTGAAGAATTTACCCAAATCGAGGGAAGCATTCATTCGCGGAGAGAAAGCAAAAGTGTGCTCATCTGCCCACGGCTGCATTGACTGGAAGCGCGCGCCGAGCTGCAACTTGAAAGCGATGTGTTTCTTTATCTGCCAACGGAAGTTATCTTCCATAAAGGCAGAGAACTGATGCATTCCCGGAATATCTGAGAATGCGCGCGGACGGCTGCTATTGTTTTGCTTATATGGCAGGTTATCATCAAAATTGAAATAACCCTTACCATCATTCCAGTCGTAACGATAATCAACACCTACCTTGAAACGTTGAAACACCTTGCCAAGATTAAGAAAGAACTGATCGTTTATCTTGGCATATACGCTTCCTGGACGGCTTTCTGTACGTCCCTTGGCGAGATAAGAAGTCTGCGCGAAAGGCACAGAGTAATAACCAGTCTCGCGAGCAGTGAGAATAGCACCACGAGAAACATAACCGGCAGCTTCATCATTGTCGATGGTGCCATTTACGCCAATAGTATAGTTGAGGGTGCGCGCAAGCGGCATATTAAGAGATAGGCGGCCGTTGTGGGTGAGCGAGAACTGAGAGTTCACATGTTTCCATGACGAGCCGTCGCTCTGCACATCAGGGTCTTGTCCGCTCCACTCACGGGCAAGGAAGAAACGCAGTTTAGTGGTGGTGTGCCATTTCTTTGTGAAATCGACACCATAACCTGCCGACAATGTATAACGATGATAAGAATTGGTTTTCTTGCGAGGGTCGCCCCATGACTGAGCGTAGTCGCCAGCGAAATTAAACACGCCTTTTCCAAGACGCTGTCCCTTCGCAAGAGAATAGTTCATCGTGTTAGGATTGATTTTAGATTTCAGCTGCCACGGAGTTACGCCCACCTTGGAATGAATTACGACAAGACCTGACGTTAGGTCGCCATATTCAGCCGAAGGTATACCACGGATAACTTCTACAGACTCAATATCGTCGGCACTCACCTGACGCATGTCGATACCTGTAGCGGCAGTGGCTGAGAACTGACCGTTAGCCATAGAAGCGTTGCCCGATGTAGGCACGCCGTCGAGCACAAGTCCAGCTCCGAAAGCATTAGTATTATTGTAAGTGCCTTCCACCTGACGTATCTGCAAAGTGTTGCCCGTACGACTTGTCATATCCTTCTGCGCGATGCTGTTGCCCGGAAGAAGTTGCATGATGTCGCTCAACGAGTTAGCCTGCAAGTGGTCGATAGCTTGGCGATCAATCATAGTGGTGGTAGACGCGCCAGAAACTTTCTGTCGTGCCGTAACCGTCACCTCATTCAGGCGGAGAGATGTTTCCGTCATCTTGAATGTCATGTTAAGAGGCTTGTTCACCTTTACGCTTGTATTGATAGACTGATAGCCGACATAAGAGATACTAAGAGTATAATCGCCTTCCGGCACATTCTTGATCGTGGCTTTGCCATCGGCATCGGTCACAGCGATGATACCGGCAGGATTAATCACGCACGAAGCCATGATAATAGGCTCTTTCGTAGCCTTATCAGTAAGATTCACTTGAATATCATAAGACTTGCCATTGCTTTTCTGAGCCACAACATTAGCAACGAAAGCAAACAGCACGACTAAAATTAAGACAGGTTTCCTAAATCCAACCATATAATTAGTTTTAATTTAATATTCCAGTTATTATATAGACAACTCTCACCTATTTGTACAACTTAACATAAAAAATTGTATACATTATATGTTGCAAAGATAAATCAATTATTCTAAAAAAGCAAGCATGGAAGTAAATATACCTACTAATTGGTATTAAAAGGTAATGCGCGCGATACATAATCACGCAATAGCGACACGCCATGAAACAAGAAATGCAGACCTTGGGCAATGATTGCCAAGATCTGCATCTGACATTGGATTATGAAATATTTTACTTGTATTCTTTATATATCAGTCCTGCTTCTGCATACGATACTGATTAGGGGTTACGCCCTCATATTTCTTGAAAAAACGAATGAAATGCTGAGGATATTGAAATCCCAGTCCTTCAGAAACCTGAGTGACGCTGCGATTTTCTCTGAGCAGCCATTCTTTTGCCATGGCAAGAGTTTTAAGCTGAATGTATTCCTTTGCCGTCTTTCCTGTTTCGCGCTTTATGAGGTCGCCAAAGTAATTGGCAGAAAGAAACACCTTGTCGGCAAAGTATTTCACCGACGGAATACCATTCTTTTCTGCCTTTCCGCTGTCGAGATAGTCATTTACAAGAGTCTCGAATTTGGAAACGACACCCTTGTTGAGGTCGTTACGCGTATTGAATTGGCGATCGTAGAATCGCAGGCAATAATCGAGCAACAACTCAATATTGGTGAGAATGAGCGTCTTGGAATGACTGTCAATTTTATTATTAAGCTCAGCCTTGATGAGATTGATGATGTTAAGCACGATTATTCGCTCCTCAGGAGAGAGATGCAGTGCTTCATTTGACTCATACAAAAAGAAATTGTATTTCTTGATTTTCTTCGCAAGCTCAGTGCCACGGATGAACTCAGGATGGAAAATCAGACCTATAGTTCTTGGATGCGCGCCCTTATCAACACTTATGCCTATAGTCTGCCCGGGCGCGAAAGAAACGATAGTACGGTCGTCGTAATCATATTTCGTTTTGCCGTAATTGATGGTACAGCTCTTTGTTTCCTTTAAATAAACAGCGTAGAAATCAACAGTTATCACGAGTTCCTCCTCGGGATGTTTCACGTTTTCATCAAAATTAGCTATTGTAATTAAAGGATTAATTGTGTCAAAACCATACAAGTCGTTATATTGTTTGATACTTTTTATCTGTAAGATCTCATTCATGCTAATCAAATAGTATAAAGTTTTTATTTTTTATTAATTAATACAATGCAAAACTAATCAAAAAAAAGTAATTGTTGTCATTTCGTTACGTATTTTTACGAAATATCCTTTATTTTGTTCATATTTTAATGATTGGCAAAAGACGAAATTTCGCATTAAAAACAGCATTTTTTGCCTGCCATTCGCAGATTATAATATTTTTATGCTAATTTTGCAAAACTATTATGCGAAGACCGCATCTATACATAAAGAAACTGGATATTTTTATATCCAAACAGTTCGGAATGCTCTTTATAGGAACGTTCTTCATTTGCCAGTTTGTGCTGATGATGCAGTTCCTATGGCGCTATATCGATGATTTGATTGGCAAAGGATTGTCTATGGAGATTCTTGCGCAATTCTTCTGGTACATGAGCCTTATGCTCGTGCCCCAAGCTTTGCCGTTGGCTATTCTCCTCGCGTCGCTTATCACATTCGGTAATCTGGGCGAGACAAGTGAGCTTACCGCTATCAAGGCGGCAGGTATCTCGCTTATGAAGACATTCCGCTCACTTATTGTCATTTCCATTTTTATTAGCTTCGGTTCTTTCATTTTCCAAAACGACGTAGCCCCGAAAGCGAACATGAAAATGGCGCAACTCCTTATCTCAATGAGACAGAAAAGCCCTGAACTGGAAATTCCAGAAGGCGTATTCTACGATGGTATTCCTAACTGCAATTTCTATGTGCAGAAAAAGGACATGGAAACAGGTAAGCTATATGGAATTATGGTTTACCGCATGACTGGCAGCTATGAAGACCAAGCCATCATTTTGGCAGATTCAGGAATGTTGCAGTCTACGGCTGAAAAGAAGCACTTGCTGCTCACATTATGGAATGGTGAGTGGTTTGAAAATATGCAGAGCCAGGAGCTATCGTCGAGCGCTGCCGTGCCTTATCGTAGAGAGACATTTATAAACAAGCGCATTGTGCTGGATTTTGACGGAGGATTTAACATGAGCGACGCGGCAGGATTTTCTAATGACGCGCGCGCAAAGAGCCTTGAGCAAATCAGCAGCGACATCGATTCTCTAAGCTTGGTCTATGACAGCATCGGCCGTGCTTATTACAAGGATTTCGACAGAATGTTTTATTCTCGTCGCGACATATCGGGCAAAGACTCTATCAGAGCGGAGAGACTCGCTGAAGCGAAGGATCTGAATGTAGATACGCTTTACGCCCGTCTGAAACCATCGGACAAGCAGTCGGTATTAAATTCTGCGTTGAGCACTGTGCAGAGCGAATCTAATGAGCTGGATTTCCGAAGCATGGTGACAAGCGACGGCGATGAAATGATAAGGAAGCATAAGATAGAGTTTATCAATAAATTCTCTCTTGCGCTCACATGTATTATTTTCTTCTTCATCGGTGGTCCATTGGGAGCTATTATAAGAAAAGGTGGACTTGGCGTACCGGTGGTGACTTCAGTGCTCGTCTTTATCCTATATTATATGCTCGACAACACCGGTTACCGTATGTCAAGAGCCGGAATGTGGGCAATATGGTTTGGAAAAGGTCTTGCGCCTGCCGTGCTTATTCCGCTTGCCATATTCGCTACAAAGAAAGCCATCGACGACTCTATGGTATTTAATATGGACATATGGCGAGAATTGTTCCGCAAGATGTTCGGACTAAGAACGAAACGCCATATCATGGGCAAGGAAGTGATAATCCAAGATCCTGATTATACAGCTGACGCTGAAAAGCTGAAAGAAATTACGAACGAAATAAAAATATATTCTCGTCGTCATAATTTAAAGAAGCTGCCAGATCCTATGAAGGCTTTCTTCAAATATCATGATCATGCCGATCATAAGATAGAAGAGATAAACAAGGATTTGGAAGCCGTAATAGACGATTTGTCTAATACTCGCGACAAGATAATTTTGAATGAGCTCAATAATTATCCTGTGCTCGTGACAAGCGGTCATACGCGACCTTTTGAGCGTAGATGGATAAACACCGCTGTGGGCATTATGCTTCCGTTGGGCATTTTCTTCTATTGCAGAATGTGGAGATTCAGAATGAGACTTTATCGTGACCTGCGCGTAATTCGTCGCACAAATGAGCATATCATAGCCCGTGTGAACGACATGAAGCAAGAAGGTAACGACAATGAGAATAAATAAGAACTCAGAGAAATTAAACTCTAAAAGGAGATTAAGATATGAACGATTTTAAGATTAGCAGCATCGAAGATGCGTTGAAGGACTTTAAAGAGGGAAAATTTG
This sequence comes from Prevotella sp., assembly GCA_024682415.1. Lineage (GTDB taxonomy): Bacteria > Bacteroidota > Bacteroidia > Bacteroidales > Bacteroidaceae > Prevotella. Next base: position 63,708 of record JAIKZG010000004.1, read on the forward strand.
TCATCGTCGTTGATGACGAGGACAGAGAAAATGAAGGCGACCTCATCACTGCCGCCGAAATGATAACTCCAGAAAAGGTGAACTTTATGTTGAAAAACGCAAGGGGTGTGCTTTGCGTTCCAATCACGATATCACGTTGCGAAGAACTTGACTTGCCACATCAGGTAAGCGAAAATACAAGCGTGCTCGGCACGCCATTCACAATTACCGTGGATAAACTTGAGGGCTGCACAACAGGCGTTTCTGCTCACGATCGCGCGGAAACCATCAAGGCTCTTGCCGATCCGAAAGCTACTCCTAAGACTTTCGGTCGCCCTGGACATATTAATCCTTTGTATGCTCAAGACAATGGCGTACTTCGTCGCTCAGGCCATACAGAAGCAGCCGTTGATTTATGCCGCTTGTCTGGACTGCGTCCAGCCGGCGTTCTCATGGAGGTGATGAACGAAGACGGCACAATGGCACGCATGCCGGAGTTACAGGAAATGGCAAAGAAGTGGGATATGAAGATAATTACCATCAAAGATCTTATTGCTTACAGACTGAAGAAAGAGTCAATCATAGAGGTTGGAGATGAAGTATTCATGCCTACAGATTACGGAGATTTCCATCTTATCCCGTTCCGTCAGCAGAGCAATGGTATGGAGCATATGGCTCTTGTGAAAGGAGAATGGGAGGAAGATGAACCTATCCTCGTAAGAGTACATTCATCATGCGCTACAGGCGACATTCTCGGAAGCAAGCGATGCGACTGCGGAGAACAGCTTCACAAAGCGATGCAGATGATAGAAAAGGAAGGCAAGGGAGTAGTAATCTATATGCAGCAGGAAGGTCGTGGCATAGGACTTATGAATAAGATTGCCGCTTACAAACTGCAGGAAGAAGGCTACGACACGGTAGACGCCAACGTACACCTTGGCTTTAAACCAGATGAACGTGACTATGGATGCGGCGCGCAGATGCTCCGCCATCTCGGTGTTCATAAGATGCGACTGCTCACAAATAATCCAGTAAAACGAGTAGGACTTGAGGCTTACGGTTTGGAAATTGTAGAGAACGTTCCAATCGAGGTTACTCCTAACAAATATAATGAGCGTTATCTCAAAACGAAACGTGACCGTATGGGCCATACTTTACATTTGTAACTATTCGTAGAAAATTAATAGCAAATGTTTCGTAAAATAAAGGAATTTGCGTAATTTTGCAGAGATTTGATTTTAAAGCATCACAAATATGGTACAATTATCTGATAGGCTTCAACGTTTAGCGCCTTCTGCGACGCTCGCGATGTCTCAAAAGAGCAGTGAAATGAAAGCTCAGGGCATAGACGTAATTAATCTTAGTGTGGGAGAACCTGATTTCAACACTCCTGACCACATAAAGGAAGCCGCTAAAAAGGCTATCGACGAGAACTATTCGAGATATTCGCCTGTACCAGGATATATGGATTTGAGAGAGGCCATTGTTGCTAAGCTGAAAAGAGAAAACAATTTGACCTACACAACTAATGAAGTATTGGTGTCTAACGGTGCGAAGCAAAGTGTATGCAACACCGTTATGGCTCTGGTAAATCCTGGTGATGAGGTTATTATCCCTGCTCCTTTTTGGGTGAGCTATCCTCAGATGGTAAAGTTGGCTGGAGGAACTCCTGTCATTGTAAACGCTGGTTTCGAGCAGAACTTCAAGATGACTCCACAGCAGCTTGAAGCAGCGATTACCCCAAAGACGAAACTGCTAATTCTCTGCTCTCCAAGCAATCCTACGGGTAGTGTTTACTCAAAAGACGAGCTTGAGGGGCTGGCAAACGTTATAAAGAAACACGACGATGTGTTTGTACTCGCCGACGAGATTTACGAACACATTTCTTATATAGGCAAACATGAGAGCATTGCTCAGTTTGAGGGCATGAAAGAACGCTCAATAATTGTAAACGGTGTTTCAAAAGCATACGCAATGACAGGATGGCGCATTGGATATATTGCCGCGCCAGAATGGATTGTAAAGGGTTGCAATAAGTTGCAGGGACAATACACGAGCGGTCCTTGCTCAGTAAGCCAGAAAGCGGCAGAAGCTGCTTATACTTTGGACCAAGGCTGCGTAGAAACAATGCGTAAGGCATTCGAGAAGCGTCGCGACTTGATTGTAAAGCTTGCGAAGGACATTCCTGGATTAGAAGTTAATGTGCCGGACGGAGCTTTCTATCTTTTCCCTAAGTGCAGCAACTTCTTCGGAAAGAAAAACGGCGAATACGTAATTGAAAACAGCACAGACTTCGCCATGTACCTCTTAAAAGTCGGACATGTGGCAACGGTCGGAGGAGACGCTTTCGGAGACCCTGAATGTTTCCGCATGAGTTACGCTACGAGCGATGAGAACATAATCGAAGCATTAAGGCGAATTAAAGATTGCGTCGCCAAACTAAAATAAAGAGACAAAATAAAAGGCGCGCAATAAAGGAAGTGGTTAAATCTTCTTAATTGTGCGCTTTTTCATTATTTATATAATATCTTTGCGTTCGTATTCTACGTAAGTATCGCCATGAGCGACTGTATAATTACGAACTAAAACAAGACTTATAAAATAACTTAAATTTATAAACAATAAAATTAAAATCAAAAAAATTATGGCAACTACACAAAAAGCCGCCCCGAAGAAATCTCAGGGCTTTCAAGGTATCAGAGCAGCGTTCTGGGTTATAGTCGTTTGCTTCCTTCTTGCACTTTGCATCTTTAACTTCATTCTTGGCAACCCTGCAAACTTCGTTAACAACGATCCTGAAGGTGCCGTTTTGAATGGTAACCTTCTTGGTACTATCTACAAAGGTGGTATGGTCGTTCCAGTTATCCACACTTTGTTGCTTACCGTTCTCGCTTTGTCTTTCGAGCGTGTATTCGCTCTCCGCACTGCTTTCGGTAAGGGTTCTTTGGCTAAGTTCGTTACTAACATCAAGGCAGCTCTTGCACAGAATGACTTCGCAAAGGCTAACGACATCTGCGACAAGCAGAAGGGTTCTGTAGCTAACGTTGTTAAGGCTTCTTTGAACGCATACAAGGAAATGGATGGCCAGAATGGTTTGAAGCTCGCTCAGCGCGTTGCTAAAATCCAGCAGGCTCACGAAGAGGCAACTCAGCTTGAAATGCCTACATTGCAGATGAACTTGCCTATCTTGGCTACTATCGTTACTCTTGGTACTCTTACCGGTCTTCTCGGTACTGTAACTGGTATGATCAAGTCATTCGCAGCTTTGGCAGCTGGTGGTGGTGGCGACTCACTCGCTCTTTCTACTGGTATTTCTGAGGCTTTGATCAACACCGCATTCGGTATCTTGACTTCTTGGTGCGCAGTTATTTCTTATAACTACTTCACTAATAAGATTGACAAGTTGACATACGCCCTTGATGAGGTTGGTTACACTATCGCTCAGACATTCGAAGCCAATCACACAGAAGCTTAATTTTTGCTAACCCTTTAAAATTTTATCGCTATGGGTAAAGTAAAAATTAAGAAAAAAGAAGTCTGGATCGATATGACCCCTATGTCGGACGTGATGGTGCTTCTTCTGACTTTCTTCATGTTGACATCAACATTCGTGAAGAATGAGCCAGTGAAGGTAAACACACCGGGTTCGGTATCGGAGATTAAAGTTCCGGAGAAAAACGCGCTGGAGATTCTCGTCAACAAGGATGGCAAGGTATTCATGTCAATGGATAACCAAGCTCAAATGTTGGACGTTCTCTCTGGTATGACAAGCTTGTATGGCGTGTCATTGAATGGCGCTCAGCAGAAGAAATTCCAGAAAGACCCTATGTGGGGTGTTCCAATGGAAAAACTCGCTCAGTATCTGAGTCTTGACGAAAGCCAGATGGCCGAAACAATCAAGACACAGGGTATTCCTACCGACTCTGTAGATGGTAAGAAGAGCGAATTCCAGAACTGGGTTGAGCAGGCTCGTACTGTAAACGAAGACATCAAACTTTGTATTAAGGCCGATGAGGGCACACCTTACAAGGTCGTAAAGAAAGTTATGTCTGAACTTCAGGATATGAGTGAAAACCGCTACTTCCTTGTTACTCAGTATAAAAAACAGGAGGATTAAACAATGGCAAAACAGAAAAAAAGTAGACAGAAGAAAATTAATGTCCGCGTAGACTTTACGCCTATGGTGGATATGATGATGCTTCTTATTACATTCTTCATGCTATGTACCTCTCTCGCTAAGCCACAGTCTATGGAGCTTAGTATGCCGAGTAACGATAAGAATATGAAGAATGAGGACAAGTCTGTAACAAAGGCTTCTTATACTATCACTATCTACGTTTGCGCTAATGGCAAGGTTTACTATATCGCAGGTCAACCTAATTACAACGACCCTTCATGCTTGAAGGCGACTTCACTTGATCGCGACGGTATCCGTAAAGTCTTGTTCAACCACGTAACAGAAGATGGTACTACTCCTGTTCAGCAGGTTATGACTGCGAAGGCAGAGTTGGATAAAAAGAAACTTGCAGATCCAAAGAAGTATCCTGATTCAGTTTATAACGCTGAATTGTCAAAAATTAAGGGTGGCGAAATCAATGGAGAGAAGATCTCTACTATGACCGTCATCATTAAGGCTACTGATGATTCAGATTATAAGGATTTGGTTGGTGCTCTCGATGAAATGCAGATTTGCAGCATTGGTAAATACGTAATTGATAAAATCAACCCTGATGACCAGAAGCTTCTTGACGCTCGCGGCATCAAATAATTAACACTAAAAAACGAAAGACAATGGCAAAAATTGATTTGGTTTCAGGTGCTTGGGTTGACATCGTTTTCCAGAACAGAAACAAGGAATACGGTGCGTATGCATTGCGCAAAGGCACATCTAACCGTAACATAAAGGCTATCATCATAATGATTATTCTTGCAGCCCTCCTTTTCGGAGGAATGGCTATCAAGAATATCGTTGATGAGCAGGCTCGCAAGGTTAGTGCAACTCAGGTAACTGAGCTTACTGCACTTAACCAGCCAAAGAAGAAAGCTGAAGTTAAGCAAAAGAAGGTCGAAGTTGAGCCTGAAAAGGTTGTTGAGCGCGTAAAGAGCTCTGTAAAGTTCACCGCACCTGTTATCAAGAAAGATAATGAGGTTAAGCCTGAGGATGAGTTGAAGACTCAGGATCAGTTGAATAATACAAAGACAGCTATCGGTTCATTCGATGTTAAGGGTAATGACGACGCAAATGGTCAGGTTTTGAAGGCTAAGGAAGTAATTGCTCAGCCAGAACCTCCAAAGCAAGCCGAAGTTGAGAATAAGGTATTCGAAGCCGTTGAGCAGATGCCTTCATTCCCAGGTGGTCCAAGTGCTCTTATGCAATATCTGTCAAGCAACGTCAGATATCCGGTTGTTGCTCAGGAAAATGGTGTACAAGGACGTGTTGTTATCTCATTCGTCGTTGAGAAGAATGGTTCTATCACCGACGTTAGAGTTGTACGCTCTGTAGACCCAGCTCTTGACCGTGAAGCTGTTCGCGTAGTAAAGAGCATGCCTAATTGGATTCCTGGTAAGCAGAATGGTTCTGCAGTACGTGTAAAATACAACGTACCTGTAACATTCCGCCTTCAGTAATTAATCATTTGAGTATTAACTATCAAGTTAAGAAATGAACATTAAATTATCTTACTTTTTTGTAGGATTGACACTAACTACCTGCCTTATGGCTTCTTGCACACAAAGAAAGCCTAAAGGCGGCAGAACAGATACTTATTCGTCAGGGGTGATTTCTTTCGCCTCTGACGAAAGTTTTAGTCCCATAATCGAAGATGAAAAGCAAGTCTTCGAGCACAACTATCCGAACGCTAAGGTGAAACCGATTTACACAAGCGAGTCGGAAGGCATACAGATGCTCCTTGACGGCAAGGTGTGTCTTGTGATTACATCAAGAGATTATAAGAAATCAGAGCTGAAGAATCTACAGGATCGTAGATTTATGCCTCGTGCCGTGAAGTTGGCATACGATGGTTTAGCTCTTATCATCAACAAGAACAATACAGATTCATGTATCAGCGTTGATGATATCAAAAACATATTGAACGGGAAAGCAAAAAGTTGGAGCGATGTTTACCCCAAATCAAAACTGGGCGAAATTTCAATCGTCTTCGACAACAAACGTTCAAGTGCCGTGCATTACATAGAGGATTCTCTTCTTAACGGCAAACCTATCAAGAACGAGAATGTAGCCGCAGTAAAGAAGACATCGGAAGTGATTTCTTATGTGGAGAAAAATCCGAATGCCATTGGTATTATCGGCAGCAACTGGCTTACAGATAAGACAGACAGCACAAACCTCACTTTTAACAAGAATATTCGAGTAATGAGAGTCAGCAAGTGGCATAAGGCTACTCCTGAAAACAGTTATCTCCCTTACCAATACTATATATTATATGGACAATATCCTTTGGTACGCACAATCTATGGATTGCTCAACGACCCGATTAATGGTTTGCCATGGGGATTTGCTCATTTCATAGAATCACCTATCGGACAGCGCATCGTAATGCGAGCAGGTCTATTGCCTGTAATGGGTGAAATAAACATTCGAAGAGTTAACGTAACAGAATAAAATAATTCCAGAGAGTAATAAACACAAAACATATCTTTTAAAAGTTTAGACGAATATGAAAACTATTAAATACTTATTGTTGGGTGCCGCTATGGCGACATTTACAACTAATGCCGTTGCTCAAAATGAACATCAGGCTGTAATTGATCAAGTTACTAAGATAATAGAATCTAAAGCTGCCGACACAGAAAGCCAGGTGAAGGACATCTTTAAAGCTAACAAGAAAAACGCAGATGTTCTTACAGCTATCGGTCGCGCATATTTTAATATAAACGATACTGCCAACGCTCAAAAATATGCAGAGCTTGCAGTAAAGCGCAATCAGGGTTTTGGTGCTGCTTACGTATTGCTTGGCGACATTGCCGTAAAGAAGGATGATGGTGGAGCAGCTTCACAGTGGTATCAGAACGCTATCTATTTCGACAAGAAGAATCCAGAAGGATATCGTCGCTACGCACAGATTAATAGTAAGGTAGACCCTGCTGGTTCTGTTGCTACATTGGAACAACTTCGCGCAGAGCGTCCAGACTATCCTGTAGATTTGATTTCAGCTGAAATTTGGGATAAGGCAGGCAATCTGAACAAGGCTTTGTCTTATTATGAGAAAGTTGATAAAGGTCAGATGGAAGATTATCAGCTTGTAAGCTTTGCTCTTGACTACTTCTTGAAGGGCGAGTTTGATAAGAGTTTTAGCGTTTCAAACTTTGGTAATTCAAAGTTCCCAAAGAACGCAGCTTTGAATCGTATCTCTTTCTACAACCTCACAAACTTGAAGCGTTACGATGAAGCTTTGAACTATGCAAACGCATTGTTTAATAGTTCTGAGAATGTGAAGATCAGCGAAAGCGATCATTTGTATTATGGCTACGCATATCTCGGCAAGAAGGATTATGACAATGCTATCGCTGAGTTCCAGAAGTCAATCGAGCTTAACACAGACAACGCGACAGACAAGAGTGACGCATTGAAGAATATCTCTACAGCATATCAGAACAAGAGCGATTATACAAACGCTGCTAACTATTACGATCAGTACTTGAAGAGTTTGAAGGAAATTTCAGCTTCTGACTATGCTGGTTTGGCAAGCATTTATCTGACTCAAGCTTCTGAAGTAAAGGGAGCAGAGCAGACTGCCGCATACAAGAAAGCAGACCAGATTTATTCTGAGCTTGCTGAGAAATTCCCATCAGTAAAGGATTTCGCTACACTATGGCGCGCTCGTATCAACTCTTATATGGATCCTGATATGAAGACCTATGGCGCAAAACCATATTACCAGGCTTTGGCAGAAAGTCTTTCTGCAAACGCAGCAAATCTTGACGCAAGCGACAAGTCTCATCTGCTTGAGGCATATCAGTATCTTGGCTTCTACTTCTATAAGATAGACAACAAGACAGAATACACAAAGTACTGGAATAAAGTACTCGAACTTGACCCAACTAACACAACAGCAAAGCAAGTTCTCGGCAAGTAATCTATAAACTACGATTATTATAATAATGAGAGGTAGACTTCACATGGAGTTTACCTCTTTTTTATTCTTTTAATATTAATCTACTAAAACGATTATATAAGCAGTATTTTGTGTTATTGCTACATCCATAATTGTTTGTATCTTTGCAAACGGATAATATAATTATAAAGTTTAAGGATATGCACATAGATAAAGTAATTAAAGAAAAGACATTCGGTGGTGAACGCCCACTATTTCAAATACACAATACACGACTGGAAAATATAACCATAACAGACGGAGAATCAGGAATTAAATGTTGTTCAGATTTAGAGTGCGATGGCAGCAAGTTTTACGGCAAATATCCATGGTGGCATGTAGACCGCTCATTGATTACCAACTGCTATTTCGCCGTAGGCTCACGTTCCGCAATCTGGTATAGCAATGACATGGTAATGAAAGACTGCGTTATTGACGGACCGAAATTCTTTAGAGAAATGAAGAATCTGGAATTGGAGAATGTAACCATCAACGATGCTGATGAAACTTTTTGGAAGGTGAACGGGTTGAAACTGAAAAACGTAACATTACACGACGGAACTTATCCATTCATGTTTTGCGAAAACATTGAAGTAGACGGATTAAACAGCGACTCAAAATATGTATTCCAATATGTAAAGAATGCCGTTATCCGCAACGCAAAGATAACAACGAAAGACTCATTCTGGGAAACAGAGAACGTTACTATATACGACAGCGAACTCAACGGAGAATATCTGGGATGGCACAGCAAGAATCTAAGACTTGTAAACTGCCACATCAGCGGAGAACAGCCTTTGTGCTATGCGGACAACCTCGTACTTGAGAATTGCACGTTTGATAAAGACTGCGACAGAATCTTTGAAGACAGCACAGTAGAAGCAACAATCAAAGGACATATTACAAATATAAAGAACCCTATCAGCGGTCATATCACAGCAGACAGCATTGGTTCTGTAACTATTGATGAAAACGTTAAGCTACCGAATTCATGTATAATTTCGACAAAATAGTAGATCGCCACGGCACAAACAGCTACAAATGGGATATCTGCAATGATAAAGATATCATTCCCATGTGGGTGGCTGATATGGACTTTCCTGTCCTTCCCGACATAACAGAAGCTTTGAAGAAACGTGTAGAACATGGCATATTTGGCTATACACTTGTGCCGGATTCATACTACGATGCCATAATAAACTGGTTTGGCAGACGCCATGACTGGAAAATACAGCGCGACTGGATTATATACACAAGTGGCGTCGTTCCTGCCATAAGCGCAGTAGTTAAAGCATTTACAGAACTGGGAGACAAAGTAGTGGTGCAGACACCTGTATATAACTGTTTCTTTTCATCAATACGCAATCAAGGCTGCGAGATAGTAGAAAATAAACTACTCCCAGTATGCGATAAAGATGACAATTACACATATATGATTGACTTTGATGATTTAGACAGCAAATTATCAGACGACAAGGTCAAGATATTCTTATTATGTAATCCTCATAATCCAGCTTGTCGCGTTTGGACAAAGGAAGAGCTTGCGCATATAAATGAACTTTGCCTGAAACACAATGTGCTTGTCGTAAGCGATGAGATACACTGTGAAATCGTTATGCCGGGCTATAAGTTTACTCCTTTCGCCTCCGTAAATAAAGAATGCCAAGACAACTGCATTACTCTAAATTCACCTACAAAGGCGTTCAACATCGCCGGATTACAGATTGCGAACATAGTAACGAACAACAAGGATAGGTATAACAGAATAGACAAAGTTATTAACATTTTTGAGTTGTGCGATGTCAATCCTTTCGGTGTAATAGCATTGCAGGAAGCATATAATAATGGTGAAATGTGGCTTAAAGAATTAAACGAATATATACAAGCCAATTACACCATATTACATGATTATATCGCTGCACATTTACCTTACTTAAAAGTTTACAAATTGGAAGGTACATACCTTGCGTGGATTGACATTACGGCTACCAACATGACAAGCGAAGCCATCACCGACAAACTTCTGAAAGCAGCAAAGGTAATGGTAAACAGCGGAACTATGTATGACGCCGAAGCCGGAAAAGGATATATCCGCGTAAATCTGGCGACACCACAGCAAATTCTTAAAGAAGGACTTAAACGAATCAAGAATGCGCTGTCATAAGGAATACAGAATTCACAGAAATAGCAGTCCGAAATTGATAATTCACGATTAATTTCGGACTGCTTTTATTACCACCTTAACACTATATCTTTATAACTCTGATACTAAATCATTGTAACTCAATACAATACTATGGCAAAGTAAACTTTTCGGCAACAAATTTTGTCTGCAAAGAAGAAAAGTTTCCAAAGATTTTTCACAAAGCGCTGATTTTTAAATGGTTACATTTTTTAACTATATTAAAAGTTATCCAAAAAGAACAACTTATACGATAATGTTGTATCTTTGCAGCAACATAACATATATATAACCAATAACAAAAAATACTAAAGAAAGGAATAATCCAAATGGACGCAAATCAATTTACTATTACTAAGCGAGACGGAAAGAAAGAGAAGTTCTCGCTCGACAAAATAATGAATGCCATAATAAAGGCATTTGAGTCTGTGAATGAGCCTGCTGACCTCGGTGTCATCAGCAAGGTTTTGGCACACATCAATGTGAACGAGGGAATCAAGGTTGAGGATATTCAGAATCAGGTGGAACAGAGTCTTATGAAAGAAGGTTTCTACAATGTAGCCAAATCTTTCATAATATATCGTCAGAGCCATCAGGAAGACCGCGAGACCGCGCAGAAGTTACAATTTCTTACAGATTACTGCGAAGCAAAGAACGCTGCGACTGGTTCAAAGTTTGATGCCAACGCCAATGTTGAGCATAAGAACATAGCTACACTTATCGGAGAATTACCAAAAAGTAATTTCATCCGATTGAATCGTCGTTTGCTTACCGACCGTATCAAAAAAATGTACGGAAAGGAACTCGCTAACAAGTACATTGATTTGCTTACTCATCACTTCATATATAAGAACGACGAAACAAGTCTTGCCAACTATTGCGCGTCAATCACCATGTATCCATGGCTTATCGGCGGCACAGCGGCTATCGGCGGTAACTCTACAGCTCCGACCAATCTGAAATCATTCTGCGGTGGATTCATCAACATGGTATTCATGGTAAGTTCTATGCTCAGCGGTGCTTGTGCTACTCCTGAATTCCTTATGTACATGAACTATTTCGTAGAAATGGAATATGGCAAAGACTATTGGAAACATCCAGACAAGGTTGTAGATCTGAGCACAAAGCAGCGCACTATCGACAAGATTATCACAGACTGCTTCGAGCAGGTGGTTTACAGCATCAACCAGCCTACCGGCGCACGCAATTATCAGGCAGTATTCTGGAACATTTCTTACTACGACAAATATTATTTCCAAAGCCTGTTTGGCAACTTCTTCTTCCCTGACGGAAGCCAGCCAGACTGGGAAGGCCTTAGCTGGTTGCAGAAGCGTTTCATGAAATGGTTTAACAAGGAGCGCACAAAGACAATGCTTACATTCCCAGTAGAGACAATGGCATTGCTGACAGAAGGCGAAGAATGCAAGGATAAGGAATATGGCGAATTTACATCCGAGATGTATGCGGAAGGACATTCTTTCTTCACTTACATGAGCGATAATGCCGACTCTCTGAGCTCTTGCTGCCGTCTGCGCAACGAAATCCAAGACAACGGATTCTCTTACACTCTTGGCGCTGGTGGTGTAAGTACAGGTTCTAAGAGCGTACTTACAATCAACTTGAACCGCACAATCCAGTATGCCGTTAATCATGGCTTGGATTATCTTGAGTTCCTCGGCGAAGTTACAGACCTTTGCCACAAAGTTCAGCTCGCTTACAACGAGAACCTCAAAGAACTGATGAACAAAGGCATGCTCCCATTGTTCGACGCAGGATATATAAACATGAGCCGTCAGTATCTCACAATCGGTGTAAATGGATTGGTAGAAGCTGCTGAATTCCTCGGCATGCAGATTAATCCAAACGAGGAATACAAGCATTTCGTTCAGAAAGTGCTCGGCGTTGTTGAGAAATACAACAAGCAGTATCGCACAAAGGACGTTCTCTTCAACTGCGAGATGATTCCTGCTGAAAATGTAGGCGTAAAGCACGCGAAGTGGGACAAAGAAGACGGATATTTCGTGCCACGCGACTGTTACAACTCTTATTTCTATGTAGTAGAGGACGATTCTCTCAACATCATAGACAAGTTCAAATTGCATGGCGCGCCATACATTGAGCACCTCACAGGCGGCTCTGCTCTTCACATGAACCTCGAAGAACATCTAAGCAAGGAGCAGTACGCACAGTTGCTCAAAGTAGCGGCTCACGAAGGTTGCAACTACTTCACATTCAACATTCCTAACACCATCTGCAACGAGTGCGGTCATATAGACAAGCGCTATCTGCACGAGTGCCCAGTGTGCCACAGCAAGAACGTAGACTACATGACTCGTATCATCGGCTATCTGAAACGTGTAAGCAACTTCTCTGCTGCACGCCAGCAGGAGGCTTCACGCCGCTTCTACTATACTCCTACTGAGGATATCCTCAAAATGGAAAAGAAAGCAGTAGAAAAAGAAGAACTCGTAGAAAAATAATATGCTGAAATTCGTAAATACAGGTGTGGTCTTTCAGGAAATTCCTGACGAGACCACACTCTCGATAAACATCTCAAACTGTCCAAACCATTGCCCCGGCTGCCATAGTCAATATCTGTGGCAGAACATCGGCGAAGAGCTCAACGAGGCGGCGATAGACAAGTTTGTCGACAACTTCGGCAAAGACATCACTTGCATCTGCCTTATGGGTGGCGACAGCGATATGGCAGGCGTTCAGCATCTTGCGGAATACATTCATGCTAAATATCCTTCATATAAGGTTGGATGGTATAGCGGAAAACTTCGTCTGCCGATGACCGTCAACAAGTTGGTTTTCGATTATATAAAGATTGGGCCATACATAGCCCATCTTGGCCCGCTCAACAAGCCGACGACAAACCAAAGACTTTACAAGAAAACTCCAGACGGCAAGTTTGAGGACATTACTTATCGTTTTTGGAATAAGAACAAAATGTTAGCATAACGTCAAAATAGCTATAATTACAATAAAGCGCGGACTCCACTAAAGGAGTTCGCGCTTTTGTTATAAACAGACTTTATCAATTAAAACAAGTTGAAAAACAAATAACCTGTTTGAATTTTCCATCAGAAGTTCACCTTATAATTTTGCTTGTGAACCTTTTTATCAAACATCACGATACCACAATAATATAAGTCGAAAGTAATGCCTGTGCGCTGATCGGAAACGATGCTATTCCAAAACATTCTCGTAAGCGGATTACGCTTAATATGCTGTATTACGAGGATTGTCTTTTCATCAGAATGGGCAACAATCTCTTCATATACGCTTTTATAATTCGCCCGAGTAGAAATGAGAGCGGCTTCTACCGTTTCACCATCCTTTACATCCGATACAAATAAAGACTTATTGCTGCCTGCCTTTATATACTTGGCATAAGCATCAGAATCCTCACCGTAAATCAGCCATTTTCCGGCCTGACGGAAATTGGCAATGCGGAAATATAGTCGGCAGAGTTTTCGCCGTCTGTTATCAAGCTCAGGAACTGATTTCAACATATCATCATAAGCATAATAAGGATAATGCTCATTCACGACATAACGCAGAAAACGATATGCCGTGGGCGACTGCACCCCGAAACCACGGCTATGGGTGAATCGGGTGAGCCAGACTATTGCGCGCTTAATGAAATATTTCATATTGATATGAGAATCAGTTACGACCTATTTTATCTTACGATGTCTTTTTCCTTTAGTTCGACGACAGAGCCATATTTTTGTAACTTACGCATATCCAATTTCTTTTTATCACCGATAATCATTGTTACGCGCGGACGACCCTTTATCTCCTCACCGAAGAATGAAGCCACATCAGAAGGCTGAACATCCTTTGCGTGCTTCACATAATAGCCGGAAGGAGAATTTACATAACCCTGCACCTTGTCTACAGCCACCTCGGAGCCACGCTTTCTAAACGTAGGATAATTATTGTTTATAGAATTGATAACCTCGCGTTTCGCTATCGCGATATTGTTCTCCCTCAACGGCATTGCCTCAAACAAATTGTCGAGAGTAGCCATTGCCACATCTGTCTTATCGGCCTGTGTGCCCATCATCGTGCAGAAGCCTGTAGCGGATTCAGGGAAGCTGTCGAATGGCAACATTATTCCCCAGCCATGAGCATAATAAGCGAGAGAACGCAGCTCTCTTATCTCCTGAAACATCAACGACGACATTCCTCTTCCGAAATACTGCGCCCATGTGAGCTGTACGGAACGTTTAAAGCCGTCGCTCACGGCAGGCAGTGGCGTGAATGTGCCCACTATGGTCTGTCTCGACTTCGGAATGTCATAAACATAAAGCAGCGGCTGAGAATAATTCATTACCGGTCTTACCACCTTCTCGTGAGGCACGTTTACTGCATCTATATCAACAGTGGAACGCATCACTCGCTCCACATTCTCAGCGTCTATCATTCCACTATATACAATGGAAGTTTCCGTGTGTTGCAGTTCCTTGAAAATATCCGCAAGCTGGCTGCCTTTCATCTTCTTTATCTCGTCAAGAGAAGAACGGCTAAGATAAACGCTGTTTTCGCCATACACCACTTTCTCCATCACGGCATCCGCCACGCTTGAATTATCCTTTTTCAGCATTTTGATGGCAAGCTTGGTGTCATTCTTCACATCTTTCATTCTGCTCTCATCAGCTTTCGGGGCAGCAAGAAACTCATGCAAAATCTTCATCGTAGGCTCAAAAGCGTCATCATATCCATTTACCGTCAATGTCACGCGGTCGGGTTTAGCAATTATCGTGAAAGAAGCACCGAGATTCTGCAAAGCCTGTCCAAACTCGCTGTGCGACATCTTTTCCGTTCCGCTCATGCTCATAATCGACGCCATAGCCTGCAAACGTCGGTCGGCATTCGTGCCCTTATGATAGATTATCTCCAAACGAAACAAGCTGTCTATCGGATTCTTCACCATATACAGCTTCGCAAGTTTGCCCAGTTTTATCTCCGTAGCGTCATTGTTCAAATCGAGCAATCTCGGGTTGAAACTGCTCTCTGCCGTAAGCTCCAGCTTTTTGGCATATTCCGAAGCCTTATCCGTGTTCTTTGGGCTTATCGGAGTATATCCAGGCTGCGAAACCTTATCTTTGGCATAAGAGCCATACTTCTTTTTCAACGACATATATTCATCGGCAAGATATTTCTTCGCCACGCGCATAATATCCGCCTTGGTGATATTCTTTATGCTTCTTATATTGTTGAGATATTCATCCCATGTGAGTCCGCTCTGCCCATAAGCCATTATCATAGCTAAAGCCCTCTGCTGAATGTCCTCCATGCTGAGCAGCGCCTGTCGCTCCGCCTCCCTTTTCAGAGCCTCCAGCTTCTCTTCATCGAAATCACCATTCTGCAATTTCTTTATCTGCCTGTCGCACAGACGCATCGCTATATGCTTCGACCCGAAAGGAATATTAGGCACCACACCTATTATCAACGCTCCGCCCTCTCTCATTGCCGTGCGCTGCGCCATTGCGAGATACACCTTATGGCGATGTCTCAGCGAGTCGAGCAATCCCGTTTCATTCTCGTTGGCAAGCAATGCCATGGCAAGATTGAGCACCGGCGTGTCGGGATGATTTTCCTTTGGCGCTCTGTATACCCTTGCCGCTATCTTCACCATCGGCACAGGCATTTTTATTCCTATCGTGTTGCCAGGATTAAGTTTCTGAAATGTCATCGGCTCTTTCTTAGGAGCTTCTCCCGCGCGCACTCTTCCGAAAGTAGCTTCAAGCAGCGGCTTCACCTTTTCCGCGTCAATGTCGCCGATAAGCATAAGGCACATATTTCCTGCCACATAATACTTATCATAAAACTCGCGCATCTTGCTGAGCTGCGGATTCTTCAGATTTTCCGTTGTGCCGATGATAGACTCAGCGTAAGGCGTGCCCTCAAAGAATTTCTCCAGCACCTTAAACAATGCCGTGCGCTGATAGCTGTCAGCCATCATATTCTTCTCCTCATACACCGTTTCAAGCTCACTCTGAAATAGTCTGAACACAGGGTTGAGCAGTCGCTCGCTGTAAAGCTCCGCCCACTGCTTGAGATACATCGAAGGGAAAAGATTATGAAACTCCGTAAAATCATAAGACGTTCCCGCATTCAAATTAGCACCGCCGAAACGAGAAACCAAATGATTGAATTCATTTGGCACAGCGTATTTAGAGGCCTCAATGCTAAGCTCATTTATATGCTTTTGTATTTTCAGTCGCTCCGCGTCGTCATTTGTTTTCGCAAGCCTGTCGTATTCCTCAGAAATAGCGTCGAGCAACGGCTTTTCCTTTTCATAGTCGAGCGACCCTATTTTATCAGTGCCCTTAAACATCATGTGCTCAAAATAATGGGCAATACCTGTTCCCGGGCAGTCGCGCGCTCCCGCTTTGACCACGAGCGCGCCAAATACCTTCGGCTGACTGTGGTCTTCATTGAGCCACACCGTCATACCGTTACTAAGTTTGAATTCCTCTACATGCAATGCGTCGGCAGCTTTTGCCACGCCCGATAATATTGTTGATGTCATAATTAATATCAGTATTCCTTTCATCTTAAAGTAAATCAAAAACAACCATTAGCCACCTTTATGCAAAGGTAATACATATTATCGTGACAATCTTCCCTCCTCCACATTATTTATTTTAAATCGCGCAAAACTATTGCGGAACAGAAAAGTTATGTGCTTTTCGGGATTTCCGAATGGCGGAACGACAAAATTGTGTATTTTTCAGAATTGAAAAACTTCAGAACCCCAAAAATGCCTACTTTTCGGAATTGAAAAACTTCAGAACCGAAAAAATGCCTACTTTTCAGAATTGAAAAACTTCAAAGCCAAAAATCTGCCTATTTTTCGGAATTGAAAAACTTCAGAACCAAAAAAATGCCTACTTTTCAGAATTGAAAAACTTCAGAGCCAAAAATCTGCCTATTTTTCGGAATTGAAACTTTTCAGAACGAGAAAAGAGAAAATCACTGCCCCAACATCTAAGCTACCCACCTCATTCGCAATTCATTATAACATTTTAGAGGGTAAAAGTGTGTATATCTACATTTTTACCCTCTAAACGTACTTTGCTATTATATTCACCTATTTGACTTTTCGTTATATTTTTGTAATAAAAAACGTAGAAGAACTTCAATATATGAATATTGAACGCAATAAAAACGAAAAGCGAAACTGAATACTAATCTCAATCTATCGCCTTTCCTGCCATATATTCCGAAGGAGTAACTCCAAACTCGTCTTTGAAACATTTGCTGAAATATTTCGGAGTTCCGAAGCCTACTTTCACGGAAAGATCTGCCATAGAAATGGTATGATCATCTGCTCTGCATTGATCCATTATAAGGCAAGCTTCCTTCAGGCGGATGTTGGCAATGAAGCCGGAAACGCTAAGACCGGTGAGATTGCGCAGCTTGTTGTAAAGCGATGAAGAACTCATGCCCATGTCGGCAGCAAAGTCGTCGCGACTGTAATCGGCATTAGAAAGGTGTGCCTTCACGCAGTCTACAGCCTTTTGCAAAAGCACGGATTCAGGACTGCTGTAATGCTCGGCCTCAACATTTACTACCGTCTGCGAACTGAACTTCTTTCTCACTCGCTCACGGTTGGCAATGATATTATCAATGCGCAGCTGAAGAACGGAGAGGCGGAACGGCTTTGTGATATAAGAATCTGCGCCTATCTGATAAGCCTCCTGGCGATCCTCATCGTGAGTTTTCGCAGTGAGAAGCACCACAGGAAGCTGACCGTAATCCTCATTCTGCTTTATCGCCTTGGTAAGCTCTATGCCATCCATTACAGGCATCATGATGTCGGAAATGACAAGGTCGAGAGCCTCACGATGAATAATATCGAGGGCGCGGCGGCCGTTCTCTGCCGTAAACACATGATACTTCTTGCCCAATAGCGACTTCATGAGCTGAAGCAACTGCTTGTTGTCCTCAACGATAAGCACACGATAGGCATTTACATCGCTGAGAGCAGGCATATTCTCTATTTCCGACGACTCTACCTCAGGCATGTCATACGGCATAAGGCCATGACTGCCAATGATGTATTCCTTGCTGTCGTTGTCTATTTCCTTCTCATTGAAGCTGTTGCGGTTTATTGGGAACACAATGGTGAACTTCGTGCCCTTGCCCGGAGTGCTCTCGCAAGAAATATTGCCATGATGGAGCACCACCAAATCTCTCGTAAGCGACAAGCCAATGCCTGTGCCGAAAGTCTTCGCTTTGCGGTAATCGCCATCGAGGAAGCGCTGATAC
Organism: Prevotella sp.; assembly: GCA_024682415.1. GTDB lineage: Bacteria > Bacteroidota > Bacteroidia > Bacteroidales > Bacteroidaceae > Prevotella. Next base: position 82,272 of record JAIKZG010000004.1, read on the forward strand.
AGATTGTTCATCTTGTCTTTCGGAATACCCATGCCATTGTCTGCCACCACGAGCACAGCGTTAGTGCCCTCCTTGCGAAGCGACACATTCACATAACCGCCCTCAGGACAATATTTCACGGAGTTGGAAACGAGATTGGAAATTATCTTGTCTACCTTGTCGGGGTCGAACCACGCAATAAACTCTGCCAGCCTGCAATCAAAATTGATGGAGATATTCTTTTTTCTCGCCATCGGGCTGAGATTGCTTATCTCACGGCTTACGAACTGTTTCAAGTCGTCTTGCGAAACAAGCAACTTGAGCTGCCCTGCCTGCGATTTTCTCACCTCCAAAATCTGGCGAAGCATAAAGCGCAGCTTGTTGATATTGCCCTGAATAACAGAATAGTTGCCCTCATACTGCGGTGCATTGCCACGAAGCTCATCTACGGAAGCCGAGATTACGGTGAGCGGAGTAAGCAGCTCATGGGTGATATTGGTAAACACCTCGTTCATCTGCAAGCGGTTGCGAGTAATCATTATTCTGTGCTGCACATATATAAACGCATACAGGCAGTAGGCAGCTATGCAGAGATAGATGAAGAAAGCCCACCATGTGGCATAGAAAGGCGGAAGAATCTCCATCTCCATAGGCTCCATCTCATACCAGTCGCCATGACCATCGGAAGCCTTCACGCGCAGAGTGTAGGTGCCCGAAGGGATATTCTCGAAGCTAGCGCTATGAGCGCCCTCCTTGCAGTCGTGCCACTTGTTGTCGTAGCCCTCAAGCATATAGATGTATTTCGTCTGGTCGATGTTGGTGTAAGAAAGCAAGGCGAACTCCACGCCCACACGCTCCACAGATGAAGGAATAGTAAGATGGCGAGTGCTTATAGGAAGATACTGCGTGATTTTGCTTCGCGTGGCGGAGTCGAGGTCGGAAAGCGGAGCACCGTCTATCGTTATATCACTCACCACAAGATTGAAATGAGGCTTCGCGCGCTTATTATAAGTGCTCACAGGCACGAAAGAAGTGAAGCCGTAGCGATTGCTGAAATACAGTTCGTTGCCATATTTGAATGTGGCGTTAGTACTGAAAAGAATGTCGTTCAGTCCGTCGGCAGAAGAATAGCTCATAAGGTCGGCAAGATTTTTATGAGCGTCGAATTTAAGGCAGATGAGCGACATATCAGTGTCTATCCACAGATTGCCGAAATCATCCTCGTTGATAGAGAAAATTCTATCATCAGGGATTTTAAATTTTTCATTCACGGATTCAAAAAAATCCTTGCGAGAATTATATAGGAACAAACCGCCATTTTCTGATATTGCCCATATCATGCCGCGAGAATCCTCAAAGCAGTTCACTGCATCGTCGATGGCGAAATTGCCCATGTCCTGATTATAATAATGAAAACGCAGCGACTTAGGATTAAAGAGATTACCGGTAATCCTGATTATTCCCTCGTCTTCGGTGGCAAGCCATATATTGCCCTTGCTGTCTTCCATAATGCCCCTCACGTCGCACACATTCTGCACGCCGCCACGCTCGCCCATGTCGGCTACATATCCTCTGCCGTCGGGAAGGAGCACGCCGAGGGAATAACGCTGCCCTATGAGCATCACTTTCTTAGAAGTCTCATAAGCCACGTTCACATAATCATCGCTAATATAATCGGTGTTATTCCTATTGAGTTCATCTATCGCTCCGCTCGGCTTCTTCACGAGCACGCCGAAGCTTGCGTTGGAAAACCATATCTCGCCGTTGCTACGCTTTATAATAGAGGGGAAGTTGGCATTAAGCGTTCGCTGCGCCACTCCGCCGAAGCCCGGAATATCGCTGCCGAAATAAGTAGTGCCGGCCGAGCGGTTGTAATACACCAATCCGTAAGGACGCAATCCGAGCCAGAAATCATTTCCATTGTCGGTAAAGATAGACGAAACGGAATTGAGCGGCACCGGAATCTTGTCCTGATTAAGGCTCCACATACGAAACATGGCAGGCTGAGTGCTGAAATGCAGAATGCCCCTGTTTTGCGTAGCCATCCACACATCGCCATATTCATCCACCTTTAGGTCGTTGCAGAAGCGAATATCCTTTTTCAGATTCTCGTCTGCCACGGAATAGTTCTTAAATCCCTCCTCGCGCTTATCCATGTCGATTACGCTCACACCATTTCTGCTCGGTGCCCATATAGTGTGGTTCACAGGCTCTTCCACCATGCGATAGATAGTGTTGAAATCTCCTCTATCCTGATTATAGCGAGTAATCTTCGTGTGGAACACGTCCTTCGGATTTTCTATGCACGCCATGCCATGCCCCCATGTGCCTACCCACAGCTTTCCACGGCTGTCGTAGAGCATGGAGAATGCCGAGTTCATATCATTGAGCTTAGGATAACGCAGAAATGTCTTAGAGCCTTTCTTCAGCATCAAAGCTCCTGAACTCCAAGTACCAATATATATATTGCCCTGCCCATCTTCCGTTATCGACTTCACGCTCATGCCCACAGGCACTTTCTTCATGCCACCAGCGTCGCGCAACTTAGCAGTGCGGTAATCATAAGTAAAGAAAGAATCCGTCTTTGGCACGTAGCGCGTAAGACCAATATCAGTGCCTATCCACACCGTGCCGTCCTTAGAGGTGTACATGGTGTAGATAATCTTGGTAGGTATTCTGTAAGTCTTGAATTTGCCCGTCATTCCGTCGCGCTTTACGATTCCGTCGCGCGTGCCCATCCATAAGTTGCCCTTATGGTCTTCGGTGATGGTAAGTATCACATTATTAGGAAGAATACGCGGAGTCTGCAATCGTGAGCGATAGCCATACAATGTGTAGCCGTCATAAGATATTATGCCGGCATTAGTGCCTATCCATAGCATTCCCCTATGATCGAAATAAGCACACTGCACCTCTCCTCCGAGCGGCATATCCACTTCTCCTATATAACGAATTTCATAACCAAACAACGTTGCCGCAAATGCAAAAAAAAGAAATATTGTAGTTATTATTCTGTTCATAAGCTGTTCGTTTCCGAAATGCAAAGGTAATACAAAATAGAATTTCGGGCAAATAAAATCTGTTTTCAGCAAAGAATGCAGAGCTTTCGCTATCGCTTGTCTTTAAAGAAATCCTGCATCAATTTCTTGCATTCCTCTTCCAACACTCCGCCTACCACCACAGCCTTGGGATGGAATGCCTTAGGAGCATATTTGGCATAGCCACGCTTCTCGTCTCTCGCTCCATAGACTATGCGTGAAATCTGTGCCCACCCTATCGCGCCGGCACACATCGTGCAAGGCTCTACGGTGACATACAGCGTGCAGCCACTCAGATATTTGCCTCCGAGATATTCTGCCGCTGCCGTTATAGCCTGCATCTCGGCATGGGCGGTGACATCATGGAGCGTTTCAGTAAGATTATGGGCGCGCGAAATCACTCTGCCGTCGGCTACTACAACAGCGCCGATAGGTATTTCGCCCTCATCGTAAGCAAGCTGCGCTTCCACAAGCGCTTTCTTCATAAATTCCTCGTCTGTATTCATAATAAAAACTCTACCTTTTCTAAACGTGACAAAATTACAAATAAAATCATATAGGATAAAAAATTCCCCCTAAACTCTTGACATGTATCAAATAAAAACTTATATTTGCCACGTGCATTTTTATTTTTTAAGATTTTAGAATAGAGTTACTTACTCAATATAAACAGTAAACCTGACAATTATTTCATAATAACTATAAATTTGGAGTATGAGGAAGATAAAGATAGCACTGCTGCCTCGCATTATCATTGCCATTGTGCTTGGCATAGCATTAGGAAGTTTTATCCCTGTAGGAATAGAACGCTGCTTTATGACATTCAATGCCATATTCAGCCAGTTTCTTTCATTCATGGTGCCTTTCATCATCGTGGGACTTGTCACGCCTGCCATCGCCGAAACAGGCAGTTCTGCCGGCAAGCTTTTGATAATAACGGTGGTGATAGCCTATCTCGACTCGGTGTGCGCCGGACTGTTCTCTTTCCTCTCGGCATCTACCATTCTTCCTCATTTCATTGACAGCGGACAAAACATAATGTCGATAACTCAGGGCGGCAAGCTTGAGCCTTATTTCATTATTAATATTCCACCGCTCATGGACGTGATGACAGCCTTGGTTACATCGTTTATCATAGGTCTTGGCATAGCTACATTCAAATCTCACTTTTTGGCAAACGTATTCAATGAGTTTAAAGACATCATTGTGAAGGCTATCGAGAAAGCGCTCATTCCTCTGCTTCCTTTATTTATCTTCGGCATATTCATGAACATGACCCATCAGGGCACGGTGTGGCATGTGCTTGGCACATTCGGCAAGGCTATGCTTTTGATATTGTGCGTGGAGCTGATTGTGCTCACCATTCAATTTGTTGTGGCTTCCGTCATTGCCCGACGCAATCCGCTGGAGATAATAAAGAATGTGATTCCAGCCTATATGACAGCACTCGGCACAGCCTCATCGGCAGCTACAATTCCTATCAATCTGCAATGCGCCATAAAGAATAAGGTGAAAGATAATATCGCGGGATTTGTGGTTCCGCTATGCGCTACCATTCATCTTTCTGGCTCAGAGATTAACATCACGGCATTTGCCACCGCTCTGATGATAATGACGGGGCAGCCATTCGATTTCACCACGATGATAGGCTTCTGCTGCATGCTCGGCATATTCATGGTGGCAGCTCCTGGCGTGCCTGGCGGAGCTATCATGGCAGCATTGGGAGTATTGAGCAGCGTATTGGGATTTGACGCTTCGGCTCAGGCTCTGATGATAGCCCTCCACGTTACGATGGACAGTCTGGGCACAGCCTGCAATGTGACGGGCGACGGAGCTATCGCTGTGGTGATGGACAGATTCTTCGGCAACGGAGCGAAACAGCAGACGGCAACTGCCGTTTAACAAATGGCGAAAACTGCTATAGAAATATAGCATTATATATAAACAACACTTAAGGTATTAATCTTTTAAAACATAATTACTGATATGGCTATAGAAAACAAACAAATCGAAAAGAAGACTCAGGATCCAAAACTTTTGACTCAGCCTGAGCAGGACACTGCTGCCACACGCACGGAAAACGATTTGCTCGGCACAAGGGAAGTTCCGGCAGACGCTTATTATGGCATACAGACGCTGCGCGCCATTGAGAACTACAATATAAGCAAGACCACTCTGAAAGACTATCCTAACTTTGTGCGTGGCATTGCCGTGACAAAACTCGGCGCAGCTAAAGCCAACTATAAGCTCGGAGTGATTACAGAGGAGCAGTTTGAGGCTGTGAAATATGCCTGCGAGCAAATCATAGGCGGAAAATATCACGACCAGTTTGTAGTAGATATGATTCAGGGCGGAGCTGGCACAAGCACCAATATGAATGCCAACGAGGTGATAGCGAATATCGCTCTCGAAAAGATGCGCCACAAGAAGGGTGAATACAAATATTGCCGTCCTCACGATGTGGTGAACGCTTCGCAGAGCACCAACGACGCCTACCCTACTTTCATTCATGTGGGCCTTTACTACACTCACCTTGAGCTTCGTGAACATCTTATCGACCTCATTGAGAGCCTGAGAAACAAAGCCGATGAGTTTGAGAACATTTTGAAGATGGGACGCACACAGCTGCAAGACGCTGTGCCGATGACGCTCGGACAGAGCTTCGGCGGATTTGCCTATATTCTGGAAAATGAGCTTACCCATCTCGACCACGCTGCGGAAGACTTCCTCACCATCAATATGGGAGCGACAGCCATCGGCACTGGTATCTGCTCAAAGCCAGGCTATGCTGCGCGCGCGGTGAAGGCTATTCGCGAGGTTACAGGATTCCAGTTTAAGCTTGCCGACCATCTTGTGGGGGCTACGAGCGACACTTCTTGCATGGCTAACTATTCTTCGGCTATGCGTCTTGTGGCTGAAAAGCTCAACAAGGTGTGCAACGACTTGCGCACGCTCTCTTCCGGCCCTCGCTGCGGACTCAACGAAATCAATCTTCCGGCAATGGCACCTGGCAGCTCTATCATGCCGGGCAAGGTAAACCCTGTAATTCCAGAAGTATGCAATCAGGTGGCTTACAAAGTAATCGGCAACGACCTTTGCGTGGCTATGTGTAATCAGGCTGCGCAGATGGAGCTTAACGCCATGGAACCTGTAATGGCTCAATGCTGCTTCGCAAGCGCCAATCTGCTGATGAACGGCATGGACACTCTGCGCACTCGCTGCATCGACGGAATCACGGCAAACGCTGAACGCTGCTTAGAGTATGTGCACAATTCCATTGGCATTGTGACGGCTCTCGACCCTGTAATAGGCTATGTGAACGCCACGAAGATAGCCAAGGAGGCATTGGCTACAGGCAAAGGCGTTTACGAGCTTGTAATAGAGCAGAAACTTCTTACGAAAGAGCAACTCGACATCATTCTCAAACCAGAAAACATGATTGAGCCGGTTGCGCTTGACATACGAATCGCACACTAATAAAATGTATAACTAAAACAAATTTCTTATGAAAAAGATTTCAATGTTTTTACTCGTTTGCTTGCTGGCTGTCGTCACAGCTTCAGCAAAGCCGAAAGTACACATTCTTGCTACCGGTGGCACCATCGCGGGTGTGAGCACAGCAGCTAATAAGACAAACTACACTGCCGGTCAGGTAGCTGTCGGCGCGTTGCTATCAGCAGTGCCAGGACTTAATGATTTGGCCGACATCACAGGTGAGCAGATAGTAAACATAGGCTCACAGGATATGAACAATGATGTTTGGCTCAAACTCGCTAAGCGCATCAACGCTCTGCTCGCAGGCGATGTTGATGCTATTGTGATTACTCACGGAACCGACACTATGGAGGAAACGGCTTTCTTCCTCAATCTTGTATGCCACAGCGACAAACCTATTATCCTTGTTGGCTCTATGCGTCCTTCTACAAGTATGAGTGCCGACGGCCCTCAGAACATTTACGACGCGGTGAGCGCAGCCATCGACCCTGCAAGCAAAGGCAAGGGCGTGATGATAGCGATGAACGGATTGTTGCTTGGCGCTCATAGCGTGTTGAAGACCAACACCACAAGTCTTGACACATTCCAAGACCCTAATGGCGGTCCTTTAGGCTACATCTTCAACGGCAAGGTATTCTACAAGATGAACCCGATGAAGAAGCACACCACTCAGAGTCCTTTCAATGTTGATAATCTCACAAGTCTGCCAAAGGTAGGTATCGTTTACAGCTATGCCAACATCGAGGGCGACATCGTTGAACCACTGCTAAAGGCTGGCTACAAGGGCATTATCCATGCAGGCGTGGGCAACGGCAACATTCACAAGAATGTGTTCCCAGTATTGGAGAAGGCTCGCAAGCAGGGCATATTGGTAGTGCGCTCTTCTCGTGTTCCTACAGGCGCTACCACTCTCGACGCCGAGGTAGACGACAACAAATATCAATTCATTGCTTCTCAGGAGCTCAATCCTCAGAAGAGCCGCGTATTGCTGATGCTTGCTCTTACCCAGACCAACGACTGGCAAAAGATACAGCAATATTTCAATGAATTCTGATTTATTCTATTTACTGACACACATTAAAACATTATGAAAAAGAATCTATTGTTATTGACAGCTCTGTTGTTTCTGCCCCTCAGTATGTCGGCACAGCAGACGAATGACCTTTCAGCAGGAGAAGAAACTCTCTTTGAGAAGGTCACGAAGATTGAGAAGAAACAGGACTACTTCCACTTCTTGCTCAACATGAACAACAGTTTTGACCTCAACTTCCAGAATGGCGCGGGCGAAAGAGGCTTGCAGCAGTCGAAGTTTAATATGCGTCAGCTGCGCATTGAGGCGAAAGGTAATGTGAATGAATGGCTCTCTTATCGCTGGCGTCAGCGTCTTAACCGCAACAACACGCCTGCTGCCGACGGTCTTGACAACATGCCGAGTTCATCTATCGATGTTGCCGGAATTGGCGTAAAGGTGAACGATAAGTTCTCAATGTTCCTTGGTAAGCAATGTGCTGCCTATGGCGGTATAGAATTCGACCTCAACCCTATCGAGATTTATGAGTACTCTGATATGGTGGAATATATGAGCAACTTCCTCACCGGTGCCAACTTCCAGTTCCAGCTCAATCCTAACCATCAGCTTCAGTTGCAGATACTCGACAGCCGTAGCGCGAGCATGGAGGATATGTATGGCGCAGGCTTCGATCATGCTACTATTCCTTTGGTATATACTGCCAACTGGAACGGCTCATTCTTCAATGGCGCTTTCAACACTCGTTGGAGCTATTCTATCATGAATCAGGCGAAAGGCGCGCGCAGCCACTACATCGCTTTGGGTAATGAGCTTAACCTCGGTAAGTTCAACGGCTTCCTCGACGTTATGTATATGCGTGAGGGCATCGACCGTGAAGGCATCGTCTCTTCTGCGGTAGGCAAGGTAGGCGGTCATCTTCGCGACGCTCGCTATCTCTCATTCGTGATGAAAGCTCAGTATAAATTCTCTCCGGGCTGGAACGCTTTTGTGGAAGGCACGCTTGAGAATGAAGGCTTGAGCCATAAGAACGTAAGTGGCGTAAACGATTACGAAAAGGGCACTTATCGCAATGCCTACGGCTACATGTGTGGCATAGAGTATTATCCTCTGAAGAACAGCAATCTGCATTTCTTCCTCACCTATGTGGGCAGGAAATACAACTACACCGACCGTGCTAAAGCCTTCGGCGCAGATGATTACAACACCAATCGCATATCTCTTGGCTACATCTGGCAGCTGCCTATGTTCTAAGAGAATTATTAATTAGTTATCAAAACATAAATCATCAGAGGGCGCGTCATTCGTATGGCGCGCCCTCAATTTATTGTATATACTAAAAGTTCATATTTCTTATAACATCGCCACATATTTAGGCGTAAACTCAATACCTAAGGCATGAGCAATACGCAAGAAGCTCGACATCTGAATATCCGTTTCGCCTTTTTCTACGCGAGCGATATAACTTTGCTTCTTACCAATTTTCTCAGCAAGCTGCTTCTGAGTAATCTTCAATTTTTGGCGACGACCACGCAAGATATCACCATAATACCAAGCCATCACTTTTGCGTCAAATTGCTCACGCTGCTGTGTGCCATGCTTGCCATACTTTTCATCAAGCATCTCATTAGTTGTTGAGAGTTGCAAGAGCTTATTTTCGTCTAACTGTATCATCTTTCTAATCCTTTTAATATTTTCTGTGCTATTGCCACTTGCTTCTTATAATCCTTTGTAGATTTTTTCAAGAATCCGTTAAGAAGCACTATCTTGGTGGCATTGATTACATTGTTACTATCCATTGTAAAAAGAATGGTACGATATTCGTTGGTGCCTACCGAAACACGCATTTCGTAAAGACCTGTTCCTTCTAAATATTTTATATACTTTACAGGGATGTTCTTTATAGTCTGAATTACATTATACGTAAATTCAAACTTTTCTTGAACCTTTTTTGATAGACTATCAAAAAACGAATCATATTCTCTTGTTTTATAGATAGTCCTTATATCGCCACCACCTTCTTTATCATTCATGATGCAAAAATAACGAATTAGTTATAACGAAACAAATTTTTCTCTATTTTTTGAGATAAAAACAGAGGGCGCGTCATTCGTATGGCGCGCCCTCAACATGTTTTGTGTGAAAAGTATTCTAAGCTGAGCTATGAATCAATTTTTGTTAAGCGATACAGTGCCGGTGATACGTGTTTCGCCAGGAACGAGGATTTCAGCCTTGCCCATCTTCTCGCCAGTAACATAAATCACATACTGCACCTTGGTACCGTCCTGAAGCTTGGCCTTGGCAAGGAAGAACTGCTCGCCACCCCAATAGAACCAATGCAAATCAGAATAATCGGCCACTGCCTTTTGGGCTACGGTAAGTCCGCTCCAGTCTACAATCAACTCTGCTGCCTGAGTCTTATTAAGGTCGCACACCCATATTCTCTGAGGCAGAGAATTCTCATAAACGCAACCAGCGTTACGGCCTGTAACCACGTAAGAATAACCATCCAATACGTATGCCACGCCGTCATAATAAGACGACAAATCTCCGGGATAAGGCTTAGGAACTGAATG
>JAIKZG010000009.1 GCA_024682415.1 Prevotella sp.
TCTCGATGTAATATCCTCACCGCCTTGCAATACCTTGATAGTTGTTGTCTGTGCGCTTGCCACAAGTCCGTTATCCTCGGTGTCGAAAGTGAGTGCGTCTGGTGTCAGCTCTATCTGCACGGCATTATCGCCCTTATCACCGTACACCGCAATGATATGCGCTGCTTCCGTTTCCGTCATGTCTTCGGGAGCAGGGGTGTAGGGGGTGGCGGTAGAGCCGAGTTCGAGCTTGAGATTGCTAATTGTAAATTCGCCAACAACCAAGAAATTGCCAGGGAGATAAATTCCCTGCGTAGTCGAGTTAGTCCACACAGCTCCATCAGCCACTGTCGTAAGTGAGAGCACGACATGAGTTATGGTGTTAGCTAATATAGATTGGCGACTTGATTCCCCCAAGAATCCATGTGTGTCATTTTCTATTACAGAAACATATATGCTTCGCGCGATAGAACTAATGCAATCGAATGATATTACATATCGCGTGTTTGGCTGTAATTTAGCATTCAGATTGTTTCGCCCATGGAAGTTCATAAACGCCCATGATGAGGATGAGGGAGGCGTGATAAATTTAACGCCGTTACCGCCATTAAGAGTTGTCGGTGTTACTGTCATTTGCGCTGAGGACATACCCCATTCCCAACCTGTCTTACCTTGATTGGTTAGTTCAAGCAAGTTTCTTCCTCTCTCATCAATACACTTGAACGTCTTGTTGCTTCTGCGCCATAGGTAACGGTTGGTAGCGTCCACATTAAGAACGCTCGTGCTCCATGATGCAGGCTGAGTGTTCCTGTCGGTGGATAATCCCCACTGCTCGGTGAAGGTATCAACGATGAAACTGCTCAGTCCGTCAGTACCATCAGAACCAAAGTAAGAACAAGAATATGTAGGTAGGCTTGTACCACCATCGCCAAATATAAGATATGTTCTGCTCCACACATAATCGCCCTTTTGTGGATTGGTCGCTGCGATAGTATCTTTATCAAAGGTGCTATCGGCAGGCTGTGTGGCGGTGTGCACGGTAGAATACTTTACTACGGTGTCGCTGACTGTCAAATCATCGCCAGGGTCGCCTTTCTCCCCCTTGATACGTCCCACATTCTCAAAGCCACGCACATGGGTCGTATCGCTCTCCGTGTTGCTGTTATATACCCACAAATCACCGTTAATTATATATCCGTCACCGTTGGTGTTGCCAGTGGTAGGCAGTTCGCTTGTGTTGTGCTTAGTGCCGAGGATATTAACGCTGCTGCCATCATGAGCGTGCATAGACATAAGGTATATACGAAGCGTTGCAGGCGCATTGGTGTAATACGTCATTACCTTAGTCCATAGATATTTGTCTGTGGCTACCGTGTCAAAGGTAGTGGCTGCGATGCTCGACTTCCAGCCAGCGTCCGCCTCCAATGGTGCGGTATCGCTGTCTTTTGCGAGATACCATCTTTCTTCGTGGTCGAAAGCGTTTACCCAGCCGTAAGCTATCTGCGCATTGCCAGCCGTATAGGTGGCAGTGTCGTTGTTGTTGCTTACCGTCTGCACCAGCTTCCAGCAATAAGGGCGTTGCTGTGTGGCTGTCGGCAATTGCTTGCTCCAACCAGCATTGGCGAGATTGGTGTCATTGGGAGTTGCAGGTATGCTTGGAGCTGTGGCGTTGCTGTTGTTTAGCTGATACCATTCCACATTGGCGGTACTTGCGCCCTGTATTCCTTGCTCGCCCTTGCTCACTACCTTTATCCAGTCCGCGCCCTCCACCGGTGCTGTTGTTATGCCGCCAGCCGACTGATTTACGCAGAGCCATACAGAGCCTTGATAGCTCCATTTCTCATAATAGTGTGCTGTCGTACCGCTTGCCCATACGCCCATATCCACCGACATCGGCACGGTATCACCGCCACGAGTCTTTATCTGCTGTATCTTAGAGTCCACAAGATAAAGGTCGGGACTTGCCACGAATACCTCCTTGCCATTAAAAGAGAAGTCATTGATGTTGTGATATGCCATGATGCTGCCGCCACTTGTATCAGTAGTGGAGAGAGCCATGAAGTTAGAGCCGCTTGCTTCCCAATCTATGTTGTTGGCAGCGCAATAGGTAGAGTTCATGCCGCAATGGATAATGACATCGCCTGCCTGTGGCGCATCGCTGTCTGCGTCCTTATATCGGCTGTCATCGGATAAGATGATGTAGTCGCTGCCCACCTCGGTGACGACACGCCAGTAGTAGTGCGTCAGAGTGTTGCCCCAGCTCTCAGAGAGAGCCTGCCAGCCACGCTTCCAGTTGTTGGTGGTGTGGTCAGTGCCGTCATCTACCTTGAAGTAGCACTTATATCCTCCCGTCACGGCTTCCACCTTGATGATGGTGCTCTTATCCGCTATGGCGAGATTACCGCCCACGGCACTCCATTTCCTCACCTCCAGCTCATTCACGCTCAGCTTCTGCCTTACCGCCACAATGTCGGCTTCCAATACTGCCTTGCCTCCGCTGTCGCGATACATGCCGAAGCCAGTGCCCGACAAGCCGTTAGGGATAAAATCCTTGGATTTCATGGTGTCGGTGCTGATGTTGCCAGCTTCGGTGTCCTGAAATTTAGCGTCACCGTTGGCTTTGATTTGCCATTTTTTGTTAGGGTTATGTATCTCTCTGTTGAAAGTTATCTCACCTTCGGCCGTGTCGTCGTGCTTCTTTGAAACGAAACGTTTCTCGCCAGCGTCGTTAGCGATACGAGCGATTTCAGCTGCATTGATAAGACCGCCATTGGCTTTAAGGCTGCGAGTAACCTCACTGGCTACTCTCTGTATCATATCAGCTGACTTCTCGTTTGATAAGGTTATCTGAAATTCGGGAACATCAGATTCGCCCTCTCTGATATTAAGTTGAGATATAGTAATACCGCCTGCAGGAGAACTTGTATCTAAGTCATCATCCTGAATGATGATACGCATACCCTCCTTAATAGCATTGCGCAGAGCTTCATCATGCTGAACGAGTTTCGCCAATCGCACATTATCTATTTCAGGCACAAGCGTGATTGTCGCTGTATCGTGATTTTTAAGATACTTGATAGAGCGTTGAAGCAGCTCTTCCGACGCAGCCGTGATATATGCTTCGGGCATATAGATATTCTCGAACGTGAATTTATCACCCGACTGAATGTGATAATTCTTATTCGGGAAATATTGGCTGATACTGTTATCTAAGAATCGGGCGCAGCGCAGTTTGGCAAACTTCCATCTGCTCCTGTCTGCCGTTTCCGAAATGTCAGTAATCACATTTCTGTTCGCGTCCATGGGGAACATTTCTATTACCTCAAACTGACGTGAATTGCACATACCGCTCGTAAGCGTAATTACCGGTGTTTCGCCTGCGCCAATGCCATCATCGGTAAGCAAGAATCCCGGATAATCAATTACAATCTCGAAGTCGAGCACGTCGATACCGCCATCTTTATCAGGAATACCATTATCATTTGTTGTGTCTGTGCTCTTGATAAGGACATTGAGCCACTGCAAAGATGGATATACTTGCTTTGTTTCGCTTGTACTACCATCAAAGGTAACGAAACCATGCTGTGTACCTAATTTTTTCAGTGCTCTGCGACTTTCGAGATAGACATCATAGCAGTAATGCACGCCCTCTGATGTCTTGAATTTACGCACATAGCGGTAATCCCATTCCTCGTTGGCAATAGCGGTAGCGTTCGTGACTTCTGTGCCGTTTTCAGTGAAATATCGGTACTCGACATTACCTGCATTTGCCGCAACCTCGGTAAATCCCGGCAGCATGAGATTTGGCACATACAGGCTGTTGATACTGCTATTTACAGGATATTGAGGCGCGCCGTTTCTCCAACGATTATAATAGCGGTATGGCATATTCTGTGTTGTGCCATACGCATAAAGACGTGAAATAACCTGCTCATTCTGTTCCGTTTGTGCGGCTAACGATATGAGTCCGTTGTCCTTGCCGTATCTGAACTGAAAAGACGTGAGTTCTTCTTGTCTACCTAATGTGATAACCTTATTTCTGCGTGTGAAGACGAAATTTTGAGATTGAGCGGCATTAGCGAGAAAATCCCATACGGAAGAATCATTAACGCTATATTCGTAATCCTCGATAGGCTCATTATTTCTGTTGAGTATTCCACTTGGCAGAACAACCTGCCATACGCCAATACCATAATATTCATCAAGATTAGCTTGTACTCTGTCGCGAACTTGCGTCAGCGATCCGTCATCGTAGAATGTGAAGTTAGGCAAGCAGTTGTGAATACCATTATCCGCAATTACCAAATCGCGCATTGGACATCTTACCAAATCTGCCTGTACGCTGTCGAACACGATATTCTCATATACAAAAGCGTCACCGGCAGAACCAATTCGAGCCTGCTTCTTTTTTGTAGCGTCATTCTGCAATGTATATTTCTCACCACGATATAAGATATAGCAGCCATGCACCAATGGTAATGGCGCAGGACTATTAATCGTAGTCGTTATACTACAAGCACCCATGTCAGAGCCGCTATATTCGATAGACGCAACTGACGTGAGCAAATTATCGTTATTGTCAAATATATCAAATCTCATTTCGATAATGTTATTTCGGTTGTCGGGTCACATACGTTGAATTTGATTTTGAAAATCAGCAAATCTTCGTCTGTGCCTTGATAATCTCTGTAAAAAGTAACCTCGTCGTCGATAGACAAAAATCTGATATGCTGTCTGCCTATCCGTGTGTAGGTGTTATAGATAGAAAGCGATGTGCCTGTGCCATCTTTGCCTGTAAGATAGTCAAGGAAATTTTTGATGGCGGCATTCGCGCTGTTTTTCGCGCCCTTATATGCAAACTCAATCTCAATCTCGTAATCTTTCATTTTGAGAACAGCTGGGAAATGGCACTCTACACCATCTTCATCACGGAAGTCGGTTTTTGAGAAGTCCTTTGCTTCGCCATACATCTTAAACGGAACATCTTTGCAGTATATCCCGAAATCCTCAATGGTTTCCTTTACAGGATAAGTCCTTATTACCAATCCGTCAGAATTGGTAACAGAGGCTTTCTGAATGTATGTTTTGACGTATTCTATCATAATTATGCTACAAAAATAGTTATAAATTGAATAAATATACAGAAGTTAGCCAAATATTTTTTGAAAATCGCACTCGCGAACCAATATATTTCCGCTTATTTCCTTGATTTTACCGCCATACTTAAAAATGTATATCTTTGCACAATCTTGCGCTTTGACTTCAACCACCGCATTATCGAACAGACATATTGTGATTTTTGCATAGTCGGAAGCCTTGATTTTGATATGGCTGTTATGGCGCGCATAAATCTCTGCGGCAGCGAAATTGTTGAAATGCGCCTCATTATTGGTTTCGCCCAATGTGACAAATGTGCCATTGCCTGTTATCGGTGCATCGTCATTGAGAAATACACCGTTGGCACGGAGGGTATCTCTATCAAAGAACTCTGCTATCTTCTCGTTCGGTAGCCAATCCTTAGATAATGAGAAATCAATACCGCGCTTATATTTTCCAATCAGGTCAGCGTCGCTGGTGTCGTCATGCCACTCGCCAAACCATTCATCGCACAGCCCAGCCCTACGAGCCATTGCCCTTAGTGCTCGATTCTTATCTACCATTGTCAGCATCATGTTTTTGTTTTAATGGGCACATTCCGCATTTCATCGGTAAGTGGAAGTGTACCCTTTCTTCCTCCTCGACGTTATCATCTTTCTTCATCTGCTGCAAATCTGCGATACTCATAAGAATTTTAGCTTTCTTGTCAGGCTCATGGCATAGCTGTGCCTGCTTCGCAAGCTCCTCAATCATTACGTTCTTATCAGTGTAGTCTACACGCTCGGTTTTCTCCACCTCGTATTGAGGTTCAAACTTCTTCATGAGTTCCTTTGCGCCATCTTTCTGCAATACAGCGTCTATTTGGCTCTGTAGATAGTCGGGCTTCCAATTAACGCCCTCATTGCCCATGCAGAAAAACCATGCGTCGCGTGCATCGCAACCACCGATAAACAGACGGACGAAGAAATACTCTTTTGAGGAAAGGCGCAGATGCGCCATTTCCTCTTTTGTCTTCTTCTTGATAGTTGATATTGGTCTACCCATAATTAATGTAAGTCGTTATAGTCATCCCAGTTGTTACGCCCCTCCCAATTTCCGTTTTCGTCGTATTCTCTACCGGATTTATTAGGTCTGCCTTGCTTTGAGCTGCGTGTGTTGATGTCCTGTCTGTCGGTAGCTTTCTTAACTCTAATCTGATTATCTGCCTGTGCTTTAAGCTTAGCAAGCTCTGTCATCGCTTTGAGCTTCATTTCTTGCTTATATTCACGCAGAATGCGGTCGAACTCGTCATTCTTGTTGTATTTGCTTATTCGTTCAGAAGCCGTCTGCTTAGACATAAACTTATTCTGCACACCGAGAGAAAGATTTTGGAATAGCTCAGCGTCGTTCTGATGAACGTAAGGTTCAATCCATACCGAAATTTTGAGCAGAGCGAGAGTGGCAGGCTGATTAATCTCGTAGCCGTAACCGAACTTGAAAAGTGTCACCAGCTTATTAACGAACCTCTGCAGATCCTCGACATCGGAAATGGCTTTCTCGATGGCAAGTGAATACAAAAGCTTGATAGCGACACCGGGGAGGTCGCCCGACTTAACCTCGATTGGCTTGACACCGAAAGACTGCTCGTATATCATATTATAATATTTGTCGAGCAGCGTATTATATGATGTGCTTATATCCTGATGTTGCAGATAGCCTGCGTCACCGCCCTCCGGAATATCTATCGCCTTAACGCTGCCATTCATGTCGCCAACCAAAGAAACGCCATCGCCCTTGGTATAGAATATAGGCATTGCGGAAGACTTGCTATTCTCATGGAAATAGCTGTATGCTTCCTCGTATTTTTCGATTGTTGCTTGTGAGAATATCCAGCAAGCACCATACTGATTGCGCACATATGCAACAGGCACTTCATTGAAGCCGTGCTTTTTCTTCTCTACAACCTCGAAGCCGCTAAGACCAAAGAAGTTCTTAACGCGCTCAATGATACCATGTGAGCTAACACCGTGTTTTGCGCGATAATAATATGTATCATCCCATATCTCAACCCATTCGGTAGTTGTCTTGCCTGTTTCATCGACATCGGCATATTTGCGCGCGAACAATTCAAGCTCACCGGTCAGCCTGTCATAATGAGGATAGAGCTTGTCTTCATTTAGATATGATAGGCAGCGCGCGTGAACTTCATTTTTCTTATTGAAATAAAAAGCTACCGCAGCATCGCCTGTTATCTTATATGAGCGTATCGCCTCATATAAGGTTATCTCCATATCTCTTACCAACCAACCCTCGCGCAGATTGAACAAACTTTCGTTATTAGCCGCTTCAATCTCGCTGTCGTTTGATTTTCCGGCAAGCTCAAATTGGAGGTCGTTGCCGACAAGATGGGCTATCTGCTTTGTGGCAAGTATCTGTTGAAAAGCAAATGCCGTTCGCGTTATAGGCTGTAGATAGTACTGCCCTGTTTCGGGGTCTTTCTTCCATATATCGGGATAAGCCACCTCGTCATTAATCTTATGTCCCGATGGGTAGTACTCTCGCAAGAAGTCCGCTTGTGTTATTATTCTTTTGCGAACTTTGTCGTTTGGCTCTGAAACGTGCTGCCCCTCGATACATTGTCTGTGCAGTTTATAGCCGTAAGGCAAAACCTCGTAGAAAGGCTCACGCGTCAGAATGTCGCTGAAATTCATCAAATCATCCATAAACCTTTTGTTTTTTTATGTATCTTAATTATTGAGAATATTTTGTTGTAGATAAGCCCCTCGAAGAAGTCCGGTGAGCAGCCCACAATCATTTTCATTTCTTTTTTGTTGATAAGGCAGAAGCCGTTATCGTCGGTATCATCTTTGCGTCTGATACACTTTCGCTGATTCATCAGAATCTGCTTTAGCGGCAGATTCTTGAAGCCGTGACCTGAATAAGTCTGTGTAAGCAAGCGAGGATTGATAGACATATTACCCTCCTTGAAGTCCTTATAAAGAAGCCATGCGCACTGCGATTTTAGGTCATGATAGATGGCCTTGATACCTTTTTCTTCTTTCGGACTTGCCGCTATTGGCGCGCCCATATTATTAAAGGGTACTGCATCAGGGAAGAAGCCTTTGAAAGATTGACCCAAGCCATTGACATCATAAGTGAAATTACATTCCTCAACGCCCCATTCGCGCAGCTTCTCCTTGACCGCAGTGATAACTGTCTTACTATCATTGCGCAAGACAAGCAAATCATCAATGTGGTTGCCGATGAAGTTCCACAGAATCAGGTTATCACCGCCTTGGAATGCGACATCGCAAGATGCAGTTTTTTGTCCCTTAGTTTCTGATTGAGGATTATTAAAGAACAGCTCCATGTCGGTCATCTTAATCATATCGTCACCGACAATCTTCCAATTCCAATTACCCAACAGGTCGCGAGCCTGCTGCGCTTCGCCCTGTCCGGCAAGGTTCGCGAGATAAGCAGGGTCGGACTTTAGCAGCTTGATGTTTTCTTCCAGTCCAGCACGCAGAAACGTCACGGACTTGACGAACATCGTCACCTTGTTAAATCCGAGTGCGTCGTATTCCGGTCGCCAAAGCTTGTCAATCTCGTCAGAGCACTGTTCATAAACCTCTTGTGGCGTATCGCCCCATATAATTTCTTCCGGTGTTTCACCTTTCATGTAGCAATAGCGCACAACGCCATCGCGTTCAGGTATAGGCAAACCATCATCGCCAATCCACCAGTCAATGAAAACTCTCACCCATGAGTCAGGATCAGGGTTGCACATTCCTCTGAATCTGTTGCGAATGCCATATGCGTTACGATTGTTCGTGATTAGATACTTGAACTTGTTGAATGGGCAATGAGTAATCTCGTCGATACCGATATAGGCAAACTGCTTACCTTGGAAGTTCTTTTTAAATTCATCAAACGATTCTTCGTAATACCAAAATTTCAAGAAGCCGCCTTTATTGAAATTCCAAGTCAAGTCATTCTGTGATTTGTTGAACTTGCCGAATTTGTCGTAAATCTCGTAAGATGTCTGTATCATATCCGCGAGGTCAGGTTTCTCGGCACGCAGCAATATCGAGCGGAAGAATGGATTGTTTACATCATATAATGCTTCAAGCAACAGCGTGAAAGTCTTTGAACCTCCACGCGAACCTCCACCAATCATAATATCCACATCGCAAGCAAGCATACGCTCCTGTGCGCCTTTCTGATCTATGATATGATTAGGTGCATCATTATCGCGCATTGCCTGAATACCATCTTCGGACATTATACGCTCATTTTTATACAATAAGTCCGTGTATTTTTGCATATTTCTGCCATTTGTATGCAAAAATAAGAAAATTTTATTGTTATATTGAATAAATATACATATATTTGCATAGAGATTCAAATAATATTCAATTTTATGGAAAGAGAAGAAATCGTTTCTAATATTGAAAATGAGTTGGGAAGTACCCAGCTCGTATTGAGTGAGCAGACACGAAATGCCCTTTATGACGACTTGGCTACAGAGTTGAAAGACACAGATGCAGCTAACGTTCCGGAGGGCTTTTGGACTCGTAAGGCGAATTTGTTCAAGACAATGAGCGGACAGATTCATGCCGACACGGCTCACGAAGTGTCTGTATACAAAGAGGACTTTGAGAAGAGAAACAAGCAAAAGCCTGAACCACACGTTGATAACGAGCTTGCAAATCAACTCAAAAGTATGCAAGAAGAACTTAATACACTAAAGTCCGAGCGTGCTGCATCAGCGAAAGCTGCGAAGCGAGAGGATATTATCGACAAGATTAAATCCGCTGTTACCGCGAAGTTCAAAGATGCAGGCATTAAGGTAAACGACTACATCATGACACAGACTATGCGTGACGTAGAGATTGATGTTGAGAAAGAAATCGATGTTGAGAAAGAAATCGACATCAACGAGCAGGCAAAGAGTGTTGAGGCTGCTTACAATAAGAACTTGAAAGCAGCAGGCGTAGACGTTACAACCGGAGTGCATGGTACAGGTGGCCAAAAGCAGGGTAAGGCTTACCTCGACGACTATTTCAGCCGTAAGGCTAAGAAAGAGGGTTGGGGAAAATAACCCTAATAAAATAATATCATTAAAAACAAAAAAGACATGAGTTTGACAAATCACAAAGCAGATTTGGGCGGCACTTTTAACAGCCGTTCGCAGTCATGGGGTCACGCGCGCAAGATATGGCGTGAGCAGCGTGAGGTTCTTCCTGCCGGTGGTATTATCTCAAACGTTGCTGATTTTGTGGAAGCAGGTGTTATCCCATCGGGCAGTCCTGTTGTTTTCGATGATGGTGCAAAGACTATTACCGTTGTCACAGACGAGCAGATTACAGCAGCAGAAGACATCAATACTCTCGGTATCAATGGCTTCTTAAAGGAAGACAGACCTGTAGAGAATGCAAATACAATTGCGACAGGCACAGTAGTTGTGGATGGCGATTTGTATGGTTTTATGTTCCCTGATGCGATTCTCGCTAAGCTAAAGAACATGAATCAGAAGAATGGCATGAAAATCCGCTTCGTAAATTAACTATAATAAAATAAGGTAAAGGAAATGAATACACTTAGTTCACAGCTTTTTGCTCTCTTGGCTCTCGGTTTGGGAGATTCAAGTTGGCAGGAGTTTGTAGACCGATATGCCGAAAAGTATGATAACATATCTATTGACGGTTACGATTTTGCACCGACACAGATAGGTTATACATTCCAGCAGCTTATCGCGTCTACCGGTGCTACTACGCTTCCAGCTTATGTAGATCCTGATTCTCCTGCATACGAAACTGCACTCAACTCTGTAAGAGGTATTTCGGACAATATCCCTACACAGAAAAAGTTCTACCGCCTGAACCGCACTACAGTACAGGAGAGATTGCAGCTTTTCCAGAGATTCGGCAATGCCGCTCTTACACCTGAAATGCGTAACGTATTCACAGGTTTGCTCGATGAATCAACAGATGGCCTTATCAAGGGCTTCTATAACTCATTGGCAAATCAGCGCGATATGATTAACTCAACAGGTCAGTTCACAATCGACACAGAGAACAACCCTCGTGGCCTTAATGGTATCACAATCGAGTTTGGTATCGACACAAGCCACTTTGATACTCTGACAGGCGATAATCGTTGGTGGACTGCGAGTGAGCACACGACAGCGAATGAGGGCGCGAACGCAGACCCAATCAAGTACATCAAAGACCGTGTGAAATACATTCGCCGAACAAAGCATTACTATGGCCCAATGCACGTCGAAATCTCACAGGACTTGTATGACGACATTGTGACACACTCTGCTGTTTTGAAGCGCATAGGTCACGCTATGTATCCTAACGTCACAAACAATGATACCGTAATAGCCAACGCGCAGAATTACGATGAAGACGCTTTGCACGCATACATGAACAAGCTCTGCAAGATTGAGATTAAGCCTCGCGACAGCTATGCTTATGTTGCTGCAATCGGACTCAATGAGAACGGTGAGAAAGACATCGTTTCAAGGCAGATTGACAACTTCAAGGTTACGAATATCTCATTCGTTCCTGATGGTAACATGGGTTCTATCATGGGCGTTGAGCCATTGACTCTCGGCTATGACGAGGATAAGGTCGCGCGCTTCAATGATGGCCGTCTTGTCCTGACACAGCGCGCAAATCCTGAAACCCACTCAATCTATATTGAGTCTGAGGCTGCACAGATTTGTGTACCTAATAAGCCGCAGGGAATGTTTATCAGTACCGTGACTGTTTAAAGATATGGAAACCGATAATACCAACACAATAGAAATGACGACAACCATTAAGGACTTCCTTATTGGTTGTCCGAATTTCTCGATTGACGAAAGCCTTATCAATGTCATTCTCGTTAAGATGGGAATAAGTGCTGACACTGATGTCGCTGCGATGGACGAGAAACAGCGCGATTTATGTGAAGCTAAATTATACGAAACAATCGCTAAAACCACACCGAGCAGACGAGGTTCAACATCAGACACAGATAATGGCTGGAGTCATTCGGACGGAGGACATACTTTCACCAGCGAAGATAGGCGTAACTACCTTGCTCTCGCCAATGAGATATACGCAAAGTATGATATGCCGTTGGTTGGTAAGAAAGTATATCGGATTCATAGCTTAGGCGTTAAGCCCTGTAATTATTCAATTAATGGTACACCATTACCGATAATAGACCGATGAAAAAGATAAAAGTAGACAACCCACGCTACCCACACACGATAACGATTAAACGTGTGACGATTACCGAGGATAATTTCAGCGATGACGAGGAACGTACAGAGGTGGATTTATATAATGGTAAGGGACGTAGCTACACAAGAACAACGAGCAACGGACAGGGTGAGGTTGTTACTGATTCACGCGAAGCGTCGATACCGGTAAGGTTTGACGAATGGGAGGAGGACAAATTTCCTCTCTATGGCGATGAAATCACAGCTACTATCGGGAATATTGAAGAAAAAGGGTTTGTCGTCGGTGCAGAAGCGGACAATAACAGAACTGTAATATATTGGACGATTAAGAGAAATTAAGCTATGTCGTGGTTTCGTGATGTGGAAATAATAGCCAAAAGACTGAATGCACAGATCGGCGAGGAAAGTACGCTGACAATGGAAACTATGGCATATCGTCTGCGCGATTTAGCCTTAGAGCAAGCTAAGTTTCACAACATTACAGGTAATATGATTAACTCGTATGCCGTAGGTTGTTTCTTAGACGGGAAATTGAGAATGGTCGTTACCTCGAATGAGGTATTAAAAGACCCAACGCGCCTTACCCTGAAAAAAGGTGAAACCTATGACCTACCATATTATTGGGGAGGAGATGAGAATGCAGGGTTTACAGGCAGTATTGGCGATGCGAACTATTCAGGCCCTGAGCAGGCATGGAAATTCATACAATCACACGCCCCGACGAAGAAAGGTTGGGCTTATATCGTTGTCAATGCGGTGGATTACGCGAAATACGTTGAAGCCAAGCAGGGCAGAAACGTCATGACAACATTATGCAAGACCTTGCAAGCTGACGGAGCGATAGTATCTAAAATGCAAATAGAATGATTATTAAAGACTTATTACAGGGCATGAACGAAAGATTAAAGGAGATAGTTCCTGTTATCTATCCGTTTGAACGCCCATCTGCCGTAAAGGACACGCTTGATGAATTTCTCGTTATCTCTATACCCAGTAGAATAGTGAATAAGGAGATAGGTAAGGATAATGATTATAATTGGCATGAGGCGGTCGTTGAGGTAGAAATATTTGTCCGAGATAAGAAGACATCATCTAATCCAAATCTTGCTCGTTTGGAACGAATTGATGGAATTGCAGAACAGATACAGAATGTATTTCCAATAAAAGACACAAAGCGCAAATTCTCGGCAGTCCGGCCATATATATTAGGCATAAAAAGCGATGGCAACGGCTTCCATGAAGCGATAATTCATGCAGATATAACAACTTTAATATAATTGATTACCATGACAAATAAAACAGATTTTGTAGAAATATTCAGCGGACTCAGTTCGGTGATGTTTCAGAAGAACTTGATAACAGTTACTCAGACAGGTGAGGGCGAGAACGCAGCAAATACTGTTAGCAACATATTGCCTGATTTTGACCTCCCTGTTGAGGTCGATACTTTCAACTTCGAGCAGTCAGAACCTGATATTCAGCACTTCAAGATTATCGGCTTGCAGAGCGACTGGGCTACACAGGCTAATATCGGTGATACCACACTTGCCCTCAACATTCCTGCAACAGACGATAGCTTGCTGAAAGCATTTTGGGGTGATGACGCTGTAAAGGCGGTAACAGCCACCAAGGACGGTGCTTCTTTCGAGGGTAATGCCCTCACATTGAAGAAGAAACAGATAAAGGGTTCAATTATCCTTATGAATGAAGCACAGGATAAATTGCTCATTCTGCGTTCTGTTGTCCTCTACGCTACACCTGTTTACGGTGATACCGGTACTAAGCCTTTCGAGGTTAAGCTTAACGGCTCTATTGCCAACGATGGCGGTGATGACATCCTCTTCTTGAAGAAGACGGTATAAATAATCAATACCTGATTTAACACATGGGGTGGTGTGCTATCAAGCCGCCACCCCATTTTATTTAAGATACGATTATGTCTGAAATACAGCAAGTACCATTGCAAGTGCAGGAACTCTTAGATGACGTGCTTACGCAAGAGCCATCAGAGGTGATGTTCTTAGGTAAGAAACGTAAGATAGGTTGGCTGCGCTATGGCACGATACGAAAATTCACTCATATCTCACTGAAAGAGAAAAAGAATGAGGGCAAGAAGAACAGTAAGCTGACAGCAATACTACTTCTTAACAACAGGTGGAAAATTCTGTTTTTCTATTGGCTTGTATGGCGTTGGCTCTATTATATCGTTGATGTCGATATTGTCGAGGAGCTGCGCGTTTTGGATTGTGCTAAAAAAAAAGTTCCGTCAGTTCCATCCTTTCTCTATACCATATTATCGACAGGGATAGCGGACACGAGGATGACGATAACAGCGGAGGATGTAGAAGCTTCCCAAGCAGGACAAGCTACGGAGCAGCCTTTTCCCTCGCAGAGAAACACAATTTCCTCTTTGAACGAAAATATGGAATAGCCGCTTACGACTATTGGTGGGGCTACACAATAGCGCAGATAGAACTGCTATCGCTCGACAAGCCTATCACTATCTATGATTACGATAAGAAGAAAAAAGGCAAGAAAAGCGATATAGCGAAAGAGGAAACAAGGATGCGTTCGCTTGCGGAAAGATGGAAGAAGAAGCGTGCCGGGCAGACTTTTGCAGGCAAGAAGCTCTCCCTTAATGATTTATTTAACCAGAAAAACGTATAATCATGAGTAGTGCAGGAAAACTTTGGTTTGAGATTGATGTGCATGACTCCGTTCAAAAGAAGCTGAAAGTCATTGAAAGCTCATTGAAAAATATGGGCGGCAGCGTCGATGACTTGAATAAGAAGCTGAAAAAGAACGCTGATGACAATCTCTCTAAATATAGCAGCACCTTACAAGCCATACACGATATGGCTAAGCGTACAAAGGCAGAATTGGACGGCATGGGCGGTAAGCGCAACAAGCTTAGCGCAGCTTTAAAGGACAACCTATCTAATCTCGAAAAGATGGAGAATGCCTTAAAGCGCGTTAAGACAAGTTCGCTGATAAACGCTGATGACTTCAATAAGTTGCTGCCTAAGGGATTTGCCGAGAAGATGGGCAAATTCGCCAATGACCTCGTTACCGCGCAAAAAAGGTCGGTAGACGAAGCCGAGAAATCGGCTAAGAGGTTGCGCGAAGCCATTGCGAATGCAATGAGCGGTGCAGAACAAGATGTAAAAGGTAGTGCCGAAAGAATATTTCAGATACTATCTAAAATGCGAAAAGATACCATTACTCCCGAAAAGACATCTAAGAACTCAAAAGATGTCACGGAAATAGAGCGATGGAAGACAACCGTTGATAAGACAACCGCTGCTTATCAGCGTCTAAGAGAAGCAATGTCTAATGCTTTTGCAAAAGGCATTAACGTTGCTCCGTATGAAAGTCAGCTTAGGGAGCTTTCCGCAATGATGGGCAGACTTGCCAATAATAAGGCTATCACTTCAAGAGCTGATAACAATGCCACTCTCAAAGGTGCGAACAAGGCTGCGGAAGAACTCGAAAAAGCAGCTAATCGACAAGCAAAGGCTTCTCAAAAGGCCGCTGCCGACAAAGAACGTGAAGCTAAGGAGGTTGAAAGAATCCTCAATCGCGAAATCAAAGCAGAGGAAAGGGCAGAAGCGCAAAAAGCCAAAGCTGCCGAAAGAGCTGCGAATCAGAAAGCTAAAGCTGCCGAAAGAGCTGCAAGACAAGAGGAAGCGCAGAAAAATAGAATCATCAATTCGGGCAATAAGGGTATGACGCTTGACCCGATGATGTATCTCGACTTCGAGAAAGCGCAAAAAACAGCTGCGCAACTATTGGAGCAGATTTTACCTATTGAGCGAGAAATCAATAAGATGAAATCTGATAACCGCAGCATTGTCGGCGGTAGCAAACAGGAATTAGACCGAATTGCAGACATTAAGCGACGGATTAGTGACTTGCAGAAACTCGCGGATCAGGCAAAGAAAAAATTCGAGGATGGAGGAAGAAAGACAAAAGATCTCCCCGAATATAAAAATACGATGAAAGCCTACGCTGACGCGATAGGTCATCTACAAGACAAGATAAGCCTTATTACCCAAAGCCATAACGGCAGCCGTTTGGCTCACTTAGAACCTTACGTTCATGTGCTCAAAAAGATGTATCTTGAAGCACAGCAAGCCGTTATCGGTATTTCCCAACTTGCCAACAGACAGGCAAAGCTGCGCAGTGAGATACTGCAGAGTGAAGCTGCTTTCGCTAAGATGAAAGCAGCCGGAACAGCATATATAGGTGAATCTCAAAAGCTCACTCCCGAAGCGCAAAAATTAGCCAATCAACTTTCGCGACAAAAGCAGGAACTTGACAGCATTAATTCAAGTTTAGGACGTGCCGGTGCTCAGTCTGATAATACTTGGAAGAAAGAACAATCCGACTTGGCTAAGGTAGAAGCGTTGTTAAGAAACTTAGAGAGCTTGCGCCACAAAGCAAGCAACGCAATGAGTGCAGGCAGAAACTATGGTTTTGACAGCCAACAGCTCAATAATCAATATCGGTTGGCGCAACGTCTGATAATTCTCCTGCATGAGATCAGAGGAAACATGGCAAATGGCGGTGGGGCAATGTCAGATAACAAGACTCCGCTAAGCAGTATTGAGAGCAGCGCAGCGAAGCTGTATTACGATATTAGACAATCCACAACCGAAATGAGCCGCTTCGTCGGTGAAGCTCGTAGCGCGGAAGCAGCAGCAAGCCGACTTGCTTCAACCGTTCAGCGTATGCGCACAACGCAGCAGGGTATAGCGAACAAGGCAAGTGGACTTACAGCGTCTGATTTCTCTTTCGGTGAGCTACGTCAGTTCGCGCAGTATCGCAAACTCATGCGTGAAGCTGAAAACGCGATGAATGGTTCGAGAGGGGATAAGGCCAACTTCATGCGTAACAACGTATCTAACGGCAATATTGGTGCTCTCGAACGTCAGATCAGGCAGACTGTAAATCTCGCACAGCAGAGGCGAAAAGCAGGTGAAGCCGCTGCGGAAGCAGAGCGCAGAGCAGAAGCGGCATACGGCAGAATGGCTTCAAATCTCGAACGTGTAGGCGGCTTGACTAAGCGACAGGCAATGTTAGTTAGTGAGCTGGGTACGCAAATGCAGATGGCGTTTTCTATTTATGGAATACAGGCATTTGTCCGCGGACTTATTCAGGTAGGCGGCGTGTTTGAGCAACAGCATATCGCACTACAGAATATTATCGGTGACGCTGCAAAGGCTAACAGCCTATTCAGCGAATTGCAGACGCAGGCCATTGTTTCTCCGTTCACATTCCGAGAATTGACTTCATACACCAAACAGCTTGCCGCATATTCAGAGCCAGCGAACTCATTGGCAAGCACCGTCAAAGAGTTGTCGGATTTGTCAGCAGGTTTGGGTGTAGACGAACAACGCCTGATCCTCGCTTATGGACAGGTGCGCGCGGCCTCTGTATTAAGGGGTCAAGAACTGAGGCAATTTACTGAGGCCGGAATACCGCTTGTGCAGAAGCTTGCCGATGAATTTAGCAAGCTGAATGGCCGTGCCGTAAAAACGTCAGAGGTATTCAAGCTTATATCAGAAAGACAAGTGCCGTTTGAAATGGTGCAGAAAGTCTTAAAGGATATGACATCAGAGGGCGGTCAGTTCAACAATATGCAGCTTCGTCTATCTGACACATTGTTGGGTAAGTGGTCTAACTTACAGGACGCATACGAAATCATGCTCGGCAAAATCGCCAATAGCAAAACTTTCGTAGGCTCAATGCTAAAAAGCACGTTGAGCGGTCTTACAAATATCCTCAATACGCTTAATGAGATTACTCCTGTGATGCTTACGTTTGTAGGCACGAGAATGGCTCTTTCGGGCGGCAAACTTCTCGGTGGAATGACAGGACTTGGCACTGCCAACCTATCAAAAAATATTCTCTCTGCCAAAGCTGAAATCGCTGCCGAACTGCGTAAGAAAGCATTAAAAACAGATTTGCTTGCTACAGAACAGCGGATTCTGAATACTACAAATCAGATAACAGCCAAAGATTACCAGCAGTTGGCGACTGCCGGGGCGTTCAACAACAAGCAGATTGTAAGGCTCGCCATGCAAGGTAAGCTCAACAGGGATGTTGCGGCAAATCTATTAACGCAACGTGGCGTGTCGGCTGAACTTGCGAAGCAGCTTGCAATGGGCAAAGGACTTGGAGCGTCTTTCGCCCGACTGCGATTCGGTATGTCGGGAATGGGAAGCGGCATAATGTCGGCTCTTGGCGGCCCATGGACTTTGGGAATTACCGCTGCTATAGGAGGAATAGCACAGCTATGGTCGCAGACCGATCAGATGGAGCAGAAAATTAATGATATTGGCGACAGTGCTCTCAGTAAGGCTAACAGCCTTAACAAGTCAATTAAGGAAATTAGCCAAAGCACAGGTGATGCGACAGCGAAAGCGCAACAATATCTTTCTACTATAGACGAGAACGCTGTGAATAAGGACGAAATACACGCGAAAGCCGACAGCATAAAGAATAAGGATGAGCGTGTCAAATACTTGGAGCAACAAGCGAAATATGCGGAGGAAGCACAAAGATATGTAGCTGAAAACAACCAGGTACTTGCCCGAATGCAGGCAGAAACAGGCGGACTCGACACTACACGCGGTTTTTGGGCAGGAGTAGGGTCGTTCTTTACGGGCGACTGGCTTACCGACAGTTTAGCTCAGGATATAGAGCAATATCGAGAAAGTTTGGCTGATGTCAAAGAGAATATGGCTAAAGCCATGCCTATTATGGGCGATATTGAAGCACTCATCGAGGAGAAAACCTCAAAAGATGCGAACCTCGAAAAATATATCGGTAACAAAAGGGGGCAAGACGCTCTTTCTGCCTACTTAAAGTATATTTCTGCCAATGCTGAAAAGAATAATAAGGATTTGCAGACTGCCATCAAATCAGGAAACCATTCCGGAATGGTACTTGAATATCAGAAAGCATATCAGGCCGGATTACAGGAAACCATTGATTTGCTCAGAGCCAACGAGAATACTCAAAAGTATGCAGACGAGCTTGTTAAGCTTACATTTAATCAGGCGACAGCTGAAATGAGGCGACACGAAGCGATGCAAGGTGCTACCCAGTTCGCCCAGCAAGCCCTACAAACAGCAGGCTTTAAGAGTACTGATTTGCGCAAGTTCTCTAAGGATCAGCAGGAAAAGGCACGAGCAATCATTCAGACCGTGTTGCAGCAGTATGCCGATATAGACTACGAAACAGGTAAGAAATTGAATCCCGGACTAAAAAAACAGTTCGGAATTGAGATTTACACCGAAACGAAGTTGAAATCCGATTTGAATAATCAGCTTGATTCTACATTGGAGTTTATTCAGAAAGCGGTAGAAAAGAAATTCGGCAAGAACTTAACTATCCCTGTTACCATTCTCGGTTCATGGAAAGGCGATACTATTGATGATGTGGCAAAGAATATAGACAAGTCAATCAAGGGAAACAAGACCCAACTTACCTATCTACAGCGTCTGCTGAATAACGCTTCGTCACAGGAAGACATTACAGATATAAATAGTCAGATTCTAACTGCCCGAACAGCTATCGCGCAGGCGCAGAGAGCACAGAGCATTATCGGCAAGCCTATTGATACATCTAAGAAAGGCAGCAAAGGCAATAAGCGTGATGCTTGGCTCGAAAGCATGAAACAGCGCATATCATTGCTCGATAAGTTCACGAAGCAATATGAGAAGCTGCGTGATACGATGGGTAAGGCCGCTGCCGTTGAGAGAATGCGTAAATCTCTGCAATCGGGCGGCGCGTTTGCCGGACTTGGAGCGATTGGTATAAAGGATGCTTCCGAGAATATCGGTAATATGCGTACAATATATCGTCTGCTTAAAGAGCACGCAAATACTACCGACAGGAAGCGTGAAGCGACAGAAATGC
This sequence comes from Prevotella sp., assembly GCA_024682415.1. Taxonomy (GTDB): domain Bacteria; phylum Bacteroidota; class Bacteroidia; order Bacteroidales; family Bacteroidaceae; genus Prevotella. Next base: position 20,219 of record JAIKZG010000009.1, read on the forward strand.
TCGCTAAAATACAAGATGCTGCTTTCGATAAAGAAATCAAGCACATGGAAGCCCTAAACAAGCGAGAGAAAGAAAATATTGATCTTGCTAAGGAGCGTTGGGATATGCAGAAGAAATGGCTTTCTGCGACTGGTGACGACATTTTGTCAAAGATTGTATCAATGGGCTATGTCAGCTCATGGAACAATCGCGGTGAGGAATTGAAATATCGGATTCAGAAGAATCCTGATTTTCAGAAATCGGGTCTATCGGTAGAGAGCGCGGCAAACTTGACTGATGACAAGCTATTGGATATATTCGGCAAGGAGGGCAGTCGTTCGGATGCGCTCATTGAGCAGATAAAAGCTTTTCGTGAAGAAACTAAGAGCGTCAATAAGGAAATAGCTGATTCAATGCAGAAGATTTACGAAAGCAACGCTTCACCGGAAGTCAAGAAAGCCAACGTCATGAACCAATATGCCGACAGGCTTGATTGGATTAATAAGATTGCTAATTCCGCTTTCGCGAACAATGAAGCCTACTTTAAAGAGGGCAAGTACACTCCTGAAGAGAAAAAAGCAGCTGACGACAAGGTTCAAAATATAATAAATAATTTGATTGAAGCTCTCGAGAACTGGAGAGTTAAATCAAACGCTAAGATCAACTGGGAAGCGTTCAAGAGTACCGACGAATATCAGAATATATTCAAGGATATGAACAAAATCCCAGTCGGACAGCTGAAAACCATGCTCACTAAGACACGAGATTTGGCACAGCCGACAACCGACGGTACAGGCGGCATAAGCGGTGACCCTGAAACTCTGAAAGCATGGTACGACGCTCTCGAAAAGCTGATAGAAGCCATCAAGAGCCGTCAGAATCCGTTTGAGCTACTCTCAACAAGCATGAAGCAGAAATCAGCCCGAAAAGATATGCTCAATGATAACAGCCTTTGGAGGACAGACAAGCAAGGCAGACTTTTCCATACTTTCGGTACATCTGAACAGGAAACAAAACTTGCGAACCAAACAGGGTATAACAAAGGTCAGACGGTGTACAAGAATGAAGTTGAGCAGAACGCACGAGAGAATGAGAATGACACGGACAACGCCACGAAAAAGCTCATTGACAACTTCTCGCAGCTCGCTGATTCGCTTTCACCTATCATTGATATGTTTGACCAGCTTGGGGCAAGCGGTATTGGCAAAGGCGTAAGCATGGCGCAAGGCGCGCTCGGTGCAGCAAGCAAGGCGCAGAGTGGAATTAACGCTCTCAAAGGCTTAGGTGGTGAAAAAAGCGGACTGACGAAAGCACTCGGCAATGCCGGGCCTTATGCCGCTGCCGCTATGGGTGCTCTCTCGTTAGCTTCCAGCTTCTTCGGAAAGCACGATAAAAAGATGGATAAGCAAATCAGACAGGCAGAGGAACGCAACAAGCTCTTGAAGAATCTCACGACTATGATAGAGAAAGAGTTCAAGTACAACATGGGCGGTGTGTACACATATAAGGCAAGCACCGCACAGGTACAGGAACTCACGAAATATCAGCAGAGAAGAAATATCTTCGGGCGCGACGCAGGCTATGTCTATTCTCATATCAGCAGCGACACTCATGACGCTATTGCTGAGGCTCAAAGAAATGGTTTCGACTACTACGACACTCAACGTGCGGCGTTGCTCGCACAGCGTGACGAAATAGCAAAACAGAAGCAGGCAGAGCTTGGCAAGAAAAAGACTGATCAGAATAAAGTCAAGCAATATGAACAGCAGATTGAAGACCTGCAGTTACAGATAAAAAAGCTCGCGCAGGACATGGCAAAAAATCTATATGATATAGATTATAAGTCATGGGCAAGCCAGCTTGCACAGACACTTGTAAACGCATGGGCTTCGGGCGCAAACGCCGCTAAGGCTTATCGTGACAAAGTGCAGGAAATCGTCAAGCAGACCGCCACATCAATGGTTGCGCAGAAAGTTCTTGAATCGCAGCTCAATGCACCGATGGAGAAATTCATGAAAAAATTCGAGGATGCAAAGGGGAGACTTGACGTAAATATGATGGTTAATCAAGCAGACGAACTTGTCGATGTCATGGATAGCGCGACAACAGGTGTATATACCATAATGAACGCGCTTAATGAGCAGTTAAAGAAGAAAGGACTTAATCTGAAAAATATGTCCGCTTCAACACTCGGTGAGAGTATCAAGAACACTATCACGGAGGAAACAGCTTCTCTCGTCGCAAGCTACCTCAACGGCATAAGAGCCGATGTAAGCTACAAACGCGAATTGGAGCAGCGACTTATGGACGAGCTTTTGCCTAACATAACGAACAAGTTCGCAAAGCATTTGTCTACATTGCAGCAGATAGAAGCGAATACAGGCAGAAACGCCAATGCTGCCGAAGAAATTCGCGACATCTTACGCAGTGTGAGAGTTTCATCATCGGGCGGTTATAAAGTCCGAATTGCATAAACAAAAAAAAATGGGGGAAAGCCGGTTAAGGCTAACCCCCATTTTTTTAGATGTTCAACATCGGCGTTTCTCCGTCGCGTTCCTCTATCGCGTCAGTTTCGAGTTCCGCTGCCATTTCTATCAGCTTTTGAAGCTCCGGCAGTTTGAAATTCTTGAACTCGGCAGGAAGAGTGCTCCTGTAATGCAGAAGCAAATCAGTCTTGGCAGATATTTCATAAAGACCTGCCTCATGTGCTTCCTTAGCATAATTGTCCAATCCTTTAAGGAAGCCCTCAACCCAGCCGTATTCCTCTTTCTGAATTTTAAGGAGTTCCTTATATTTCAGATAAGCATTCTGCAACTCTGTGCAATGACTATGTAAGCCACTTGCGCTATTCTCAATCTTGTCGAGAATTTCTCTTTTGTTTTTATCCATCAATCAAACTGTTTAAAATAGTTAAGTATTTCATCATTAAGTCGTGGAGGGCAGACGATATAACCTTGCGTCATCTTAACGTCTGTATGCCCCATGAGCTTCGATATTGCCAGCAAATCAGCACCGCGAAGATACAGATTGCTCGCAAAAGAACGTCTGCCGGAATGAGAGCTGATAAATTGCCATTTCTCACCCTCGCAGTCTACTCCATGTCTATATAACTTGACCTGCTCTGTTATGCCGTTCTTTCGGCAAATTTCACGCAGAATCAAGTTGAACGTTACCGTACTTACCTCACGAGAAATAAAGTCTATTTCTTTGAGAAATCGAACGACAACAGGAGCGAGAGGTATGGAAGCCTTGATATGCGTTTTCCGCGAAACATAGACGAGAGTATCATCAACTATGTTTTTACGGGTAAACTTAATCACGTCGGAGTGGCGTGCGCCTGTTACGGCTTCCAACACGAACTGATTACGAACGAGGTGCTCCGTCGGTGATTCGGGATTGTAGGCAATGAGCTTATAAATCTCGTCATCAGTGAGCCATGTGTTTTGTGACGGACAGCCACGCAACGACAATACCTTTGCGAAGTCTTTCGGCAGAGCCACTTCATCAGAATAAAGTGACAATACCGCTTTCAACATCGCACAATAAGTCTTTGCGCTGCTCGGAGCGACATTCTCTGTTAAGTAATCAACAAAATTGGCAAGATTGACCTTTGTCATATCCTGCCATTCCACCTCATTAAGGTCATTGGCCTTAGCAAAGTCCGTGACGAGTTTCCCATATTTAGGGTATTTCGCCACGAATGCTTCTTTAAAAGTTTTCATCTTATAATATTTTGGTTTATAAGATGCGCACTTTTAAGAAGCGCGCAAAAAGGGATTAAAATGTAGTATGATACAAATCTACGCCTAACGCTTCAGCAATTCCTATAGGTGCTGCTGCTACAACAAAAACAAGAGCATATAAAGGAGGAACAGTTAATAATCTGCCCCACCATGTAGTCAGCCACGGATATTTTACAGATAACTTAAATCTATAAAACCATACTAAAAGATATGCAAGTCCAGCACCTATCAACAATGGTATGGCAAAATTGCAGTTTCTGATACCCCACAGAATATATAACACCAATCCAAATACCGATAACCATCCTTTTTCTTCCATAATTGTAATTGATTTTAATTAATAACGTTAATATAATTGGTTTATTGTGAAACCCACCATTTTTCGGTGGGTTAAAAGAGTTAAACGATTTTTCCTGTTGTGAAGAACTTCAAGTCATATTTGCCCATAATTGAATAACATATAGGTTTATTGTTCCCTGCTTAATAACAGGGAGTAGAGATTTCATGACGCCTGCCGAACAGATGATTGTACCAATAATCAATCTCGCGCCAACAACCACCCTCTTTTTTGAAGGCACGCACCGCAATTAAAAGATTCTGCGCTTCTTCCTCATCAAGCCAATAGTGCTCGACAAAGTCATCATATACATAAGGATTATTCGCATATTCTAAATATGCGTCGCAATAAGAAGCAAATACCGATAAAATTTTATTTCTCATAATTCTATTATTTTGGTTTATAGCTCCACCTCAATAGTGAGGTGGGTAAGAGATTAATACAGAAATTCGCCCTCTGCATCTTTCACACGACGTAAAGCCCTATAAGGTTTACTGATAGCGTAATAATCACAAACAGGCAAATCTCCCTCACGATGGAAGACATAGCAACGCGCTCGATCGCCCCACGATGTATTACTTATACATATTTTTTTTATTGCCTTAAAAAGTTTTTTCTTATTAGTACCTTGCAATGGATTTATTAGGCAAGTACCATTGCCGGTTCTAAAGTCCGCATAATATTTCATATCGTTTAGGTTTTAATTGGTTTGTAGTCGTTCAGGTTTGATAGCCTGAACTTTAAAGGAATTAAAATTGCCCCTCTTTGTGTGGAGTATTAAGACAAAATACGATGTCGTCGTTTTCGTCCAGACTGTAATATTTGCACATTCGCAAATTATGCCCTGCCTTGCGAGCTTCTTTGCAGCTCGTGAAAACTCTTCTTACATATCGTTTGCGATAAATCGCCTTATAAAAGCGTGGCGCAACGTTGATGTATTCATACTCAATTTCTATTTTCATATTCTGTTTATTATTGGTTAATAGCTTCTCTCCATTATAGGAGAGAATTAGAGATAAAAAAGTCATCTTCTTCAAAATCCATACCTTCGTAATGCTCAAAAATAAACTCGTCAGAAAGTTTATCATCAACAAAAGCTAAATCCTCGTATGAGGGTTCATCATAATCAACGCCCATAACTTCCGCGAACTCTCCGCTGTCTGCCAATTGCCCGAGATAGGCTTGTTTCAGCTCCGTGAGCTGGTCTTTGTTTAATTCTCTAACGTCCATAATCTTTTTTTTGATTGGTTAATAACTGCTCCTCTCTGATTGCAGAGAGGATAAGAGATTACATAACTAATTCGGGGCGTTTCTGCATAATGGTTTCAAGCAAAACAGAGAAGTTTTCTTCAAAATCCTCATCATAATCTACTTTGACCGCTATGCCAAAACAGCTTATTTGCCCTTTGTCGTGATTGTAGCGAATGCGTTTACACTGAATACGCCTTACTTTGTCATTGTAAAACGCAAGAGTATAATAACCATATCGAGTGTATGAAGCGTAATACGCCATGTTTAACTCAAAAATTGCTTTCTTATTCATAGAGTGTAGGGCCGAAATACTTTGACTGAACATGAGTTTGATTAAACCAATAGTCAAGATCGAGCCATTTACCTTTATAATGCGTTGTAATCTTTCGCGCCCTATGAGCTGCAACGATAAGACGTTGTACCTCATTACGCTCCAAATTGAAAGCCTCCATAAACTCTTCCATCGTACTGCCACTGTTCACATATTCTAAATATGCGTCGGCAGCAGTGGAGAACACTGATAAAATTTTCTTTGCCATAATTCTGTAATTTATTTGGTTAATAGTTCTACCCCGATAGCGAGGTAGATAGAGTGTGTTAAGCCCCAATTACTTAACATTCAAGCAGTATTTAAGCTGGTCGGCTACAAATTCAAGATGACCGAGAGCAATATCATCGAACTCAATTTCTGTAATATCATCGCTATAGCCGTTTTTCGGATAACCGACAATACTCAAATAGCCTGTTTCGCTATATTTTACCTCGGTGACCACCATGTCAGCAGGTTCGTCGCAATCATACGCAGAGATTACAGGGCGTTCGTCCTTCGGGAAAGCATAAGTCGCTTCTTTGTTGTCGCCAAGGACATGACTGCGAAAGACTTCTTCCAATTTCTCACGCTCGATGCGTCTAACCTTTACACATAAACCATAAATAGTTTCACTTTCAATATTGTACATAATTTTGTAATTTAATAGGTTGATAATAGTTTCCACCGTCGTATCGGTGGAATAAGGAGATTACAAATTGCCGTAATAAGTATCAAGCTTGAACGGTATGATACGATATGCGCATTTATTTTCTTTCGGGTCGAAAGTTAGCTGTATCTCTTGCGCATTATCAGCAAACAGGCTATACTGCGCAGCCTTAATTTCATCATACTGTGCCTTAACTATGTCTTTTTCCTGTTTCAGTAAAGACATCAGCTGTTTGTGGGTTGTCGCTACGCCCACAATTTCTCTATACTGAGGAGAGAGATAGTAATCCTCACCATAAGCATAGACCATAACTGCATTTTTGCTCATTTTCTAATGTTTTATTGGTTAATAATTGTTCCCCTATAAATCAATAGGGGGGGTAAGAGATTAATAATAGTACCTTAATCCGTCTTCTGCCACAATCCAACGTTTAAGCGTACCGTCTTCACGCATAAAACGCTCAATGGGGAACTCGGCATAATGGATAGCACCATAACCGAAACTAATTTCCCCGGCAGTCGGCTGCCTGTGAGCCGTAATTGTTCTTGCTGTAATCATATAATCATTTGTTGGTAGATAAAATAAAACACTATCTCTTCTGCAAAAAATCAGGAGCAACCGTACCATCCCTAAAATACAAGACATTTGGTTCTTGTTCAAGGATAAGTTTATAAACGTCAAGATTGTTTCTTGATTTACGGAGAGCATCTTCGTAGTTACAATCGCCATCAGTAGTCATCCAATATTCGACTGCCTTTTCGCGATTATTTTCTATAACTCTTATTACCGCTCTCAATGACAAACTCTGTAAGGTGTAAAGCACCACTGATATTCTTTTTCCCATATCTTATAAAATTGGTTAATAGTTTCCCTGTAATCAACAGGGAATAAGGAGATTAATATGCTATATCGCTGATGCGTATTCTTCGACGGATAGCCAAGTTGTCATATCCTGCAGCGCGCATGAGTTCAAGCAATTTCGCGTACTCTTTCGGTCTTGCTGGGCGTGTCTTAACAAGATAATAGCCGTAATCAATACCGCTGTGACCTTGCTCATCGACACATACTAAGCTCGTGCCATGGCGTGTTGCCCACTGATGCAAAACTGCGACACAATGATTATCGCTTTTTTCTACTCTGAATGTTACTTTAATCTGTTGCATATCAATATATATTTGGTTTGTTGCTCCTCCACCATATAGGCAGAGGATGAAGATTTAGAGCAATAAAATACGCTGCTTGCGTTTACTAATGCCGCACAGCGATTCATACTTAGAGATAAAATGTAATAGTGTCTTAATGCTGCGAGGAATAGACAAGCTAAAAGAACCGCTTGAAATAGCTATAACTCCGTCATGAGCAAAATCAAAGAATGCCTTATCTCGCAATATCTCATTAGCCGTCATGCGATAGCGAATAGCAAGGTGAGATTCCTTTCTCTCCTCCTCGGCAAGTCGGGCAAACTCTCTATAAAGCTGATTGAGAATGTCGAGCGACATATCATCTTTCAGAGCTTTATAAGGCGTCTGTTTTGGCTTCATATCCATATTCTTCTTATGTACGTCACAAACAGACACATCGATATGCGCAGCCAAGTCAATAGCTCCTTTGAGAGTCTTAGCCCTGAACGGACATATAGCATAAGAGCCACAAACATAAAAGCCATCCTCTTTTTCAAGAATGAAATCGCTAAGAGATGATAAACATCTTCCCTCACGGTCGTAAATGTTGATTATTTTATCCATATTGTTTTGATTGGTTAAATATGCTCCTCCCTGATTACAGAGAGGATAAGAGAGGTTAAATCTCGACAACTTTAAATAATCCGTTATCCATCATCGTAATCATATATGCGCCATCATCGCAAACATCGAACACGTTATCATAAGTGCTGTGCCATCCGTTTTCTTTGATTATTTCATCAACCTCAAAAACAGGATAATCCTCCAAGCTATTCAGATATTCACAAAGTTCGCTTATTGTTTTTATCTTTCTCATAATTAAATAAATTTGGTTTGTAGTTCCTCACTGGCCACAGCGAGGATAGGAGAGGTTAAGCGTATTCCGCATAAAGGCAAAATTCATCATCGTAGCCATTCTGCTTTTGAAAGCCAAACTTATATTCGGGATTAGCTTCGTCTAAATCTTTCACCAACTCTGTCATGAAAGCCTTGCGCTCAATATCACTTAGTTTGTTATCAACAAAACGTATGCTCACATATTGACCGCAGTCCTTAGTACTGACGATGAAAGATTTTCCGTTAAAATCACGAAATCCAGCTTGTACGCAGTGCTTGCTTGACGAATAGCCATACTCACTAAAAAAGTCATCGACAAAGAAATCATAAACCAAATCTTTGTCATTCCACATTACGAAAGTTTCCATATTTGTTCTGATTGGTTAATAGTTCCTCCCTGATTGCAGAGAGGATAAGAGGGTTAGGCGGCTTCTTCTTCGTAGTAAGCAAGATAGTCACAAAGTTTATTGCTGAAATTGTACTTTATTCCGAATGTTCCTACTGTATCAAAAAACCAATTCTGAACATACGCCTGAAAGTCTTTCATTTCTTCCGTAAGCTCTTCATTCTCAACAAACAGCATAGCGATTTTGCTCAAATCCTTTCCTGATTCTGTACGATAATCACGTTCGAGATTATTGAAATTGCCCCATATACTGAAATCACCGGAATTGATACCGTCTACGATATATCTATCCATATCGTCATTCAGCTTTGAAACAAGACATGATGCTTCTTCCTCTATACGGTCATCATCATACAAATCGTCAATAGTGGCATTCTCAAAAGAATCTACTACTCCACGATATAGATTAGAAATAACCTCTACCATGCTATCTGCGTCCATGAAATGACACTTCAAATCTTCTTTTCTCATATTGTAATCTTTTGGTTTATATCGTACTCTCCCGATAGCAGGAGAGATAAGAGAGTTAATCAGGTATTCGTTCAGCGCAGCCGAGAGAGATAAGCAATTTGCACTGCTCCTTGACTTCTGCCCTATGCGCATACATCCAGCTTTTAAAGCTATCATCTGTTTCTTTTATGTTGTGCTTTTTGCACCACTCGTTATATCCCGGCACAAATTCGTCCTCCACATCGAAATAATTCAGCAGATACCTGCCATAACGCAGTTCGGGGTCTGCCCATTCGCCATGTGGAATGAACTCAATGCCATATATACCGCAATAACGTGTATAACTTCTTAATTTGCCCATATTTATAATTATTTGGTTAAATAGAACAGGAGAGATTAGCTCTCCTGTGAAAAGCGATGAATTTCAGCATAACCGCTGCCGTTATCAAGATACAGGCGTTCTCCAAAATATGTTTCAATGACGTCTGCCACCATATCATCCTCAGCTTCGCGATTATATTCGTACTGCAAAGCCTGAACATAATCAGCAAAACTGGCAATGATAAAATCAAGAAAGCTCCAGCCACAGCTAAAAGCAAGGTCTTCATCTAATGTGAACTTAACCATGTTACGCCATATCGCCTCGTCGCAGACATTATCAAAACTATCAAAAGAAGAGCAATAAGGAGAGCGACGTGCGAACTTCAAACGTGCGATAAGCGCATAGCCTTTCAATTCGCTTGCTCTCTTGTTGTCATAACCTTTATCGGTCATAATCTGAATGCCTGAAACCGAAAACGTGTCATCGTCCTTGTTGAGTTTCGCCTTAACTTGAAATGCTTCACAGAAATCGTCAAAAACCGGTTGAAGAGTATCTTCAAAAACAATCTTCCAACTATATTCCTGCATAGCCTTGCGCTCATGCTCTATCACGGCAGCTTTCGCGTGCTTTGATAGGTCACAAAAATACTTTAATATCATATCTTATAAAATTTGGTTGATTAGTTCCTGCCTGATATGGCAGGATAAAAGGGGTTAAATCTCAAATTCAGGACGTTTCATCGAGAAACATTTAAGGCTCGTAAAAATCTACGTCTATCACCTCTGCTCCAAGATGGATAACATCAGGATAGTATGTAAAATATGGTTCATCAATACCGACATAATCGGCTACATAACCGTGAGGGAACTCACGCTCTAAAAAAGTTTTTATGAGTTCCTCATCTTCGTCAGACAATCCTGTTGCATCGCCATATTCTATATAACTTATAAACTCAACAGGAATGCGATACCTACTAATATATCTCATATTCTCAAAATATTGGTTAATATTGTAGACTCTCAGTATTTAATTCTGAAAGCCTTAAAGGAGTTATTTTCAGCGGCTGCACATCCTGCGCACTTGTTGGTACTTAATATTATTTGATAATTCCTCCAAATAAATTGTCCCATGAAAACGATGACGGAACTTTGTGATTATGCCACGTTTGGCATCGTATTTCCTGAATAAGCCTAACATATCGCTTTTCGTGTGTGCATAAACACATTCCATACCGAACGGCAACGGTTTGTTAAACACAGTACAGCTCGCATAATACATACGTCCACCCACTGCATCTACCTTACCGGTAACTATATTTTTATAATTTGCCATATATTATTAAAATGTTGGTTAATAGCTCCCCGCATTCAGCAGGGATAAAGGTTTAATTTCTGCAATTAAATACAAATCCGTTATGCGCCTTGCTCTTCCAACTCGTCACAGAGCTCCGAAATAGCTTGTCCTCCTATCCGTTATAATAGTCTTTAATGATGTTTTCTTTGTAACGTGCCGAAATGCCGCATAAGTCCGCATTACGATAACGTTTGCCATTGGGTAGGTACACTGGATAAAGTGTCGTGCCGTGCTTACCCATAGCGCACGTAAACGCACGGCCATGTACTTGCGTTTCGTCATTGTTACACTTGCGCATATCACTACTAAAGTAAAGATTATACGGAGTAACTTTGTTGCCGTCATCATCCACGTAATAAAGCCCTACGACTTTCTTCTCGGGATAGTTGTGATAAACCTCGTAAACAGTTTGAGGTACATAGTCATTTGCTTCCATAATTGTTTGTTTGTTTGGTTTATAGCTCCTCCCTGATTGTGCAGGGAGGATAAAAGATTAAATACCCATCATATCCATGATGTTATCAATTTCTTCAATAAATCCTCAAGCATATCAGTCATCGTCCTCCTCTAATTCAATACCGAACTCATCTGCACAATACTCAACGCTCTCCGAGTAAAACATTTCTTCTACATCGTCAATATCCATATCATAGGATGCATTGTCAAGAGCGTATAATGTGTCTTGTCCGCTCATCGTAGAACGGTTTACAAGTTCTTCAAGAGTGCTTAACGCCTGCTCTCTGAAAAAGAAATCACTCAAACCCTTGTTCCAGTAAATGTTGCTGATTGTTACTTTTGCATTCATATCTTTGTCTCCTATCTTTTAAGTTAAACTGCGTATTTGTACGGGTTAAGCCCTACCTTCTGTGCTGCCTGCAAGATGCGAACACCGCACACTGAGAAGAAGTTCTTAAGGAACTTACACGCCTTCTTGTCATCTGTGCTGCTCAACACTCCCCACTTGACGCCAAGCAACAATATGTTGTAGTCGGTGTAGTCGATGTCGCAGCAACTCGGCAGACCTTTCAACCACTCGCCTATGCGCTCCGAAAGGTTCGGAAACATACGTTTGTTGTACTGAAAGTTGAACTCCTTCTCAAAGCAGTCAAAGAAAAATTGCAAAGCCTCTGCATCGGTGTTGAACTCAAGACCTTCGTCTGCTGCTCGGCTGCTTTCCTTGATGCAGTCGATAACATATACCAACTGAACGCCGTTGCGTCCGTTCTTTGCTCTCTCTGTCAGATTCACTTTTGCTGTCATATCATTGCTGCTTAACCGTGATGCAGTAGGGCTTAAATGGTTAATAAATAGTCGTTCAAGCCGTGTGTCTTGAACGTAAAAGGACAAGTTATTTAATATTTCGTTGATATATAATATCATCGCTTTTCGTGTCTACAATAAACACGATACCACCTTTACAGCTGTTATATATACCTGGTTCAAGGTTACCCTCAATAAACTCAGTAATAACCACACGGGCGGCGCGATAGCTATTTGTTGAACCCAAACCGAGGGTTATATTTTCGCAGTTGTCTGCTACAATAGAGTATCGTCCGTTACTTACTACTTGGTAAGCTTGCTTGTTACGTATTATTTCCATATCTTTTTTTTATTTGGTTTGTAGCACCTCCCTGATTACAGGGAGGATAAGAGAAAAAATCATCCGAAAAATCTGTCGTACAACTCAGGCTGCAAGCAGACGTTCACATCAATGCAGCTTGTATTAATCTTAGTATCGACACGCAGACAACGCCAAAACAGGTCATCCATCACAGCGGTCAAAAACTGCTCATATTCTTTCAAGCCCTGCTTTTTAGTAAGCTTGAAAAATGAACGTGTAGAAGTTCCGTTCCAATGTGATTCGGTCTTGACGTAAAATTTCATGTCGCTGTCCTGCAACGATTTAGGAATGAAGTTACCGTCAAAAATCGAACTTCCTGCTTTTGCAAGCAACGTCGTGCGAAGCGTCGTCTTAGTATGCAAGTCTGCATACACTGTCACAGATTTATTCACTGCGACTTCACGCATCATGTCACAAATAGAATAACTACCTAAAATCGTATAACTCTGAAACAGCGGTCTGCGATAAATAAAATTGTATGTCATAATTGTAATTTTGTTGGTTAATAGAACAGGAGAGATTAGCTCTCCTGCAAATAGGGTAAAACATCATCGGCAAGGGTGCCATCCTCATAGAACCACACATCGAGATTTTTAATGCTTTCTCTGATATGCTCATCGGTACGATACTCATTAATTTGATTGTGCATCGTTTTCAAGCTCTCATCGTAGCATTCATGTATAACCTGAGCGAGATTCAAATCACGCTTCCATATCTCACGAGGATTGTAGTACAAACGCTTAATAGGCTCGATTAGCTCGAAATCAGAATATGTGCCGGTCAGCGGCATATCGTTCACCCACTTTTCAGTGCGTGATATATACGTTTTGCCACCACGCTCAAATCGCGCAGGTATCAGCATTCCGTTTTCTGCGTCCTCCACAATGTGATTTATCCAGCGAAGCAAAAGGTTTTCTTTAACCTCGTTGCTCTCAAGCCAATTATACCAGCAGAAATCTTTCTCGGAGATCAGCTCTATGTTCCTATATGAAAAACCGACAGTGCTGTAGCTGAGCAGCCTGAAACCGGTCAGCTTCCAAAAATAATCCTGTGATTCTTCAAAATCTAAGTACACGCCGTCAATCTCAGGCTGAATGAATGACTCAGAATTCGCCTTGATAGCGTCGTCCTTTGCCTGCTCGCTCAATTCCTCAAAACGGAAGAGCTTAATTTTTACTTCTTTCATCGCTTAAAAAATTTGGTTCAAATTGTTCGGCTGCGTCTGTCGTTCAGCCGATTTAAGGATGTACCACTCACAGCTCCGCGTATATGTCACGCAAAGCACACAACTTAGCCTGCTCGTTCAGGCTCAAATTCTTACGGCACGCAAGGCGTGCAATCATTCGCTTAATGCTACTCTTTCTCATAATTCATACTGTCTTTGATTAGAAACTCGCTCATATCTCGTACTGCCTTGCAGTCGCTCAACAGCTGATTTGCCACGGCTCGTAAGAGCCACAGAGCAGCCAGCATTAAAAATATAATTTCTTTCATCGGATTTGGTTTTAAATAGAAAGCAGCCGAAGCAAACCTTACTTCGACCGCTCAAAAGAAACATGAAAACAAAATATAATCTACTTAAATCGTTTGTCGGAAACTCTTGATATATGGAAGAGCATACCGACGAAACACAAGTAAAATCCTATCGTGCTAATCATTAACAATGGATAGCACTTGAAAATGATTGATACTAAAATCAAAAAGGCAAACATTATAAATAAACAAATTGTTGCCCACTCATAATCGATTTTTCTTCTTTTCATAATTATCGTACTTATTTAGTTAAAATGGGAGAGAGCTGAATCTTGTCAGCTCCCAAAGTTTCCCCGCCCTGCTCGTTTTTATTATTGTCTTCATTCTCACACGCAGGTTAAATCATTTCTGATATGCTAAAATAAATGCCTACCTCAGCCGCTCATCTTATCACTAAGAAAAAACACCCTACTTTGGCAAGTTGCAGTTTTCTCGGAGTTTCTACTGCAAAACCCGTACTTTATTCCGTGCGGTCTTTCACCGCTTTTATCTTTTAGCCAGTCGTTCAGATGGAACGAGCCGGGCAGCGCAAAAAGTGTATTAAAATCGCTGCCCACAAATTAAACGAGATATAAAGCTAACCACTTCTTCATATCGCGCCAAGCTTTGTGGCGTGTTCTGCTCACAAAAAGAACGAGTGTTCATCGTTCGATTTGCCGAAATTATAAGGACTTGTAAAATCGTTCGCCTTAATCGTTCAACCTACTTTGCAGCAAGCTGAAAAATCACAGCCGAAAATCGTTCGCCTTAAATTTCTGCTGACGTGCCTACACGTCAGAAAACCAATAAATACAAATAACTCTTCGCTTTTGTTCGCTCGTATTTCTTGCTCCGTTTTAGTCGTTTCTCTGATGATGTCTTAAACCATCACCAAACAAACAAGCACAACAAAACAAACAAGCGAACAAATAACGCTTGTTTCCATGAGTGGACTCGAACCACTACACAAGGCAAAAATACCTTGTTTCCAAAATGAAAAAATTTCTTTGCTTAAAATCTAAACACACTAAAAACGCAAAAAACGCTTGTTAAATCAGAAAAGCGATTTAACAAGCGTTTTAAAAAAGAATGTAATTAAATACCCAGCTCTTTCTGAATATCCTTAGGAATGATGGCAGCTTTCTGCGCTGCGCTGAAAGTATCCCACAATGCACCAAATGTCTTATAAACATTCTTTGCATTCTCAACGGCAGCGGCGTGTTTGGCGGCTGCCTCAGCAGCGAGCTTCGCAGCTTTCCTTTCTTCCTTCGTTTCATAACGAAGCACTTTGTGTACATCATCAGCCACGAAGCGCGAAGCGAACTTAAAGAAGGAATCAATAATACGAGCCTGCGCAGCTTCAGTCAGCTTTTCACATACCAAAAAATAAGTATGTGCTGCGCCGTCCACATCGTTACGAGTGAAAGAGCCGCAGAAATCGATAGCTGCGCCGTTTGCGTCTACAGGTGCACCGTCTTTATTTACTGCGAACTCACCCAAACTACAGGTGAAACCTTTAGTTTCCTTTTCAGCGAGTTCAAACAGCGAACGAGCTGCCCCCTCCGTTGGAGGCTCGTTATAACCTATGGCAGCGAGAAAAACTGCACGAGTCTGCGCAGACCACATAGAGCTGCGCTTCTCCTCAAACAAGCTGCGAAGCTGGGCATTAATAGTATTATTTCTATCGTTACCACATATCGCAGGGCATGTACTGCGTACATTGCTACCGCCGTTAGATACTTTGTTTACATTCTCATTTGCAGCAACTTTGGCTGCGTTCATTTCTTTTGCTTTCATTGTTGTTCCTTTTATATAGTTATGTGTAGAACTATTTCTACACGGATTTTACAA
The DNA here is from genome assembly GCA_024682415.1 of Prevotella sp. GTDB lineage: Bacteria > Bacteroidota > Bacteroidia > Bacteroidales > Bacteroidaceae > Prevotella. The sequence continues at coordinate 36,039 of JAIKZG010000009.1, forward strand.
ACAGAAACTAAAAAAGAAATAAGTATCTTTTTAGTGCGTCAAAATTTCAAAGATATGTGCTAAAAACACATTTAATTTAATAACCCCCGTTATTATTTCTTTTATGTATCACAAAGGTACACAAAAAAAAGATACCGTGCAATAGTTGTAACTTATTGATAATCAATTAGTTACGAGTAATATTTCTTTATTTTGTCAGAATTTATTTATTTCTGTATCTTTACAAAAGTAGTGTAACGTATTGATATTCAATACATTACAAAATTATAAATATCTAAATTTTGCATATACATACATTAATATTTATGCAGTGTGGATTTTAACATTTTATTAACATAGTTATAACCGATTGATATTTAGGAAGTTATGGAAGTTTAGGCAGTTTGGCAGCGTGAAAACGGGGCGGCGATTACCTTTGCGATGAAAAAACTATACGAAAAATTTAACGAAATAGCACTTTAAATCAACGTATTTTGCCATATTCCATTAATATGCAAAACTTAAAAAATAAACTATTTTTTGATATTTTGCGTTTAAACGAGCAAAGCGATATTTTCGTATTTACTTAATATTATTACTATAATATGAAGTGGTTTAATGTAGTGATATTCAGATACTTAGCTATTATAGGTATGTTTCACAATATTTTGCCGTGAAACACCCCGTATCCCCCCCCTAATATGTACTAAAAAATCTGCGTAGTGACCACATCTAAAAATTTTTTTTCTCCCATTTTTAATGACCCATACCCCCGATGGGGGTTTCGGGACGAGTGGGTCAAGAGGCTTAGGATAAGCATATAGAAGCCAAATTTCGGCATTTCGCCATTCAGGCTAATAATTCACCACCTTATATATAATAGTGCCATTTCGGGGGTTTTATTAAGGTTGATTTCGGGTTGAAGCAAATCTGTGTGGGGAGGGGGGGGGCGTATAGGTTAGCACATATAGTCATTGCCTCACTGGCTCACTGGCCCACCGCCCATTGCCCTGCTGAGCTTTCGGCCCGATCTCCTGATGGCACATCTATCAAGGAGGAATGGCATTAATTGCAGAATCCCACCATGCCATAAAAGGCAAATATCCTCATTCTCTGTTTCTTAATTATTTACAAAATTCAAGTTACACACTTTTGTGCACAATTATTTTCGCACTTTGTGTACTTTGTGCGCAAATTTGTAGCGATTTCAGAAAAATCTGACACTTTGCTAACTAAAACGGCAAAAATCTATCAAAACGTAAGGTTAAATCCATTAACGCAAATTTATTTACAATTAACAATCGTTCACAAAAAATCTTGCACACAAAGAGGTTGTGATTTTTTACTTTTTGAGTAAAATTTGACGTTACACATAAAATTCTAATTCTGTGTACAGATTTTGCGTACTCGTAACTCGTTGATTATTAATAGATATACATAATGTACACAAATACACAATAGTTTATATAACATTATAAATTATAAATGAATAATATGTTAATATATATATAATTATTAATAGTTATTAACGCGCGCGAGGGGAATATAGGGGGATATAACGATATATATATTATAGAGTTTTGCGTTTTGTGTCGTTTTTGTGTTTCTCGTGTATGACTTTCTGACTTCCTTTCTCTGTATGGGCATTAGCGAGTGTGCACAAAACTTGTACACGAAATTGAGATTTTTGAATTATCTGCAAAATTGGCGTTTCTGATTTATTTACATACTTCTCTCCTCATCAAGATGTGCCCCTCGCCGCCTGTGTGCTCATGTCCGCACGCTCATGCCTACACCTGCCTGCGTCCGCACTCGCCTAAGCACACACGTTAGGTTATTATATATATAACGCGTGCGCCCACCTAACCGCACTTTCCCCTCTCTGGTTTGCTTTTAAAGAAAAACATTCTATAATTACGCTTCTTTTAGGAAAATAATTCTAAAAACATTTGGAATATAAGATTTTTATGTGTACTTTTGCGATATAATCAATATTTTTAAGATGGAAAAAGCCGATCTTATATTTCATAACTTTCAGAACTTAGCCCTAAGCTGTATCGAGTGCAGCTTAGAGCCGTTCCGCGGTGTATGGGGTAGATACGGCACTAAGGCGTTCACGGAAAAGAGCACCGAGTTTGGCAAGGTGATGATGTTGATTGCTAAGAAAAGCGATTTGCGCTATGCCGACATGATGTATTATATTTATGACGGTGAAACTTACGTTCCGCTTGATGAGAGTGACATCAGAATGGGCTATGAGCTTCTTATCCTGCATTATGGCATTGCGAACTACATGACAAAGGTTTCCAATATCGCGAACTTTATCATGATGACTGTCAAGAGCTACAATAAGATGGAGCGTTATGAGCGTTATTTGGCGTTTCCCAATGGTGTGCTTGATTTGGATAGTTTGGAGTTCCATAAGGAGTTTTCTAAAGACTATCATGTAATCAGACGCTTGCCGTACAAATACAATCCGAAAGCTAAATGCGGTCGTTTCTTCGCTTTCTTGGGCGATGTAGTGCCATCTAAAACGCAGCGAGAGGTCTTGCAGATGTACCTCGGTTTGGCTCTCACGCAGCGCGATATGGTGTTCAAGGACAAGAACGGTGCTTACTTCGAGCGTCCTATTTGTCTGTTCCTGTATGGTCGTGGCGATTGTGGCCGTGGTGTATTGAAGCACGTCGTTGAGGGTGTCCTCGGTGCTGAGGGTGTCACCTCGTATGATTACAAGTCATTCAGCAATTCGGGCCGCATACCGTCTACCAACCGCAGACTGATGCACAGCGCGATGCTGAACTGGGCTACCGACACTCGCTGTATTGACTTCCGCAAGCATCATCCGAGCTTGTTTAAGCAGATAATCTGCGGTAAGCCTGTGCCTGAAAAGATGATGGGCAATACGATTAAGTACAGTCCATCGCTTCCGTTTATGGTGTTCGCTGTTGATGATTTGCCGGAGAGAGGAACGAGAAATGACGCTTTCTTGCGTGACATTCAGCTGATTTCGTTCTCTACTATCCCTGCCGACAAGCGCAACCCGAATTTGGCTCTGAACTTGTGTGGCGAATATCCGGGCGTGCTGAACTGGATAATCAACGGTGCTAAGAAGATACGCGAGAATAAGTTTGTGTTCCCTCGTGCGGACGAAACTTTCATGCGCTACATTTCTGTGCGTCTTCGCAAAGAGCCTGTGTCTGCATGGGTTGAAACTTATGGTATTCGCCCTGTGCCGCTTGCCCCGAATGAAACAGGTGTGCTTCTTAAAGTGCAATTCTTGCTTGATAGCATAAATCGCTATCTTCGTGAGAATGGCGCGCCGGAGATTAAGGATAAGATGCTCGCTAAGCGACTGCGCGAAGCCGGCTTCTTGCCGCACCGCAAAACTGCCGGGCTGTACTTTAAGCTTTATGGCGCAACGAGCAAGTCATTGCGTTCTGCCATCAGAATTTGTGATATGGATAAGCGTATAATCAACAACGTCGCTGCCTGTATTGATGCGGACTTAGATAGTGCCGATGAAGTCGAGGGCGCGGACGAATATGATGATTACGATGAATAATAACGAAATAAATAATTTAAAATCATGAAACATAATCAAGGAGAATTTGTCGGCTTCTACGAGAATGGCAAGCTTGTAAATGGTGTTTTGAAAACATTCGGCGTGCGTGAGTGTATTGTTGTGCTTGATGACAATACTGAATGCGCAGTTCCTTATTCTGCTCTACGCTTTACAGGCAAGTTTAAGAAAAAGACTGCAGTGGCCGCTGCACCAGCAGATGATGCACCAGCAGATGATGCACCAGCAGATGATGCACCAGTGGCCGATGAGCCAAAGAAGCGTGGTCGTAAGAAAGTTGAGGACTAATATTTGTTTGCCATGATACCATACGGACGAAAAATCGAAGTCGGCAATTTCTACTTGTTGAAACGCACAAAGGCTCTTAGTAAGTCTGATTTGGCGAAGCTAAGAGCCGAGAATGGCGTTCCTGCTGATTTGAAGAAGCAGGTATCGCGTCAGGGCTTGCCGTATATTGTCGTTTCTGCTAAGAGCGGAATATGGCAGATTGAGTATTCTTACCTTACGAGCGTTTATCATTTCATAGACAATTGCAAGTTAAATGAGAATGGTGAGATTGTGGAGGAATATAAAAATACGCTACACAACTATTTCTGCGTGATTTTTGGCACTTCTACCATCTTGGGTGATAATCTGTACTATCGCGAGATAAACGACGCGATATGCGGATTTATGACGCGTTCTGCCGTTCAACATCAGGTTTCCGATGAAGAAGACTCTAAAATCTTGGCAGAAGAACAGAAAAAGTTCATGGAACAGGAGAAATTGTCTAAGATTGCATCTGACCTTAAAGACACATTTGAGAAAGGAGCTGAAAATGAGTAAAGACGGTATTGCTACACTGACTGAAAAAATTGAGGACTATACAGTAATGTCACATTTTATCGCGAATGTTGCGGTTGCGTTGAGCAGGGGCATTGGACTGCCAAATTTTATTAATATGCTACATGACTCCGCAATATCGAATGATATGTCTATTATCTGTACGGAAATCAGTAAACTGCGAAATAAAAATAATGATTGATATTTAGTTTGTTTATTATCTTTGTCTTATGTTTAGGGGGAATGTCGTTCTCTTGACTTAATTCTTAAACGTATATTTTTGTGTTTGCGCGAACTCGTGATACCCATGAGTCCGCGCATTTCTTTTACTTCTTTCCGTATAAGACAAAATCTATTACTTTTCTGTTTGCAGCGTCTACCTTTCTTTGGTCAAACTCAATGTAAATATCTGTTACGCTGTTTCCTCCATGGCCGAGAGCTGCCGCTATGGTTTCTTTTGGTATATCGAGGGAAGCTGCGATTGTCGCCCATGAGTGACGTGCGTAATATGTTGTGAGAGCTTCGTATTTTGTGTTGTATCTCCTTATCTGTCGTTTCTTTCCGAGTCTTGTGACGTTCGTGATATTGAGGTAGCCTGTGTACATCTGCAGTCTGGAATTGACGAACTTTGTTATTTCCTTGCTGCTCTTTACCGTGTCGAGCAGGTTCAATAGATGTGTCTTACCTCTGTATTTGTTGATGATGTTCATTGCTTCAGGCTCAACCTTGATAGAGTAGAACCGGTGTGTCTTTGCTCTGTTGTACTCTATGCGTCCGTTGCTGATGTCCGTAAGATTACACAGATCGACGGTGTTGATACCAATGAGTAAGAATGTGAGCTTGAACATATCGAGGGCTTTTTGTATGCTTGCGTTCTCTTCATGTTCCTCAAAAATCTCTCGAATATATTCTGCCGGGATGTTTCTCTTGCGCGTCTGTGTATTCCTTATCTTGAATTTCCTAAATGGATATACCGTGATGATTTCGTTGTCTATAGCGTCATTGAATACAGCTCTGATGTTTCGCAGGTGTATATTTCTCGCATTCACAGATGGTGACGTTGCTTCCATGGCATTGAAGAAACGTTCGAGCCATTCTTTGTTGATGTCCGAGAATGTGAGCTTTTCGGCATTGGGGTCAAACTTCTGTATGGCTCTCCATGTCTGCTTGTACAAATCCTGTGTGCGCTGATTGGGGTGCAGGCTAACGAAGCGGTCGAGGTTTTCTTTGAATATGTCTTTCGGCTTATTCTCCTCAGCTTCTTTCTTTTCTTTCAGTTCGGGATTTAGCTCTTCCTGTATGTAGTGCTTCACTTCCGTGACGTTCATTTCAGCAAGTGTGCCGGCATTCAGTGCAGATAGCGCAATATTCTGAATACGAATATGGAGATTGTCGAGAAGCATATTGAGTGTATTGCGGTCTTTTCGGTTGATGACCTTACAATTTATCTCGTCCCATTCATTCGTATGTAGATATACGGATGTGGGAATCTGTGCGCATTTACCTTTGTAATATATTAGTATGCGTACTCCGAAAGAGCCGTCCTTTGTTGGCTTCCTCGTATCAAGTTTCTTTTTAATTGACAGCATGATTTTGTGTTTGGTGCAAGTATAGTGCAAGTAATACGATGCAAAATGATGCAAAATGACGCATTGTGACGCATAAAATTTGTTAAAATCCGCAAGGTATTAATTTTGCTACTAAACTTGTAATTAACTGATTTTCAATACCTTTGGGAGTTGTCGGGATTACTGGACTCGAACCAGCGACCTCACGCCCCCCAGACGCGTGCGCTACCAACTGCGCTAAATCCCGAACAAATTTGTAAATTTGCGTGTGCAAAGGTATTAATAAAAAATGATGTTTGCAAATCTCGCGCAAGAATAGTGCTGGTATTTTTATCTATTTTCGCTGAAAAATCAAGCTTTTCGGCATTTTTACCCATTTGCGATTGCGCGCAATCTTCAATGTGCTGCCCTCAAGCTGCTTTAGCTCAAATGTGGAATCACTTGTCTGAGTGAGAGATGCTTCCAAGTCTTCGCTGCCGTAATCATTAGTGATGGCGAGGTGGGCAGACTTGCCTTTAACGTCGGCTGAAGTGAACAGCCATTTTCTGCCGTCGTGCTTATCGCCGAAATATCCAGCCACTTCTCCTAATATCTCCTGACCGGGAACAAGAATCTTCTGGGTATAGAAGTCCATTTGAATGTAGACTTCATACTCCTTATTATATATATAGCCCTTGAATGGCTTTGCATTGGTCTGAGCGAAGCCGATAATGGTCTGCGAAGCAAATAATAGTGAAAATATAAACTTTTTCATTTCTTTGTTTTGACTTTAATCAATTAATTGAGAATGAAATTTTGATATTAATCAAGTATGTTACAAAGATATGTTTTTTTATGATAATCTTTCTACAAAATGGGCATTTTTTTTGAGCTTAAAATGGGGACGGCTGCTTTTTTTTACTTATCTTTGCTGAAAAGAATACAAAACTAATAAAGGATTGAAAAGTATGTTATTTCCTGATTATATATTTGAGTCGAGTTGGGAAGTGTGCAACAAAGTAGGCGGTATATACACCGTTCTTTCAACACGCGCCAAGACTCTGCAAGACCGACTGAGGGATCATATCATATTTATAGGCCCTGACTTTGATGATAATGAGAATAATCCTTATTTCAAAGAGGATGAGTCGCTGTTTAAAGATTGGAAAAACAATGCTGTAAACGCCGGACTGAATATTAGAATCGGGCGCTGGAACGTGCCCGGAGAACCTATCGCAATACTTGTAGACTCAACTCCTTTTTACGAAAACAGAGATAGAATTTACGCAAGGCTGTGGGAGCTATACAAGGTGGATAGTCTGCATGGATATGGCGACTATGATGAGGCTAATATGTTTTCATTGGCGGCAGCAAAGGTGGTAGAGAGTTTTTATAATTACTATCTCAATACCGCTAATGGTAAAAATACTCCTAAGGTGGTTTATCATGGTAATGAGTGGATGGCATGCCTCGGCTTGCTTTATATAAACCACAGATTACCACAGATAGGCACAATATTCACTACTCATGCCACAAGCATAGGACGCAGCATTGCAGGCAATAATAAGCCTTTATATCAATATCTGCATGATTATAACGGCGACCAAATGGCAGCCGAACTTAATATGGAGAGCAAGCATTCTATAGAAAAGCAGACTGCATGGAATGTGGATTGCTTCACTACGGTGAGCGATATTACCGCCGTGGAATGTGAGGAATTGCTCGATAAGCCTGTGGATGTGGTTTTGCCAAATGGTTTTGAGGATTCTTTTGTGCCGAAGGGCAACGCTTTCATCGCAAAGAGAAAGGCAGCGCGCAAAACAATGCTGAAAGTGGCAAATGCCTTGCTCGGTGAGGAATTTGATGATAACACGTTGATAATCGCGACAAGCGGAAGATATGAATTCCGCAACAAAGGTATTGATGTGTTTATAGAGTCGCTGAATCAGCTGCGCCACGACAATAGGTTGAAGCGTAAGGTGGTAGCTTTCGTGGAAGTGCCGGGATGGATAGCTGGTCCGCGTAAGGATTTGCAGGAACGACTTGAAAGCAAACGCAAATTCACTTCGCCGTTGCCAAATCCTATCGTGACTCATGAACTGCATGAGCCAGACAATGACCGCGCAACGGGAATGATGCGCTATCATGGCATAGGAAATGAGAAAGGAGATATGGTGAAAGTGATATTCGTGCCATGTTATCTCGATGGTAATGACGGAATATTCAATACTCCTTATTATAATCTCATGCCGGGCAACGATCTCTGCGTGTTCCCGTCGTATTATGAGCCATGGGGATATACTCCATTGGAAGCTGTAGCTTTCAAAGTGCCTTGTATCACGACAAATCTCGCTGGCTTTGGTCTGTGGGCAAGAAAGGTGCTTGGCGATAAATGCAGCATAGAAAATGGCGTGGAAGTGGTAGACAGAGATGACTACAACTACTTTGAGGTGACAGATAAAATAAAGAATACTATATTGAGATTCTCATTGCTTGACGCGAAGAAAACTGATGTTGCCTGCAAGGCGGCCGGTCAGCTTTCAAAGGCGGCATTGTGGAATAAGTTTATAGAGTATTATTATAAGGCTTACGACATCGCTCTGACTAAGGCTTCGAAAAGAAAATAAAATTCAGTCGATGTAGTGTGAAATTTCGGTAGATAATAACTAATTTAATAAGTAATAATTATGAAAATTAAATCAGACTATGTAAATACTCCTGTTTGGAAGGAGGTTACAATCAAATCTAAACTGCCTGAGCAGTTGGAGTGTCTTGATGAAATTGCTCATAACCTATGGTGGGTATGGCATTATGAGGCACGCGAATTGTTTAAGAGCTTGGATGAGGATTTGTATTCTGAGGTAAATCATAATCCTGTTCTGGTACTTGAACGCCTAAGCTATGAACGCAAGATGGCTATCGTGAAGGATAAGACGATGATGGCCAAAGTAAAGAAAGTGTATGCAGCGTTTAGAGAATATATGGATGTGAAGCCTGATAAGAAGCGTCCTTCCGTAGCTTATTTCTCTATGGAATATGGTTTGAGTCAGGTGCTTAAAATCTATTCCGGCGGTCTGGGTATGCTTGCCGGTGACTATATGAAAGAGGCATCCGACAGTAATGTAGACATGATAGGTATCGGCTTCCTCTATCGTTATGGCTATTTCACTCAGAGCCTTAGCATGGACGGACAGCAGATAGCGAAATATGAAGCTCAGAATTTCAATAATCTCCCTATAGAAAGAGTTCTTGACGAGAACGGCAATCCGCTCGTTGTGGATGTGCCATATATGAATTATCAGGTGCATGCTTATGTATGGTGTGTGAATATCGGTCGCATAAAGCTATATCTGCTTGATACAGATAATGAGATGAACTCAGAATTTGATAAGCCTATCACTCACTCTCTTTATGGCGGTGACTGGGAGAACAGATTGAAGCAGGAGATTCTTCTTGGTATCGGTGGTATGCTTATGCTGAAGAAGCTCGGCATAAAGAAAGATGTGTATCATTGCAATGAGGGTCATGCCGCGCTCTGCAATTTGCAGCGTCTTTGCGACTATGTGGCAAGCGGAATGAATTTCAATCAAGCTTTGGAACTTGTTCGCGCTTCTTCTCTTTACACCGTTCATACTCCAGTGCCGGCTGGTCACGACTATTTTGATGAGGCATTGTTTGGCAAATATATGGGCGGCTATCCATCTCGTCTGGGCATAACATGGGATGAGTTTATCGGTTTGGGACGTCAAAATCCAGATGATCATAACGAGAAGTTCTGTATGTCTACATTCGCCTGCAACACATGCCAGGAGGTAAACGGTGTAAGTAAGCTTCATGGATGGGTAAGCCAGAAGATGTTCTCTAATATTTGGAAAGGCTATTATCCAGAGGAAAATCATGTAGGATATGTCACCAACGGCGTTCACTTGCCTACATGGACAGCGTCGGAGATGATTCAGCTTTATAATAAGTATTTCGATAAGTCTTATCGTAACGACCAGAGCAACGAGGAATGGTGGCACGCTATATATAATGTGCCCGATAAGGAGCTGTGGTCTACTCGTATGGCTTTGAAGAAGAAGCTTATTTCTTACATCCGTGAGAAATTCACGGAGACATGGCTGAAAAATCAGGGTGATCCGTCGAAGGTGGTTTCTATTCTGAATCATATCAATCCAGATGCTTTGATGATAGGCTTCTGCCGTCGTTTCGCGACTTACAAGCGCGCTCATCTGCTATTTACTGATTTGGACAGATTGTCTAAAATCGTAAATGATCCGGAACATCCAGTATTGTTCTTCTTCTCTGGTAAGGCTCACCCGGCAGATGGAGCAGGGCAAGGACTGATAAAGAAAATCTTTGAGATAAGCCGTCGCCCTGAATTCTTGGGCAAGATAATCTTCCTCGAAGACTATGATATGCTTTTGGCACGTCGTCTTGTTTCTGGAGTCGATATATGGATGAATACTCCTACACGTCCTTTGGAGGCGAGCGGAACATCTGGCGAGAAGGCAGAGATGAACGGTGTGGTAAACCTCAGCGTGCTTGACGGATGGTGGCTTGAAGGTTATCGCAAGGGCGCAGGATGGGCTATCACCGATAAGAGCACATATTCTAATTCAGAATATCAGGATCGTCTTGACGCTACAACTATTTATGGTATGCTTGAGAATGAGATTATCCCTATGTATTATGATAAGGATAAGTCAGGATTGAGCAAGGAGTGGATTAAGGTGGTGAAGAATTCTATCGCTACCATCGCTCCTCATTACACAATGAAGCGTCAGCTTGACGATTATTACAGCAAATTCTATACAAAGGAGGCTGCTCGATTTAAGAAACTCTCTGCTGATGACAATCGTCTGGCTAAGGAACTTGCTCAGTGGAAAGAAACTGTAGCGGAACGTTGGGACGCAATTTCTGTGGTTTCTAAGAATAACGAAATCATCGAAGGTGGCTTGACCGGCGAGAAGTATAAGTTCTCTTATGTTATTGACGAGCAGGGCTTGGATGATGCCGTAGGTTTGGAACTCGTCGTGTTGAAGAATGATCAGGATACTTCAGATAGAAAAATAGACCGCGTGCGTGAATTTAAATTAATTAACACTGCGGGCAATCTCTATACTTTTGAGTGTGTAGATGAGCCTGATCATGCTGGTGTTTACCGAGTTGCGGTAAGAATGTATCCTAAGCATAAAGACCTTCCTCACAGGCAAGATTTCTGCTATGTGAAGTGGATTGAACTGTAATTAGTTATAAATAAATTTGTGCGGGTGGAAGAAAAACGTTATCTTTGCACCCGCATTTTTGCAACATAACATTAATTAATTTTTTAAGTAGTATGAATCAATACGAAACCGTTTTCATTTTGACTCCCGTTTTGTCTGATGAACAGATGAAGGAAACGGTCGCTAAATTCAAGACTCTCCTCACTGACAATGGTGCTGAGATTTTGAACGAAGAGGCTTGGGGTCTCAAGAAGATGGCTTACGCAATCCAGAAGAAGTCTACAGGTTTCTACAACTTGTTGGAATTCAAGGCTGAGCCATCAGTTATCAATACCCTCGAGACCGGCTTCCGTCGCGACGAGAAGGTAATTCGTTTTATCACAGTGAAGCTTGACAAGTATGCTGCACAGTATGCTGAAAAGCGTCGTAACAAACTTTCAAAGAAAGAGGAGGCTTAATCATGGCAGATGCAAAATCAGAAATTCGCTTTTTGACTCCACCTTCAGTGGACACTCGCAAGAAGAAGTATTGCCGTTTCAAGAAGAGCGGTATTAAGTATATCGACTATAAGGATCCTGAGTTCTTGAAGAAGTTCCTTAACGAGCAGGGTAAGATTTTGCCTCGCCGTATCACTGGAACATCTTTGAAGTATCAGCGTCGTGTGGCTCAGGCTGTAAAGCGTGCTCGCCAGATTGCGTTGCTCCCTTATGTAACTGACTTGATGAAATAATTTAAAGGAGGAAACAGAATGGAAGTAATACTTTTAGAAGATATTATCGGACTTGGATACAAGAACGAAATAGTAAACGTAAAGGCTGGTTATGGTCGTAACTACCTTATCCCACAGGGTAAGGGTATCATCGCTTCTGCTTCAGCTAAGAAGCAGCTCGCTGAAAACTTGAAGCAGCAGGCTCACAAGCTCGCTACTCTCAAGGCTGAGGCTGAGAAGAAGGCAGAGGCTTTGAAGGATGTTGTTCTCGTTATCAGTGCTAAGGTTAGTGCTACTGGCGTAACTTATGGTTCTGTTAATGCTGCAACTGTTGCTGACGAACTTAAGAAGAAGGGCTTCGATATCGATCGCAAGATTATCACTATGCATGATATCAAGAAGGTCGGTGACTTCGAGGCTACTGTTCACTTCTACAAGGACGTAGAGGTTAAGGTTCCTGTTCAGGTAGTTGCTGAGAACGCACCTGTAGCAGAGGCTGCTGAAGCTCCTGCAGAGGAAGTAAAGGCAGAGGAAACTGCTGCTGAGTAATTTCTCACGTATAGAATAGCACATTTGTACAAAATTCTATAAAGTTATGTCTCGATGGACAATGCGTCTGTCGAGACATTTTTTTATTGCTTTTTATGTGTTCGTTTTCTTTTTTATGTGGTATATTTTTAGTATCTTTGCACGTTAGTAAATTTAAACTAAGAACATTATAACATACATCTTAATGTTCATGAAAACGAAAAAATAAATGCAAGATAAAATGGCAGAAAACACTATTGACAATAGCGAGGCTAATTATTCCGCGAGTAACATCCAGGTGCTCGAAGGATTAGAGGCTGTGCGCAAGCGCCCAGCTATGTATATCGGAGATATTAGCGTGAAAGGTCTCCACCATTTGGTCAACGAGACAGTTGATAACTGTATCGATGAGGCAATGGCAGGTTTCTGTACCGATATCGAGGTTACTATTAACGAAGACAATTCAATCACAGTAGAAGACAATGGTCGTGGTATCCCTGTTGATGAGCACAAGAAGCTTCATAAGAGCGCTCTTGAAGTCGTTATGACAGTGCTCCATGCTGGTGGTAAATTCGACAAAAATTCATATAAGGTCAGCGGTGGTTTGCATGGTGTAGGTGTGAGCTGTGTTAATGCTCTTTCTACAAAGATGAAATCACAAGTATTCCGTGATGGTAAAATCTATCAGCAGGAATATGAGAAAGGTAAGCCTCTTTATCCTGTAAAGGTTATCGGCGAAACTGACAAACGTGGTACTCGTCAGCAGTTCTGGCCTGATGGCTCTATCTTTACGACTACGGTTTATGAGTGGGATCGCATTTCAAGCCGTATGCGTGAGTTGGCATATCTTAATGCCGGCATAAAGATTACTCTTACTGATTTGCGTCCTGATGAGGAAGGCAATACACGTCAGCAGGTGTTCCACGCAAAAGATGGCTTGAAAGAATATGTACGCTATGTAGATCGTCATCGTCAGCATCTTTTTGACGATGTTATCTATCTTAAGACAGAAAAGCAGGGCGTGCCAATCGAAGTGGCTATCATGTACAATAATGAGTATTCTGAGAATATTCACTCTTATGTAAACAACATTAATACAATTGAGGGTGGTACTCACTTGCAGGGCTTCCGTACTGCTCTTACTCGTACATTGAAGACATACGCTGATAATGAGCCTTCAATAGCTAAACAGATTGAAAAGGCCAAGATAGAGATTGCAGGTGAAGACTTCCGCGAAGGCTTGACGGCTGTTATCTCAATCAAGGTGGCTGAACCTCAGTTTGAGGGACAGACAAAGACCAAGCTTGGTAACAGTGAGGTTGCAGGTGCTGTTCAGCAGGCAGTGGGCGAGGCTCTCTCTAATTATTTGGAGGAGCATCCAAACGAGGCGAAACTGATTTGCGAGAAGGTCGTTCTTGCTGCTACTGCTCGTATCGCTGCTCGTAAGGCTCGTGAAAGCGTACAGCGCAAGAATGTAATGAGCGGTGGTGGTCTCCCTGGCAAACTTGCAGACTGCTCAAACAAAGATCCTAAGGATTGCGAAATCTTCCTTGTCGAGGGAGATTCTGCCGGTGGTTCGGCTAAGCAGGGTCGTGATCGTTACACACAGGCAATTCTCCCATTGAGAGGTAAAATCCTGAATGTTGAGAAAGTTATGTGGCATAAGGTATTCGAAAGCGAGTCTGTAATGAATATCATTCAAAGTATCGGCGTACGTTTCGGTGTTGATGGTGAAGACGATAAGGAGGCAAACATCGATAAGTTGCGTTACGACAAGATTATCATCATGACCGATGCCGATGTCGATGGTTCTCACATCGACACGCTTATCATGACTTTGTTCTATCGCTTTATGCCAAAGGTTATTCAGGATGGACATCTTTATATAGCAACTCCACCTCTCTATAAGTGTACTAAGGGTAAGGTTTCAGAGTATTGCTATGATGATGTTCAGCGTCAGCGTTTCATGGATAAATATGGTGACGGTACGGAGAAGGGTATTTCTACTCAGCGATATAAAGGTTTGGGTGAGATGAATCCGGATCAGCTTTGGGAAACTACAATGAATCCACAGACACGATTGCTGAAGCAGGTTACAATCGAAAACGCGGCCGAGGCAGATGAAATCTTCTCAATGCTTATGGGTGATGATGTAGAGCCACGTCGAGAGTTTATAGAAAAGAACGCTACTTACGCAAATATTGATGCATAAGTTTGAAAAAAACATATTACTGATATTATGGCTGGCATTTATGTCAGCCATAAATGTTTATGCCCAATGCTCGCATTTTGAGTGGGTAAAAGCACCTAATAGTATCAATGATAATCATCATGTCTTGTTCAAACGCACTATATTAAGCGAGGGGCAAACTCGTAAAGCATGGTTAAGCGTGGCTTCGGATGGCGTTGTTGATGTTTATGTGAACGGAATGAATGTATCTTCTGATGTAATGCTTCATGCTGATGGCGGGGTAGAGGTTACGACGTTTAATGTCAGCGGTTTTATGCGTGCTGATACGAATGTTGTTGCTGTGTATTCAGAGAAAAGGCGTATCGCTGCTTCTTTATGCGTGGAGTATAATGATGGAAAGGTGTGCCGTTATGATGATGCCGAGTCGTGGGTTTGCCAGGAAGCAGCGTCGATGAGAGATAGTTGTGGACATGAATGTTTTGATAATCGAAAATATTATTATGAGTGGTCGCAGCTTGACAATGAGCAGAGTGGCGTTATGGCGTGGCTGCCTGCTGAACCAATGGATTCTTTTATCGCAATAGATAAATCTCGCGCTCATTATTATGATTCATATAAAATAGCGACAACGATTGAGCCACGTTATTTCAATATAGAGGGCGATTCCGTTATTTATAATTTTGACAGACCGTTTATTGGATGGGTGCGTGTTACTTTGCGCGGATGCAAGCGAGGAGAACGTATAAAGATTGGCGGTCTGGAGTATATATGCAACGGAACGATGGACGAACAGGCTTGTTCGCGTTTTTCTACTGAACACGTAAGGCAAATAGCGATAAGCGGTGATCGACGTTTCCGGCGAGAGCAGATACAGCAAGTGGAAGGGCTTGGTATTGTAAGGTATAAGCGTAATTCATATAGATATTAAGAATAAAAGAGGTAAGCCATAACAACATTGGCTTACCTCTTTTTGTATTTTGAATATTAATATTTGGGTGAATATCAATAGTTTAGAGTAACTTTCTCTGTATCTTGAAAGTTAATATTTAAAGCTGCTGCCTCCGAGGAATTCACGAAGAAGACTTGTTGGAGGGATTACGCGATAAGAAACCGGCGAAATGTAGCGAAGGAATTTCAAAAGTCGGTGGGCTTCAGAGTATTCTTCACATTTTTCAGGAACGAGCTGCAACAAAGGCTCTGCCTGTTGGCGTATGGCTGCCAACTCAAATAGCATGGCTGTGTTGAACATCACGTCGGCATTCTCCTGGTAAGGGAATATCCATTTCTTTTCTCCTGCTCTTACTGATGGCCAGCGATGAATGCTTTCCTGTGCGCTCGTTCCGCGGTATTTGTAATCACGAATGATTCGACGCAAAAGACGGTTGTCGGTCGTAGGGATGTAATTGTGATAATCGAGCAGAATTGTAGTAAGGGCAGAGATGTAAACCTTAAATTTCTGGTTGTTTGGAATCTGAGCTGTAAGTTCCGGATTGAGAGCGTGAATACCTTCTACAAGCAATACTTCGTTGTCGGCAAGATGAAGCGTTTTGCCGTTTGGAATGCTCTTGCCCGAAGTAAAATCATATTTTGGCAATGTCACTTCCTCGCCACGGAATAAAGCGTTGAACTGCTCATTGATGAGAGGAATGTTGAGCGAGTGGATACTTTCATAATCGTATTCGCCATTGGCATCAAGCGGAGTCTTTTCTCTGTCTACGAAATAGTCGTCGAGAGAAATCTGAACAGGCTTTATTCCGTTTGTTAGCAGCTGAATAGACAGACGCTTGCAGAAAGTGGTCTTTCCGCTCGAAGACGGCCCGGCAATCAAAACCATGCGCACGCCCTTGCGATTGGCAATAGCCTCTGCAATCTGTGATATCTTTTTCTCCTGCAAAGCCTCCGACACATTGATTAAGTCGGTGGCATAACCTTTATTTATCGCATCGTTGAAATCACCAACTGTGCTAAGACCGAGGATTTTCTGCCAGCGGTGATGCTCTAAGAAAATGTCAAACATCTTGTCCTGACGAGTCATCTCGCCAAGCTTTGACGGATCGTCGGAAGAAGGAATGCGAAGCAATATGCCGTCGTAATATTTCTCCACGTCGAACAGATAGAGCTGGTCTGTGTTTGTCAGCAGTGAGCCATAATAGTAGTCTACATAATCATCTATCTTGTAATAAGTAGTGTACAAGCTGCCGTTGCTTGAAAGGAGCTTCACCTTTGCTGTGTCGCCTTTCTCACGAAACATCTCAATGGCCTCGTCGGTAGGCACTTCGTATCTTTTTACGGGAATGTGAGCATCAATAATCTCCTGCATTCTTGTGCGTATCTTGTCCACGTCCTGCAAACCCACAGGATGACCTATTTCAAGATTGCAGTAATATCCGTTGGAAACTGGTATGTCGATTACTACTAAGCTTTCATGATAAATGTCGTGTACGGCTTTGCATAATACGAAGAAAAGTGTTCGCGTGTAGGTGCGTCGGGCGGAGGGAGAAGACATATCAAGATATTCAATGTCTTTGCTGTGATATAGTCTGTAATGCAGGCCTTCTACCTTGTTGTTTACTTTACAGCTTATCGGGCCATATTTCATATCAAGATTTAACATTTGATAAATCTCTAAAAGTGAACTGCCCATGCCAACATTTGCGATTTTTTTATTATTTTTGCAACGAATTTGCAATGTTTGTTTCATATATTCTGCTTCTATTTTTAGTAGTTAATTTGAAATCAAACGTAAAGATAATATGTTTTGGCGAATTCAGCAAAAATAGACATCGCAATTAAACTAAAATATGACTGCAAGTAACTATTTGTTTATCTTTTTTAAGATTGTGGGCTCATTGGCATTGCTTATATATGGCATGAAAGTAATGAGTGAAGCCCTACAGAAAATGGCAGGTTCGCAGCTTCGACATGTGTTGAGCGCAATGACCGCCAATCGATTCACAGGACTTTTGACAGGTATCTTTGTCACGTGCGCAGTACAGTCCTCTTCCGCAACTACCGTCATGACGGTGTCGTTTGTAAATGCGGGACTTTTAACCTTAGCCCAAGCCATTTCGGTGATTATGGGTGCTAATATCGGAACGACGCTCACAGCATGGATAATGTCATTGGGATTTAGCGTAGACCTCACGCAAGTCGTTTTCCCGGCATTCATAATCGGTATAATCTTAATTTACAGCAAACATCAACGCTACATAGGTGATTTGCTTTTTGGTGTAGCATTCCTTTTTTATAGTTTGGTGCTTCTCAGCGAAGCAGGTACCGACCTTCATTTAGATCATAATCAAGATGTGCTCGCTTTCTTTGAAAGCTTTGATGTAAAGAGCTATTCCACTATATTCAGTTTCCTTCTTATCGGCACTGTGCTGACATGCATTATGCAGTCGTCGGCAGCGGTGATGGCCATCACCATTCTCCTATGTTCAAGCGGAGTGTTGCCTATATATTTAGGTATAGCATTGGTAATGGGTGAGAACATCGGAACTACCGTGACTGCAAATTTCGCTGCACTCGGAGCTAATATCCAGGCACGTCGCGCGGCATTGGCGCATCTTGTATTCAATATCTTTGGCGTGATATGGGTTTTGGCGGTGTTCTATCCGTTTGTTGATATGGTGTGCAACTTCGTAAACTACGACCCTGCATCAACATCTTACACTCATGCCCAGCTCGCCATAAAGCTGCCTATCGTAATCGCGGCATTCCATACCACATTCAATATCACCAACACTTTTATCCTCATCTGGTTTATTCCTCAGATGGAAAAAGTGGTGAGATACCTTATCAAGCCTAAGGCTGTAGACGATGAAGACGACTTCCGCTTGCGCTTCATTCAGTCTGGTATCATGAAGACTCCTGAGCTTTCTGTGCTTGAGGCGCAGAAGGAGATAGGCTCTTTCGGCGATCGCATTCAGCGAATGTTTGGCATGGTGAGAGAACTGCTTGAGGAGAAAGACAACGACCGCTTCGTGAAACTCTATTCACGCATTGAGAAATACGAGGGCATTTCAGATAATATGGAGATAGAAATTGCCAACTATCTCAACAGCGTAGGCGATGCCCACCTCAGTGACGACACTAAGGGAAAGATTCGCGCGATGCTTCGTGAGATTTCTGAGCTTGAGAGTATCGGTGACAGCTGTTACAACATTGCCCGCACCCTCAACCGCAAGATTAAGGGCAAGGAAGATTTCACTCCTGAGCAGTATCAGCGCATTCGCCAGATGTTTAATCTCACCGACGACTGCCTCACTCAGATGAATGTCTGCTTCACGAAAAATCGTGAGGAACTCAATCCGGCGCGCTCATTCAATATCGAGAACGAGATAAACAATTATCGTGACCAGCTTCGCTCTCAAAACATCAATGATGTGAACGAGCATAAATACAACTATGCCATCGGCACTATGTATATGGACGTGATTGCCGAATGTGAAAAGCTTGGCGATTACGTTGTGAATGTAGTAGAGGCACGCATGGGTACACGTCTTAAAGAAGCATTTTAAAATAACGAAAGAAAATGAAGAAGATAACATTTCAGCCTAAGGGCGTCTGCTCTCGCATGATGACAATCGAGGTAGACGATGATAACAGAGTGCAAAACCTTGAAGTCATCGGCGGATGCCATGGCAATTTGCAGGGAATAGCCGCATTGGTGAAAGGCATGACTACCGATGAAGTAATCAGCCGTTTGGAAGGCATTCGCTGTGGCAACAAGCCTACAAGCTGCCCAGATCAGCTTGCTCAGGCATTGAAAGGATAAACGCGCTTTTACTCATTTTAGAAATATATAAATAGAAAGAGCGGCATTCTCGTTTTGTAGTGAGAATGCCGCTCTGCTTTTGGGGGTATTTGTATCGAAGTAATCAGTCGTTTGGAAAGCATTCTTCCTTTTGCACGAAACAAAAGGAAGATGCTTTAATCAGCCTTAAATCAGAGCTTTACGCTAATCTTCTTTCCATTATATTTTATGCGCTTTGCGTTGCCCTTTATGTCTTTCACAACGAATGTGCGCTGCATGAGCATGCCGGGGAACTGTCCTTCGCGCTTGCCTATTGTGAGCGTGTGGCTTCTGTCGTTCCAGTGCATAGGAATAGTAGAGCATATGCCCTTCTCGTAGTCATAGCTGTCGCCCTCGTCTTCATAAAGCGTGAAGTCGCCATCAGCTCCCGGATAAACCCTCAGCTCCATGTCGTTGGCAGGCTTCTCGTCTACATATTGCATAACAGCTCCTATCGGCAAAATGCTTCCGGCACGCACGAATAGAGGAACACTTTGCAGCGTAGTCTTGAGCGATACCTCCGTTCCGCCATCGTATTTCAGCCCCGTGTGATAGTCAAACCATTCTGTGCCTTTCGGGAGATACACCTTTGTGGTCTTTTCCTTTGTGAAAGGCTCTATGCTATTCTTGTTAGCTTCCGTAAGCTTCTTTTCTGCTTCCGAAGTGTATTGAGCATGCACGATAGGGGCGGCGAGGAGAGCCTTGCCAAACATGAATTCATCTCCTATGTTCCATGTCTTATGGTCGGCTTTGAAGTCGCTCACCAAGGCGCGCATATAGCTGCCGTTGTTGGCTGTCACGTCGTGAGCCATGCTATATATATAAGGTATAAGAGTGTATCTCGTCTTTACTGCCGACGCAAGAGCATCAAACACAGGCTCACCCTCCTTGCCATACTTGTAAATCTCGCGGCTCACCTCTGTGCCGTGGCTTCTCATGATAGGGCAGAACATAGCAAACTGCATCCAGCGCACATACAATTCCTGATACATAGGATTACGTGTCGCGCTGTCGTCAAGATATCTCTTGTTGTAAGAGCCGGCAAAAAATCCTCCACCGTCGCTGTTGTAGTTAGGGTTGCCAGTCATTGAGAAGTTAAGACCAGCCGGAA
The DNA here is from genome assembly GCA_024682415.1 of Prevotella sp. Classification (GTDB taxonomy): domain Bacteria; phylum Bacteroidota; class Bacteroidia; order Bacteroidales; family Bacteroidaceae; genus Prevotella. The sequence continues at coordinate 56,529 of JAIKZG010000009.1, forward strand.
TCTGACATCTCAGGCTCTGCCAAGATGATGTCACGTCGCCACTCCATGTGTTTGCGCCTGTGCGCTGCTGTCCCGCGAATGCGCTTCGCGTCATTATCGTCACGCGTTTTCTGCTTGTTATCGTGTCGGGATTTTGCTTTGCCTGCTCACGCTGATGCTTGTAAACGCCTTCCACCGTCATCAGCGGATAAGCGTTGCGCACCTTTCTCCACGAGCCGAGATAAGTCTTTATGTCGAGGTCGCTGTCTTTGAAAGCATGATGATCAGGCTCCGTAGAGTCCATCCACCAAGCGTCAGCTCCGAGGTTGTAAAGTCGAAGCATATTCTTCCAATAAATGTTGCGTGCCTCTGGGTTATACACATCGTAAGGCTTCACTCCGCTTGGGTAATCCTGTCGTGGTGGCCAGAAGTCGGCAATTCCGCTTTCAGGCCATGTCGTTATGTCAAAGAGCATACCCTTAGGCTGCATCTCGCGATACTGCTTTGTGTGAGGGCCGAAGCTCGCCCATATACTTATCAGCAGATGAGAGTTCTGCTTGTGCAGATAGTCTATGTTTTCCTGTGGATTTTTGAATTCGCCAATGAGGAAATCCATGGCATTCCACAGATAGTTAGAGCCCCAATATTGCCAGTCCTGCACCACGCAGTCGAGAGGAATATGCAGACGGCGATAAGTGTCTACCACCTCTCTCACCTCCTTCCAGCTCTTATATCTCTCCTTGCTCTGCCAGAATCCGTAAGTCCATTTCGGCATCATCGGCACAGTGCCGCTCAGCGTTCTCATCTGCGCGTTCACTCCGTCTACGTTTCCACTCTGCATGAAATAGTAGTCAATGGCTTCTGCCACCTCTGAGCGGAAAGTCATGCCCTCGCTGTTGTCGTCGAATTTCGTTGGCGATGTGTTGTCCCAGTATAAGCCCCATCCCTTTACGCTCTGCACCACGGGCACGAAATCCTCCGTGTTGCTCTGTATCATCATTCTCGATATTCCGCGCTTGCTCATCTTCTCGTCTTGAATTATTCCCAGTCCGTAGATAGGCTCATCGCTGTCAAGCGTGAAAGTCTGCTCAGCGAAATAGCTGTCCTTGTCAGGTCCGCTTCCTCTCTTTGTGAAGTCGTAAGCCTTCTCTTTCAGCAGCTCCTTGCCGTCGGCAGAAGTGAAAGTCACTCGTCCTGTGTTTTTGTCTACGGTTACGGTAATCTCAGGCGAAGAAATGCTCACGCTGCCATCGCTCTCCACCACCTTGGTGTTCACTTTCTGCTGCTTTAGCGTCACCACGAGCGACTGTGGCTCACGATATTCGCCATCGGGTGATTTTTCAATTCTTGCGATACGATTGGTTAGAAACTGCACTCGCGCGTGTCGGCTGCCATTGTCGATTTTCACTCCCTGAGTGAATTTCGTCACGGTCTGCCCGTTTGCCATAAGGCTAATAAACAGCGCAAGGCCCAAAAATACTTTTTTCATAATAAATGGTATGTATAGTAATAATAAATGTATTAATTTTAAATCAGTTGCAAAAGTACATATAAAATATCAGAAAACCCTCAACGCGCGCCTACGTTTTCCTTGTTACCACACAGGAACGAGAAGTTTATAATAAGCTTTTGGGGTCTTTAAATTACTTTCTCGTGGCTTCTTTTCAGAAGTTATAAGAAATTAATAAATTTTTAGTTTTCCATTTTCCATCGGAAAATACGGCTTCCTCGTTTCGCAGGTTCTATTTTCTGGTGGAAAATGCGGCTTTTTTATTTTGTAGGCTTCATTTTCCGCTGGAAAATATGGAATTCTGATTTCCGTAGCCCTATTTTCCACCGTCAAATATCGTATTCTGAATTTATTTATCGCATTTTCCAGCGGAAAATATGGCATTTTCATTTTTAGGGGTCATTTTCCATTGGAAAATACGCCATTTTGATTTTTGATAGCCCATTTTCCACCGGAAAATATGGCAATTTATTTTTTTAGCTCCATTTTCCCGTGGAAAATGTACATATTTTTTCTGATTTTAAAATTTTCCGGTGGAAAACTCCATTTTCAAAATCGGGAAGCGATATTTTCCATCGGAGAATATGTGTTTTGATTCCACTTTTCAAATTTTCCGCTGGAAAATACGCCATTTTCATTTCGCGCGTCCTATTTTCCGACGGAAAATGCGCCTATCTGATTCCACATCGCTTATTTTCCACTGGAAAATGGATTTCTTAATTTCTGTTTAATTGTGTTTCGTGGTGGAAAAATCGTATATTGGTGTAGATTACCATTTATAAAACTTAGAATAGCCACAAAAGGCAACTATCCGAAAAAATTGGTTAGTTCAAAATGATGATTTTTGCATTTCATGAAGGATTTCTTTTGTTTTGCTCATAATAAATTGCTATCTTTGCCGATGCCTTTTGCTATTATGGCGATTGGCGGACATATAAATATAAGGTGAGAAAAATCACTGCATACTAATTTCGATATAGCTTAAAAACTGAAATTCGACCAAAATTTTTTCAAAGACAAGGCTATGTTGGGATGGGGATGCACCTTGCTATAGGTGCACCCTTTTCCGTATATCTTGTCTTAAGGTTCTTTGGTCGGATACCGAGTTTTGGGATATACAGGAAAAGGCGTGCACTTTTTCTTTATAGACATTTACAAAACTAAAAGTCGCGACCAAAAATGACTAAAGTAACACGTGCCTCTTTGCGTTCTAAGATAGAGAGCATAGAGGGATTGACTAATGAGGAACGCAGCGCGCTTCTCAATCTGATTAATACTAAGAAATATGGCTTGGTGTGGGAAGACAAGCCCGAAGAAGCCGAAGAACGCCTTCAAGACGAATTGCCTGTTTTGGAGGAAGTGAAAGAACGAGCACTATTGAGCGATAATTCCGCAGCTCCTAATCATATTCTTATAGAGGGTGATAATCTTCACGCTCTTACTGCCCTTTCGTATACTCATGCCGGCAAAATAGATGTAATCTATATTGATCCTCCTTATAATACGGGAAATAAGGATTTTATATATAATGACAAGTATGTAGACTCTGAGGATGAATTTCGCCATAGCAAATGGTTGTCGTTTATGAGTCGTCGATTGAAGATTGCAAAGAAGTTGTTATCTGAGAAAGGCGTGATGTTTATTTCAATTGATGATAATGAACAGGCTAATCTGAAATTGATGTGCGATGAAATCTTTGGGGAGAATAATTTCATTGCGAATTTTATATGGAAAAGTAAAAGTGGTGGAGCAAATGATGCTTCTTCTGTTGCAACGGATCATGAATACCTTTTGTTATATGCAAATAACAAGCAAAATGTATCAATATTTAATGATATATATGCGACAGTTACAACTTCTTATAATAGGGAAGATGAAAAAGGAAAATATTCATTAGATAGATTGGATAAACAGAATCTTGGTTATTTAGAATCTTTGGATTTTCCAATAGAAGGACCAGATGGTCAAATTTATGTAGTTGAACATAAAGATCCTAATAATAAAAAAGCTCGTTGGCGCTGGGGAAAAGATACAGTTAATGAACGTTATGACGAACTCGTATTTAAATTTCCATACGTTTATACAAAGAATTATCAGAAAAAGGGAGGGCAAAAACCACGTACTGTGTTATTTGATGAACGTTTTGGTCGAACAAGAACTGGGAGTACAGAACTTAAAAAGATAATAGGTAACCAGAATATCTTTAGTTATCCCAAGCCTTCTGTTTTGTTGAAATTCTTGTTGTCAATTTCCGCGAATAAAAAATATACTATTCTTGATTTCTTTGCAGGCTCAGGAACAACTCTTCATGCGACTATGCAGTTGAATAACGAGGATGGTGGGCGTAGACAGTGCATACTTGTGACTAATAATGAGAATAACATTTGCGAAGATGTAACCTATGAACGCAATAAACGAGTAATCAATGGCTACACAACGCCCAAGGGGGAGCAAGTGGAAGGTCTTCACGATAACAATCTGCGCTATTATAAAACAAATTTTGTGGGCAGAAAGCACACAAACAGAAATATGCGCAAGCTGATGGAGGCAAGCACTGATATGCTTTGCATAAAGAATGATGTATATAAGAAGCAAGATAAGTTTGGCGGACGAAAGCTGAACAAAAACGTCGTAAGATTCTTTGACGACGGCAAAACGCCAATGCTCATAATATATAATGAGCTTGCTGTGGAAAAGATAGTAGATGTGCTGATAACAATGCAGGTGGAAAGGAAAATTAAGGTGTATGTGTTCAGCAATAGTAGATATGCTTATGATGATGACTTCATGGAAGTAGCCGACAAAGTGGAGCTATGTGCGCTGCCAGATGCTATATACAGAGCCTATGTGGAAGTGATAGGCAAGCAACGCCCCAAGCAGATAATAGAAGATGCTACGGCAAATGATGAAACTTCCAAAGGCAGAGCATGAACTTTTTAACCTCACAAGCAAGAAGAACCAATGATAAAAAGTATAGAATATCAGACGAAAGCCGTAGATGAACTGATGGAGAAGACCATCAAGTTGCTGGAACAGGACGGCGAACGAAAGAAGCTAATATTCAAAGCCCCTACAGGCTCCGGGAAAACAGTAATGGCAAGTACTTTGCTCGACCGACTTGTTACGGAGTTGCCGGAAAGAGCTGTCGGTATGGGCAATGTGGCTTTTATATGGATTGCGCCAAACAAGCTGCATGTGCAGAGCTACATGAAAATGAAAAACTATTTCACCGAAACGCGCGTGCTGCATCCTGTTACGTTTGACGAAATGGATCATTCCAACGATGGATATATTCACCCGGGAGAAATATTGTTTGTAAACTGGGAGAGTATAAACAAAGAGAAGAACGTGATAGTGAGAGACAATGAAGCTGGCAGCTCACTATATGATATATGTCGCCGCACCAGAGATGACTATGGAATGCCGATAGTGGTGATAATAGACGAGGAGCACATGTTTAACTCATCGAAGGCGGCAAAGAAATCGGAAAATGTGCTCAGACGAATAATGCCGAAAGTGGAGATACGAATTTCTGCCACACCGGATATTACCATGATTGATGAAATGGTAAACATACCACGCTCTGAGGTGGTGAAGGCTGAAATGATAAAAGACGGCATAACGCTTAATCCTAAAGTGGAAGACCCGGAAACTGGCATGAGTTCAAATGATTTTCTGCTGGAAGAAGCGCTAAAGAAACGTGAGGAAATAAAGCGCGCGTATGAAGAACTTCATGTGCGTGTAAATCCGTTGTTGCTTATACAGCTGCCTAATGATAACAGCGAGGTGCTCAGCGCAGACGAAAGAACTTTGCTGGAACTATTAACACTGCGATTACGTACAGAGCACGACATAACTACGGATAACCATAAACTGGCTGTTTGGTTGTCGAATGAGAAAACAAATCTTGAAGGCATTGAAGATAACTACAACATGACAGAGGTGATGCTTTTTAAGCAAGCCGTTGCCATGGGATGGGACTGCCCGAGAGCTGCGGTGCTGTTGGTGTTTAGAGATATTAAGAGTTTTGAGTTTTCTATTCAGACTGTGGGGCGTATTCTGAGAATGCCCGAACAGCATTATTATCCTAATGCGTTGCTAAATCATGGCTATGTGTATACCAATTTGAGCAATGATATAATAAAGGTGGTGAAAGATGATATGAACTATATCAGCAAGGCGCTTATGGCACAGAGAAAAGAAGATTTCTGCAATGTGAGCCTCACATCATTCTATATGGAACGACTGGCACAGGAGCGCAGCCGACTTGGCGCTGACTTCTATAAAGTACTCATTGATACGATAAAAAGAAAATGGGGGCTTAATGTGGTGGAGCAAGATTTGTTTTCACCTTTTGGCGATGATGAGTGATGTAATATGCGGAATTTTAAAATAAGATAAGAATTATGGCAATAACAGACAACGACATATTAGGCGACATTCAGCGTAATCGCTATCAGGCAGAACATACGAAGCATATCAATTTTGACGTAAGCCGTATACAGGTGCAGTTGCTTCATGATGTTGATATTACGGGCGAAGCAGGAGAAACGGCAGTGGGGCAGGATAAGCAGATAAAATATGCGAAAAATGCAGAAGAATTGATAGAGGAGCTTACAAAATATTGTGCTGCGCTTATATCTCGAAAGGGTTTTGAAAAAGTGAGCACAGTGACGCTGAGAGGTTATGCAGTGCAGATGATGGAGGATTTGTTTGGAGTGTTTGAAAACGATGCTCCGAAGATATTGCTTGCGCAGACTAACAGGGCAAAGTTTAGCGAAGTGATAGAACAGGCTCTCGATAATTATAAAAATAAGATAGATGATAAGAAGAAAGAAGCAAAGAAACGTTCTTTCAAACAATATAGATGGGAAGTACCGGAACGCAGGGAATACAGTGAAGAAAGCAATGTGGCTGTACCGCAAGTGAAGGCTCATGCGTTAATGCCGTTTATGCAACTGAAAAAGGCGAGCAATCCGGAAAAACGATTTGAAGCATTTTTGGAAAGCAACCGCGAATATATAGATTGGTGGTATAAAAATGGTGATGAGGGCAAGCAGCATTATTCTATAGCCTATGATTGTGCTGACGGTTCAAAGAGTCTGTTTTATGTGGACTTCGTGATAAGAATGAAGAACGGCACGATATGCTTGTTTGATACAAAATCGTGTGGTAGCGACTCGGAAGCACCCAACAAGCACAATGCCTTGGTTGATTATATGAATGAAGCCAAAGAGAATGGCAATGCGCATATTATCGGTGGCGTGATAATAGAAGATGGTGACAACTGGAAATATTGTTCTATGCACATTGAAAATACTGACGACTTGACAGGATGGGATGCCTTCCATCCTGATATGTATGGCGAATAAATTTGATATAAGTATATCATTATTATAATGTGATGAATGGCAGTTGTTTCTTTGGCGGAAACAACTGCCATTTTTATCAAATGAAGGAGTGAAATAGTTTACTTTTTCTTCTATTTTCTACATTTTTCTTTATTTACTATAAATTTTTTATTTAGATATTTGGAATTTCTAAAATAAAGTCTTATATTTGTACTCGCTGTTGAAAAATATAATGATACATATCATTTTATATATATTCATAAGCACACATATATTTTAAAATTAAAAATTAGCGAGATGAGAGATTTAAAATTATTAATTAAAAAGAAAGGAGGTGCTGCAATATGCTGTGGTAACTGAGGAAATGGGCAAATGAGTATATTTTGAATTCATGAGTCACATATAGAAAAATGTATAGTATATGCTATATACAGAATTGTAGGTAAAGCAGTATTATATATATAAATATATTTCATTATATAAAATTTCAAGTTTATTATATACTAATTAATTTTGTTTACTATGATAAAGAACATTGAAGATTATTTGGCATCAATTATTGCCAAGAGATTGAGAAACGGCGTACATTATGTTTACGCCCAGGAGTATTGCGATGACTGTCAGGATGATGCACTCATCGCAGAGTCGTGCAAACCTCAGATTGATAACCTCAAAACTGCCGTTGATACGGAGGGAGAGGCTTACGACCTGTTGCGCTCAAGTGAGCTTACCGAGAAGATTAACATCGACATAGACAGACGCCGACTGCTGGTGAAAGGCTTGTTCGGACTTGCTGACTATGCTCAGGCTTCTGCTGACGCTAACGTGGCAGCATCAGGTAAGAGAATGAGGAAAGCACTGGAGAAGTATAAGCAGGGTAATTCTGAGCGCAATGTCGATGAGACAGGTAATGTTGCTAAGGTGGCGAAAAAGCTACAGAGCACTTGTGCCACGGATCTGGAGAACATTGGCGGCACGAAGCTCGTCAATGACCTGATTACAGTTAATGAGAACGTGTATGAGAATAATCGTCAGCGTACAAATAATCAGGAAGTTGCTAAGGGTATGCTTGACAAAGCTCGTAAGGCTACCGATGACGCTCTGAGAGATTTGCGCAATCATATCCTTGTAGCCGTGATTAAGGATGGCGAGCAGAAATGCAGAGCTGTTCTCGATGAGTTGAATGGTCTTACTGCCAGAATAAAGCGCGACAATGGTTACGCTAAGAATGTTGATGAGCAGGAGGAGCAGGAGCAGCATGAGCAGCCTGAAAATAATCAGGAGGGCAAGGATAAGCCTGCCGACGCGCCTAAGGATGGCAAGACGGAATTGCAGCCTGAGAATGGCAATGGTAATTCAGCGCCTGCCACGGAAGCAAAGGAGAATGCTCCTGAGAAAGGTAGCGATGAAGGCGAGAAAGAGCCACTGAAGCCCGCGCAGTGAAACAATTGCTGTGGCGAGTTAAGATAATGCCGTTTTAATGTAAAGGCTGCGCTCCGGAAAGAGGGATGCGCAGCCTTTTTTGTTGATTATATTTTGCCAATAGGCACAAAACGCTTATCTTTGCGTCTACTTTGCCGAAACTAAGCTTCGACAAAGCAAGACTAAAAAATATACATTACTATATAATATGAACAAATCTATTAAGAAAGGCCTCGTGACAGGGGCTTTGCTCTGTTGTGCCACTGTCGTGTGGGCAGCAGAACCATTTGTAGACTTCAATGGCAATGGGTTGCTGTTGAACTCAAAGAAAAGAATCTCTATTTTTGTAGGTAAAAAGGCGCAGCGAGGTGTGGAACGCGCTGCAAAAGATTTGTGTGCCGACATCGGAAGGGTGACGGGCACGGATGGCGTAATCGTAGACGATGCACGACAAGCTGATATCGAAGTGTGCACAAAGCCAAATGGCAAATGGGAGGAATACCAGATAAAGAATGAGAAGCGAAACGGCGGCGCGCACATTACGATAACAGGGTCTGACAGACGTGGCACTATCTATGGCATTTATGAGCTGTCGAGCCAGATGGGTGTTTCGCCATGGTATTGGTGGGCTGATGTGGCTGTAGCTCATCACGATAGGATTTTCATAAAGCCGGGCATATTTACCGATGGCGAACCGCGAGTGAAATATCGCGGCATATTTATCAATGATGAAAGTCCTTCGTTTACCGGCTGGGCAAATAAAAAGTTTGGCGGACTCAACTCAAAGATGTATGCCCATATGTTTGAGCTTATCCTTCGTCTGAAAGCCAACTATCTGTGGCCGGCAATGTGGGGCAACGCTTTCAATGAGGATGATTCTCAAAACCCTGTGCTGGCAGATGAATATGGGGTGGTGATGGGCACCAGCCATCATGAGCCGATGATGCGCGCATACAATGAATATAGACGCAGAAGGCAGAGCGTGGGAGCATGGAACTATGCTACCAACAAGGATAATGTAAATAAATTCTTCCGTGAGGGCATGGAAAACGCGAAGTCGTTTGACAACATAGTAACGATTGGTATGCGTGGCGATGGCGATGAGGCTATGGCAGGCGGAAGCGATGATGATAATATCAACACATTGAAAGATGTGATTGCCAATCAGCGACAGATAATTGAGAGCGTCACCGGGCGCAAGGCTAAGAATGTGGCGCAGCTGTGGGCAATTTTTACCGAGGTACAGAGATATTACGACAGAGGGCTTTCGGTGCCTGATGATGTGATAAAGGTGTTCTGTGATAACAACTGGGGCTACATTCGCCGCACTGGGCCTGACAAAGAATGCAATGCTGACGGTTCTTTCAAGCCTATGGGATTGTATTACCACATAGATATGAACGGCGGCCCATGGAACGACAGATGGATTAACACTACCACAATTCCGAAACTTCAAAATCAGCTTTCATTGGCTTATCGCACTGGGCTTGACGACTTGTGGATTATCAATGTGGGCGATTTGAAGCCGAAGGAGATACCTATTGATTTTATAATGCGTCTTGCGTGGAATCCTGACAGATATGGCATTCGCGATTGCCACCGCTACATGGTGGACTTCTGCGCGCAGAGTTTTGGTAAAGAGCATGCCGAGGGCATAGCGCAGCTCATAGAAACTTATTCAAATCTTAATCTTCAGCGCAAGCCAGAATCTCAGTCTACTGCTGTTTATAGTGCTAACAATTATCATGAGGCTGACAGAATGATAGCTCGCTGGGAAGAGTTGGCGCAGCGTGCCGACTCTCTGTTGAAACTCATTCCGCAGAATCAGCGTAGCGCATTCTTTCAGCTTGCTTATTATCCTGCTGTGGCGTCGGCACAGACAGCTCTCGTTTACCTGTATGCCACAAAGAGTCAAAACTATTTCTTGCAGGGCAACGTGAGCTTAAATCATCGCTATGCGCAGCTCGAAAAGGCGGCTTATGCTCGCGATAAGCAGTTGCAGGCTTTCTATAATGATACGCTTGCTGGTGGCAAATGGAAAAACATGATGCAGGATATTCATATTGGCTATAAGCAGTGGTTTATGCCCGAAAAGGATTCTATTCCTGAGTGCAAATTGCTGGTGACTGATGAAAAGCCGTCGCTTGGCGTGGCTGTAGAGGGATATGAGAAAGGTGCGGAGCTGAAATTGCCAAAGTTTGATGTATTAGATAATCAGTCTTATTATATTGATGTGTTTAACCGTGGCAAGGGTAGCTTGAAATATAAGGTGAAGACGAAAGATAAATGGATTGTGATAGACAAGCCTTCGGGCACTGTTGCCGATGCCGCTCAGCTGCATGTTTCTATAGATTGGAATAAGATAGCAGAGGGTGAGCACACGGGCACAATCACGATTTCTTCAAATGGTACGAGCTATGATGTGGCTGTTACGGCGGTGAAGAAGCCTCTGCCGGAGTGTTCTTCATTTTTCTTTGGCAGCATGAGCGCACAGGAGTTTTCTTTCCCTGCATTGGATTACAATGAAGCAAAGCGTGCTGAATGTTTGCCGGGCTTGGGTAGAGATAAAGGCTGTGTGAGCTTATCGGCAAAAGATGGCAGCTTATCATATAATGTTTACTTCCCGAAGGCTGGCAAACAAACCATTCTCGTTGGCATTCTTCCTACACAGGATATTAATCCGAAGCGAGGTCTTCACTTCTCGCTTGCTCTTGACAATCAGTCGCCACGCGTTATTGACGCACGAAAGGGACTTGTAGACACGTTCGGGGAATACACTCCGCAGGCGTTGAGCAAAAATCCGCTGATGAAGCCTGTGGCAGGTGCTAACCGCGCTATTAAGATGATTGTGGGCAATGGATATTGCCGCAATGAGGTGCACGATAATATTCGCTGGATAGATGTGGAGGTGGACGTGGCTTCTGCCGGTATTCACAGCTTGAAAATCACGAATGCCGATGCCGAGATAATGTTTGAGCGCTTTGTGGTTAATCCAGACAACCACCGCTATAGTTATCTTGGCGCGCCTACCATAAAGCATGGTAAATGAAAAAATAGAGCGTAAATCACGCTGTTTATAATAATTCATGTTGTAAAGGCTGCGCCCCGTAAAGAGGGATGCGCAGCCTTTTTTGTTGATTATATTTTGCCAATAGGCACAAAACGCTTATCTTTGCACTTAGATTTAAAACATAAAGAAAACATGCCGGAAATATCCGTTCGCGGTATTGAAATGCCGCTTTCACCTATCAGAAAACTCGCTCCGCTGGCTAATGCCGCAAAGGAGAGAGGTATAAAGGTGTATCATCTGAATATTGGTCAGCCTGATCTGCCTACACCGCAGGCAGGTCTTGACGCTTTGAAACATATTGACCGAAAAATTCTGGAATATTCTCCAAGTCAAGGTTATCTGTCGTATAGACAAAAGCTTGTGGGATATTACAAGAAATATAACATCAACGTAACTGCCGACGACATCATTATCACTGCCGGCGGCTCTGAGGCTGTGTTGTTCTCATTCCTCGCGTGCCTTAATCCAGGCGATGAGATTATCGTGCCAGAGCCTGCGTATGCCAACTATATGTCGTTCGCCATTGCGGCAGGCGCGAAGATACGCACCATAGCCACGACGATAGAGGAGGGATTCTCATTGCCTAAGGTGGAGAAGTTTGAGGAGCTTATCAATGAGCACACACGCGCCATAATGATTTGCAACCCTAACAACCCTACGGGCTATCTGTATACTCGTCGAGAGATGAACCAGATACGCGATTTGGTGAAGAAATACGACTTGTATCTCTTCTCTGATGAGGTGTATCGTGAATATATCTACACAGGGTCGCCATATATTTCAGCGTGCCACTTGGAGGGCATAGAAAATAATGTGGTGCTTATCGACTCTGTTTCAAAGAGATACAGCGAGTGTGGAATAAGAATTGGCGCGCTTATCACTAAGAATAAGGACGTGAGAGACACGGTGATGAAATTCTGCCAGACAAGGCTTTCACCTCCTCTCATAGGACAGATTGTGGCTGAGGCTTCTCTGGATGCTCCTGAAGAGTATTATAGAGATGTGTACGATGAATATGTGGAACGCCGTAAATGTCTTATCGACGGACTCAACCGCATACCAGGTGTTTATTCTCCTATCCCTATGGGGGCTTTCTACACTGTGGCAAAGCTGCCTATTGACGATTCTGAGAAGTTCTGCCGTTGGTGCTTGGAAGAATTCAACTTTGAGGGTGAAACGGTGATGATGGCGCCTGCTGCCGGATTCTACACTACGCCTGGAGCAGGAAAGAATCAGGTGCGCATAGCGTATGTGCTGAAAAAGGCTGACTTGGAGCGTGCTCTCCTCGTGCTGCGTAAAGCATTGGAGGCTTATCCAGGCAGAGTGGACGACGACAACGCGCTGTAAGCAAAGAAAGAAATTCGGGGCGAAATCTCAATTTATATACACAACAAAAAATAACTGATACATATTTTGAAACTGTCTTTATTTATAGCAAAACGTATTTATGGTGGCGAGGCTGACAAGAAAAAGGTTTCGCGCCCTGCTATCCGCATAGCGATGGCAGGAGTGGCTATCGGACTGGCGGTGATGATTGTTTCGGTGTGTGTGGTGTTGGGATTTAAGCATACGATAAGAGATAAGGTCGTGGGATTTGGCAGCCATATTCAGGTTGCCAATTTCATGACGCAGCAGTCGTCGGAGGAATATCCTATAGTGATAGACGACTCAATGATGACGGTGCTGAAAGGCATTCATGGCGTGGAGCATGTGCAGCGCTTCGCTGACAAACAGGGCATATTGAAGACCGACTCCGATTTCCTCGGGGTGATGTTTAAGGGTGTGGCACAGGAATATGACACTGCTTTTCTGCATAAGAATATGGTGGAAGGCAGCATTCCGCGCTTTTCTGACAGCGCTTCGCATGGCAAGATTCTTATTTCGGAATATATGGCAGACAAACTGAAACTGCATGCCGGAAGCAGAATCTTTGCTTATTTCATCGGCGATGGTGGGGTGAGAATGCGACGATTTACGATTGCAGGAGTGTATTCCACAAATCTAAGCCAGTTTGACAAGGTGATGTGCTTCACTGATTTGTATACTGCCGTGAAGCTCAATGGCTGGGAACAGGATCAGACTTCGGGAGCAGAAATCGCTGTTAGTGATTTTGAGAAACTCGACGAGGAAGCACAGTATTTCATCGGCAAGGTGAACCGCACAGTAGACCATTATGGCGAAACTTATTCTTCAAAGACGATAAAGGAATTGAGTCCGCAGATATTCTCGTGGCTTGATTTGCTCGATTTGAATGTGTGGATAATCATGGCACTGATGATGGCTGTGGCAGGCGTTACGATGATTTCGGGCTTGCTGATTATCATCTTGGAACGCACCACGATGATAGGCCTATTGAAAGCTCTTGGCGCGCGCAATAAGATGATACGCCACACATTTCTGTGGTTTGCCGTGTTCATAATAGGCAAAGGCTTGATAATAGGTAACATCGTAGGTCTGGGAATATGCTTGCTTCAGAAGTTTACGGGCATAGTGGCGCTCGATCCGCAGACTTATTATGTGGCTACTGTGCCTGTAGAGATAAATGTGCCACTGATAGCATTGCTTAATGCAGCTACGCTGATAATCAGCGTGATGGTGCTGGTTGTGCCGAGTTATCTTATTTCGCACATTCATCCTGCGAAATCTATGCGCTATGAATAACTCCCTATAAAAAGGATTGTAGTCAAAAAAGGAATGATAGTAGTTTGTTTTAACGGTTGAAATAAGAAAAATACATATATTTGCATTGTTAAAACAAAATAGTGCACAAAAAGTTTGCAAATGTGCATAGATGATATTACCTTTGCACAAAAATTAGGTATTTGTGCAATGGAAACGACAACAGCCGAATTCAATAAATATGTAGAAGAATCTATAGTAAACAACTGGGAAAAGGATGCACTGACAGATTATAAGGGTGCGACTTTACAATATCATGATGTAGCACGCAAAATTGAAAAACTGCACATTCTGTTTGAAAACTCAGGTGTAAAACGTGGTGACAAAATCGCATTATGCGGACGCAATAGCGCCTGCTGGGGTGTGGCTTTTCTCGCTACGCTTACTTATGGTGCTGTGGCTGTACCTATTCAGCACGAATTTAAAGCTGAACAGATACACAACATCGTGAATCATAGCGACGCAAAACTGCTTTTTGTCGGTGATGTCGTGGCCACTACCGTGAATGTAGACGAAATGCCTCATCTGGAAGGCGTGATTTATATTCCGGATTATTCTTTGGTATTGTCGAGATCGGAAAAACTTACTTATGCCCGTGAACATCTTAACGAGATGTTTGGACATAAGTATCCTAAATATTTCAGAAAAGAACACGTGCATTATTACATTTCCCAAGATCCTGAGGAAATCGCTATGATAAACTACACAAGCGGAACTACGGGATTTTCTAAGGGAGTGATGTTGCCTTATCGTGTGTTCTGGAGCAATCTGATGTATCTCAGAAGAATGTTTATGCCACATATGCCAGAAGGTTCAAATGTGTTGTCTATTCTGCCGATGGCTCACATGTATGGACTTATGTGCGAGTTCTTAGTGGAATTCAGCATGGGTAATCACATCTTCTTCCTTACTCGATTGCCAAGTCCTACGCTCATCCAGCAGGCTTTCCATGATGTGAAGCCGGCAATAATCGTGTCGGTGCCTCTCGTAATCGAGAAGATTATCCGCAAGTCGGTATTCCCTATGGTGCAGACCAATAAGATGAAGCTTCTTATGAATATGCCTGTGATAAGCAAGAAGACAAGGGAGCGCATGCACGAGTGGGTGAAGGATATATTCGGTGGCAACGCTTACGAGATTCTTGTTGGCGGCGCAGGATTGAATCCTGAAATAGAGGAGTTCTTCCGCAGTATCGATTTCCCAATAACAGTGGGCTACGGCACTACAGAAACTGGTCCTATGATTACTTACAGCGATTATCACGACGCTGTGTCAGGCTCATGCGGAACGTGTGCCGACAATATGGAAATGAAGGTGCTCAGCAACGACCCTGAAAATATTCCGGGCGAGGTGCTTACGCGTGGTCTGAACGTGATGACGGGATATTATAAAAATCCTGAAGCTACTCACGCTGCTCTCGACGACGATGGATGGTTTCACACGGGCGATTTAGGCACTATAAGTGCTGACGGACATCTGTTCCTGCGCGGACGTATCAAGAATATGCTTCTCGGCAGCAATGGACAGAATATTTATCCTGAGGAAATAGAAAACAAACTCAACTCAATGGCTATGGTCAATGAGAGCCTTATCATTCAGCATGGTGATAAGCTTGTCGGCCTGGTTTATCCCGACAAGGATGAAGCGAGCCATATGGGTTTCTCTGATAATGATTTGATCGACATTATGGAGCAGAACCGCATAGCACTCAATGCTGAGCTGCCGGCGTTCTGTAGATTATCTGAAATAAGACTTCAGAATGAGGAATTTGAAAAAACTCCTAAGAAGTCTATCAAGAGATATCTTTATCAAACAACTATTTAAAAACGTCTATGGATATTCCAAGTTTTAACGAACTAATCGAAAAAAGCATAATCAAGAATTGGGAAAGTGACGCTCTGACTGATTATAAGGGAGCCACTTTGCAATATCATGATGTGGCGCGAAAAATAGAAAAACTTCATATCATGTTTGAAAACTCAGGCGTGGTGAAGGGTGATAAGATTGCGTTGTGTGGACGCAATAGCGCTTGCTGGGCAGTGGCTTTTCTTGCTACTCTCACTTATGGTGCAGTGGCTGTTCCTATTCTGCATGAATTTAAGGCTGACCAAATACATCATATAGTAAATCATAGCGAGGCAAAACTCCTCTTTGTGGGTGATGTCGTGGCTACGGAAATAGACCCTCAGCAAATGCCTGATTTGGAGGGTATTATCTATATTCCTGATTATTCTTTGGTAATCAGCCGTACTGATAAGCTTACTTATGCGCGCGAGCATCTTAACGAGATGTTTGGAAAGAAATATCCTAAGTATTTCCGCAAAGAGCATGTCTCTTATTATAGAGAGGAGAATGGCGAGGAACTCGCGCTTATCAATTACACGAGCGGCACTACAGGCTTCTCTAAGGGCGTAATGCTGCCTTATCGTGCCTTGTGGGGTAACTATGATTTCGCGGCTCATGTGCTTGGTCCTCAGCTGCATGGCGGTGAGAATGTAATCAGTATCTTGCCAATGGCTCACATGTATGGCATGGCGTTTGAGTTTATATATGAGTTCCTTACAGGATGTCATATCTATTATCTCACTCGTATTCCAAGCCCGGCTATCGTGGCTCAGGCTTTTGCCGATGTGAAGCCTGCTGTTATCATCTCTGTTCCTCTTATCATCGAGAAGATAATCAAGAAGAAGGTGTTCCCTAAGATACAGAACAACAAGATGCGCCTGCTCTTGAATATGCCTGTGATAAACAAAAAGGTGAACGAGAAAATCTGTGAGCAGGTATCGAATGCTTTCGGTGGTAATTTCTATGAGGTCATCATCGGTGGAGCTGCGTTTAATCAGGAGGTGGAATCATTCCTTCATAAGATAGGATTTAAATACACTGTGGGCTATGGCGCTACAGAGTGTGCTCCGATTATCGCCTACGCTGATTATAAGGATTTCGTGCCGGGTTCTTGCGGCAAGGCAGCTTTGCACATGCACGTCGAGATAGACAGCCCTGACCCAGAGAACATTCCTGGAGAAATTCTTGTTAAGGGTGTGAATGTAATGCTTGGATATTTCAAGAATCCAGAGGCTACAGCCGAAACTTTGCGCGACGGATGGTATCATACAGGCGATTTAGGTACAATGGATAAGGATGGCAACATCTTTATCAAAGGTCGCTCCAAGAATATGCTTCTCGGCGCGAGCGGACAGAATATATATCCTGAGGAGATAGAGGATAAGCTTAACTCTATGACTCTCGTTAATGAAAGCGTTGTAATTCAGCGTGGAGAGAAGCTCGTGGGCTTGGTTCATCCTGATTACGATGAAGCAAAGTCTTTAGGTTTTAACGACGAGGATTTGCAGAATGTGATGAAGGAGAATATGCTCCAGCTTAATGAGATGGTGCCTAATTATTGCAGACTTTCAGCCATCGAACTTCATGAGGAGGAATTCGAAAAGACTCCGAAGCGCAGCATTAAACGCTATCTTTATCAGGAAAAGTAAAAAAATAACGCTGAGGTAAGGAAATAATTGCGCAAACGTTTGCTTAAATTAAAATTATTTCCTACCTTTGCACTCGCTTTTGATTTCTAAGTCAATAGCAAAAAGAAATGATGGTGCCTTAGCTCAGTTGGTAGAGCATCGGACTGAAAATCCGTGTGTCCCCGGTTCGATTCCTGGAGGTACCACTCCTCCTTTCACTAGTTATCTGGTTTTCTTATTCGGCTTGTTCTGAATACGATTACCAGATTTTCTTTTTATATTATATTCTTAATTTGTATGTTTAATTGTCAATCCTTGATTTTCAATACAGTATTAAGCATATAATTCAAAAAAAAGTATTACCTTTGTTGTTACAAAAGCAGTGCCTCGGTTCTGTCGCTGGTCTCGTTTATGAGATGAGAGGAAAGTCCGGGCAACATAGGGCACTCCACTTCCGAAAATAGAAGCTATTGGTGACAGTAGGTGTTAGTAGAAGAAAATAACCGCCTTTCGTTTAATGGTTGTTTCTGCTTTGCGGAAATATCCTGAGAGAGGTAAGGGTGAGAAGGTAGTGTAAGAGACTACCAGTTGATGGGTGATCATCAAGCTGTGCTTTCTGGGGGTTGCAAGTTCGTGTATACCATTGTTTTAGAGGGTAGCCCGCCCAATCCGTAAGGGCAATGGAGGGTAGAACGCTTGAGCCGCAGGGCGACTTGCGGACTAGATAAATGACAGATGCCATCTCTGATGGAACAGAACCCGGCTTATAGGGACACTGCTTTTTTCTTTTTGATTACTGAAAAATAATGATAGCTACAAAGATTGTTTCCATATCATGGAGGCAATCTTTATTTTTTTGTAGGTAGATTTGCGTTCGGTGTGGTAAGATGCAAAAAAGGAATAACCCCTTTCGGAATTATTCCTTTTTATTATTTGAAGTTAATTGAATTACTCGCCTTTAGCGTTGTCATTGAATGTAGCAACGCGGTTGAACTCAACCTGCTCGAAGAGCTTGTCTGTTGCGCCCATGCCCTTAGTAGAAAGGCGGCTTGCAGCAATCTTGTATTTCTTAACAAGAGCGTTCTTAACAGCTTCTGCGCGATTCTCAGAAAGCTTCTGGTTGATTTCCTTGCTACCTTCAGGAGAAGCGTAACCCTTGATTTCAACCTTTGCTTCTGGATGATTCTTCATGTAAGTAGCGATAAGCTCAATAGGAGCATACTGTGCTGGGTCGATAGTGCTCTTTCCCTGACGGAAGAGGACAGTAGGCTGCAAGTTGGTTGCTGTTACTGGCTTTACATACTTTGGCTTCTGGTTGAGAGCATTCTGCAAGTCTGCAATCTGCTTGTCTTTAGCAGCGAGCTGTGCGTCCTTGTTGTTAATGTCGTTGCGCAAGCTGTTAATCTGTGAGTTCAAACCGTCAATCTCAGACTGGTCACGAAGCTGTGCGATTGTGAAGTTGTGAGAACCATTTGAGTTCTTAAACTTGTAAATCAAACCAGCGTTAAGCTGTGCCCATCCGCTGTGAATGTTGTATCTGATAGCGTGGTTATCATTTTCGTTGAGAGCCCATGTTACAGATGGCTCAACATAGAACTGCCATGCCTTGTCGCTTCCGAAGTTGAATGCGAGGTCGATAGCTGCCTTTGAAGTAAGGTCGTTTCTGCCGTCTACGCCATCAGTACCGAACTGGTGTCCCCAGCCTGCGCCATAAAGACCGATTACCTCGAAGCAACGTGGAGTGCCTTTATATCCACCAAACCAGTTGCTGAAATTAACTGTTCCTAACAAAGATGTGTTAAGAAAAGTAACGGCTGTCTTTGAGGTCTTGATTGGTTTGTCAGAAAAATATGCGTTACTTTCAATAGCCATACCAACTACAGGAGTGAAATAACGACCGATTCGAAGACCGGCATTAGGATTAAGACCACCCAACCAGTTATGGCCGGTCAACTTAGTTTCTACGCCACCATTTATACCAATGTAAATGTTGTCGAAAGTCTTGCTTTCAGTTACAGTCTGTGCTGAAACTGAAGAAGCTGCCAAAGAAGCGGCAGCCAAGAAAAGTGCTAATTTTTTCATGTTTATCCGAATTATAAATTAACTTTATTTGATTTGTGTTTATTTTCAAATCTTAATTGCAAATTAAATAAAATTCAGTGTAACTTCCAAATATTTGACGACTTTTCTGACTTATATCAATTTTATTGTTTAAAAAATGCTATTCTTGTGGCATATTTGAAGACACGATTGTATCTACAAATTCCAATATTTTTTCTGCTTCCTCAGGGTTAAACCATGTGATTTCGGCATCACGCTTAAACCATGTAAGCTGTTTGCGCATATAGCGTCGAGTGTTGCTTTGTATTTGCCTTACGGCTTCTTCGTAAGGGATTGTTCCATCGAAGAATGCGAAAAGTTCTTTATATCCTACGGTGTTAAGCGAGTTTAATCCTTTGTATTTATATACTTCTTTTGCTTCATTGAGCATTCCTTCCTTCATCATTTCAATCACTCTGTTGTTAATTCGCTCATACATTTCTTCGCGTGGGCGATTCAACCCGATTTTTACGATGTTGAAGGGACGTTCTTTCTTTATATTAGTTCTGAATGATGTGAAGGTTTTGCCTGTCTGTTTACATATTTCTAAGGCATGAACCACTCTTCGTGGATTATTGTGGTCTACGATGTTGTAATGTTCTGGGTCTACCTCTTTCAGCTCTTCCAATAATTTTGGTAGCCCTTCTGCTTGCAGTCTTTGCTTGTATAGCTCTCTTATTTCGTCTTTTACGGTGGGAATATCATCCAATCCTTTGCATACAGCGTCTATATACATCATGCTGCCTCCTGTGAGTAGGGCATAGTCGTTAGTCTGAAATTGCTCGTTAAGCAAATTCATGACATCTTCCTCATACATTGAAGCGCTATAATAGTCTTGCAGATGATGATTTCCTACGAAATAATGCTTGATTCTTTTTTGTTGTTCTTCAGTAGGCGCTGCTGTTCCGATAGGTAATTCCGCGTAAATCTGCCTTGAATCCGCATTAATAATAGAAACCGACAGGCGTCTGGCAATTTCTAAGCTTAGCTCTGTCTTGCCTACGCCTGTCGGTCCTAATATTACGAATAAAGTTTTGCTCATTATCCGTTGTCTAATAATCAACTATTAAACCTTAACAGTCTTTATTTGATGATACCTCTCTTTGATGACTCAACGAAATCGATAATATATTGAATTTCAGGAGTTACCTGCAAATTCTTCTTAATTTCGTTGATACCTTCTGCCATCGTTCCTTTAGAGAAAAGCAAACGGTAAGCATCATGAATGAGAGTAATCAGCTCATTGCTGAAGCCATGACGACGCAATCCCACAAGGTTTACGCCAAAATAGCTTGCAGGGTTTCTGCCGGCAATAACATAAGGTGGTATATCCTTAGAGAAAGCTGTTCCACCCTGAATCATTACATAGCTACCGATACGGCAGAACTGATGAGTGAGAACCTCAGCGCTGATTACGGCATTGTCGTCAATAGTAACCTCACCTGCAAATTTGGTGGAGTTACCGATAATAAGACCGCTTCCCAACACACAGTCGTGAGCTACGTGCATATTCTCCATCAACAAGTTGTTGCTGCCTACGATAGTCGTTCCTTTTGAGGCTGTACCTCGAGATATGGTTACATTCTCGCGAATGCTGTTGTTACTGCCAATCTCGCAAAGAGTATCTTCCCCTTTGAACTTCAAATCCTGTGGCTTGGTAGAAATACTTGCGCCAGGGAATATTTCGTTATTGTCGCCAATGCGAGCGCCATAATTGATAGTAACACTGTTTTGGAAAACATTGTTATTGCCAATAACCGTATTCTTATCAATATAGCAGAATGGTCCTATAATGTTGCCATCACCGAGTTTTGCCTCAGGATGTACAAATGCCATCGGACTTATTTGATTCATTTGTTTTAGTTTTTATGTGATTATTTGTTCTTTACAATCTGTGCAGTAAAGGTCGCTTCTGAAACCACGTGGTCGCCTACGAAGACATAACCTTTCATTGAACTTACACCATGACGTACAGGACCTAACAATTCTACGCGGAAAAGCAAAGTGTCGCCCGGAACTACTTTCTGGCGGAACTTCACATCGTCTATCTTCATGAAGTAAGTAGACCAACGCTCAGGCTCCTCTACAGTGCTCAATACGAGCAGACCACCACATTGTGCCATAGCCTCAATCTGCAATACGCCAGGCATTACAGGCTCTTGTGGGAAATGACCTACAAAGAAAGGCTCATTGCTTGTCACGTTCTTCACGCCGACAATGCTTGTCGGACCCATAGCTACAACCTTGTCTACGAGCTGCATAGGGTAGCGGTGAGGAAGAAGTTCGCGAATGCGCTTGTTATCCATTATAGGCTCTTCATTCGGATCATAGATTGGAGCCTGAATTTCGTGCTTACGTATTTCCTTGCGGATAAGTCTTGCGAACTTGTTGTTAATGGTATGACCTGGGCGTGTCGCAACGATACGGCCTTTGATAGGCTTACCGATAAGTGCCATATCGCCTACGATGTCAAGCAATTTGTGGCGTGTGCATTCGTTTTCCCACATCAATGGCTTGTGCTGAATGTAGCCAATCTTGTCAGCGTCGATATGAGAAACCTTCAATAGGTCGGCAAGCTGGTCAAGCTTTTCCTGCTCTACCTTTCTCTCGTATATTACAATAGAGTTGTCAAGGTCGCCGCCCTTAATCAGATTGGCATCAAGCAAAGGCATGATATCTCTTACGAACACGAATGTGCGCGCAGGAGCAATCTCCTTCTCGAAAAGCTCTATATTGTCAAGAGTAGCAAACTGACTGTTGATAAACTTAGAGTTGAATGAGCACATTGCCGTGATTGAGAAATCCTCATCCGGCAAAATGGTAATGCAACTGCCAGTTTCCTCGTCTTTAACTTCTATCTTATGACGGATTATATAATAATCTTTTGGCGCGTTCTGCTCCTGAACACCTACCTCGTTGATTTTCTGAACATACATGTCGGCAGAGCCGTCAAGAATAGGGAATTCAGGACCGTTTACCTGAATCAAGCAGTTGTCAATGCCCATTGCGTAGAGAGCAGCCATTCCGTGCTCTATGGTTGAAACCTTAGCTTCGCCCTGTCCTAAAACAGTGCCGCGTGTCGTTTCAACTACCTTTTCTGCGATAGCATCGATAATAGGTTGATTTTCAAGGTCAATACGCTGTATCTTATATCCTGTATTCTCAGGTGCTGGATTGAAAGTAACAGTCAAATTCAAACCTGTGTGCAATCCCTTTCCGAAAAGAGAGAAACTGCCTTTCAGTGTTAGTTGTTTCTTTGTTTCCATTATATTATTATTTGTTCTTTTTAAGTTCTTCTATTTCTTTCTTCAATTGCTTGATTTCATTCATCATGTCAGGCAACTTCTGTTGCATCACATGACTGCGGAAGAAAGTCATTTGTGGTACAGGAGGTGTTCCTATAAGCATCTGATTGTCCTTCAAGCTTCCCGGAACGCCCGACTGAGCACCGAGAATTACTTTGTTGCCAATTGTAATGTGTCCGGCGATACCTACCTGACCGCCAAACATACACCATTCGCCCACCTTTGTAGAGCCAGCAACGCCCACCTGTGCCGACATCACCGTGTTGGCACCGATTTCGTTGTTGTGGGCAATCTGCACGAGGTTGTCGAGCTTCACGCCCTTGTGGATAATGGTAGAACCCATCATCGCACGGTCTACACAGGCATTCGCGCCTATTTCCACATCGTCTTCTATGATTACATTGCCTATCTGTGGCACTTTATCATAGTGGTCGCCGTTAGGCTGGAATCCAAAACCGTCGGCACCAATCACAGTGCCTGCGTGCAAAATCACGTTGTTTCCGATTTTGCAGCCATGATATATCGTTACGTTAGGATATATGGTGCAGTTGTCGCCTATTTCCACGTCGTCGCCAACATATACGAAAGGCGCGATCCATGTGTCCTTACCGATTTTTGCCGATGGAGAAACGTAAGCACGCTCATCTATTCCTGTCTTGCGCTGAGTAGTCATGTTCTGATACATCTGCAAGAGCTGCGCAACGGCTTCACGAGCGTCTTTCACTCTGATGAGAGTAGCGTTTACAGGCTTATCCAATTGGATGTCTTCATTTACTAAAACAATAGAACATTTTGTTTCGTAAATATAGTGAGCATACTTCGCGTCGTACAAGAAGCTGATAGCTCCTTCCGTTCCTTCTTCAATTTTTGCGAAAGAATTTATAGCCGCATTTTCATTTCCTTCAATACGACCATTTATGAGTTGAGCAATTTGTTTTGCTGTAAATTCCATGTTAATTTGATTCGTTTTTTACTGAATAACTTTGCAAATATACGGATTTTAATCGTAAAATCGGTGAAACAGCATGGATTTCTTATAATAAACAGCTCATCTGTTGTTGCAATTCTTTTGCTTTTTCTTTGGCCTTTTCAGCGAAATCAGTATCGCCGGAAGCGTATATAATTCCTCTTGAAGAATTTACGATAAGTCCGCAGTCTTTGGTCATTCCATATTTGCAGACTTCCTCCAAGCTTCCGCCTTGCGCGCCTACGCCCGGCACAAGCAAGAAACTGTTAGGCGCAGCTTTTCTTATGTCCTTAAACAGCTCGCCCTGTGTTGCGCCTACAACAAACATCATGTTGTCGTCATTGCCCCAAGTTTGAGCCGTCTTTAATACTTTCTCAAACAAACGCTCACCATTCTTGTCTTCCGTCAGTTGGAAATCGTGTGAGCCTTTATTGCTTGTCAGTGCCAAAACAATTACCCATTTGCCAGGATAAGTCAGGAATGGTGTTACGCTGTCTTCGCCCATATATGGGGCAACGGTAAGCGCGTCTACATTCCATTCCTCAAAAAAGGTGCGGGCATACATCGCCGATGTGTTTCCTATGTCGCCACGTTTCGCGTCTGCTATTATGAAATGCTTTGGATAGTTTTCCTTAAGGTAATTTATTGTCTTCTCAAATGCTATCAGCCCTTTTATTCCTGCTGCCTCATAAAAAGCCAGATTAGGCTTATAAGCCACGCAGTATTCAGCCGTAGCATCGATTATTTCCTTGTTGAAAGAAAAAATAGGGTCTTCCTCCTTCAATAGATGTTGAGGAATTTTCTTTGTGTCGGTATCGAGTCCGACACAAAGAAAACTTTTCTTCTTGTATATTTGTTCTACAAGTTCCTGTCTGTTCATAATTTAGAGTTCTGTGTTTTTGAGTTTTTCCGCGTTCTCCGCAACGGTAAGAGCATCAATCATGTCTTGAATGTTTCCGTTCATGAATCCGCTCAGATCATGAGTAGTGTATCCTATGCGATGATCGGTCACACGACCTTGTGGATAGTTGTAGGTGCGGATTTTAGCGGAGCGGTCGCCTGTTGATACAAGAGATTTACGTCGGCTGTCGATGTCGTCCTTATATTTTTGATGCTCATGATCATAAATATAAGTATACAGTCTTGACAACGCGCGCTCCTTGTTCTTTGGCTGGTCACGCGTTTCCGTACATTCAATGAGGATTTCCTCCTCCTCTCCGGTGTTTGGATTCTTCCACATATAGCGAAGACGAACGCCAGACTCTACTTTGTTTACGTTCTGACCACCTGCGCCTGAACTTCGGAATGTATCCCATTTTATCAAGCCCTCATTGATGTTTACCTCAAACTTGTCGGCTTCTGGCAACACAGCTACGGTTGCGGCAGAAGTGTGCATACGTCCCTGAGTTTCTGTGGCAGGCACACGCTGCACGCGATGTACACCAGATTCATATTTCAGAATACCATATACATCTGCGCCGCTTACGGCAAAGTCAATTTCCTTGTAGCCGCCTACAGCTCCTTCAGAAACGCTTGTCACCGCTACTGTCCATCCCTTAGATTCGCAGTATTTCTTATACATGCTGAACAAATCGCCGGCAAACAGCGCAGCCTCGTCGCCACCTGCTCCGGCGCGTATCTCCATCTGCACGTTCTTCGCGTCTTCAGGGTCTTTAGGCACGAGAGCCATCTTTATTTCTTCTTCGAGTTTTGGCTGAAGAGCTTCGTTTTCCTGCAGCTCCTCACGAGCCATCTCTTTCATTTCGGGATCACTTTCGTTAGCCAATATGTCCTTAGCCTCTTTTATTGAATTGAGGCAGGCAATATAGCGCTTGCGAGCATTCATGATGTCGCTCAGATCCTTATATTCCTTTGTCAGTTTCACGTAGCGGGCCTGGTCGGCTATTACTGAAGGGTCGGTAATCAATACTGAAACCTCTTCAAAGCGACTCTCAAGTCCGTCTAATCTTTCGAGTATGTTGTTATTCTCCGCCATTAAAAACGAAATTTAATTATTAATAGTCGAATTCTCCAAACTCCGATGATATATGGAGTGATTTCTTTCCTTCTTCTATGTGGCCTACAACTTGTGCGTCGATGTTGAAACTCTTGCTGATTTCTATTATTCTCTCAGCATGCTCTTTGCTTACGTAAATTTCCATGCGATGTCCCATGTTGAACACCTGGTACATCTCCTTCCAGTCGGTTCCGCTTTGTTCCTTTATCATTTTAAACAATGGTGGAACAGGGAACATATTGTCCTTTATCACCTTGCAGTTGTCGCCTACAAAATGAAGCACCTTAGTCTGCGCACCGCCTGTGCAGTGAACCATTCCGTGAATTTCAGGGCGCAGCTCGTCTAATATCTTCTTTATCACAGGTGCGTAAGTGCGA
Source organism: Prevotella sp. (assembly GCA_024682415.1). GTDB lineage: Bacteria > Bacteroidota > Bacteroidia > Bacteroidales > Bacteroidaceae > Prevotella. The sequence continues at coordinate 82,779 of JAIKZG010000009.1, forward strand.
GTAGGAGAGAGCACAAGTTGTCCGGCATCTACGCCGAGGCCTTCTATTGCTTCCGTCAGCTTCTTTTCTCCGCTGTATACCAATTCATCTGGCACAGCGTGATCATAGCTTTCCGGATATTTTTCAGCGAGATATTTCGCGAATACGTCGTGGCGCGCGCTGGTAAGTCCATTGCTTCCCATGCCACCGTTGTATCTCGTTTCGTATGTTGCCTGTCCGCATGACGACAAGCCCACGATAACATCGCCAGGGCGAATGTTTGCATTGTCGATCACGTCGGAACGTTTCATTCTGCACGTTACTGTTGAGTCTACGATAATCGTTCTTACCAAGTCGCCCACATCGGCAGTCTCACCGCCCGTAGGCCATATCCCCACGCCCATTTCTCGCATTTCTGCCAATAGGTCGTCAGTGCCGTTTATTATTGCCGAGATTACATCTCCCGGTATCAACATCTTGTTTCTGCCTATTGTGCTTGAAACCAATATGTTGTCTACAGCGCCCACGCACAGCAAATCGTCTGTGTTCATCACTATCGCGTCTTGCGCGATACCTTTCCAAACGTTGATGTCGCCTGTCTCTTTCCAATACATGTAGGCCAGTGAAGATTTCGTGCCCGCACCGTCGGCATGCATTATGTTGCAGTATTCAGGGTCGCCTCCCAATACGTCGGGTATGATTTTGCAGAAGGCTTGTGGGAAAACGCCTTTGTCTATGTTCTTTATCGCGTTGTGCACATCCTCCTTAGCGGCGGATACACCTCTCAACATATATCTGTTGCTCATTTCTTTTTCTTGGTTTTTAATACTTTTCTCTTTACCGTTTTTGTCAGCCTATTGGTTTATTCGTTCCAGATATTCCACGACTCAAAAGCTTGCAGGAGCAGCATTTCCAGACCATTCTTCACCACAGCGCCGTTTGCCGCGCCTTTTTGCATAAACATTGTCTGGTCGGGGTTGTAAATAAGGTCGTAGAGCAGATTATGGCTGTCCATCGCCTCGTATGGCAGCTCAGGGCATTTCTCCACGTTGGGATACATTCCTACAGGCGTGCAGTTTACAATCACGTTGTATTCCTTTACCACTTCTGCCGTAATTTCCCCGTAGGTAAACATATCCTTATGCGCAGTTCTGCTCACGAATTTTGTTTCCAGCCCCAAAGTCTTTAAGCCATAGCTTATGGCCTTCGACGCTCCGCCTGTTCCCAAAATCAATGCCTTTTTATGGTAACGTTCCAATAAAGGCTCTATGCTCTTGGTGAAGCCGATTACGTCGCTGTTGTATCCTTTCAGCCTTACGTTGTTGCCTTCGTGCTCTACTCTTATCACGTTCACAGCGCCAATGGCTTTTGCCTCGTTGCTAAGCGAATCTAAATAGCCTATCACTTTCTCTTTGTAAGGAATAGTAACGTTGAGTCCTCTTAATTTCGGGTTAGACGCCACGATTTCAGGCAGACATCTTATGTCGTCTATCTCGTAGTTATTATAGATAGCGTCAATACTTTCATTCTCAAATTTCTCGTTGAAGAAATCTTTTGAAAATGAATGCCCCAAAGGATAACCTATAAGTCCATATCTGTCCATAACCTATTCCTCCTCGTTGTTATTTTGTTGCTGTGTATAAAGTGCAGATGCCGAAAGTGAGTCGCTCGAAATTCGCGTCCGAAAAACCTGCTTTTTTGAATATCTCCATCATCGTTTCTCCCTGTGGGAAAGCCTCGATGGTGGCTGTAAGATAGTTGTATGCGCTGTTGTCTTTTGATATCAGCTTGCCATATATCGGCAGAAAGGTGTGAGAATATATTCTGAATAGCTGCTTCATCGGAAATCCCTTTGGTTCGGTCAGTTCCAATATACACAGCCTTCCGCCTTTCTTCATCACTCTGCATATCTCGCTCAGTCCCTTGTCGAGGTCGGGAAAATTTCTAATTCCGAATGCTGCTATTACAGCGTCGAAAGAGTTGTCGGCAAATGAGAGATTCATGCAATCATCTTTCTTAAATTTGATTGTGTCGCTCATGTTGAGACGCTCCACTTTCTCAGCGCCCACCTTCATCATTCCTTCCGAAATGTCCACGCCTATTACCGATTGCGGATTGAGCATTTTTGTCGCAAGAATAGCGAAGTCGCCTGTTCCCGTAGCCACATCCATTATCGTCTGCGGCTTCCACAAGGCAAGTCGGCGCATCGCCTTTTTTCGCCAATATTTGTCAATGTTCCATGAAAGTCGGTGATTAAGGGTGTCATATGTCTGCGCGATGTTGTCAAACATCGTTTCCACCTGAGTTCCTTTGTCGCCGTTGTTCTCGTATGGCTTTATCTTTTCCTGCGCGTACATTAACTATATATTATAGGTTAAGGTCTTAAGAGATATTTGTGTGTATTTCTTAAGACCTTTTTATATAAAACTATATTTATTTCTTCAAATATTCTGCAACGTTCTTTTCTATTCTTGCAGCTATGTCGCCTTCTTCGGCAGCCTTGTCAAACTTCTCGCCTGTGATGTTCTCATACAGCTCGATGTAGCGTTCCGAAACGCTTTCAGCGTATTCATCTGTTATCTCAGGCATCTGCTGTCCTGGCTCGTTCATGAAGCCTTTGCTGATAAGCCATTGGCGAACGAATTCCTTGCTGAGCTGCTTCTGTGGCTCACCCTTAGCGAGCTTCTCCTCATATCCGTCGGCATAGAAGTAGCGGCTGCTGTCGGGAGTGTGAATCTCGTCGATGAGGTAAACCTTGCCGTCTCTCTTGCCAAATTCATATTTCGTATCTACAAGGATAAGACCATGCTTGGCTGCGATTTCCTGTCCGCGCTGGAAGAGCTTGCGAGTGTAGTCCTCAATGATGGCGTAATCCTCAGCCGAAACAATGCCCTGCTCAATGATTTCTTCCTTAGATATATTCAAGTCGTGACCCTCGTCGGCCTTTGTCGTCGGTGTGATGATAGGTTCTGGGAATCTCTGGTTCTCTCTCATTCCTTCCGGCAGTCTCACTCCGCAGATTTCTCTGCATCCGTCTTTGTAAGCGCGCCATGCGCTACCTGTAAGGATAGAGCGGATAATCATTTCTACACGGAATCCTTCACACTTCAGTCCTACTGTTACCATAGGGTCGGGGGTGGCTAATTTCCAGTTAGGGCAGATGTCGGCAGTCTGGTCTAAGAATTTTGCCGCGATCTGGTTCAAAACTTGTCCTTTGAAAGGAATTCCCTTAGGCAGAATTACATCGAATGCTGAAATTCTGTCGGTAGCTACCATTACGATCTTGTCGTCGTTGATGTCGTAAACGTCGCGTACCTTACCGTGATAAACGCTCTTCTGCCCATCGAAATGGAAATCAGTCTTTGTTAATGCTTTCATTGTTTTTGTTTATATCTTTAGAAATAATAGTTTTTCGCTTCTTGCCTGATTGTTCCATTTCCTCCTTTTGCTCAGAGTCTTTTCCCGCGATTCTCTCTTTGTCGTAGCTTTCGTAAGCAGCCACGATTTTTGTCACGAGCTTATGTCTTACTATATCTTTCTTCTCGAAGTTGATGACCGCCAGACTGTCTATTCCCGGCAATATCTTCAATGCCTCTTTCAGTCCGCTTGTCTGCCCTTTCGGCAGGTCTATCTGCGTCATATCTCCGGTGATAATCATCTTGGTGCCTGTGCCCATACGCGTGAGAAACATTCTTAGCTGCGCTGTCGTCGTGTTTTGTGCCTCGTCGAGGATTACCACTGCGTCGCTCAGCGTGCGTCCTCTCATGAAGGCGAGCGGAGCTATCTGTATCACGTTCTTTTCCATCATGTCCTGTAGCTTCACGCCCGGAATCATGTCTTCCAGCGCGTCGTAGAGAGGCTGTAGGTATGGGTCTATTTTCTCTTTCATGTCGCCCGGCAAAAAGCCTAATTTCTCTCCGGCTTCTACCGCAGGACGGCTAAGTATAATCTTTCTTATCGCTTTCTCTTTCAGAGCCTTCACTGCCAACGCTATGCTCAGATATGTCTTGCCCGTTCCTGCCGGTCCTACGGCAAAAATCATGTCGTTTTTATCGAAAGCGTCAATAAGTTGTTGCTGATTGGCAGAGCGTCCTTTGATAGGTTTGCCGTTGATGTTGTAGACTACTACGTCTTTCACAGCGTCGGCCTTTGTCTTATGTCCGTTTACAATGTCAATAATATCTTCTTCGTGTAATGAGTTGTATTTCAGGACATGTTTTCTCAGAGCCTCGATGCTCTCTTCCGCTTTAGCCATTTCTTCCTCGTCGCCGAGCAGTCGCATCACATTATCTCTTGCCGCGATTCTGAGCTTTGGAAACAGCGATTTTATCATCTGCAGGTTATCGTTGCCGATGCCATACAGTATTACTGGGTCAATGTCTTCTAAGACAATATGTTTCTCTATCAAATTGACTTCTGATTTTTATATGTTATATTTTGCTGCAAAAGTAATTAAAAGTGTTGTGATTTACAACTTTTTTCTCTATTTTTGCATTACTAAAAATGAAAAAAATACATGAGACTTTCTAAAAACAGATTTTTGCAAGGATTTGGTATCACGGTAATCGTCCTTGCCGTTGTGCGCTGCGCAAATCCCGAAATAGCAAAAGATAAAACCACAGATATTTCTTCGATTAATAAAACAGATACTACGTTGGCAGAAAATGCCGAAATGGCTATGGCTGTGGAGCATAAGGCTGACACATCGGCTGTGTATTTCAGCGATGGCAGAAATCCTTTCTACAATGCCGACGGCACAGAAGTGAAGCATAAGATATTCGGAGTGTATAAATACAGCGTATCTTTCCCCGATGAGAACGACGTGCAGCTCGACGCTGCCAACAAAAATGGCGTAGTGCCTGTGCAGAATAGGGGAGAGGCAGAGAAGCGCAAGGCAGAGCTTGTATATGTAGGCGCTAATCCTTATTTCTATGTAGACAGGCTTCGCAGCAGCATTCCTTATCTCGTGCCAAAGGCTTCAGTGCTTTTGCAGGATATAGGCAGAGCTTATTTCGACAGCCTTCGCGTGAAGCGTGTGCCATTGCATAAAATCATTGTAACGAGCATTCTCCGCACAAAGGACGATGTGGCTAAATTGCAGCAGCATAACGGCAACGCCAAGTCAAACAGCGCGCATCTTTACGGCACTACGTTCGACATCGCGCAAAACAGATTTAAGACGGTGGAAGACCCCGATGGCCCTTGTCGCCGCGTTGTCACCAACGACACATTGAAATGGATATTGAGCGAAGTGCTCAGCGATATGCGCAAGAGTGAGCGCTGCCTCATAAAATATGAAGTTCATCAAGGTTGCTTCCATATCACGGTGAAGTAATCCTTTTCTATTTTTTCTTTCGTATTTAAACAACAATTAATGAATAAATCAGATTTAAGAATTGTATTCATGGGAACTCCTGAGTTCGCCGTGGAGTCATTGAAATGTCTTGTAGAGAATGGATATAATGTGGTTGCCGTAGTAACCCAGCCCGATAAGCCTGTAGGCAGACATCAGGACACTCTTCAGCCATCTCAGGTGAAGCAGTATGCCCTTGAGCATAATCTCCCTGTGTTGCAGCCAGTGAAGATGAAAGACCCTGAGTTTGTGGAGCAGCTCGCCTCTTATAAGGCAGATTTGCAGGTGGTAGTGGCTTTCCGCATGTTGCCAGAAGTGGTTTGGGCAATGCCTCGCTTCGGCACATTCAATGTGCATGCAGCGTTGCTTCCTCAGTATCGTGGCGCGGCTCCTATCAACTGGGCTGTGATTAATGGCGAAACGGAAACAGGCGTTACCACATTCTTCCTCGACAAAAATATCGATACCGGCAAAATCATAATGCAGGAGCGTTTCCCTATACCAGATGACGCTGATGTGGAATATGTCTACGACGGCTTGATGCGTCTTGGCGCGAAAGTAGCCATGCTTACTATTGATAAGCTCATTGCAGGTAACGGCGAGATAGAGTCAATCCCTCAGCCCGACGATGTGGAGTTGAAGAGTGCCCCAAAGATATTCAAGGAAACATGCCAGATTTCGTGGGATAGGCCGGCTAAGAGCATTTACGATTTCGTGCGTGGTCTTTCTCCATATCCTGGCGCGTGGACTAATATGAGCGCAGGCGGTAAGGATGTGGTCTTGAAGGTGTTTAAAACCGCTAAGACTGGCGAGAAATGCAACGCTGCCTGTGGCACATTCCGCGTTGATAATAAACGACTGCTTATAGCCACTGCCGATGAATGGCTGCAACTCGTAGAAATTCAGATGGCAGGCAAGAAGCGTATGCAGGCACGCAATTTCCTCAACGGCTGCAAAAACATTGAGGAATATATCGCTAAATAAAACAACAAGAAGAAACGTATATATATTATAATAGGTAAAAGAATGAGCAGAAAAGAAGATATACAGAAAGCTATTGAAGTAATGAGAAACGGCGGCGTGATACTTTATCCTACCGATACGGTGTGGGGTATAGGCTGCGACGCCACCAATGCCGAGGCTGTAGCCAAGGTATATAAGATAAAACATCGCGACGACTCTAAGGCTCTTATCTGCCTTGTGGATTCCGACGCGCGCTTGCAGCGATATGTGCGCAATGTGCCAAGCGTGGCGTGGGAGCTTATCGACGCTGTGGTGAAGCCTACCACTATTATTCTCGACGGAGCGGTGAACCTCGCGCCTAATCTTATTGCCGATGATGGCAGCATAGGAATGCGTATCACCAATGAGCCATTCTCTCATGAGCTTTGCTTCCGTTTCCAGAAGGCTATCGTGAGCACAAGCGCCAACATCAGCGGTGAGCCTGCCGCTGCCAACTATTGTGACATCTCTCCTGAAATTCTTAATGCCGTAGACTACGTCTGCGAATCTCGTCGCGACGAAAAGAAAAAGCATACCCCTTCAAGCATCATAAAACTTTCACAGGATGGACAGGTTAAGGTCATTAGAAAGTAAAACTTCGGCTTTCACCTCATGGTGCGCCCAGAGGCTCGATTCCCGACAGCTTACCATTATCCTCGCTTTTGCCGTGGGCATTTTCGCTTCGCTCGCGGCTTATGCTCTGCATCTTCTTATTGGGAAGATACAGCAGCTCGTCACGCATGGCTTCTCCGTGGAGTCGTTCAACTGGGCTTACCTCGTGTTCCCGGTGATTGGTATATGGCTCACTTCGCTTTTCGTGCGTTATGTGGTGAAGGATAATATCTCTCATGGTATTACTCGTGTGCTCTATGCCATTTCCACTAAAAACTCACTGCTAAAGCGCCACAACTGCTGGTCGTCGGTGGTGGCTTCTGCCATTACCATCGGCTTTGGTGGCTCTGTGGGTGCTGAGGCTCCTATCGTGCTCACCGGCTCTGCCATAGGCTCTAATCTCGGCAGAATATTCCATCTCGACAAGAAGCAGCTCATCGTGCTCGTGGGCTGTGGTGCTGCTTCCGCCATAGCAGGCATTTTCAAAGCTCCTATAGCGGGATTGGTGTTCACTCTTGAAGTGCTCATGGTAGATCTCAGCATGGCTTCGCTTCTGCCTATCCTTACGGCAAGCGTTACCGCCACATGCGTGAGCTACATCCTTCAGGGCAACGCTTCAATGTTTGATTTCCAACTCGACAGCGCATGGAGCGTGGAGCGCATTCCTGCCAGCATACTTTTCGGCGTTGTGTGTGCCGTGGTGAGCCTTTATTTCATGCGCATGATGACGGCGTGTGAGAATTTCTTCGCGCGCGTGAACCAATATCCTTATATCAAGCTGCTGTTTGGCGGATTGCTCCTTTCTTCGCTCATATTCTTTTTTCCTGTGCTCTATGGCGAGGGCTACAGCTCAATAGGAATATTCCTCAGGGGAAAGACCGAGGCCGACTGGGGCGAGATTCTCAACAACTCATTGTTTTATGGTCACGACGGAGCTTTGCTCTTCTTCGTGGCGTGCGTAATCCTCACCAAGGTGTTTGCCACCTCTGCCACCAATGGCGCGGGAGGTTGTGGCGGTACTTTCGCTCCATCATTGTTTATAGGCGGATTTACCGGTTTCCTTTTCTCTCGCCTTTGGAACATCAACCAGATAGGAGTGTATATTCCCGAAAAGAATTTCACACTCCTTGGCATGGCAGGCGTGATGGCAGGCGTGATGCACGCCCCTCTCACCGGTATTTTCCTTATTGCCGAAATCACGGGTGGCTATCAGCTTTTTATTCCTCTTATCATCGTAAGCGTGTGCTCCGTGCTCACCATCAGCATTTTCGAGCCTCACAGCATCTATGCCATGCGTTTGGCTCGTGAGGGCAAGCTGCTCACTCACCACACCGACCGCAGCATCCTCACTCTTATGAATATGCGCAGCGTGATTGATAAGGATTTCGTTTCGGTGAATCCCGATATGCTCCTTGGCGATTTGGTAAACATCATCAGCAAGAGCCACACCAGCTATATCCCTGTGCTCGACAGCGCTGGCTGTCTGTTGGCAGAAATCGACATCGCCAAAATTCGTCACATCATGTTTCGCACGGAATTATACCATCGCTTCACTGTAAGCCAGATTATGACTCCCGTGCAGGGCAAGATTGGTGTAAACGACCCTATGGAGGAAGTGATGCAGAAGTTTGAGAGCGTAAATTCTCGTTATCTTTCTGTTGTCGATGTGAATAATCATCTCATAGGATATATTTCGCGCACTCGCGCTTATTCTCTTTATCGCAAAATGGTTGCCGACTTCAGCGCGGAGTAATTTTGCGTAGAAAAATCCATTTTTTTTCGATTGCAACATGAAATGTAAATAAAAACGTTTTGATGAAACGAACAGTTGCAATTTTGTAAATTAATCCGTTTTTTTTTGAGAAACAGGGTGTGTTTTCCAAAAAAAAACGGATTAATTTACATTTCAATGGCTGTTTTGATTTTCAAAACGCTTTTATTTACAAAAAATCGTTGTTTCAAAAAATAAAAACGTTTTTATTTACAAAATCATGTCCATTCAGATTTTCAAAACGTTTTAATTTACAAAATGGGGTGGTGTCGTTTCATCAAAACGTTTTTATTTACATTTCACTTTGATTTTTCATCAAAACACTTTAATTTACATTTTCGCTTGTAACTATTTATCTATTAAACACTTAATTTTTCGCCTTTACAGAATTTAACGGCAAAAACATGGCATTTTTCCTCCATTTATGAGATAAAAGGCTTGTTTCTCATTCGGCAAAATGCCCCACTAACCTCCCCCGAAACGATGGAGACTTAAAAAAATGTGCGTAATGAAACAATCTGTGCCATCGTAAGTAATCAAAAATAATCTGTGTAAATCCGTGAAATCTGTGAGAGATAAAAAAATCCGTGAGAAATAAATATCTCTGTGAGCGAAAAATGAATTTTGTGAGTGCTGCAAACGGATGAATCTGCGATGGATAAAGGGATTGAGCGGCGTTTGGGGCATGACAAAATGATAATCTGTGAGGATGAAATGAAAAACCATGGAAAGACGAAATGATAACGCTGAGGTGACAAAAAGAATAGGCTGATGACAAAATGGTGATTTCGGCGTGACAAAGTGAAATAAGAAATGGTGTGTGGGGCAACAGCAAGAAAAATGTGCTGCATTAAGCTTCTTTAACTATGAAAGAGAACAACGAACCAAGTTTTAATCTATATTTGCAGTGATTGAAACAATTTCATGTTCCGATGAATCAATCGGAAACAATTAGAAACATAATGAAACATAGAGTTGGTTTTGAAACGCTAAGCGCAAAGATAACTTTGAAGCGCGAAAGCAAAGAAACCCTTTAGGCAAAGATAAACATTTTGCCGCAAATGAACAAACAAGAAACAAAGGAGAAAGTATTTTTTTAATAACAATAATATATATATAGAGTGAATTAATTAAGGCTTTTTAAAAACGGCAGGGGAATCTGCGTCGCTGTATTTTTTTTGAAAGGTGAAAAGAGGAGGATAACGCGACTGCTGATTTCATATCTTTCTTTTATCATGAAAAGAAACTTCTACCGTATATAGAAGAGCAAATTTTACTAACGTAAAAAGAATGGATTATGAAACAATTCGGTTTTTCTATTTTGGCGATGTTTTTCGCAGGCTTGGCTTTTACAGCTTGTAGTTCTGATGATGATGTAATGGCAACACAGAAGCCTACTACTGAAGTTGATGAGGAAGCTTCAATCTCTTTCTCTGCTAATGTAAACCCAGCTGGAGCAGTCACTCGTGTTAATCCTGCTGGTAACGCATGGTCGTTAAATGATAAGATAGGTATTACCATGACAACAGGAACACCTGCTAATGATGATTCAACTTCTATCGCGACAGTCGGTGCAATTACTCGTTATAACTGGGGCTACACCATTAATGCAGCAAATCTTGCAGATGGTAATGCTTGGAGTTGTGATGAACCATTGGAGCTTAAGAGATATTCTGGAGCTGCATATAATTTCTATGCATATTATCCTTATTCGGCAGATGAAGGTACTGGTGTAGAAGGCGCAATGCCATCTAAACTTCCAATTAATACAGCTGCTGCCAACCAACCAGGACAAGACACGACAAATACAGCTATCGATTTCTTATATGGTTCTACAAGTGTAGCAGCAAATGCTTGGACATTGAAAGCAGGCAAGTATGATGTTACCATACCAATGAATCATAAGATGGCTAAGATGACTGTAACTTTGCATAAGGGTGATGGTCTTGGCGATATTACAGCACTTCAGTTTAATATATCAGGTGTGAAGCTTGAAGGTAATTTCAATCCTCTTACAGGTAAGATCACGATTACATCTTCTTCTACAGCTGCAGTAGGTCTTGTTACAGGTAAGGAGGTCGCTGCTGATGGCGATTGGGTTGTAACTCTTCTTCTTATGCCTCAGACAATTACCAATCCTACATTGACAGTATCTGCAACTGTGGATTCTGAAAGTAAAACCTTTACTAAGAATATTACAGGCGATTGGCTGACATTGGCAGCAGGAAATAATTATGCTGTTAATTTGACTCTTGATTCAGGTGCTAAATTGAATATTACAGGTGTAGCTCCTGCTGGATGGACAAATACCGCAGGACAGACAGGTACACTTGAGGAATAATATTGACAGTGAAGTTGCTAAAATAAATTACATATATAAACAAAATAATCTCTCCAATCTATACTTTGGTTGGAGAGATTTTTTGTATTAAAGTCTATGATGTAATAGGATTATTATATATTTAGAAAAGTTATTCCTGTCTTTGTGCAGGCTAACAAGAAAAAACTGAATATTATTGAGTTATTTTAACTAAATAAGGAGAGCAACTATAGCCCATTTAATTTATCTTTGCAGTAGTTGATGTTTTATTCGATTTAGAATAAACTGCAATAATATAGAGTGAGTTAAGGCATCGTAGATGTGCGAACGGAAACTGAATGATAATATCGTGGAAATGCTATAGAAACAGGCATTATAACTTATTGGGATAACCTCGATAGAGATCTGTGATTTGAAGGATAGCAAAGGTTTCAGTCGCTGAGAAAGGAGATATCTATGATTGCATTTGTTAATATAACATAGAGTTGAATTTATGAAACAGGTAAGTTTTCCTTTTTGGGCTGCGCTGACAGTAGGGGTTGGTATGGCGTTGAGTGCGTGTAGTTCTGATGGGGATGTTATGGTTGAAAAGCCTGTCTTCGAAATGCTGGAGGAGGGATCACCCATTATTTTTACGGCTACGATAAATGGTGAAAAGAATACACGCGCTGTTGGTTCTTCGTGGACAAATGGTGATGCTATTGGCATAACCATGACTACAGGTGAGATTACCGAGGATACCGATGTGGATGAAAGCTATATAGAATATACAGGTAGGCGCATTGAGAGGATAAATTGGAAATATGTGTATTCTTCTTCTGTGGATGCATGGACGTGTGAGGAGACTCTGGCGCTGAAGAGATATTCTGCCGATACTTTTAATTTTTATATGTATTATCCTTATGTAGCTGGTCCTACTGCGGGCAATCTACCACGAACAGGCAATGATGGAGGTACTCCGTGCTCTATTGAGATAGACACTAAGGCTGCTAATCAGGCTGTAGTGGGCGAGCCTACTGCTGATACATATACCCAAAAGAATATAGACTTCCTTTGGGGTACTACCAACACTATTACGTCTGAAGTGGTGGATGGTGAAACTGTATATAAGGTTGGTACAGAATTAAAGCATAAGATGGCATTGATGACAGTGGTGCTGAAAGCGGGCGATGGTCTCGGCTCTGTAAAGGGTATCACGTTTGATATAGATAATATGTTAATGACTGGTTTATTTAATCCTCTTTCAGGATTGATTACTCCTTCAGAAACAAGAGAGGCTATGGGAGCAGTGTCAGCTTCACAACTCGCTGTTGCTGATGGTCCAATAGGTGCAGTGGCAGGCGATTGGAAGGTTGGCTTGCTGTTTATTCCGCAGACAATAACTACAGGCACAACGCTTACTGTGAATGTAACAATGGATGATGGCGACAGCGACGACACTAATGACGTAGTAAGAACTTTCACTAAGAGCATTACAGGAAATTGGCTCGCAATGGAGGCTGGAAATAATTATATTGTTACGCTTACGATAGATTCTGGATATAAACTTCGCATTACGGGAATGTATATCAATGCCTGGGATTCAGGCAGCGCAACAAACGGCACATTGGAAGAGCCTATACCATTGTTGTATAACAATAATGGTATCAGCCAATGGGGCAACAGCGGCAGCGGCGGCGTGATTGTAGAATAAAAAGTTTTAAGTATCATGACGATGATATGTCGCATTATTTAGTATCTTTGCATTATGGCAAACGATAATGCGATGTCGCTCTATGAGCTTAACGCTTTGGTGGGCGATGTGATAGAATCTACATTATATAGAGAATATTGGGTGCAGGCAGAGCTTTCGGAAGCCCGCGAGGTGAGAGGGCACTGCTATATGGACTTGATACAGAAGGATGTGTTTACCAACACTCCTATCGCGCGAGCGCAGGCCCGATGTTGGCAAAACAGGTGGTCGGCGCTTCGTCCGCAATTTGAGAAAGCTACGGGGCAGACGCTACACGCCGGGCTGAAGGTGATGCTGAGGGTGAAGGCGAGTTTCCATGTGGCTTATGGCTTTGCGTGGATAGTGACTGATATAGACCCTTCTTTTACTATGGGCGACATGGCAAGAAAACGCCTTGAGATTATTAACCAACTGAAAAAGGAGGGCGTTTTTGAATTGCAGAAGGAACTGCGTATTTCTCGTTTTGCCAAGCGCATAGCAGTGATTTCAAGTGAGGGCGCTGCCGGATATGGTGATTTCTGCCGACAGCTCGCCGACAATCAATACGGACTTTGTTTTGAGCCACGGCTCTTTCCTGCCATCATGCAGGGGGAGGGCGTGGAAGCAAGCGTGATCGACGCATTAAACGCCATATATAATAATGTGGAGGATTATGATGTGGTGGTGATAATACGCGGAGGTGGCGCTACAAGCGATTTGAGCGGATTTGACTCGCTCGCTTTGGCTGAGAATGTGGCTAACTTTCCTTTGCCAATTATCACAGGCATTGGACACGACAGGGATGAGAGTGTGCTCGACATGATTTCAAACACTCGTGTGAAGACGCCTACTGCTGCCGCTGCTTTCCTCATTGACAACTTGCTCGACACGCTTTCGCGCGTAGTGGACGCGCAAGACGCTATAGTAATGGCGGTGAGGAGGAAGATGGATGTGGAGCAGATGAGATTCAGCCGCATGGCTGCAGGCATAAGGGCGCAGTTCTCGGTGATGAAAACAAGGCAGATGGCAAGGCTCAGCGAGATGCTCTCGCGCATAGGCAGCAGGATTTCGGCACGCTTGATGAGGGATGAAAGCAGAGTGGAGCTTTGCTCTGTGAGAATGAGAAATGGCGCGAGGATGAGGCTTGAAAAGGAGGCTCACAGAATGGAGATTGCTGAGCAGAGGATAAAGGCGGCTGATCCGCAGCTGCTATTGAGGCGTGGCTACAGCATTACGCTTCATAATGGCAAGGCGGTGCGCGACGCAGATGAGCTAAGGCGTGGCGACATAGTGAAGACTATTGTGGAGCATGGCTGCTTTGAGGCGGAAGTAAAGTAAGGTTTCTCACAGATAACATAATTTTTCTCACAGATTTCACAGATAACACAGATATTAATATGCTTAATAAATCCGTGAAAATCTGTGTCATCTGTGAGAGATTAAAAATAGCTTATTAAGCGGAAAATCAGTGTTATCTGTGAAATCTGTGAGAGTATAATTAAAATATAATATATATGGAAGAGATAAAATATGAGAAGGCGATGCGCGAACTGGAAGACATCGCCGCAAAGATGGAGAACGATGAGCTTGACATCGACGAGATAGGCGCGCAGCTGAAGCGTGCGCAGCAGCTGATAAAGCTATGCAAGGATAAGCTCACCAAGACCGACAAGGAGATAAAGGCAATATTGGAAGAGGAGTAGAAAAAGCAAAATGTCATCTTAATTAGGGAAAAAGTTGCAGAATATAATTAAACTTTGTACTTTTGTAACTGAATAGCAGAAAACAAGAGAAAATAACGTTATAAAAATAATATAGTTATGAAAGACTTGGATTGGTCTAATCTGTCGTTTGGCTATATGCCGACCGATTACAATGTGCGTTGCTACTATCGCAACGGCAAATGGGGCGAAATAGAAGTTTGCTCTGATGAATATCTTAAACTCCACATGGCAGCTACTTGCCTGCATTATGGACAGGAGGCTTTCGAGGGATTGAAGGCTTATCGCTGCCCTGACGGCAAGGTGCGCACTTTCCGCATGGATGAAAACGCTGCCCGATTGCAAAGTACTTGCCGAGGCATTCTTATGCCGGAAGTGCCTACGGAATTGTTTGAGGAAATGGTGAAAAAGGTGGTGCGCCTCAATCAGGAATATATTCCTACCTATGAGAGCGGTGCTACTCTATATATCCGCCCATTGCTTATAGGCACGAGCGCGCAGGTGGGCGTGCATCCTGCTACTGAATATTGCTTCTTGATATTCGTTTCGCCTGTAGGCCCTTACTTCAAGGGTGGATTCTCTTCTAATCCTTATGTTATCATTCGCGATTATGATCGTTCTGCTCCTCTCGGAACAGGTATATATAAGGTGGGTGGCAACTACGCTGCAAGCCTTAAGGCTAACTCTATAGCTCACGAAAAGGGATATGCGTGCGAATTTTATCTCGACGCTAAGGAGAAGAAATACATGGACGAATGTGGCGCTGCCAACTTCTTCGGTATTAAGAACAACACTTATGTTACGCCGAAGTCTACAAGCATTCTCCCTTCTATCACCAACAAGAGCCTTATGCAGCTCGCTGAGGACTTGGGATTGAAGGTGGAACGCCGACAGATACCAGAGGAGGAGCTTGCTACATTCGAGGAGGCAGGCGCTTGCGGCACTGCTGCCGTGATAAGTCCTATCTCTTATATTGACGATCTTGACACGGGTGCGCGCTACGACTTCGGCGAGAAGCCAGGCCCTGTTTCTACAAAGCTTTATAATCTGCTTCGCGATATTCAGTATGGCAAGGCGGAGGATAAGCATGGCTGGACAACGGTAGTGATAGAATAATTTTATTTCTCACGGAGAGAATATAACGAAAGGCAGGCAAAAACCTGCCTTTTATTGTTTCTAAATGTTAAATTATTGTTTTTCGATAAAATTATATCGAAAAATATTTGGAGGTAATATTAATTGCGTTATATATTTGCATATCGAATAACGATAAATAATAAAAATATAACAATATATTAATATTAAAACTTTGGGCTTATGATACTTTTAGAAATTACTGCCGCCGCAATTCTTGCTTTGGCTAACAACACAAATGCTAACGAGAATGGTTTCTATTACAGCTTTTCTCATGCTAATGGAGTAGTGGAATCGCAGACTGTTTACAAGCAGGATGAGAATGGAATGCTGAAACAGCATCTCATGTATCAGTTTGGATACGACGATAACAATCGCCTCGTGACTAAGCAGACTTATGATTGGGATGGACGCAACGATGCATGGACGCCAAGAAGCGAGCTGCGCTATTGCTACGCCGACAGCTGCTGCACTTTGGAACTGGCTTATTGGAGCAAGAAGGACAAGAGCTACACCGACATTAGCCAGAAATATGAATATTCTACCACATTCGACAACAACATGACTGTAGCCATGTATGAATGGGATAGAAGCGGAAAGGAATACAAACTCACCGATAAGTATGACGTGATGAACGTAAGCGATGATTACTTGTTGGCTGAGACTATTGGATGATAATAAGGATATATAGAAGACACAAGAGAATATGAAGACAAAGATAAATTTCTTCTGCATGGTGATTTTCCTGCTCGTGGCTTACTCCGTCTACGACTCGTGCGCGACCTTCGTTGAGGGGTTTGTGCTTGGAGTGGAGACAGCGGAGAGAAAGACTACGGGCAGCGAAAAATTGCAGGACAATGGGTTGGCTGTGATGCAGACGATAAACCTCATGCCAAAGAGCAAGACTTTCTTTGAGCCTACCACCAAACTTAAAAATTCCATCAGCGGCAAGGAAGTGAAAGTGGTGCCGATGGGGTATGTGGCTGTGTGTGGAAATATCATCAAGGATGGCGACATGATACAAATCGTGGGCGGCATAGTTTCGATGGTGGATGTGGCGTGCATAATCACGCTGGTGGTGATATTCGTGCTCATGATGATACGTTTCAATAATAACGAGATATTCAGCTGGAGCAATGTGAGGGCATTCAGATATATAGGCTTCTTGGTGATATTTATTACATTGATTAACGCTATGTATAATGCCATGGCTACGAATATCGTGCTCGATGCTTTCAGCCCTGAGGGATATACGGTGAAATATCTGCCTGATGATTTCACGGGAGATATGGTGGATGGATTGCTCGCCCTTATCATGGCGGAGGCTTTCGCCATAGGCTTGAAGCTGAAAGAGGAGCAGGAGCTTACTATCTGATGATACGTAGGTTTCTTTTTAAAAAGGGAAGACGCATAATTATATAGGATAAAAAACATAAAACAACGAGATGGGAAAAATAATAGTAAACTTGGATGTGGAGATGGCAAAAAAGAAGATGTCGCTCGGCGCTCTTGCCGAGGCGGTGGGGCTTACGAATGCCAATCTCTCCATTCTGAAAACAGGCAAGGCAAAGGCTATTCGTTTTTCGACTCTCGAATCGATATGCAGCGTTTTGCATTGTCAGCCGGGCGATATCTTGGAATATCGGGAGGAGGATGAATAGATAGCAACGTAAAAAAAGAGAAAGAACAATTATTTAAATAATTTAAAACAATAACAAAAAGAGAAATGAAAAAGGTATTTTTAGTCTCTGCATTTTGCTTGGCGGTAGCTTCGGCAGGCGCGCAGAACAACTTGTCGTCGGGCATTAATAAGGCCGACCTTAACACAAGCGTACGCCCGGGCGACGACTTCTTTGAGTATGCTGCCGGTGGATGGATGAAGAGCCATCCGCTCGACGCTGAGCATTCAAGCAATGGTGGTTTTGAGGATGCTTATGAATTGAGCGAAAAGCAAATTCGCGGACTTATTGAGGAGATAGCCAACACTCCGCAGAAGAAAGGTTCTTTGGGCGATAAGATTGGTACTCTCTATCGCATGAAGATGGATAGCGTGCGCCTGAATAAGGAGGGATACGACGCTATTAAGCCAGTGCTTGAGCGCGTGAAGGCTATCAAGAGTAAGCGTGAATATCAGCTCGTGATGGCACAATTGAGCCATAGAGGTATCGGAACATTGATGTTTGGCATTGGTGTGGGTGCCGACCAGCGTGATGCTGCCAACAACCTCGTTTCTATTGGTCAGGGTGGAATAGGCCTTGGCGAGCGCGACTATTATCTGAATGATGATGAGGCTACAAAGAAGGTGCGCGATGCTTACAAGAAATATATGAAGACTCTCTTCACGATGACGGGCACAAGCGAGGCGGATGCGCAGAAGAAGGTAGACGCTATCATCGCCATCGAAACTCGCATTGCGAAGGCAAGCTACGGTCAGGTGCAGCTACGCGACATTCCGGGCAACTACCATAAGATGACATATCAGCAGCTCGTAACCGACTTCCCTGGCATTGATTGGGGCAACACATTCCTCTCTCTCGGCTATCCTTCATTCAAGATGGTAGACGTGGGTCAGCCGGAGCCTATACATGAGGTGGAGAAGGTGTTGGAAGAAACTTCTCTCGACGATTTGAAGACTTACGCTGAAATAAAGGTGCTCACGGATGCGGCAGGCAGCCTTAGCGATGATTTCCGCAAGGTTTCATTCGAATTCTCAAGCGCGCTTACAGGCGCTCAGCAGGATCGTCCACGATGGAAGCGTGCTGTAGGCTTGGTAAGCGGAGTGCTTGGCGAGGCTATCGGCAAACTCTATGTGGAGAAATATTTCCCTGAAAGCAGCAAGAAGCGTATGCTTGAGCTTGTACACAACTTGCAGAAGGCTCTCGGCGAGCGCATCACAGAGTCTACATGGATGAGTAAAGAAACGAAGGCTCAGGCTATTGATAAGCTCAACAACTTCATCGTGAAGATAGGCTATCCTGATAAATGGCGTAATTATGATGGATTGATAGTAAACGATTCGCTTTCTCTTTATGAAAACCTCGCCAACATCAGCGAGTTTATGGAGAACGATTATATTGCTCGCAAGGTGAATAAGCCTGTAGATAAATCGGAGTGGCACATGACTCCACAGACGGTGAACGCTTATTATAACCCTACTACAAACGAGATTTGCTTCCCTGCTGCAATTCTTCAGCCTCCATTCTTCGACCCTAATGCCGACGATGCTGCCAACTATGGTGCTATCGGTGCCGTGATAGGTCATGAGATGAGCCACGGCTTCGACGATCAGGGCTGCTTATTTGATAAATATGGAAATGAGCACAACTGGTGGACTGCTGCCGACAAGAAGAATTTCGATAAGCGCACTCAGGTGCTTGTAGATCATTTCAGCAGCATTGATGGAGTGCCTGGCAAGAAGATTAACGGCAAGCAGACTCTTGGTGAGAATATCGGTGATAATGGTGGTCTTAACGTAGCTTTCCGCGCATTCCAAAGCGCAATGAAGAGCAATCCTCTCGGAGTGAAGGATGGCTTCACGCCAGAGCAGCGTTTCTTCCTCGCATATGGCAGAGTATGGGCTGGAAATATGCGTCCTGAATTGCAGACTTACTATCTCAATATCGACGTTCACTCTCCAAATCATGCTCGCGTGAATGGAGCTTTGCCAATGATCGACGCATGGTATGACGCTTTCAAGGTGAAGAAGGGCGATAAACTCTTCATTCCTAAGAGCAAGCGTGCGCACATCTGGTAATCACTCCTTTCTTTGAAAAGGCTGATTTATTATAAATAGATAAGGTGACAGCTTTGTGGGTTTCTCAAAAGAGTGCTCGCGAAGCTGTCTTTTTTATGTTAATAACTCGCTAATATTCATAGAAATATGGCTTTTGGTGGGAGAAAAAGCGAGGCGAGAAACATTGTGCGCGAACCCAACAAAAATGATTGTAAAAATGTACTTTAAAAGTTTGGTGGAAGCATATTTTTAATATATATTTGTGACAATAATATAATTAATAGAAAACGATTATAACTTAAAATATTTGTATAGGATAACTTTTAAAAACAGAATGGAGGATGTATTATGTCACCAGGAACTGTATTTGCTGGTCTTGTCATCGCCTACGTAGTGATTGGAGTATATATGGTAACGCGATGGGCTATAAATGGATTTATAGTAAGAAGACGACAGCGTCGCAGACGCAATTGGCTTGCGTAGCGAAAATCTTAAAATTTGCGATGTAAGGCAAAGAAAAAAGGAAACTCTCTCTCTTAAAGTTTTTAGAGGAGGTTTCCTTTTTTATTATTAAAAAATAGATATATGAGATCTTATCCAAGCAATATGCTGATAATTCTTTCTGCCGAGCGACCATCCCAACGGTCTGGCACATTGCTTTTCTTCCATTCGCCCGCAGCCATCTGCTTTACATATTCGGCAAGCACATCGGCATCTTCGCCCACGAGCACGTTAGAGCCTTCTTTTACGGTTTCGATATGCTCGGTATAGCTATTGAGAGTGATGCAAGCCACGCCATTGAAAGTAGCCTCTTCCGCCACGTTGCCAGAATCGGTGATTATGCCTTGAGCATGAGCCGTAAGATAGCCAAACTCAAGATAGCTCATCGGGCGGAGCATCTTGATGAATCCCTCCTTGCTGATAGCTTTCAACGCCTTATTTACGGCTTCCTCGGCTCTTGGGCGGAGCACCGCCACGATAGGCTTTTCGCCGGCATTGCTTATCATCGCGCTGAGGAGGCTTTCAAGCTCCATTTCGTTAGCGAGAAGCACCTTACGATTGATGGTGAACACGATGTAAGCTCCATCCTCAATGCCAAGCTCTGAAAGCTCCTCGGGACGTCTCAGGCGATTGTAATTCTCGCGCAGAGTGTCCATCAATATGTTGCCCACCATGTAGACCTTTGAGAGGTTTCCGCCCTCCTTATTTACGATGCTGTTGTTGCTTATGCCTGCCGTGAAGAGCAAATCTGAAAGGCCGTCGATTACGAGGCGGTTGATTTCCTTTGGCATATTGATATCGAAAGAGCGAGTGCCTGCCACGAGGTGGGCGAGCAGAATGCCTTTCTTTTTGGTGACGATAGCTGCTGCCATGGTAGAAGCCAAATCGTCTACCACAATCACGACATCATTCTTGCTCTCGGATAGATAATCATCGAAAGCCGACATCACATGGCCCGTAAGCTCGTTGAGATTTTCACAATCTACTCCGAGATACACCTGAGGTTCATCTATGCGAAGGTCGGCGAAAAGGCTATCCTCAAGAGTGGAATCGCCCTTACGGCCCGTATATACAAGGGTGAAAGATATATCTTTTCCTTCTTTAGCTGCTTTCTCAGCAGCGTGGATTATAGGTGCCAGCTTTATGAAGTTGGGTCTGGCTCCTGCTACAAGACAAATGTTCATTTCCTATTTTTGTAGTATATATGTAAAAATATATGTTTTCTTTTTCGGTGGGGATTACTTCGCTTTCAGCACCTGCTTTATGTGCTGCTCCCGATGCTCTATGCGCACCTCTATGCCGAATTTCTTATGAATGTGCTCTGCCAGATGTTGCGCGCTATACACGCTTCTGTGTTGCCCTCCCGTGCATCCGAAAGAGAACATGAGCGAGGTGAATCCACGCTGAATATATCGGCGCACATGATGGTCGGCAAGCTGATAAACGCTATCAAGAAAAGTGAGAATTTCTCCATCGTCTTCGAGGAAGCGTATTACAGTCTCGTCAAGGCCCGTAAGCTTTTTGTAAGGCTCATATCGGCCGGGGTTGTGGGTGCTTCGGCAATCGAACACATATCCTCCGCCATTGCCTGAATCATCGGTAGGAATGCCTTTATGGAATGAGAAGCTGAACACTTTCACCACCAGCGGGCCTTTGCCGTCGTATTTAGAATAAGTGGCGGGACCATCGAGCGGATTTTGAGAATAAATGTTGTTGTCGGTGGTTTTAAATCCGTCTTCGCGCTTCATTTCCTCCTTGGGCTTGGGGGCAAACTGAGGTAGCTCTGTAAGCCTTTTCAGCATATCCATCATGTAAGGATAAGGGAAAATTTCGGGGTTGAGCTTCAGGATGTCGCGAAGGTTTTGAATTGCGGGCGGAATGCTGTCGATGAAGTGCTGCTTTCGCTCGAAATAACCACGAAATCCATACGCTCCGAGCACCTGAAGAGTGCGAAACAGCACGAAGAGGCTCAATCTGTGGGCGAAATGACGCACGGAAGGCACCTCCGTGAAATTCTTCAGCGAGTTGTAATATTCTGCTATGAGATTTCTCCTGAGCTTGAAGGAATATTTTGCCGAAGCCTGCCAGAGGAATGAGGCGAGGTCGTAATAAAACGGGCCTTTTCTTCCTCCCTGAAAGTCGATGAAATAAGGCTCTCCGTCGGCATTCAGCATCACGTTGCGCGCCTGAAAATCTCTGTAGAGAAAGCTTTCACCCGTCTCCGCGTTGAGGTCGCGGGCAAACATGTGGAAATTTGCTTCGAGCTTCAGCTCATTAAAGTCGAGCTCGGTGGCTTTGAGGAAGCAATATTTAAAGTAGTTGAGATCGAAAAGCACGCTTTCCTCATTAAATTCGGGCTGAGGATAGCAGTTGCTCCAATCCAGCCCTCGCGCGCCTATCATCTGCATTCGCGGCAGTTCTCTTATGGTGTTGATGAGCAGCTGTTGCTCCTCCTGAGTGTATCGTCCGCCAGCTTCGCGTCCGCCTTTGAGAGCATCGAATAGGGAGCGACTTCCGAGGTCGTCTTGAATGTAGCACATCTCGTCATCTGATGCGGCGATGATGCTGGGCACGGGCAGCTTTTGTGTAGAAAAATGATTGCTCAGATAGATGAACGCATGATTTTCCTCGCGGCTTGTGCCTATTGCTCCCACCACGCTTGAGCCGTCGTGGGCGGTGAGGCGATAATATTGGCGGTTGCTTCCGCCGTTGCTTATGTTTTCCACGCTGGCAGGCTCTTCGCCGTAGTGGCGTTTATATAAATTCAGAAGTTGCTCCATTTATTTATATATCTCAAATAAAATGTGTATTCTCAAAAGAAAACGAGTGGTGCATTACGCCTCCTCATTGTCAAGGTCTTTCATGCGCTCTTCTATCTGCTTTTTTATTTCATATCTCATGATGAGATTATCGGCGAGAAGCAGCAGAATAAGAATGCCGAGCGACATGAGGAATGAGCCTGTAAGAAGCTTTAGCAGCAGGCACACGAGGATTATCGTGATGATATGTTTCCAGTTTACTTTCATTTTCATGGTGCAAACTTACATAAAATTTTTTGATTGGCGTTGGTGGGGCGTGAAAAAATATGTAAGTTTGCACGTATAAAGAGAGATTTCTAATTTTTTTATAGAGCATGACAACACTTATATTACTCATTCCTTTCATCGGCACGGTTGTAGGGTCGGCATTCGTATTCTTCATGCGTGATTCCATGCCATCGAGATTGCAGAAGGCATTGCTCGGCTTTGCTTCGGGCGTGATGGTAGCTGCTGCCGTGTGGTCGCTTATCATTCCGAGCATGGAACTTAGCGCGCCCATGGGCAAAGGGGCAGTGGTGCCGGCATCGGTGGGCATTCTGCTCGGCATGGCTTTCTTGCTGATTATCGACCTCGTAACCCCTCATCTCCACATCGGCACTTCCACTCCCGAAGGCCCTCGCTCAAAGCTTTCGCGCACGGCTATGCTCGCTCTTGCCGTCACCATTCATAATTTCCCCGAGGGTATGGCCGTGGGCGTGGTCATAGCGGGCTATTTGCAGGGCGGAATAGGCATTTCGGCTTCGGCCGCCATGGCTCTGGCTATAGGTATTGCCATTCAGAATATCCCCGAGGGAGCTATCGTTTCCATGCCTATGCGGGCGGCTGGCAATGGCAGAGGGCGTTCGTTCGTTATAGGCAGCCTTTCGGGCATTGTGGAGCCTCTAGGGGCTATCCTCGTGATATTCCTCTCCGAGGTGCTCACCCCAACCTTGCCTTATATGCTCAGCTTCGCGGCGGGGGCTATGCTTTATGTGGTAATCGAGGAACTTATCCCCGAGGCTTCTGAGGGCGAGCACAGCAATATGAGCACCGTGGGGTTTGCTGTCGGCTTCGTGGGCATGATGATTATGGACACCGTATTGGGGTAGAGAGGGCTTCCGTATTTCCGTTTGCAAAGATACGACATTCGATTTTGGCGTGGACGGTTATGGACGGTTATACTTCCAAAATTTTTTCTTTTTGTAAGGAAAAAATATTTTTATAGTAAATATAATAAGACAAACCAATAATACATAAATCCCCCATAAACGAGGGATTTATAAACAAAAAACCATCCCCTCTGGTAAGATGCAATAGTAAGGAAAAATGTTTTTTAAAAATCTCCATTTTTGAAGGGTGGGGAGCTTCGGTTGTGGCTGACGTGAACTCCTCAGCGTTGCGCGTTGCAAGCGTTGCACGTTGCAATAAGGATTTTCTATTTGTAGAGGCGTATTCCCAAATGTGGTGGCTGATTATAAGCCACGTTCTGCCATGCTATGCCCATGCGATAAATGTGGTCGTGCATGAGGGTAGGCATACGCAGAGAAGTGGGGATAGACGTAGAATAAATGTTGAGCGTGGCATTATCGGTGGTGCTACGCAGTATCAGCTCCTCACGCCAATCGCCAAACAAATCGGCCTGCAAGCATGGAGTGTGCTTCGTGCCATTACATGAAGCAGGGCTGCCGAGAAGGCGCAGAGGCTCTCCGCTCACGCCAAGCTCCGTAACGTGGCCTTTATCCCATTTCAGAATGGAAACATTATCGAAAAGCTCATCCTGAATGTCGCCATCCCAATAAATCCTGAAATTCACTCTTGAGCGGTGGTTGTAGATGGGCTTACCCTTGATATTGAAAGTGTAGCGAGTGCCGCTCGTGGTGAACTCTGCTCCGCGATAATCGGCATCGATGTCGGCGGCAAGCCCTCTGCCTGTATCGTCATTATCAAGCCCACGCACTAAAATCTCGCCCGTGGCTGCATCGTGGAGGTCGTAGCCATAAGGCGGCTCCTCATGCACGGTAAACACCTCTAAACCCTCGCGGTCGGGGTCGAGGTCGCCGAAGTGGATTGCATCGCCATGGCCCAGACCGGTGCTATAAAGCAAACTGCCATCATTATCGAAAGCGCATGAACCATAGAGAATTTCATCGCATCCATCGCCATCCACATCGCCCACAGAGAGGTTGTGATTGCCATTCGCAAAGGCGGTAAACGAGGTGTCGCTTCCGCTCGTATTTTTGTGATATGTGCGTGTCGTTTTATTCCAGTTGGCATCGTAAAGTTCCACGCTGTCTCTCGATATCGAGGCGTGCAGCCATTTATGCTTCAGCTGCTTTCCGTCGAAGTCTACAGCCCAGAGGTAAGCCCTCGTGTAATACCCACGGCCAAACACGGCGCTCGCGTTCTTATCCATGCCGTCGAGATGCGCCACGCACGCCAAATATCGCTCCTGACGGTTGCCATACGTATCGCCCCAGAAGCTCTTCGGCTGCTGCTCTCCGCATTGATTAAAGGTGCCTGCTCTGTTGGGGCAGTACCAGATGGTGTGGAGGGCTTTGCCTGTCAGCCCGTCGAAAGCCGTGAGCAATTCCTCGCCCGCCAATATTCTGCCAAGCTCATCGCTATAGTTTATGCCGTTGTCGATAGCCCTTATGCGGCTGTCGGTGGCTGCTTCGCTCACGTAATGTGAGCTTCCGTCTTTGCTGCCCGGAGCCGTCTTGCATATCATTTCAGCCTTGCCATCGTGATTGAAGTCGTAGACCATAAACTGAGTGTAGTGAGCGCCCGCCCTTATGTTTCGGCCGAGGTCTACGCGCCAAAGGAATGTGCCGTCGAGCCTATAGCAGTCGATGTAGACATTAGCTGTGGTGCCGGCATGAGAGTTGTCGTGAGCATTTATGGGGTCCCATTTTACGAATATCTCATATCTGCCGTCGCCATCCACATCGCCCACAGAGCAATCGTTGGGCGTATATGTAGCCCCCTCTACGGGCAGCGGACGCATGAGGTGGAGCTGAAGGTATTTCTTGGGCCATGGCTTTATCGTGTCGGAAAGCTCCACTCGCTCGCCGCCATGGAGCGTGGCAAGCTGCAAGGTGCCGTCGGTGGAGGGCAGCTCTATGCTTGTAGCCTGGGTGATGTTATCGCAAATTACATGACCATCTTTCAGCAGTTGAAAGGTGGTGGTGCTATCATCGCTGGCAAGCAGCCGCCAGCTTATGAATAGCTTGCCTTCTTCGGGGTGGAAGGCGATGATGCCTCTGTCGAGTTTTTCTATCTGTGGGGCATGATTAATGCCTGGCTGCGCGAGGGCGATGCCGGCGCAGAATAGCTTTAAAAGTAATACGGTAAATCTTTTCATACGGCAAAAATAGTAATTTTATTTTTATTCTCGCCGTATCTGGAAAATAAGTAGAAATAAGTGGTCTTTTTATTTTGTATTCTGCTCGATTTGCAGTACCTTTGTCGTATGAAAAAAATCTTATTGATTGTTACGAATTTGATGATTACAACTTGCGCCTTCGCGCAAAGCTTTAGCATACAATGTGAGGACACTTGCACTCATGTGCACGGCATAGATATGAGCCATTATCAGGGCGATGTGTTTTGGGAGACGGTGGGCGAAAATTCCAAGATGGCATACGTTTATCTGAAGGCTTCTGAGGGCGGCGACCGCATCGACGATAAATATAAACAGAATATAGAGCTGGCACATAAATATGGACTTAAAGTGGGGTCGTATCATTTCTTTCGTCCGCGTGCCGATTTGCAGAAGCAGCTCGACAACTTCAAGGCTCAATGCCGTCCGGGCGATCAAGACCTCATCCCGATGATAGATATCGAGACCAAAAGCGGACTATCTACAGATGAATTCTGCGACTCGCTATTCAAATTCCTCACCCTCGTGGAAAAAGCTTACAAGCAGAAACCGCTGCTATATACTTTCACAAACTTCTATAATCACTATCTCTCGGGCAAGATAGACGGCTATCAACTCATGGTGGCGCAATACACTCAGCGAGAGCCCGTGCTCAACGATGAACGCGACTTCTCAATGTGGCAATACACCGGCAAGGGTCATCTCAACGGGGTGAACGGATATGTGGATAAAAGTCGCTTTATGGGCAAGCATTCGCTCAGAGAAATAAGATATAGACATTAAAAAAATCGGCAAGCATTCGCTTTCGAGAAAACAATAGATATTAAAAACAAACAAAATAATATTAGAGATTAGAGAAAATCATGGCAATAATTAAATGTCCTGAATGTGGACGCCAGGTGAGCGACAGAGCGCCTGTATGTCCTGAATGTGGCGCAGAGATAGCCGATAAGGTCGTTACATGCCCACAATGTGGCAACGTTTATTTCAAGAATATGGCAGAATGCCCTGAATGCCATCACGCTACCAATGCTCCTCTCTCTCATGAGGGCGCAAGCGAGGCTCATAATAATGGCATGGCAGGCGGCAATAATATGCAGCAAGGCGGAGCGCAGAATGCGGAAACCGCTCAGCAGAATGGCGGAAGCCGACGCGGGCTTATCGTGGCTATAGCAGTGCTTCTCGCGGTGATATTGGGCGGATATGTGTATTACTCTAATTTCGCGAGCGATAGCGAGAGCGATGCTTACGAGTTCGCCATGAAGAGCGACGACCCTGAGGTGTTGCAGAATTATCTCGACTCTTTCAAGGATGCGCCTGAAGCCCATCGCGACTCTATCGAGGCCCACCTCCTGATATTGCAGCAGGGCGATAAGGAGTGGACAAATGCCTTGATAAGCAACTCAAAGTCGGCTCTTGAAAGCTATCTCGAAAATCATCCCGACTCTCCACACAAGGAGGAAGCTCTCCATAAAATTGACTCTATCGACTGGGCTGAAGCTTTGAGCGAAAACACTCTTGAGTCTATGCGCGAATATCTTGAGGAGCACCCTAACGGCGAGCATGTAGACGAAGCTAACGACGGAGTGAGAGCGCAGAATGCTAAGACCGTGCAGCCAGCCGAGCAGCAGATGGTGAAGAGCCTCTTCTCTACATTCTTCCGCAGCATAAATAATAAGGATGAAGACGCGCTTATAAGCACCGTAAATAATCTGCTCACCTCATTCCTCGGCAAGAGTGATGCCACTCGCTCTGATGTGGCTACATTCATGCGCAAAATTTATAAGGATGATGTTGAGTCGATGACATGGCGTCTGGCCGACGATTATAAGATATCAAAGAAAGAAGTGGGCGACGAGAAATATGAATATTCCGTATCTTTCTCTGCCCTTCAGGATGTGAAGCTCACCAACGATAGCGAGAAGCGCACAAAATATCGCGTTTCGGCTAAGGTAAACCCTGATGGTCGCATCACAGAAATGAACATGACCAAGATATTGGAATAACTTAAAAAGTATAGATGATACTTAAGAAAATTTCCATTCTTAATTATAAGAATATCAAGGAATGTTCTTTGCAACTTTCGGATAAACTCAACTGTTTCATAGGACATAACGGCGAGGGGAAAACAAATTTCCTCGACGCCGTTTATTATTTGTCCTTCTGCCGCTCAGCTTATAATTCCATCGACAGCCAGATAATAAAGCATGGCGAGGATTTCTTCGTGGTGGAGGGCACTTATGAGAGCGAAGCGGGCGACTCCATCGACATCTATGCCGGCATGAAGCGTGGCACGAAGAAGCACTTCAAGCGCGATAAGAAGGAGTATAAGCGATTATCTCAACACATCGGGCTTATCCCTCTCGTGTTCATTTCGCCGTCCGACGACATGATAATAGCGGGCGGAAGCGAGGAGCGACGCCACTTGATGGATGTGGTGATTTCGCAATACGATGTTGAGTATATCGAGGCTCTTTCTAATTACAATAAGCTTCTCAAGCAGCGCAACTCTTTGCTCAAGCAGGAGGCAGAGCCTGACGCCGCCCTTATGGATATCCTTGAGGCGCAGATGGGGGCTGAGGGCGAGAAGATTTACAGAAAGAGAAATGCCTTCATCGAGGAGTTCATGCCCGTGTTTCAAGAGATTTACACTGCTATTTCGGGCGGCAAAGAGAAGGTTTCGCTTAGCTATGTTTCTCATTGCCAGCGTGGCGATTTGTTTACCGTCATCAAGCAAGATAGATTTAAGGATAGGGCTGTGGGCTATTCGCTGCATGGCGTGCATCGTGATGATCTTGAGATGTTGCTCGATGGTTATCAGATGAAGCGTGAAGGCTCTCAGGGGCAAAACAAGACTTATGTGCTCGCCTTGAAACTTGCTCAATTCAATTTCCTGAAGCGCACCGTTTCCCACACCACGCCTCTGCTCCTTCTCGATGATATCTTTGATAAACTCGACGCTTCACGCGTGGAGCAGATAGTGAAGCTCGTTTCGGGCGATAGCTATGGGCAGATTTTCATCACAGATACGAATAAGGATAATCTTGATAAAATCCTGAGTGCCGGCAAGTCGGAATATAAATTGTTTAATGTAGAAAACGGCGAGATAAATGTTTAGACGTAAGGTAGAAAATCTCGGCGATGTGCTGAGGAAATATTTGCGTGTGGAGGGGCTTGAGACTCCTCTCATGCAGCGTCGCCTGATAGATTCTTGGGAAAAGGTAGTGGGGCAGGGAGTGGCCAGCTACACTACTGAGAAATTCCTCAAAAATCAGACGCTCTTCGTTAAGATAAGCAGCCCCGCATTAAGGCAGGAACTTTCTATGATGCGCCCTCAGCTCGTTAAAAATCTTAATGAGGCAGCGGGTGGCTTCATCATCTCTGATGTGAGATTTTATTGATATATCAGCTCGTCCATTCTGATGTCGGTTTCTTCCGTTGGAATGGAGTCTACTACTTGAAAATCAAAGCATATCCCTATTTTCTTCTTATTCGTGGTCTTCGCAAGGAAGCGGTCGTAATATCCCTTTCCCCTTCCTAAGCGATTAAAATTCTTATCGAATGCCATGCCTGGCACTACTATGAGGTCGATGTCTTCATATCTGTGGAGCACTCCGCCGCATGGCTCCATTATGCCGAAAGCACCCTCTCTCATGCTTTCTTTCCCCTCATATCTTCTTATTTCCATCGTGCCTTCGCCTGTCACCTTCGGCAGATAGATGTTGGCGTTATCTTTCAGCAAAAGGTCGATGGCGTGGTGAGTGTCCACCTCGTCGGGCAGCGAGTAATACATTATGATGTTCTTCGCCCCCAATTCATTAATCCTTGCCGATAATTTTTCTATTATCGGCAAGGATTTTATTGATAGTTGCTCGTCAGAGAATGATTGCTTTCTCCGCTTTATTTCTTTTCTGAGCTCTTGCTTATTCATCTTTTCTTAGCCTTTCTCAGTGGCTTCCTCATTGGCTTCTTCGGGAATGCCGCGTTAGCCTTCAGCACCATGAGCGCGCGATTTACGTCAGGGTCGTCGAGGTTTACATATTGCATCCATGCTTCTTCATCGAGCATGTTGTAGATTATTCGGCTGTTGATGAATCTCTCAAGCAAGTTGTGCGACTTCTTTATCATGAGGTTTCTACGATGTAGCCCATGGTCGTTGGCATAGCTTGCGAATTTCTCTACCGTGTTTTGCTTCACGAGGTAGTCCGACATTTCCATCATCTCCTTAAAGTTGTTGAGCTTCAGTCTGTTGTCGTCTGTATATGTATATGCGAATTGCAGAATGAGTCCGCTCAGCATTGCCTCCTTATAGTAAGAAGTGATATTCGTGGTGTCTTCCGGCACGAAAATATCTGGCGTGATTCCTCCTCCGCCATATACGATTCGTCCGATGCCTGTGTGATAGGCGGGGCCAGTATGCTTTATGCTGTCTTGCGAGAAGTATTCGCCGTGCTGATAGCGTGAGAGCAAATCTTGAGCGTAGCTTTCATTGCTTCCCTCCACGTAAGGCTTTTGAATGCATCTGCCC
Source organism: Prevotella sp. (assembly GCA_024682415.1). Lineage (GTDB taxonomy): Bacteria > Bacteroidota > Bacteroidia > Bacteroidales > Bacteroidaceae > Prevotella. Next base: position 113,321 of record JAIKZG010000009.1, read on the forward strand.
GATGGGGTGTAGTAGCGTGCTATGGTGAGGCGTATGAGGCTTCCGTCGGGGAATTGAAGCTGTTGCTGCACGAGGCCTTTTCCGAATGAGCGTCGGCCTATTATCGTGGCGCGATCATTATCTTGCATTGCGCCCGCGAGGATTTCCGCTGCCGATGCCGTGTTTTCATTTATCAGCACTACGAGAGGTATGCTCTGATAGCTGCCATGCCCGTCGCTTGTATAATCTTTGCGTGGAGATTTTCTTCCTTGCGTGTAGACTATAAGCTTGTTTTGAGGTAAGAACTCATTAGCTATCTGCACCGCTGATGTGAGGTAGCCTCCACCGTTATCGCGCAAGTCTATTACGAGGTCTTTAAAATTGTTCTGCGATAGCTTAGCCAATGCTATGAGCATTTCGGGGTAGGTGTTCTCGCCAAAGCTCTTTATGCGTATGTAGCCCGTCGCGTCGTTGAGCATATATGCCGCTGAAATGCTCTTCTGAGGGATTTCTCCACGAGTGACGGTGAAATACTTCTGCTGCCTGCTTCCATATCTTAATACGCCTATCTTCACCTTGGTGTCTTTCTGTCCTTTAAGGCGATGCATTGCCTCCTCGTTGGTTACAATCTTGCCTACGAATGGCTTGCCCTCTATGCTCACAATCTTATCGCCAGCCAAAAGACCGGCGCGCTCAGCAGGGCCATTCTTTATCACATTCTGCACTCTTATGGTGTCTTGGCGTATGGTAAACTCTATGCCAATGCCTGAGAATGAACCTTTCAGGTCGTCTTCCACCTTCTGCGCGTCTTTGGCATTTATGTAGACGGAGTGTGGGTCAAGCTCCGACAAAATGGTAGGTATCGCTTTGTCTACCAATGAGTCGATATCCACCTTGTCTACATATTGGTCGTCGATGATGTGCAGCAGATTGTTAAGTCTGTTGCTGCCTGAATTGATGATATTCAGCCTATTGCCACCAAAGTGGTTGGCATAGAATGAGCCAATGATAATGCCCACCACTACGCTCACCGCCATAAGCAGTGGCATGTATCTATTAGATTTATTCTTGTTGATATTCATCTGGATTTAGATATATAACTTCAATATTTGCTCTTTTCAATAGCTCAATGCCGTCGTTAAGGCGATATTTCTCGCCATAGACCACGCGCTTTATTCCTGCCTGAATAATGAGCTTGCTACATTCTATACATGGAGATGCAGTAACATATAGCGTGGAGCCTTCGCTATTGTTGTGGCTTCGCGCCAGCTTAGTTATGGCATTGGCTTCCGCATGAAGCACGTAGGGCTTGGTAATGTTGTTATCGTCCTCGCAGATGTTTTCAAATCCGCTTGGAGTGCCATTATAGCCATCGCTTATTATCATTTTTTTCTTAACTACCAATGCTCCGACCTTGCGTCGTTTGCAATAACTGTTTTCAGCCCATATTCGTGCCATACGCAGATAGCGCAAGTCGAGCTTCAGTTGCTTTTCGTCGTTATTCTCCATATATATGTTCTTTTTCTTTTACTTCTTTATTCCGTCGCGTTCGAGCAGAGCGTCTATGGTAGGCTCTCCTCCGCGGAAGCGTTTGTAAAGAGTCATTGGATGTTCTGTTCCGCCTTTCGATAGCACTTCATCGCGGAAGCGTTGAGCTGTCTCCTTGCTGAATATTCCACTCTTCTTAAATACGCTGAAAGCGTCTGCATCGAGCACTTCTGCCCATTTATAGCTATAGTAGCCTGCCGAATATCCGCCCGACATAATGTGAGAGAATTGTGTCGTCATGCAGGTGTCAGGTATTTCTTTGGTCACGATCGCGTCGTGCCAGGCTTTCTTTTCAAAGTCTATTAAGTCGGCTGTAAATGGCTTATTCTGAGTGTAATATGCCATGTCGAGCAGTCCGAAGCTTACTTGGCGCATACATGCGTAAGCAGCATTATAGTTGCGCGCCTTATGAATGCGCTCTATAAGCTCGTCAGGTAATGGCTCGTCTGTTTGGTAATGGAACGCGAATGTGCGCAAGAATTCCTTTTCTATGGCGTAGTTCTCCATGAATTGTGATGGCAATTCCACAAAATCCCACCATACATTTGTGCCCGACAATGATTCATACTTGGTGTTGGCAAACATTCCATGCAGAGAATGTCCAAACTCGTGGAGGAATGTCTGCACTTCGCCCAACGTGAGCAATGCAGGCTTGTCGTCGGTAGGCTTCGTGAAGTTGGTTACTACGCTTACGTGTGGGCGTATGTTTTTGCCCTTGTAGTTTATGTATTGTCCTTGATATTCTGTCATCCAAGCTCCGCCCTGCTTTCCTTTGCGAGGGTGGAAGTCGGCATAAAGCACGGCAAGATAAGAGCCATCCTTGTCGAATACCTCGTATGCCTTTACGTCAGGGTGATATACTGGTATCTCTTTATTCTCCTTGAATGTAATGCCATATAGCGTTGTGGCGAGCGAGAACACTCCTTTTATCACATTCTTAAGCTCAAAATAAGGGCGCAGCATCTCAGCGTCGAGATTGTATTTCTTCACCTGCAGTTTATGAGAATAGAAACTGAAGTCCCATGGCATCAACTCAAAGTCTTTGCCTTCCATTTCTTTCGCCATAGCTTCTATCTCCGCCACTTCCTTAATGGCAGAAGGCTTATATGCCGCAATCAAGTCGTTGAGAAGTTTATACACATTCTCCTTGCTTGACGCCATTCTGCGCTTTAATATGAAGTCGGCGTGAGTGTCATATCCTAATAGCTGTGCCTTCTCTCTGCGAAGATTTACAATCTTCTTGCATATTTCGATATTGTTGGTGTCGTTATCGTGAGTTCCCTCCGTGTTGCGAGCCATATACATTTGCTTGCGCAACTCTCTTTGGGTAGAGTAGGTCATAAACGGGCTGTAAGAAGGGAAATCCAAAGTGAATGTCCATGCCTCGCTCACATTGCGCTCTTCTGCGTCTTTATTCTCTTTGGCTGTTTTTGCCGCTGCCTCGATGGCAGAATTTGGTAAGCCTGCAAGTTGCTCTTTGTCTGTTATCACAAGTTTATATGCCTTGTTCTCCTTCAGCAAGTTTTGTGAGAATTGCAAAGTGAGCATATCCAAATCCTCTGTTATTTTGCGTAGCTTCTCCTTGCCTTCTTTGTCGAGCAGCGCGCCACTTCTTACAAAGCCTTGATAGCTGTTGTTGAGCAGCATTTCCTCCTCAGCGTTGAGAGGGCGATGATGTTCATACACATATTTCACTCGCTCAAACAATTTCTCATTCAAGCTTACATCATTCTGATGCTTCGTAAGAATAGGGCTTAGCTTTTGAGCTAACGCGTCAAGCTCATCATTAGTCTCCGCGCTAAGCAGACAAGAGAAAGCCGTTTCGGCTCTGCCCAGCAAATCGTAGTAATGTTCGCCTTTTTCTACATCATCTCTTGCTATAGTGTTCTCAAATGTAGGCTCGGCAGGATCATTAATTATATTATTTATTTCTTCGTCATCACGACGTATGCCTTCCATTATCGCTTCTTCAAAATCTTCTGTCTGAATTTTGTCGAATGGAACGGTATCGTGTGGCGTGTTATATGATTCAAAAAAAGGATTTATTCTATTTTTCTCTTTGCTCATATCTATATTACTCTCAGTTATAAATGTCTGTTGTATATTATATTGCAAAAGTAATAAAAAAAGCTTTCCACTAATAGATTGTAGCAGATTTTTTAAGTAATATAAACTATAAATAAAGAAGTGTAGGAATATATAAAAAGAAAAAAACCGTCAGGACTGAGTCCTAACGGTTTTTGTTTCTCATTTTAATTCGAGCTTTCGCTAAAATTATTCAGCAACTGCAGTGTCAGCAGCAGCAGTGTCTACAGCAGCAGTGTCAACTGTATCAGTTGCAACTGTATCTGTGTCAGCGCCAGTAGCCTGAGCTGTTTTGTTACCACAAGATGCGAAAGAGATAGCTGCGATAGCTACGAACATTAAAACTAATTTCTTCATTTCTTTTGTCTTTTAAATCTGTAAAACAATCATTTGTTTATTAAAACATTGCAAAGGTATACATTTTTTCAATACGCGTTTCTTTTTTCTGCGATTTTTTTTAGGCGATTTTGTAACCTGTTTGCAAACGACTGAAAATCAATGAGTTACAAATTGTGAACGGATGTTAAAGTTTTGTGGGCGTTTCCAAACTCCTTAAAACTCGCTTGTGAAGTGGAATTTTATATGTTCAAAATCTTGTTGCGCCATGCTCAAAACATAGCCTGAATCCGCAAGGAATACATCTCTTCCTTCGCGATCCTTTGCCATATATTGATATTTGCGCTTTTTGAAGTTCTCCAATTCCTTCTCGTCGTCAGCTTCTATCCAGCATGCCTTATATAGATGAACTGGCTCCCAACGGCACTTCGCGTTGTATTCGTTCTCCAATCTATACTGAATAACTTCAAACTGGAGCTGTCCTACAGTTCCGATAATCTTTCTTCCGTTGAATTGGTTTACGAATAGCTGAGCCACACCTTCGTCCATCAACTGCTCAATGCCTTTACTGAGCTGCTTGCTCTTCATTGGGTCGTCGTTCTCAATGTATTTAAACATTTCAGGAGAGAATGACGGCAGACCGCGGAAGTGGAGTAGTTCGCCGTCGGTAAGCGTGTCGCCTATTTTAAATACACCATTATCTGGCAAACCAACGATATCGCCTGGGTATGCTTCCTCTATGGTGCTCTTGCGTTGAGCCATAAACTGTGTAGGAGATGAGAATCGCATTGTCTTGCCTAAACGCACATGCTGATAAGGCTGATTGCGCACGAATTTGCCTGAGCACACTTTGCAGAACGCAATACATGAACGATGGTTAGGGTCGATGTTTGCCGTAATCTTGAAGATGAAGCCGGTAAACTTAGGCTCGTTAGGCATTACCATTCTTTCCTCTGCTTTTGTTGGCTTTGGAGATGGCGCTATCTGAAGGAAGCATTCCAAAAGCTCCTGCACACCGAAGTTGTTGAGCGCAGAGCCGAAGAATACAGGTGCTACCTTTGCGTCAAGGTATTCATCTTTTTCAAATTCAGGATAAACACCGCTTACGAGTTCCAAGTCGTCGCGCAGCTGCTGAGCGTTTTCTTCGCCTACGTGCTTCTCCAAATCTTCGCTGTTGATGTCTACTTCATATTTCTCTGTCACTCTCTGCTTATTTGGAGTGAAGAGGTTGAGCTTCTTCTCAAATATGTTGTATACGCCCTGAAATTTCTGACCTTGATTAATAGGCCATGACAAAGGACAAACTTTTATTTGCAATTCTTCCTCCAGCTCGTCGAGCAAATCAAATGGGTCGCGTCCTTCGCGGTCCATCTTGTTTACGAAGATGATAACAGGAGTATTTCTCATGCGGCAAACTTCCATCAGTTTGCGAGTCTGAGTCTCCACACCTTTGGCAGAGTCTACCACGATAATGGCAGAGTCTACAGCGGTAAGAGTGCGATAAGTATCCTCGGCGAAGTCTTGGTGACCTGGTGTGTCGAGAATGTTAATCTTGTAGCCTTCGTAGTCAAATTCCATCACGGAAGTTGATACAGAGATACCACGCTGCTTTTCAATATCCATCCAGTCGGATGTCGCTGTCTTGCGTATCTTATTGCTTTTTACGGCACCTGCTACCTGTATCTGTCCACCGAAAAGCAAAAACTTCTCGGTAAGAGTAGTCTTACCGGCATCAGGGTGAGATATGATGGCGAACGTTCGCCTGCGTTCTATTTCGTTCATTATTATTAATGTAAGTTTGTTCTTGTTGTCTTTTTGCTTATGCCTCAAGCTGCTTAATGCACTTGGCAAGAGATTCTTCCCAATAAGGAATTTCTGCGTTATATGTATTCTTTATCTTAGTCTTGTCCAAAACAGAGTAGTGAGGGCGGTTGGCAGGAGTAGGATATTCCTCAGTGTGCAGAGGCTTCACCTTGCAATCTGTTATGCCTGCTATTCTGTGTATTGCCTTTGTGAAATCATACCAGCTGATTACGCCTTCATTAGAGAAATGATATATTCCCGGCACTATTCCTTTTTCAATGGCAGTCATTATTATGGCAGCCAGGTCGTGAGCATAGGTAGGTGTTCCTATCTGGTCGAATATCACTCCGAGCTGTGGCTTCTCCTTGCCAAGACGAATCATTGTCTTTACGAAGTTGTTGCCGAAAGTGGAGTAGAGCCATGCCGTGCGTATTATCATCGTGTTTCGGCATGCTTTCTGCGCTGCCTTTTCTCCTGCGAGTTTCGTAGTGCCATATACGCTGTCGGGGCAAGTGTCGTCGGTTTCCACGTATGGAGTATGCTTTGTGCCGTCAAACACATAGTCGGTAGAAATCTGAATGAGCCATCCTCCGCGCTTCTCCACTGCTGCCGCCAAATATTCTGGAGCGTCGCTGTTGAGCTTTGTAGCGAGTTCCACGTTGTCTTCCGCTTTGTCTACGGCAGTGTAAGCGGCGCAGTTCACGATACCATCAATCTTATTCTTTTCTACAAACCCATTTATAGCGTCTGAGTCTGTTATGTCGAGTTCCTTTACGTCTGTGTTAAACCATGTATGGTTTGTGTGTTCTTTCTCCAAAAGTTGCATCTCGTTGCCGAGCTGTCCGTTGCAACCTGTTACAAGTATGTTCATCTTCTCTATGTATGTTATATATATAATGTGGAAATCTTATTCAAACTCCAAACCTTCTTCCTTATCCTTTTTGTAGTAATCAGAAAGCATGCCGATAAATGTTGTTATCTCCTTTATGGCGTGTTCGGTATTTGGAGTGATTTCTTTCTTCTGCAATCGAAGCATCATTGTGCCATACAATGCGTTCATGCAGGTTTCTATTTCGTTTACGTCTTTGTCGCCTTTGTTGCGTAGTTCCACAATGAATGGCAACACCTTGTAGTATTCGGCGTTATAGAAAGGAAACTTTGTGCTTTGCAGCAGCTGCTCGTGAAGTTCTATCATCTGCTGCATCACTACCTTGTTGATTTGCAGATGACCGCCCTCGCGTTTGCCTTCGCTGTTCATCATCGTGACAAGGTTTCCAAACCAGTCGAGCTCTTCATCCATCTGTTCCTCGTTGAATTTGAACTTGTCGATATATTCACGTCTGATAACAGGCATAGAACATCCGTAAGCGCGGATTAAATCTTCCATCTGCCACATGTAAAGCAGATATTCAGCAATACTGTTCTTACGTAACTGTTGTGCTACAAACATAATTCTGTTCCTTTCTTCTTTTATGATATATATTGCTTATGCAAAAATATTTTCTCAGTTATAAAAATAATGCGCCCCTGCATGGATTTTCTTTTTTTCGTGCAGAGAAAAACTACCAATGTAATGCGTATAGATTAAATACGGTGCCGATAAGCACTACCAATGAGAATACGATTACGATGCAGCCTATCACCTTGTTGATGATGATAATGCCGTTGGTGTCGAATTTTCCCCTGATTTTGTCTACGAGCCATGTCAGCCCAAACCACCATAGCAGTGCTCCGCCGAGAATGCTTAGATAGCCCAATCCCATTTCAAACGGATGGTTGGGTATCACGAATGACAGCTGCGCGTAGGCGGTGATGAAAATAAATACTATCAGCGGATTGAGGAAGGTTATCCAAAATGCCGTTACTCCGTTGTATATGTAAGAGCCTTTGTTGCTACCGCTTTTATGTATGTTTTTTGTCGGATTGTTGCGCCAGCAATAAAATCCGAAGAGCATCAGGATTACCGATGCCGAAATCTGCAAAATGAAATTGGTCTGAGGTTTCTGTATGAAATTCATAACGAAACTCATTCCGAATCCCGTTATCAATGCGTAAATCAAGTCGCTGAAGGCAGCACCTATGCCTGTAACGAAACCATACCAACGCCCTTTGTTAAGAGTGCGCTGCACGCAGAGTATTCCCACGGGACCCATAGGCGCAGATGCTATTATGCCTACGATCATGCCCTTGAGAATCATGTTTAATATGTCTATATGTACTGGAAATGGCATAACGAATGCAAAATTACAAAAAATAAATATTATATTCCTTATTTTCGCGCGCTAAATAATTATATGCCGCTGCCGAGCACCGTTATCATGCCTCGTGATATGCGTATTAGCTTCCGGTCTTCCAATTTATGCAGAGCCTTCGACGTGTCAAGTCGTGAATGTCCTATCTCGTTGGCAAGAGTTGTCATTTTTATTTTAAAGAAAGCCTCGCCATGGGCAGTCGTGATATGTTCGTGGAGAAAGCGCATTATGCGTTCTTCTATGTCGGCGGAAGCCTCACGCCATTTCGCTTTTTCCTGTCGTTGGCTCTGTGTCGCGATAATATTAAGAAGGTTGAGCCTGAACACCTCAAAACTTTCAAGCAGAAATCTCACCTCGTTTTTGTCAAGAGAGATTAGATGGCATTCGGTGGCTGAAACGTAGCTTTTTGTGTAATGCTGCGTCAGCCCGAATATTCTTTCAGGTTGCAGCATTGCCGGCGCGTTTATCCTCTCGCTTACCGTGTAGCTGTGGTTGTTCGCGCCGGTAATGCTTGTTATCGCTCCGTCAACGAGAAATATGATATGGTCGCACGCATCTCCCTCTTTCTTAATCTGCTTCCCCGGCATGAAGTGGTGGAAGCCGAATTTCACGGAAGATACCACCTGACCGAAATCATTGCTGTTCATACCGAGAAACAGAGGGAGATTCAAAATTTTGTTGTATATCTCGCTGTCGGGCATTCTTCTGTTATTCTAAAATTTTGCCTTTCATTGATTTAGAATACCAAACGGCATTCTTGCCGTTCTTGTCGGCATATATGAAATATGCCATTAGCTCTGGATGCTTGTCGAGAATGATCTTCGCCTTTTCTATTCCCATCACCATGAAAGCTGTAGCATAAGCATCGGCTGTGGCGCAGTTGTTGGCGAGAACTGTTGCCGAAAGCAAGCTATGCTGCACTGGATAACCAGAGTGTGGGTCTATCGTGTGAGCGTATTTCTTTCCGCCTTTGTAGTAGAAATTGCGGTAATTGCCACTTGTCGCCATCGCCTTGTCGGTAACGTTGAGCACGGTCTGTATTTCCTGATTGGTGTTAAGAGAGTCGTCAGAAGGCTTTGTCACGCCTATCTTCCATGGCAAACGCTTCTCGCTCAGTCCTTTAGTTACAATCTCGCCACCTATTTCAATCATGAAATTGTCGATACCTTTGCTTTTTAGCAGTCGGGCAATCACATCGCTGCCATATCCCTTGGCTATCGCGCTGCAGTCGAGAGTAACTCTTTGGTCTTTCTTCACAACCTTTCTGCCTTGCAATGCCACTTTGTCGTATCCTATGAAATGCTTTATCGAGTCTACAGAATGGCTGTTTGGCATAGTGTTGTGCTTAAAGCCGAATCCCCACATGTTTACGAGCGGAGCTACAGTTATGTCGAAAGCACCGTCGGTCTCCTTTGATATGTCTGCCGCCAAAGTGAATACATCGGCAAACATATCATCCACAGTAGGGCTTTTGCCTGAGTTTATCTGTGAAATTATTGAAGTCTTGTTGAATGTAGACAGCGAAGCGTCCACCTTGTTCAGCTCCTGCAATATCTCGCCGTTGATGTCGTGATCATATTGATATGTCACGTTGTATATCGTGCCGAAAATAAAGCCCGTATTATGCTGATAGGGCGTGTTTCGCTGCTGCTTTACTATTATTATCGTTCCGATTATCAGAAACAATAGGAACAAACTCTGCAATAAAACTTTCTTCTTCTTAGTCATCTGTTATAGGTTATATTGTTTTTAATTTATGGTTGCTCTTTGTTATGCGTTGGTTATTTGCCGAGTTGGAATGTGACGTTGAATGTAGCTCCCAAGCGTGTGTTGCCCGATCTTCCGTATCCAGGCACATACCATGGCGAGCCCACTTCGCCGTCTTTGTGGCTTAGTCTGCGCTTATATCTCACGCTCCAACCCAGTCGCAGCGGGCCTGCTATCTTCGCGTCAAGACCTATCACCGCTTCAAGCCAATGATAGTTTGCCTTTACGCCTTCGGCAATGTATCTCACATCTTTATCTCCCCATACAGGGTCGATAATCTCTTGATTTTCAACATCGTATTTAAATGACGTAAAACCATATCTGAAGCCTGCGTAAACACGATTTATGTCGTGCTTGTTCTTCATTATGTTGAAGTCGCAGCCTATTCTGCCGTAAGGAGCAGAAGTCTTAAATTTGTTGTGAGTTGTCGCGTCGTCAGAATCAGCCTCTCCAAGTCCTATTTCCATGGTAGGGAAGTATTTATCCTTTATGTTCAGTTTCGCGAATGCCTCATATTGCCCGTAGGTGCTTGCCGCTCTTTGTATCGCCCCCACGAGGTCTACGCCCACTGCCACTCCGCGAAAAGTAGGGATAGAGTCTTCATTGATTGTAGCTGCTCCGTTCTTCCCATTGCTGTTTTGGGCGTTCGTTCCCAATGCAGGCATTAGAAAGGCGAGCATCAACAAGCATTTCGCTATATTCATTTTCTTATTCATGGGCTTTGAAATATATGTAGAAATGAGGTTTTGTGTGGTTGTATGTCACGTCGGCTTTCTTTATCCTTATGGAGTCGATAGCATTGTGAGTAGTGCTCACTCCCTGAATGTCGTGGAAGAATGCCGGCGCGCAGTCTACAGATTCAAAGTGAGGCTTGTTGGTCTTTGTCACGGTCACCGTGTCGATGGCTGATGTGCCGTCGGCTCGCTTTATGTCAAAAAAGAAAACGTCTTCATCGCGATTATAGCTCATAGGGATGAGCAGACTGTCGATATTCACCACCTTATTATATATAACGGTGTCGTTGCCGTCGATGCGCTGAGTGGAAACGGTGAGTGTATCTTTCAGCGTGTCCACATCTCCCGCAAGTCGGTAGTTGGTTCTTACCTTGTTATTTATAGAGCAGTCTATCGACGAGCAGCCTGCCATCACCGCCACCATAAGCGTGGCGACGGCTGAGCCTATTCTCGTATTTCGCTTCTTGACATTCATATATATAAATATGTATATTCTTATCCAGATTTGGAATCTGTTTCCTTTTGTCTTTTTTATCTTACTTTTCCACCTTTATAGTCTTCTCTATCTGGTAGTCGTTGCGTCCCTGTGAGGTGCGGCTTATAAGGTCGCCAAGGAAGCCGGCAAGGAAAAGCTGCGTTCCTAAAATCATCATTGTCAGCGCAATGTAGAAATAAGGAGTGTCGGTTATCAGTCGCTGTGGAATGCCTTGCGAAAGGGCGTAGAGCTTGTCAGCGCCGAGGCATATTATAGCAATGAATCCGATGAATGACACCAGCGAGCCCAAGAATCCGAACACGTGCATCGGTTTTTTGCCGAAATTGCTTAAGAACCAAAGGGTTATCAAGTCGAGATAACCGTTGAAGAAACGGTTGATACCAAACTTAGAACTGCCGTATTTGCGCGCCTGATGATGAACAATCTTTTCGCCTATCTTGTCGAAACCGGCGTTCTTTGCAAGATAAGGAATGTAGCGGTGCATTTCTCCATACACCTCAATGCTCTTCACCACGTCTTTTCTGTAAGCCTTCAGTCCGCAGTTGAAGTCATGCAGATTCTTTATTCCGCTCACTTTTCTTGCCGTAGCGTTGAACAGCTTTGTAGGAATGGTCTTCGACAATGGGTCGTAGCGCTTCTGCTTCCAGCCGCTCACGAGATCATAGCCGTCGTCCATTATCATGTGGTAAAGTCCTGGTATCTCGTCAGGAGAGTCCTGCAAGTCGGCATCCATGGTTATCACCACGTCGCCCTCCGCAGCCTTGAATCCGCAATACAAGGCAGGGCTTTTTCCGTAGTTTCTGCGGAATTTTATCGCGCGCACATTCTCGTGCTCATCGCTCAGTTTTTCTATTACTTTCCATGAATTGTCGGTAGAGCCGTCGTTTACGAATATCACTTCGTAGCTGAATTTGTTGGCTTCCATCACGCGTGCTATCCATGCGTGGAGTTCCGACAGGGAGTCTTCCTCATTGTATAGAGGGATAATAACAGATATATCCATATATATTAATAATATGATTATTGTTTCTCGTTTTTATTTCTTTTCTTTCCTATAAGTGCTATCGGCATGCTCAGGAAGAAGCCTATGCAGAGATTTTGCAGCATAAACATAAACGCAATTTCCAGCGCGCTCAGGCTTGTAATCGTGGCTACAGCGTCGGTGAGCTGTCGGGTGTTCACTCCGTAGGCTTTGTATACAGGCAATGCCTGGCTTATCGTGCTGTTGAGCATATCAGCGAAGCGTCCGTTGTCGAGGTAAGAGAAATACAGCATCTGGCTTACCGCCAATATCAGCGATGCGTAGAAGAATGAATATAGGCAATACACCAGCGCGCGTTTGAATGATATAGAGCCGCCCAATGCGTAGTTGCGGAATTTTATCAGTCGCCATCCTACGATGAAAGGTGTCGCCATCATCAATAGCGAGTTGAGCATGCTTTGTGGCATGAAAATAAGTGCCGCAAAACTTATTACCCATATCAAGCCTAATAAAGCACCGTCTTGACGGGCAAAAGCACGCACTTGAAACAAGGCTTCAATGCGCCTAAACTCTTTTTCTATATTTCCTGTGTCCATATTTTTTGCAAAAATAGTCATTTTAGCTAACATAAAAGAGATTTACTGGCAAAAAATATATCCATTCGTAGTTTTATAACCTTAGTGGAAGAAACGAAAATTACAAACGTAGTCATTAATACTATTTAACAACGAAGTGAAACTATGTTTATAGTTGTAGCAGATTGTTAATAAGAAAGTAAAACTATGTTTATAGTTGTAGCGGATTGTTAATAGAAGGTAAAACTATGTATATAGTCGTAGCAGATTGTTAATAGATAGTGAAACCATGTTTGTAGTTGTATCAGAATGTTAATAAGAAGTCATTTCTACGGCTATATTTGCCATTCGTCTTAAATTTTTCCTCATTCTCCATGCCTTGAATGAAGAGTTCTTCGCTGCTTTACATGTAAAATGAAAGACTAAGAAGCTGATTATTAACATCTTCCTCTGCCGATAATCGTAAAAACGACATAATTGAGCAAACTGCCCTCTATATATAATAATGTAGAGGCAGCGTAGAATATACAAGATACTTTTATTGCATTAGAAGCCTTCGGGTGAAGAATTGCTTTATGCAATGACAACTATTACTATGCAATGAGGTTAATAATGAAAACTCGCTAATCTTTTTGGAGGTTAGCGAGTTTTGTGTATATTGTGCAATACAATCATGCGAGGTTTTTTTCGGAAGTATCTCGTTTATTTGGGGAATGTGTTTTATTGCACTTTCCCCATCTTATTATTTCTTCTTCAATTCTTCTGCCAAACCACGGCAACCGTCTTCGATTAGCTCAATGGCAAGCTCAAAGTCGGAAGGGCCGCCATAATAAGGGTCGGGGATGGTGTGATAACGAGGGTGCGCAGTCATGTAGTCGGCAAGGCAGCCGAGCTTCTCGCGGTCGGAATCATTGCGAGTGAGAGAAAGAAGGTCGCTCATGTTTCCCTCATCCATGCCGAGAATAAGGTCGAAATCATCAAAATCTGATGAATGCACTTGTCGGGCGATGCTGTGAAAATCATATCCATGCTTCTTGCCGTGCTCACGCATTCGTCTGTCGGGTAGCTGCCCCTTATGCCATGAGCCTATGCCGGCAGAGTCTACATCGTAGTTGCCTATCAAGGCAATATCGTTCTCGATAATCTGTCTCATAATTTCTTCGGCGGCAGGAGAACGACATATATTTCCCAGGCATACGAACAAAATCTTTTTCTTTCTTGCGTTTACTTGCTTATCCATTATGTTTGTTGATTGTTATTGCAAAGTTACGATTTTATATCATTTTCTTGCATGTTTAGATAATAATAATTATTTTTGTTGCTTGAATTATGACTAAGATAGATAAATATGAAATGCTTGCAAAGCAAATTGACGCTTTGCTGATGGGAGAAAGCAATAAAACGGCATTGCTCGCTAATGCTGCCGCAGCTATTCACAATGAAATGAAGTTCTTTTGGACGGGTTTTTATCTTGTAGACGGCGAAGAACTTGTGCTCGGTCCTTTCCAAGGCTCTGTGGCTTGCTACAGGATAAAGAAAGGACGTGGCGTGTGTGGCACAGCGTGGCAGGAAGATAAAACGATAGTGGTGCCCGATGTGGAGCAGTTTCCGGGTCATATAGCATGCAGCAGTTTGTCGCGCTCAGAGATTGTAGTGCCTTTGCGCGGTGCAGATGGAAAGGTGACAGGTGTGCTCGATATAGACAGCGACCAGTTGGCAACATTTGATGAAACGGATGCCGAATGGCTGGAGAAGATTGTCAAAATCATAGAGAACAAAATATAATACGATATGATTGACGTAAGAGGAATAACTAAGAGTTTTGGCGCTTTGCAGGTGCTGAAAGGCATTGACCTACATATTAATAAAGGTGAGGTGGTGAGTATCGTTGGCCCTTCGGGCGCGGGCAAGACTACTTTGCTGCAGATAATTGGAACTCTCGATAAGCCTGACGGTGGCGAGATAACAATAGATGGAATTAAGGTGAATGAGCTGTCTACTAATAAGTTGAGCGATTTCCGCAATCAGCACATTGGCTTCGTGTTTCAGTTTCATCAGTTGTTGCCGGAATTCTCTGCCCTCGAAAATATCATGATTCCGGCTTTCATAGCAGGAAAATCACGCTCGGAAGCAAAGAAGCGTGCTGAGGAACTGCTTGAGTTTATGGGATTGGCTGACAGGGCAAGTCATAAGCCGAAGGAACTTTCTGGCGGTGAGAAGCAGAGAGTGGCTGTGGCGCGTGCGTTGGTGAATAATCCGGCAGTGATATTGGCGGATGAGCCGTCGGGTAGTCTCGATTCTAAAAACAAAGCGGAACTGCATCAGTTGTTCTTCGACTTGCGTGACAAATTCGGTCAGACTTTTGTAATCGTTACTCATGATGAGGGGTTGGCAGAGATAACCGACCGCACTATTCATCTGAAAGACGGCTTGATAGTGGCTGACGAAACAAAGATTCCTTTCGGCAGAACTACTGAGGAGGAATAAAAAGAACAAAAGGAAAATAGATGATAAAATTAGGTGAATATAATGAAATGGAGATAACGAAGAAGGTAGACTTCGGACTTTATCTCGATGGTGGCAAGGAGGGCGAAATTCTTCTTCCGAAACGATATGTGACAAAGGATATGAAGGTGGGCGACACCATAAATGTCTTCGTATATCTTGATCAGGAGGAACGTCCTGTCGCTACAACGGAAACTCCGCTTGCAAAAGTGGGCGATTTCGCTTATTTGCAGGTGGCGTGGGTGAATGAATACGGAGCTTTCCTCGACTGGGGACTGATGAAGGATTTATTCTGTCCGTTCCGTGAGCAGAAAATGAGAATGTCGCAGGGCAAGGGTTATGTGGTGCATATTCATGTGGATGAAGAAAGTTATCGCATAATGGCTTCTGCCAAGGTAGACAGATATTTCTCGGAAGAGCCTCCTACATATAATATAGGTGATGAGGTGGATTTGCTCGTATGGCAGAAGACAGACCTCGGCTTTAAGGTAATCATCGACAATAAATACCCAGGACTGGTTTATAAAGATCAGATATTTCGCCAGATTTTTACTGGCGACAGGCTGAAAGGATATATAGAAAATGTACGCGAGGACGGAAAAATTGACGTAAGCTTGCAACAGAATGGCCGTAAGCATACTCTTGACTTCGCGGAAACACTTATGCAGTATCTTGATGAGCACGACGGCAAATGCGACTTGGGCGACAAGAGCGACGCCAACGACATCTATGAGAGATTTGCTGTAAGTAAAAAGGTATATAAGAAGGCGATAGGCGATTTGTATAAACGCCGATTGATTAAGATCAGTCCTTACAGTATCGTAAAAAATATATAAGAAAAAATTTGGAGTGTACCGATTAAAGTTGTAATTTTGCAGCCGATTACGCCAAAATATAGGCGCAAAACTTTAAAATATATAGACTTAAAATAGTTGAATGAAGAAAAACGACATCAAGTTTCAGTACCGTGTAAATGAACAAATTCGTGTCAAAGAGGTACGTGTGGTTAGTGACAATGGAGCGGAAATAATGCCGACTCGTAAAGCCATGGATATGGCACGCAATGCAGGTGAGGATTTAGTGGAGATCTCTCCAAATGCTCAGCCTCCTGTTTGTCGCATCATCGACTATTCTAAGTTCTTGTATCAGCAGAAGAAACGCCAGAAGGAGATGAAGCAGAAGCAGGTGAAGGTGGAAGTGAAGGAAATTCGCTTCGGACCTCAGACAGCTGACGCTGACTATAATTTCAAGCTGAAGCATGCTCAGGAATTCCTTCAGGAAGGCAACAAAGTGAGAGCTTATGTGTTCTTCCGTGGACGTTCTATCTTGTTTAAAGAGCAGGGCGAGGTTCTTCTTCTCCGTTTTGCCAACGACTTGGAAGAATGGGGTAAGGTGGAGCAGATGCCAAAGCTTGAAGGCAAGAAGATGTTCCTCTTTATGGCACCTAAGAAAGCAGGCGTAGCCAAGAAGAGCCAGCAGAAGATGGATCGCGAGAAGCGTGAAGCGGAAGCTAAGGCTGCCGAAAAGGTAGAAAACGAGGAGAACGCAAAGAAAAATGGTCTTTTCGCTAATGCCAAGGGTGGTGCCGACGCTCTCAATAAGCTGAACGATAAACAGAACGAGAACGAAGACTAAGAAAAGAATGTGCGTAACGCCGGGTATATGCGTTGCCACTATATATAATAATTAATTAAACAAACAAAAAATGCCAAAAGTAAAGACTAACAGCGGCGCAAAGAAGAGATTCTCATTCACCGCAACAGGTAAGATTAAGCGTCATCACGCTTATCATAGTCATATCTTGACTAAGAAGACAAAGAAGCAGAAGAGAAACTTGGTTCACACTACTCTCGTTGATGGTAGCAACATGAAGCAGGTTCGCGACTTGTTGAATCTTCGTTAATCATTCACTTAGTCTAACTTTTTAAAGAAAGAAAATTATGCCAAGATCAGTAAATCACGTTGCATCAAAAGCAAAGAGAACTAGAATTCTGAAGCAGACTAAGGGTTACTTCGGTGCTAGAAAGAACGTTTGGACAGTAGCAAAGAACACATGGGAGAAGGGTCTTACTTACGCTTACCGTGATCGTCGTAACAAGAAGCGCAACTTCCGTGCATTGTGGATTCAGCGTATCAACGCTGCCGCTCGTCTTGAGGGATTGAGCTACAGCACATTGATGGGCGCTCTTCACAAGGCTGGTATCGAGATTAACCGTAAGGTCCTCGCTGACCTCGCTGTTAATAATCCAGACGCGTTCAAGGCTATCGTAGCAAAGGTTAAGTAATCATTGCTGAAGCGTAACCGCTTCAATTTTCGATAGGATTTATTGAATTGGGAATATCTCTTACGGGAGATGTTCCCTTTTCTCTTTAATATCCTTGATAGTCTAATCTTTTTTCATTAATTTTGCAACGTATAATTTTGAATAAAATAACAGGATGATTTCCGTAGAAAACTTGAAGGTAGAATTTGGCGCGAAGCCATTGTTTCAGGATGTAAGTTTCGTAGTAAATGAACGTGACCGCATTGCCCTTGTCGGCAAAAATGGCGCAGGCAAGTCTACTATGCTGAAAATGCTGTGCGGAATGCAACGTCCTACTGACGGAACTATATCTATCGCAAATGATACTACCGTGGGCTATCTTCCACAGGTGATGAAATTGCAGGATAATACTACCGTAAAGGAGGAAACACGAAAGGCATTCAGCAACAACACTAAGCTAAAGGCTAAGCTCGACAAGATGCAGAAAGAAATGGAAAGTCGCACCGATTATGAAAGCGACAGCTATATGCAGCTTGTAGAGAAGTTTACTCAGGAACATGAGCGATATGGAATGCTTGGCGGTGAGAACTATGAGGCCGATATCGACCGCACATTGACCGGATTGGGATTTACAAAAGAGGATTTCGACCGCCCAACGTCAGAATTCAGCGGTGGATGGAGAATGCGTATTGAGCTGGCAAAGATTTTGCTGCGTAAGCCTGATGTGCTGCTCCTTGATGAGCCTACCAATCATCTTGATATTGAAAGTATTCAGTGGTTGGAGCAATTCTTGCAGCAGAGCGGCAGAGCCGTAGTGCTGGTGAGCCACGACAGGGCTTTCATCAATAATGTGACCGACCGCACGATAGAAATATCATGTGGCAGAATTTATGATTATAAGGTGAAGTATGATGAGTTTCTGGAATTGCGCAAGGAGCGCAGAGAACAGCAGCTTCGCGCTTACAATAATCAGCAGAAGGAAATAGCCGATATAAAGAAATTTATAGAGACTTTCAGATATAAGGCAAGTAAGGCAGTGCAGGTGCAGAGTCGCATCAAGCAGTTGGAGAAGATTGTTCCGATTGAGATTGACGACGTGGATACATCGGCAATGAACCTGAAATTCCCGCCATGCCAGCGCAGTGGTGATTATCCAGTGATATGCAAGGATGTACGCAAAGATTATGGGGCGCATAATGTATTCAAGGATGTAAATCTCACAATAAAGCGAGGCGAGAAAGTAGCTTTCGTGGGAAAGAATGGTGAGGGAAAATCTACGCTCGTGAAATGTATCATGGGTGAGATACCTTATGACGGTGAGCTTAAGATAGGTCATAACATTCAGATAGGATATTTCGCGCAGAATCAGGCGCAGCTTCTTGACGAGAACCTCACTATATTCCAGACAATAGATAATGTAGCTACTGGTGATATCAGACTGAGAATAAATGATATTCTCGGAGCGTTCATGTTTGGTGGCGAAACATCTGAAAAGAAAGTTGGCTTCCTGAGTGGAGGAGAGCGCAGTAGGCTGGCAATGATAAGATTGCTGCTTGAGCCTGTTAATCTCCTTATTCTCGATGAGCCTACCAACCACTTGGATATTCCTTCAAAGGATGTGCTGAAAAAGGCTATTAAGGCATTCGACGGCACTGCCATAATCGTGAGCCACGACCGTGAATTCCTTGACGGACTGGTGGATAAGGTTTATGAGTTCGGAGGAGGCGTTGTAAGAGAGCACCTTGGCGGTATCTACGATTTCCTTCGCAATAAGCAGAGCGAAACAATCGCAGAGGCTATCGGTGAGGGCGACCATAAGAGCAAAGATAATGCTCCTCAGGAAACGGCTAAGGCGGAAGAGCCGAAAAATTCTTCTGATGACTCGCAGATGAGCTATGCTGAGCGCAAAGAGATACAAAAGAAAGTGCGCAAGATAGAGAAGCAGGTGGCAGAGTCGGAAAAGAAAATCGCTGAGATGGAGGAGCGACTGAAAGAGCTCGACGCGAAACTCAGTAAGCCGGAAAATGCCACAGATATGAAACTTGTGGCAGAATATACTGACACTACAAAGGCTCTTGAAGCGGAGAATGAGAAGTGGCTCGAACTTTCAGAACAGCTTGAAGAGATAAGGATAGATTAAAATTACCTCAATAAAACATAAGATAGAGAGATAAAAACATAAACAACAAATTAAATTAATCATTTTAGAAAATGAAGAAATTGATAACTATGATGATGATTGCCTCTATGCCAATCGCTGGTATGGCGCAGTCGAAGGCAGGAGTGAATTTCGATAATCTTGATAAGAGTGTCAAGCCTGCTGATGATTTCTATAAGTTCGCAACTGCGGGATGGCAGAAGAAGCATCCGCTGCCGGCAGCTTATTCGCGCTATGGTAGCTTTGACTTGTTGCAGGAAAACAACGACAAGCGCATCAACTCTATTCTTACCGAATTGCAGAAGAAAGGCGGAAAGAATGGCAGCGTGGAGCAGAAATTGGGCGATTTCTACCGACTCGCTATGGACTCAAAGCGTCGCGACGCTGAGGGCGTAAAGCCAGTCCTTCCATTGTTGGCAGAGATAGAGAACGCAAAGACTGTAGACGAATTGCGTAATGTGCAATATAAATATGCCGCTTTCGCTTATGGCGTGCCGATGGGCATGGGCTATAGCACTGACGAGAAGAACGCAGCGATGAATATCCTTAATGTTTATCAGGGTGGTTTGACTCTCGGTCAGAAGGAATACTATCTTGACAACGATGCAGCTACAACTAAAATCCGTGAGGCTTACAAGAAGTTTATCGTGCGTATGTTTACTCTCTTCGGAAAGACAGAAGCACAGGCTCAGGCTAAGCGCGATTTGATTATGCGTTTTGAAACAGCTGTGGCTCTCATTTCAAAGAGCAGAACAGAGCTTCGCGACGTAGAGGCTAACTATAATAAGATGACATTGAAGGATTTCCAGAGCAAATATCCTAACTTGCCTCTCGAAAAACTTCTTAACGCAGAGGGCGTAGACAGCAAGTATATGCAGGAAATGGTTGTGGGACAGCCTTCTTTCCTCGCTGGTCTTGACAAACTTGTCGCTACACAGAGCGTAGAAGAGTTGAAGGCTATCATGGAATGGGATGTCATCAACTCTGCAGCAAGCTATCTCAGCAGTGATGTGCGTGCCGCTCAGTTCGATTTCTATAGCCGCACTATGCGTGGCACTAAGGAGGATTATCCTTTGTGGAAGCGCGCTACAGCTCAGGCTGAAAATATAATGGGCGAGGCTCTCGGTAGAATCTACTGCAAGCGTTATTTCCCTGCTTCTTCTAAGGCTCGTATGGAAAAACTCATTGAGAATCTTCAGATTTCTCTTGCTGAGCGTATCAAGGCACAGACTTGGATGAATGACTCTACAAAGCAGAATGCTCTTGACAAGTTGGCTTCATTCTATGTAAAGGTGGGCTATCCTAACAAGTGGAAAGATTTGTCAGGCTTGACCATTGACCCTGCAAAGTCTTATTATGAGAATGTGCAGAATGCTCGTCTTTTCTGGGATAAGAAAGCTATCGAGGAGAAGGCCGGCAAACCTACTGATAAGGATGAGTGGTTTATGACTCCTCAGACAGTAAACGCTTATTATAATCCTACTACAAATGAGATTTGTTTCCCTGCCGGTATTCTTCAGTATCCTTTCTTCGATCCTAAGGCTGACGACGCTTTCAACTATGGCGCAATCGGCGTGGTAATAGGTCATGAGATGACTCATGGATTTGATGATCAGGGTCGTCATTATGACAAGACTGGTAATATGACCGACTGGTGGTCGGCAAGCGACGCAAAGAACTTTGATGAGCGCACTGGCAAATATGCCGACTTCTTCTCTAATATTAAGGTGTTGCCTGATTTGAATGCCAATGGTAAGCTCACTCTCGGTGAGAATCTCGCCGACCATGGAGGTCTTCAGGTGGCTTTCAATGCTTACAAGAACGCAACAAAGGGACAGAAGAGCAAGACAATGGGTGGCTTTACTGCCGACCAGCGATTCTTCCTCGCTTATGCAGGCGTTTGGGCTGCCAACATCACAGAAGAGGAAATCCGCTCACGCACAAAGAGCGATCCTCATGCGCTTGGAATGTGGCGTGTGAATGGCGCTTTGCCTCACATTAATGCTTGGTATGAGGCATTTGGCGTAAAGAAGGGTGACAAGATGTTCATCCCTGAAAGTGAGCGTTTGCAGCTTTGGTAAAAAATGATTTTGGAGTGTTGTGCCTTGGAATTGTTCAAGGCTCAACATTCCAACTTCGTAAATGAATATATTAACATTCGTAACTTAGTTTATGCCATTAAGATTACCAGATAAACTACCGGCAATAGAAATACTTAAGCGGGAGAATATCTTCGTGATGGACAACACTCGTGCCACCTCACAAGATATACGTCCGCTTAAAATCGTTATATTGAATCTCATGCCGCTGAAGATAACGACAGAGACCGATTTGATTAGATTGCTTTCAAATACTCCGCTTCAGATACAGATAAACTTCATGAAGCTGAAAAGTCATACGCCGAAAAATACCCCTATAGAGCATATGATGATGTTTTATAAGGATTTTGAGGCTCTTTCCAAAGAAAACTTCGACGGAATGATAGTGACGGGTGCCCCTATTGAGCAGATGAAGTTTGAGGATGTGGAGTATTGGGACGAGATAAAGCAGATATTCGATTGGGCACATCGACATGTCACATCTACGCTGTATATTTGTTGGGCAGCTCAGGCAGCTCTCTATCATTTTTATGGCATACCAAAATATGACTTGCAAAAGAAAATGTTTGGCATCTTCCGTCAGTATCCGTTAGATATGCAGTTGCCTATCTTCCGAGGTTTTGATGACGTGTTCTTCATGCCTCACAGCCGACATACGGAAGTGCGTAAAGAGGATATTTTGGCTTGCGAAGATTTGTCGCTTATAGCGGAATCGAAAGATAGCGGAGTGAGCATGGTGATGGCTCGCGGAGGAAGAGATTTCTTCATAACGGGGCATTTGGAATATGCTTCCAACACTCTTGACAAAGAATACAAGCGCGATATGGGCAAGCGTGACGATGTGGAGTTGCCAAAGAATTACTATAAAGACGACAACCCACAGAATGAGCCACTTGTGACGTGGCGCGCCCATGCCAATTTGCTGTATAGCAATTGGATTAACTATTATGTATATCAGGAAACTCCTTACGACATAAATAAGATAGGATAACAAAAAGAAAATACAAGGTAACATTATGACGAAACGAAGACTTGAATTACTTGCTCCGGCAAAGAATCTGGAATGTGGCATGGCTGCCATAGAGCATGGAGCTGATGCCGTTTATATAGGTGCTTCTCGCTTTGGCGCGCGTGCGGCGGCAGGCAACAGCGTGGAGGATATTGACAAACTTTGCGAATATGCTCATAAGTTTGGAGCGAAAGTCTATGTTACCGTTAATACCATAATATATGATGATGAGATTGAGGCTACGATAAGCCTTGTAAAGCAGTTGGCTGAGATTGGCGTTGATGCCTTGCTCGTGCAGGATATGGGCTTGTTTGCTA
Organism: Prevotella sp.; assembly: GCA_024682415.1. Taxonomy (GTDB): domain Bacteria; phylum Bacteroidota; class Bacteroidia; order Bacteroidales; family Bacteroidaceae; genus Prevotella. The sequence goes on from JAIKZG010000009.1 coordinate 136,230, forward strand.
AAATCTCGGCTTCAGATTTGGTTAATCGCATTGCGCTTCATGCCTCTACTCAGACCGATAATCGCACGGCGGAGAAAGTGGCATGGCTCAATTCTCTCGGTTTTGAGCGTGTGGTTTTGGCTCGTGAGTTGTCGCTTGATGAGATAAAAGCCATTCATAAAGCTAATCCGCAGGTGGAATTGGAAGTATTTGTGCATGGTGCTTTGTGCGTAAGTTATTCAGGTGCTTGTTACGCTTCTCAATATTGTTTTGGCAGAAGTGCCAACAGGGGAGAGTGCGCGCAGTTTTGCCGTCTGAAATTTGACTTGAAAGATGATAACGGCAATGTTATTCTCGATCAGCGTCATGCCTTGTCGCTTAAAGATATGTGTCGCATTGAGCATTTGGAGGAACTTGCTGATGCCGGTGTATGTTCTTTCAAGATTGAGGGAAGATTAAAGGATTCTGACTATGTGAAGAATGTGGTAAGCGCGTATAGCCAGAAGCTTGACGCCATCATTCGCAGACGACAAAATGATTATGAGCGTGCTTCATTGGGACGCGTGAAATATAGTTTTACTCCTGATTTGAAAAAGACGTTCAATCGTGGTTTTACCACTTATTTCCTTCATGGCAGAAAGCCTGATATAGCCTCGTTTGACACGCCGAAGGCAATGGGCGAATTTGTGGGAAAAGTAAAGGAAATACGTGGCAACTCGTTTAATGTGGCAGGCGTAGCTAGTTTCGCCAATGGCGACGGATTATGCTTCATCAATGATAAACACGAGCTTGAGGGGTTTCGCGTGAACAGAGCGGAGGGCAATCGCCTTTATCCTCTCCGTATGCCTGAAAACCTCAAGGCAGGAATGGGGCTTTATCGTAATAATGATGAGGCTTTTTCTAAAATAATGAGCCATCAGACAGCAGAACGCAAAATTCCTGTCTATTTCGAGTTTTATCCTACTGATGACGGTTTCGCGCTTAAGGTTTCGGGTGAAGGACTGAATAAGTCGGTCGCTACTGTGGAATTCGCTCATCAGATGGCAAATAAACCACAGCATGACAATATTGTGTGTCAGCTGTCAAAGTTGGGCAACACACCGTATGAATGCGTAGGCTTGAATATAGATAAGGCTGCCGAGGGATTCTTTATTCCGTCAAGTATATTGACCGATTTGCGTAGAAAGGCGATAGATGGTCTTTCGGTAAGAAAAGAAGAGAAAAATAATCTGGATGGCAGAAAAGTGAATTATGATTTGGCATGGCAACGTGCTTATTCTGACTATCCATATACATACAACATAGCCAACAATGCAGCGCGTGATTTCTACACGCAACAGGGACTGAAAAATATTGTTAATGCCTTTGAGGTGAAACGCCCTGAGGGAGAGCCATTGCTAATGCAGTGTCGTCATTGTCTGCGTTTTACTCTCGGCTTTTGCGTGAAGCGTGGCGGAAAGCAGCCGTCATGGCGAGAGCCTCTTCATCTGGAATTGCCTGATGGTAAACGTTTTCGCCTGCAATTTGACTGCGCCAACTGCCAGATGTTTGTCTTTGCGGAGCAGAAATAAAAGCAAGGTCTATGCTATAAAGAGAGTGGATATATCTTATTGTGTTTGAATAATAAAACAGAAATAGAGTATGGAGAAGGGGATACATATCAGTAGCGTAAGCCGATTCGCGAAATCACTTATGGTAATGGTTTGCGTATTGTTTATGGCTTCGTTAACGTCTTGTTATCACAAGTCGGCGAATTTAGGCATAGTGATGAATGATACTCTTACCGAGCATCAGCGTGATTCTCTTCTTTCATTCCGTGCTAAGCACCATTACTCGCGTAATTTCAATTTTATTGTGAAGAGTGACTCTATCGTTCTTCTGCGTCAGCAGCCTGAGGAGCAGATGTCTAATCTCGTTATCGACTCGTTTGTAGTGCGCAAGGACGACAATATAGTTGTTGCCGACATAAAAATATTGCCTGCCGACAGCATAGATTCTGTATGGGTGCAGGTGGCTAAGGATCAGGAAACATTTGGATGGGTACACGAAAAAACTTTGCTCAAACGAGTTGTACCTGATGATCCTATCTCGCAGTTTATTTCCACTTTCTCCGACACCCACATTCTGATATTCTTGACCGTAATAGGCATAATCGCGGTGTGTTATACTCTGCGGTTTATAATGAAACGCAAGGCGCGTCTGGTGCATTTCCATGATATTGACTCGTTTTATCCTACGCTTCTTGCACTTCTTGTTTCGGCGTCGGCAGCGCTATATGCCAGCATTCAGATGTTTGCGCCCGACGCATGGCAGGAGTTTTACTATAATCCTACGCTTAATCCATTCTCTGTGGAGCCGTTGCTTGAGATATTTCTTATTTCTGTGTGGGCAATGCTCATCATCGGGCTTGCAGTGATAGAGGATGTGCGCTATCAGTTGCCTTTCGGTGAGGCAATTTTATATTTGTTTGGATTGCTCTCGGTGTGCGCTATTGATTATATCGTGTTTAGCATCACCACTCTTTATTATGTGGGCTATCCATTGCTGTTGGTTTATTGTTATTTCGCTATTTATCGCCATTTCCGTCGCAACAGAGTGCGTTATGTGTGTGGTAATTGTGGCGCGAAATTACATCGCAAAGGTCGTTGCCCTCAGTGTGGCGCGCTTAATGAATAAAAAACTTGATTTTATTACATATATATTATTATGAACGAGAAAATGATGACAAGCGGTGGTCGTCCACGTGTGGCGATATTAGATTCTAACACATTGGCAGCAATGGGAATGAAGCAGATATTGCAGAATGTGCTGCCCATTATGGATGCCGTTGTCATTAGCTCTTTTGATTCGTTGGTGGAGCAGGGGGCTGACAGTTTTGCCCATTATTTTGTCGCTATGAATATAGTGCTTGAGCATCGTCAGTTCTTTCTTGACCATCGTGTTAAGACCATCGTGTTGTCGCCAATTGCCGATGGCAATGCTCAATTGGCCGATTTTCGTAGTATTTGCATCAATGTGCCTGAGAAACAGTTGGTGCGCTCTATTCTCATGCTTGAGCAGCACGCTCATGCTCATGGCAAAAATCTTCCTCCAATGCCAAAGATACTTGAAAGCAAGATTCTGTCTGACAGGGAAATAGAGGTGCTCTCTCTTATCGCTCAGGGATTTATCAATAAGGAAATTGCCGACAAATTGAATATCAGCCAGACTACAGTGGTGACCCATCGCCAGAACATAACTTATAAACTCGGCATAAAATCGGTTTCCGCTCTTACTATTTATGCCGTGATGCATGGGTATGTTGATATTAATAAGATATAAATACAGATATTTTATTCTTGGTATCGCCCACAACGAAAATATTTTTCAAAATCAGTAATTTAGGTTATTTTCTCGGTAATTTTTATTATTGAGAGTGGGCAACAAATGTCTATCTTTGCTATTGAACACAAGAAATATTCAGGGTAACAACATATCCCCCTTAGGGATCTGACCATGAAATAAATACTGCATAAATTAAATTGCATGTGTGACATAAAAAAGTAAAGGGGTATGTTTAATATATATATGTAAGGTCAAAAAATGATATGTGTGACTTAGATTGGCTAATATCATTATTTTTTAGTTAGTCATTTGCTTCACCTCAGATTCTAACTCTCATCACGTTTTCTGAGGTGAAGTTTTTTTGTGCCTTTTCAATACTTGAATAATTCTGATTATTTTTTTGGATAATGCCCGATAAACGGTCGAATGGCACACTTTGCCAAAATTGGCATAGCGAGTCTGCCAAAATTGGCAAAGATAAGAGCGAAAATAGATATTGGCACGCTTTTTGCATGAATAATTGTAGATACAACTAAATATAAAAATAAACAAAACTACATATTATGCAAAAAGGTAATATCGGGGTTACTACAGAGAACATATTCCCCGTCATCAAAAAGTTCCTCTATTCTGATCATGAGATTTTCTTGCGCGAAATGGTATCTAATGCCGTTGATGCAACACAGAAGTTGAAGACCTATGCCGAGAAGGGAGACTTCAAGGGCGAGTTAGGTGATTTGACAATACATATCAATCTTGATAAAGAAGCTAAGACTCTTACTATTGTTGACCGTGGTATCGGTATGACAGAGGAAGAGATAAATAAGTATATCAATCAGATCGCATTTTCAGGCGTTACTGATTTCCTTGATAAATATAAGGATAATGCTAATGCAATAATCGGCCACTTCGGACTTGGATTCTATTCTTCTTTCATGGTTGCCGACAAGGTGGATATTATCACTAAGAGCTACAAGGATGGCGCTAAGGCTGTGAAGTGGAGTTGCGATGGTAGCCCTGAATTCTCTATTGAGGAAACAGATAAGGCTGATCGTGGTTCTGAAATCGTTCTCCACATCAGCGACGACTGCGCAGAATTTCTTGAGCACGCGCGTGTTCAGGCTTTGCTTTCTAAGTATTGCAAGTTTATGCCTATCAGTATCGCATTTGGCAAGAAGACTGAATGGAAAGACGGTAAGCAGGTAGATACTGCCGAGGATAATATCATCAACGATGTAGAGCCTTTGTGGACTAAGACTCCAAGCACATTGAAGGATGAAGATTATAAGAAGTTCTATCAGACTCTTTACCCAATGCAGGACGAACCTTTGTTCTGGATTCATCTCAATGTGGATTATCCATTCACTCTTACTGGTATTCTCTATTTCCCTCGTATCAAGAATAACATTGATATGCAGCGCAATAAAATTCAGTTGTACTGCAACCAGGTGTTTGTCACCGATCAGGTGGAGGGAATCGTGCCAGACTTCCTCACATTGCTTCATGGTGTGATAGATTCTCCAGATATTCCTTTGAATGTGAGCCGTTCTTATTTGCAGAGCGATTCTAACGTGAAGAAGATTTCTACATATATTACAAAGAAGGTAGCAGACCGCTTGCAGAGCATATTCAAGGAAGACCGCAAGAACTATGAGGAAAAGTGGGATGATTTGAAGATTTTCATCAACTATGGTATGCTCTCACAGGAAGATTTCTATGATCGCGCAAAGGACTTCTCTTTGATGAAGGATGTAGATGGCAAGTCCTTCACATTTGATGAGTATAAGACTCTTATCAAGGACAACCAGACCGACAAGAATGGTGAGCTTATTTATCTCTATGCTACTGATAAGGATGAGCAGTATACATATATCAAGGCTGCTCAGGATAAGGGCTACAATGTTCTTATGCTCGATGGTCAGCTTGACGTGCCAATGGTTTCTATGCTCGAGCAGAAGCTGGAGAAGAGCCGCTTCCTGCGCGTAGACGCTGATATTATTGATCGTCTTATTGTGAAGGAAGATAAGAAAGAAAGTGATTTGGCTAAGGACGACAGCGAAAAGCTTTCTCAGGTGTTCCGCTCACAGATGCCTAAGATTGAAAAGGCAGAGTTTGGCGTTGAGGTACAGGCTTTGGGCGAGAAAGTTCAGCCTGTGTTGATGACTCAGAGTGAGTATATGCGTCGTATGAAGGAAATGAGTCGTTTCCAGCCTGGCATGAGCTTCTATGCGCAGATGCCAGATTCTTATTCTGTAGTGCTTAACAGTGATCATCCATTGATTAAGAAAGTGCTTGGCGACACAAGTTCTGCTGTAGATGAGGCTTTGAAGCCTGTTGTCAGTGAGTTGAAAGGACAGGAGGCTCGCCTTGCTGCTCTGCATCAGACTCAAAGCAAGAAGAAGCCTGAGGAAATTTCTCAGGAGGAGAAAGACGATTTGCAGAACACAGAGAAGGCAATCAACGAGCAGCGCACTAAGCGTGATGAAATTCTTGCTGATTATGCTAATGGCAATGCTGTCGTACATCAGCTTATCGACCTTGCATTGCTTCAGAACGGAATGCTTAAGGGCGAAGCTCTTGACAATTTCTTGAAACGTTCAGTAGATTTGATTAAGTAAATTCGTAGAATATACTTGATTAATTTTAGTAATAAAAAAAGAGAAAATGGTTTATTCTTTTGTGAGTAAACCATTTTCTTATTACCTTTGCTTCACTTTTAACGGAAGAAGGCCTCGTAGCTCAGTTGAATAGAGCAGCAGATTCCGGTTCTGCGTGTCATGGGTTTGAATCCCATCGAGGTCACTATTATGAATGATAAGCAGAAAGAATTATTGCAGCAATGCAGGTTTTATAAAGGCGAGGAGCATTGCCCTTACAAACTCGATGAAAATCCATTGAGCGAGGCTTGGTTTTGGAATTATGAGCGTGAATGGTTTGTTATGTCGGCTCTATATCCCGCTGTCGTAGCAACTTATGAAATGAATTTTCACAATGAGTTTGGTGATACATTTAGCAATGGTGATGGCGTGCCGGAAAGTCTGAAATATATTATCATTCATTATTTTCGCAAGAAATTGCCTATGGATGCGGAAATGGAGCAAGAAAATTATTTGAAATGGTATAAGAAATACTACTTAAAAGAGGAATAAGAAGATGACGATAAAAGATGCGCAACAAGAAGTAGATAAGTGGATTAAAACCTATGGAGTGAGATATTTCTCGGAACTTACTAATATGGCTTGTCTTACTGAGGAAGTGGGCGAACTTGCGAGAGTGATAGCAAGAAAATATGGCGACCAGAGTTTTAAGGAGGGAGAAAAGGCTAATCTCAGTGAGGAAATGGCTGATATTTTATGGGTGCTCATCTGTCTTGCCAATCAAACTGGAGTAGACCTCACAGAGGCATTCGAAAAGAGTATGGAAAAGAAAACCAAGCGCGATTCTACAAGACATATTAATAATCCAAAGCTAACTACAAAAGATTAAATTTATTTTATTCAGAAGGATAACTAAAAACCGTGTAGGGAGTTTTTCGTAAACTTCCGGCTTATCAATTTGGCAAATAATGAAAAAAGTAGTAAGTTTGCCATACAAAAATTAAGGTAAGTAATTTATTAAAGAAAACATAATGGGAAAATCAATTGATGATTTTTATAAGATAAACACGATAAATCCTAATCGACTGACGCTTGACGAACTGAAAACTATTGCGAAAAGCAGCGCAAACGATGAATTCATAATCCTAAGTATGAAGCAATCACCGGTTTCGCTTGGTATGTTTGCCGTGGAGCGAATGTTGAGCGTGGCGCATGACGCTGATAACGTGGCAATGCTTTATGCCGATCATTATTCAGTGGAGAATGGAAAGCGTGAGAAACATCCAGTAATAGATTATCAGGCAGGAAGTATCAGAGATGATTTCGATTTCGGCCAAATCGTTGTCGTAAGAACGACATTGATAAAAAAATATCTTGAGCAGGACGACTTAAAGAAATATGAGTTCGCTCAATGGTATGACCTTAGATTGTTCTTAAGCATAAACGGCTCTCTGTTTCATCTAAATGAATATCTGTATACAGAGGAGGAACTTGACACGAGAGCAAGCGGAGTGAAACAGTTTGACTATGTAGATCCACGCAATCGCAACCGACAGATTGAACTTGAAGAGGTCGCTACACGTTATCTTGAAAAGATTGGAGCAATGGTGGACACTGCAAAATATGACGCTCCTGATTATGATGCGCAGGAATTTGAGTGTGAAGCTTCGGTTGTGATACCTGTGTATAACAGAGAGAAAACAATTGCAGATGCAGTTGGCTCGGCATTGAGTCAGGAAGCCGACTTTAAGTTTAATGTTATAGTTGTGGATAACCATTCCACTGATAAAACAACGGAAATCCTCAATGGAATAAATGATGAGCGATTGGTGCATATCATTCCGGAGAGAACTGATCTCGGAATCGGTGGATGCTGGAATGCGGCTGTGAGTGATAGCAGATGTGGCAGATTTGCTATTCAGCTCGATAGCGATGACCTGTATTCTTCACCAAAAACAATTGCGCGAATAGTGGAGGAATTCCGCAAGCAAAAAGCAGCGATGATGATAGGCAGCTATCGTATGTGCGACTTTGAGCTTAATACTCTTCCTCCTGGTCTTATCGACCATAAGGAATGGACTGATAAAAACGGCGCGAACAATGCTCTGCGCATAAACGGACTTGGCGCACCACGCGCGTTCTTCACTCCTTTGATAAGGCAGATAAAATTCCCTAACACAAGTTATGGAGAAGACTATGCCGTTGGCTTGGCTATATCACGTCGCCACAGAATAGGCAGAATATATGATGAATTATATTTGTGTCGCCGATGGAATGGAAACAGCGATGCTGCACTCGACATTGAACATGTGAATGCAAATAATACATATAAAGATCGTCTGCGCACAATAGAGATAGCGGCACGTAAACATATCAATAATGGCAACGGAGAGAATGAGGAGGATTCTTTTCTGACTTTTTTTAGTCAGCAGCTGTCAGCGTGGGATGACTGCCGACAGCATTTTGCTGATTTGAAAAACGTGAAGACAAAAAATCTCACGACTACTGATGACTCGCTGCTGAAATTGCAGTTTAATCCAGCGAGAATGGTTTCTACCGGTGCTAAAATTGATAAAAAGTCGTTGGCAAAGCGTCCTTGTTTCCTTTGTGATGAAAATCGTCCTAAGGAGCAATCATCTTTGTTGTTCGATGATAAACTAAAGGTGCTCGTAAATCCATATCCTATATTGCCACAGCATTTCACCTTGCCTGCCATTTGCCATACTAAGCAAAATATAGGTATGCTTTATGCAGAGATGCGCCGTGTGCTGACCGAGCATAAGAGCCTTATGGCATTCTACAATGGTCCTAAATGTGGCGCGTCAGCTCCCGACCATGCGCATTTGCAGATGGGAACGTCAGGCTTGCTTCCATTGCAGACGGAGTGGGGACGACTAAGCAGAAATATGGAAAAGATTGCTTCTTATGGTGAAAATGACGCTCTCTATCTTATAAAAGATTTTGTCGTGCCTGTTTTTGCCATACGCACTCAGACGGCAGAAGGCGATAGCCATCTGTTTGATATTCTTTATTCTTCTCTTGAGAAATTCTATGCTAAGCCAGATGAAGAACCGATGATGAACATTGTGGCATGGTATAGAGATAATGATTATGTCTGCGTAGTGATACCTCGCATGAAGCATCGCCCTGACTGTTATTTCAAAGAGGGTAAGGAACAGATATTGGTAAGTCCGGGAGCACTTGATATGGCAGGCATGATAATCACTCCTCGTGAGAAAGATTTCAATGGCCTTTCTGCTGTCGAGGCTGAAAGCATTTTAAAAGAATGTGGCATAACCAATGAAGATGCGGATAAAATTGTGGCGCTTATCAATGATGAGGAAAAACGGGCTTCTCAGAATGAGGATATGACAGAACCGATGGTTACTGTAGGTATCGTGAGTGGCAGCGAAATACATTTTACTCTTAATAAGCCATATCTTGCCAAAGGCGAGAAAATAGAGGGTGAGCAGATCGCGCAATTCTCAGAGGGTGGTATTCTTTGGAACGGAAGCAGATATCAGGAGTTGCAGTTCATTCCTTCTGGTAATGATGCTTCGTTCACTCTTTCTGATGTTACAATCGGAGTGAATTTCCATTGGGAACGCAAAGAAGCGCAGACCTTTGTCGGCAATCTTAAACTTGTGGTAGACGCCGACAAAATATGCGCTATCAATGAGTTATCAGTTGAAAGATATCTTGAGAGCGTTATCTCAAGCGAGATGAAGGCTTCTGCCTCATTGGAATTATTGAAAGCTCATACCGTGATTTCTCGCAGCTGGCTTCTCGCTCAGATGGAGAAGCGCAAACGTTTGTCGGAAAACAATAATGTGTTTTTCTCTTTCATTAAGAAGGATGACGAACTGATACGTTGGTATGACCGTGAAGACCATTTGCTGTTTGATGTCTGCGCGGACGACCATTGTCAGCGTTATCAAGGTATAACGAGAGAAACGAGCAAAAATGTGGCAGCTGCCGTGAAAGCGACAAAGGGTCAGGTGCTTATGAGTAAAAACGAAGATGGCGAAACTGAAATATGCGATGCTCGTTTTAGCAAATGTTGCGGTGGCATAAGCGAGGAATATCAATATTGCTGGGAGGATATGGAAAAAACATATCTTAAGGCAGTAAAGGATGATGCTTCTGATGCTTCATTGAGCGGTAAGGATGAAGAATTGTTGGATCTTACCGTTGAGGCTAATGCCGAGAAATGGATTCGCTCAAATCCTGACGCATTCTGTAATACTGATGACGCAAAGGTTCTGAAACAGGTGCTTAACGATTACGACACCGAAACTCATGATTTCTATCGTTGGAAGGTGGAATACACCACAGAGGAACTTACGCAGCTTGTAAGTGATAATTTGAAGATAGACTTCGGAGAAATAACAGATTTGCAACCATTGGAGCGTGGCAAAAGCGGACGTATTTCAAGGCTACGCATTGTGGGTAAAAACAGAAGTTTTGTGCTTGGCAAGGAATTGGAAATCCGTCGCGCGTTGAGCACAAGCCATCTGTATAGTTCTGCATTCGTCGTAGACAAAAAGGATGGAAAGTTTATCCTCACCGGAGCGGGCTGGGGGCATGGCGTAGGGCTATGCCAGATAGGGGCTGCCGTAATGGGAGAGCAAGGATATGATTACAGCAAGATATTGCTGCATTATTATAAAAACGCTGAAATAACAAAAATATACTAAGATCATGAAAAAGTCACCATGGGCATGGGTGCCCTCGCTCTATTTTGCAGAAGGACTGCCAAATGTTATTGTGGCAGAACTTTCAGTGCTGATGTATCAGCAACTTGGATTGAGTAATGCTGAGATTGCTTTATATACCAGTTTGTTTTATTTGCCATGGGTGATAAAGCCTTTCTGGAGTCCATTCGTGGATATTCTTAAAACAAAACGTTGGTGGATTCTCGCAATGGAGCTTTTGCTTGGTGCTGCTTTCGGCGGTATCGCATTCTCTATTCCTACATCTTTCTGGCTTCAAGCCACAATCTGTCTTTTCTGGCTCTTGGCATTTTCAAGCGCCACTCATGATATTGCAGCCGACGGATTCTATATGCTTGGTCTCAATGAGCATGATCAGGCGTGGTTTGTGGGTATACGCAACACTTTTTATCGCATTGCGTCAATATTCAGCAAGGGATTGCTCATTTGGCTGGCAGGCTTTTTGCAGGTCGCGTTTAGAGGGCAGATTAAATATTCATGGAGCATCGTATTTTATGCAGTTGCTGGTATCTTCATCGGGTTGTATCTATGGCACAACTATGTAATGCCACGTCCGAAAGCAGATGTAGCGAATAAGGTATTGACACATAAAAAAAACGGTAAGGCAGCGAAACAAAGTGCTGGCGAGATATGGAGAGAAATCGTGGAAACTGTTGTTACTTTCTTCCGCAAGCCATACGCACTCACAGCTGTGCTCTTTATGCTGTTATATCGTTTCCCAGAGGCATTGCTTTCTAAGATTTCCATTCTTTTCCTTCGTGATTTTCCTCATGCAGGTGGATTGGGGCTGTCGCCACAGGAATTCAGTTTCGTGTATGGCACAATCGGTGTAATCGGTTTGCTTGGCGGTGGTATTCTTGGCGGAATTCTTGCCAGCAGAGATGGATTAAAGAAATGGCTTTGGCCAATGGTGTTGGCAATAACTGTGCCTGATTTGGTTTATGTCTATCTTAGCTATGCTCTGCCGGAAAGTCTTTGGCTCATTAATGCTTGCGTGTTTATAGAGCAGTTTGGCTATGGCTTTGGTTTCACAGCCTATACTCTCTACCTTATATATTATAGTCAAGGCAATTTCAAGACAAGTCATTATGCCATCTGCACTGGTCTTATGGCAGCGAGCATGATGCTCCCCGGTATGCTTTCGGGTTGGCTTGAGTCGAAGTTGGGCTATCGTTATTTCTTCCTTTTGGTTATTGGAGCATGCTTCGTAACATTTATAGTTACGGCTTTGATTAAGTTTGACCCCGAGTTTGGCAAGAAGAAAGTGGAAGAAGAGCAAATAGAGGAAGACTAATTTATATAGATATATTTTATGAAAGATTTTAAGACTTTAGTGCAGATGCGTCGCAGTCATCGTCAGTTTACTGATGAGGAGATAAGCGCGGAAGATGTGAAACTCATTCTTCGTGCGGCTCTTATGTCGCCTACAGCTCGCGGACAGCGCGCATGGCAGTTTGTAGTAGTAGACGATAAAACGGATATCGAAAAACTCTCTGACGCTAAGGAGAGTGGCTCACAGCTTATAAAGGGCGCTCCATTGGCAGTCGCGATTCTTGGCGACCCTACATTGGATTGTTGGCTTGAAGATTGCTCTATCGCTGCTATTAGCATGCAATATCAGGCAGAAGATTTGGGATTAGGCAGTTGCTGGGTGCAGATGAAAGGTCATGCTCTCAATGACGGCACAAGTTCAGAGGATGTTGTGAGAGGAATACTTAATATCCCACAAAATCTTGAAGTGCTCTGCGTTGTCGCGTTTGGACATAAGGCAGATGAACGCAAACCACAAAACGAAGATAAGTTGAAGTGGGAAAATGTACATATAGGTAAATATTAATGAATGTAATATTGATAGGTGCCGGCAGATTGGCAACTAATTTAGGTAAAGCACTTGTTCTATCTGGTAATAAGGTAGAACAAGTGTTTAGCCGTACAATGGAGTCGGCTTCTTGCCTTGCAAAGCAGATAGGTGCGGAAGCTATCTGTGATTATGGGCAGATAAGGGGTGATGCCGACATATATATCATCTCTGTAAAGGATAGCGCATTAAAAGAAGTGATAGAAAAGGCTACAGAGAAACGCAGTGATAAACTTTTCGTTCATACGGCAGGAAGCATGCCTATGGATATGCTTAAAGGTTATGCCAATCATTATGGCGTGCTTTATCCTATGCAGACATTCTCAAAAGAGAAAGAGGTGGATTTCAAGCAGATACCTTGCTTTGTTGAAGCAAACAATGACGACGCAAAGCAAGTGATAACAGATTTGAGCAACAGTATTTCCGACAGCGTGTATTATCTTTCCACGGATGAAAGAAAATATCTGCACCTTGCAGCCGTTTTTGCCTGTAATTTCTCAAATCATTGTTTCGCTATAGCTGAAAAAATATTGGGCGAACATGGATTGCCATTCAGCGTGATGTTCCCTTTGGTGGATGAGACTGCGCGCAAGGCACACACAATGTCGCCGAAAGACGGACAGACCGGGCCTGCCGTGCGCGAGGATAGAAACGTTATGGCTAAGCAACAAGCATTGCTTCCTGATGATTTTGCCAAGATATATGAGCAGCTTTCTGAAAGCATAATCAAAATGAAGAATGAATAACGCTTTATAAAAGTTTAAGGGCGTGCATTGTAATATTAAGAGTATTGTAAAATAGAGGGCGTGCAAAAATAAAAATGATAAACTACGATTTAAATAAGATAAAAGCGATAATCTTTGATGTAGACGGAGTGCTTTCAGCCGAGACTATAGTCCTGGCAGCGAGTGGCGAACCATTGAGAACCGTAAACATCAAAGACGGTTACGCTATACAGCTGGCGCAGAAGATGGGCTTGAGATGCGCCATCCTCACAGGTGGAAACACCGAAGCTGTGCGCATAAGATATGCCAACCTTGGAATGGAAGACATTTATATGAAATGTGCCGTTAAGATAAAGACATATATGGAATTTAAATCCAAATATAATCTTGCCGACGACGAGATAATATATGTGGGCGATGATATTCCTGACTATGAGATAATGAAGCAGGTGGGCTGTCCATGTTGCCCGAAAGATGCCTGCAACGAGATAAAAGAGATAAGCACTTATGTGAGCGACAGGATAGGAGGACACGGAGTAGGTCGCGACATAATCGAGCAGGTGCTCAAAGCGCAAGGCAAATGGATGAGCAATGCAAAGGCATTCGGATGGTGATATCAGAATGCAGCCGGACAATAAACATAGAATGAAGATTTACGGAAAAAGATGAAGATAATATTAGCAAGTAATTCCCCACGCCGACAAGAATTGCTCAAAGGGCTTGATGTGGATTTCAGAGTAGAGGTGAAGAAAGGCATTGATGAAAGCTATCCTGAGGATATGCCTATAAATCAGGTGCCTGAATATCTTTCAATGAAGAAAGCTTCTGCTTATGAGATAGGCGATGATGAACTTCTGCTCACTGCCGACACATTGGTGATTCTCGACGGAAAAGCGTTAGGCAAGCCGAAAGACGCTTCGCAGGCAAAGGAAATGTTGCACTCATTGAGCGGAAAAACTCATCAGGTGATAACTGGCGTATCGTTCACGACAAAAGATAGACAACACCATTTTTCCGTTTCTACAGATGTAACTTTTAAGCAGCTGAGCGACGAGGAGATAGACTATTACATCACCAATTACAAACCATTTGACAAGGCCGGTTCTTATGGCATTCAGGAATGGATAGGCTATATCGGCGTTACCTCGTTGCATGGCAGCTATTTCAATGTCATGGGATTGCCAGTGCAGCGCATATATGAAGAGTTGAAGAGAGAAGGCTTTATGTAAAGGCATGGAAGAATTATTTTCCTAAAAAATAGACTAAACAATATATTACAAAAACTATATTAATTATTTTATTATGAACAAACTTATAACTACGGTCTGCGCACTGCTATTTACAATGGCAGCGCAGGCTCAGCATGGTTATCCTTACACACAGGTGCCATTCACTTCGGTGAAAATCACTCCTAACACCTTTTGGGGCAATCGCATCAAGGCAGCGCGAGAAGTTACCATCCCTTTGGCTTTCAGCAAGTGTGAGAGCGAAGGCAGATACCGCAACTTCGTTTGGGCTGCCCATCCAAGCGACAAGTATGACGTAAGCAAGTTTATGGGCTTCTCGTTTGATGATACTGATGTGTATAAAACCATCGAGGGAGCAAGCTATGTGCTCCAGACTTATCCCGACAATCGACTGAAGATGTATATCGACAGCGTGCTCAACATTGTCGCTGCTGCTCAGGAGAAGGATGGCTATCTTTACACCGCGCGCACCATCAATCCTAAAAAGCCTCATTCATGGTCTGGCGATAAGCGATGGGTGAAGGAAGAAGTGTTGAGCCACGAGCTTTACAATCTCGGTCACATGGTGGATGCAGCGTGCGCGCATTATCAGGCTACAGGTTCTGACAAGTTTCTCAACATCGCCCGCCGTTATGCCGACTGCGTGGTTAGGGAAGTAGGCTCTAAGTCGGGACAGGCAACTGTTGTGCCGGGTCATCAGATTGCTGAGATGGCATTGGCACGCTTGTATGTGCTCACCGGCGAAAAGAAATATCTTGATGAGGCTAAGTTCTTCCTCGATTTCCGTGGAAAAACTTCTATTAAGAATATGTATAGCCAGAGCCATAAGCCAGTAGTAGAGCAGGATGAGGCTGTGGGCCATGCAGTAAGAGCCGGATATATGTATGCAGGCATGGCTGATGTGGCAGCGCTTACCGGCGACTCTGCCTACATTAAGGCTGTAGACGCTATCTGGAGTAATATCGTGGATAAGAAATATTATATCACAGGCGGTGTAGGCGCGCGTCATGCCGGCGAGGCTTTTGGTGCAAACTATGAATTACCTAACATGACAGCTTACAATGAAACTTGCGCTGCCATCGCTCAGGTTTATCTCAATCAGCGAATGTTTCTTCTTCATGGCGATGCAAAATACATCGATTGCCTGGAGCGCACATTATATAATGGCGTAATCAGCGGAATGAGCATCGATGGTGGCAAGTTCTTCTATCCTAATCCATTGGCTTCTGATGGTAAATATGCTTTCAACGCTGATAATACCAAGACACGTCAGCCATGGTTCGGATGCGCTTGCTGCCCAAGCAACCTTTGCCGTTTCATTCCTTCAGTGCCTGGCTATATGTATGCCGTGAAAGATAACAATCTCTATGTAAACCTCTTTGCCGGCAACAATTCAGACATAAAGATTGGTAAGGGCATGGTTTCCTTGTCAGAGTCTACACAATATCCATGGATCGGTGATATTGCTATTACCATAAAGAAGAACAACGCAGGCTCTTTTGCCATGCTTGTCCGCATTCCAGGATGGGCACAGAATAAGGTAGTGCCAAGCGATTTGTATCATTATGCCGACAAAGTAAACCTGGGCTACAGCATTGAGGTGAACGGCGAGAAAATAGATGTTTCTTCACTTGAAAATGGTTATGCCAAGATTAATCGCAAATGGAAGAAAGGCGATGTAGTGCGCATTCATTTCGATATGCAGCCACGATTGGTAGAAGCAAACAATAATGTGGAAGCCGACAGAGGAAGAGTTGCAGTAGAGCGCGGTCCGTTGGTTTATTGCGCTGAATGGCCTTATAATGATTTCGATTTGTTCCATACCATTATGCCTCGTAATCCAAAGTTCTCTGTTGAGAACAACGCTCAGCTTTTCAACGGCATTACAACGATAAGCGCCCCTGTCAGTGTGTTGAGCGAAACTTCCGACGGCTTTGTTAAGACAGACGTGAAGAAGCTCACATTAATTCCATATTATGCGTGGAATCATAAGGGAGCAGGCCAAATGGAAGTGTGGCTCAATGCCTCATTAGGTGGTGCTAATTAATGTAAAAATGGATAAATTTTTGCTCTCTGCTATTGATTTGCATTGTTTCTTTGTTTATATTTGCTTTTGAAGGCTATAAACTTGGTGTGTTTCGCATTCCTAACACAAAAGTGAAGTTATTTATGAAACATCAATTTCCTAAGGATGCAACTACCAAAGTAATAAACAAAAAGAAAACAACTTATTGTGAATGATTGCAGAGAGCAAGTTGCCGCTATACAGAGATTTGTTCAACTTGCTGAATGGCATTCTCGACATGTGTAAGTCGTATTCTAAGTTCTTCAAAATGACGGTGGGTGAACGCACTGTCAAGGAGTGCTTGGATTTGATGGCGCTTTTCCTAAGAGCGCGCAACGTGAGAAAGAATACCGAAATAGTGGAAGAGATGGACGCAAAATTTGAAATGGTGCTCGTATTGTTTCGGGCAGGCGTTCAGCAGCGAGTCATTTCTGAAGCTCAATACGCACGCTTCGCCGTGTTGTTGGCAAATGTTGGAGCGCAGATAGCGGATTGGAGGCGTGAGTGCCATAAGCGCGATGCCTCAGGCGAAATTTGAAATAATGAGACAGCAGACAATCTTGTTCTAAATTCAGGGGGAATATAATTGTTTTAGATTATTAATTCGTGACCACTTGAGTTTTGGTTACTGATACTCCCCAAAGGGTCATCGACAGACTAATTGCGAGTCCGCATTCCTCCTATTAATAAGTTTCGTTTTCAGGTGCGGAGGAGCGTAGTTCGTTAAGATGAAACAAAACAGATGACAAAAGGCGTTTCAGGCAGAATACCTACCTGCCAGTGATGGTAGCTTATGTTTCGCCTCGAAATTGTGCCCTTGGCTACAAAAACTCCGGTGCGTCGCCTTGTCGCGCCGCCCGGCCTGCTTTGGAGAGCTTAGTTTTATGAAGCTATAAACTTAGTATTATTTTAATTTATATAAATTGAAAGAATTCCCTAAACCGATGTGGCGTTATCTCAATAAAATCGGCGACGAGAAGAATAGTGAGCTTAGCATCGACGATGTATTTGCCGCCTATTTCGCTCTTCGCAAAAACAAGAGGAGAACGCCCAGCGCATTAAGATTTGAACTTGATTTCGAGCGCCGCTGCGTTGATTTGCATAAACGCATAAATGCCCGCACTTATCATCCGGGACGCTCGGCTGTCTTTATTGTTTCCCATCCGATAGTAAGGGAGATTTTCGCCCCTGCCTTTGAAGACAGGATTATCGATATGATTCTTCAACGGAAACTTGTCCCGTTGCTTGAGCGTTTTTATATCACCGACAGTTATTCTATTCGTAAGGGGAAAGGCGTGTTGTTTGCCGTGAAGAGGGTAGCGCAGCACATTCGCAAATGCTCTAAGGAGTATACTCAGGACTGCTATATTCTGAAACTCGATCTGCGCAGTTATTTCATGTCGCTTAATAAGGAGATGTGCCTTAAAATGATGACCGATTTCGTTTATCGTGAATATAAGGGCGCCGACAAAGACGTGTTGATATATCTTATCCGTGAGGTTATCCTCGACTGCCCTCAGCACAACTGCCAGAGGCTTACTCCGCCTGACTCGTGGCTCAAGTTGCCGTGGCATAAAAGCCTGTTTAATGTTCCCGACAATCATGGTCTTCCCATTGGGCGGATGACGAGCCAGATATGCGCCATGTATGTGCTTGTGCAGCTCGATAAGCTCATAACCAAGAACTGGGGAGTGAGATATTATGGGCGGTATATGGACGATATGGTGTTGATACACAGAGATAGAAAATATCTGTTGCAGGTGGAGCAGAAGATAAAGGCATGGCTTGCGGAGCACGACCTCAGCCTGCATCCCCACAAGCGATATCTGCAACATTATACAAAAGGTGTGAAGTTTGTAGGAGTAGTAATCAAGCCGTGGCGCAAATACATCAGTAATCGCACGGTAAGTCGTGCCGTGGAACGCATAAATCATTATAATCAGCTTATTTCCGAGAACAAATATCTCGTGTTTGAGTATGCCGAGGAGTTTGCCTTTTCGCTCAATTCCTTTCTTGGCATGATTTCGCATTACGACTCTTATAATGTGAGAGTAAACTTGGTGCGTAGGCTCGATGACGCGTGGTGGCGTGTGTTTTATTTCAACAACGGCTACAAGCGTGTGTCGGTGAAGAAACGTTTTAGAAGTAGATTTGTGGAGCAGAGAAAAATACATATACAATTGCAAAATGACTTTACTCGAATTATTGGATATACAAAATAGCTCAAATGGCAAACGCATGTTTCTCATTAAGATAGGAGCGTTTTATCGCGCCTACGATAATGCTGCCTTTGCCATTCACAACCTCATGGGCTATAAGATAGTAAGGAAAAGAGGCAAGGACGGCAAGCCTTTGTTTTATGTCGGTTTCCCTGCCACTCAGCTCGACAAGGTTGTCGACGAGATAAATGCCCATGGTGGCAGAATGGGTCAGGTGGAAGAGGGCATTATTGGCTTCAAGGATATAAGTTATGTGGTGGAAGAGGGCGCGAAGATTATTGATGCCGACAGCTTCAGCCGGCATAAGCATGTCGATGGCAATGTGTCAGCGCTTGTTAAGACTTTGTCTTCCTTATTGTCGGAATTGACAAAAAACACAAATATTAATATCGACATTCATATCACCGTGGGCGACAATGCTTCTAAGAAGAAATGAGGAAGTTTTTATAGTTGGCATGCTTCTTGCGAAGCCATGAAATGATAATAGGAAGATTTGCCCGTTCCATTATTTTATAATCTTTGCTTTAAGAAGCGAAAAACGCAAGCGTAGTCTTTAATACTATTTAACAACGAGGTGAAACTATGTTTATAGTTGTAGCAGATTGTTAATAAGAAAGTGAAACTATGTTTATAGTTGTAGCAGATTGTTAACGGAAAGTGAAACTATGTATATAGTCGTAGCAGATTGTTAATAGATAGTGAAACCATGTTTGTAGTTGTATCAGAATGTTAATAAGAAGTCATTTCTACGGCTATAATTGCCATTCGTCTTAAATTTTCCCTCTTTCTCCATGCCTTGAATGAAGAGTTCTTCGCTGTGTTATATGTAAAATGAAAGACTAAGAAGCTGATTATTAACATCCTCATTTGCCGATAATCGTAAAAACATGAAAGTTATTCGCGGCTCTTCCTCATTTTGCTATATTTTTATAAAAAAAAGATGAAAGAGAGAGTAATAGAAAATAATTCACTAACTTTGTCTGCTGTGCAAAAACGGAAGAATGCTTCCCCTAAGCTTATAGCTTTTTGAAAAGAAAATAAAAACATATAAAGTAGTACTAATGAATAGGTTATTGACATTTTGCGTCATGGCATTGTTAAGTACGGCAAATATCATGGCAAGTAGCAAATTAGATTTAAAGAGTATCACTAAGGGTGATTTCAGCGCGGAATATCTCAGCGGAATAAACCCGGTGAGCGGAACAGACCAGTATGCCAGCATAAAGGATGGCAAGCAGATTATACAATATTCTTTCAAGACAGGCAAACAGACGGCTGTGCTCTTCGATGTGGCTCACACGATGGGGGAGAAAGTGGAAGAAATAGATGGCTATAGTTTTTCGCCTGACGGCACAAAAATGCTTATTCAGACAAAGACAGAGAAGATTTATCGCCGCTCGTTTAAGGCACAGTTTTATATCTACACCATTGCTTCAAAGAAACTGGAGAAACTCTCCGACGGAGGAATGCAGCAGGTGCCTACATGGTCGCCTACAGGTCAGCAGATTGCTTTCGTGAGAGATGGCAACATCTTCCTCGTGAAGCTGCTCTATGACAATGCGGAAACACAGGTGACGAAAGATGGTAAGTTTGGTGAGGTTATCAACGGATTGCCAGACTGGGTGAACGAAGAGGAATTCGGATTTAATAAGGCTCTCGTGTTTAATGCTGATGGCACAAAGCTGTGCTGGCTGCGTTATGATGAAAGCAAGGTGAAGTCTTACTCTCTGCAGATGTTCAAGGGACTGAAGCCTGAGAAGATGGAGAATGCCGATTATCCAGGTCTTTACACATACAAATACCCTAAGGCAGGTGAGCAAAACTCTACTGTTACGGCATGGAGCTATGATGTGAAGTCACGCCGAACAAGACAGTTGCAGGTGCCTGTGGATGCCGATGGATATATGCCTCGCATCAAGACAACTAACGATCCTAATAAAATTATTGTCTACACAATGCCACGTCATCAGGATGTGCTCAACCTCTATGTGGTGAATCCAAGTTCTACGGTGGCGCAGCTGTTGATAAAGGAGAGTTCGGCAAAATATGTGAAAGAGGAAGCGATGGAGGATATAACTATCGGCAAAAACTCAATTCTTGTGCCGAGCGACCGCAGCGGATATATGGGATTGTATCTGTATAACATCAATGGTACTCTTCTTCGCAAGATAACTCCTAATTATGATATTACTTCTGTGTATGGATATGATGAGCAGAATGGCGACATTTATTATCAGGCTGCTGCCGTAAATCCTCACGATCGTCAGGTTTTTGTATCTCATAAAAACGGTAAGGTGGAACGTCTTACCGACAAGGAGGGATGGAATTCTGCCGTATTCTCAGGTGATTATAAGTATTTCGTAAACAACTGGAGCGATTATGATAATCCTTATGTATATACCGTGCGCAGCAATAGTGGCAAGGTGATTTCTACTCCTATCGACAATGCCAAACTTAAGGCTAAGACTAAGGAATATGGCTGGACAAAGAAGGAGGCTTTCTCTTTCACAACATCTGAGGGCGTACGCCTCGATGGATGGATGGTGAAGCCTGCCAATTTTGATGCGTCTAAGAAATATCCTGTGATAATGTTCCAGTATAGCGGCCCAGGTAATCAGCAGGTTACTAACTCATGGGACGCTGGCTCAATGGGCAATGGTGGCGCATTTGATATGTATATGGCTCAACATGGCTTTATCGTGGTTTGCGTAGACGGACGCGGCACAGGCGGAAGAGGTGCTGAGTTTGAGAAATGCACTTATCTGAAGCTTGGCGACCTTGAGTCGAAAGACCAGGTGGAAACCGCTATTTGGCTTGGCAAGCAGAGTTATGTGGATGCCGACAGAATAGGAATATGGGGATGGAGCTTTGGTGGCTTCAACACATTGATGAGCATGAGCGAAGGTCGTGGCGTGTTCCGTTGCGGTGTGGCTGTAGCTCCTCCTACCAACTGGAAGTTCTATGATACTATTTATACGGAGAGATATATGCGCACTCCAGGCGAGAATGCCGACGGATATGGCATAAATCCTATCAATCGCGCTGCAAATCTGCATGGAGAGCTGTTGATATGTCATGGCTTGGCCGACGATAATGTTCATCCACAGAATACATTTGAATATTCAGAGGCATTGGTTCAGGCTGATAAGGATTTCCATGAGGTGGTTTATACAAATCGCAATCATAGTATTTATGGCGGAAACACTCGCAATCATCTGCTTCGCCAGATAAGCAAGTTCTTCATTGAGAAGATGAAGTAAAGGCGGATTTATAGTTGAGAATTCCTCGCCTTTAAAAGGCATAAAAACAAAAAACTCCTGCTTACATATATTGAAAGTAAGCAGGAGTTTTTTCGTATCAGCGATATTTTTATATCTTTCTGAATCTCGCGAATTTAAGAAGCAGTTGCTTTTCGCCTGTGTTCTCGAAAGCTACAGTGGCTTTGGTGTTCTCGCCTGTGCCTTCTATCTTCTTCACCACGCCTATTCCAAAGCGTTGATGTTCTATTTTGTCGCCTACAACGAGAGATGCAGAGCCTTGCTTCATCTGTGTGGTCTCAGCTTGGAAGTTGCCGGCGTTTGTCGTTGGTGAAACTGAGCGACCGCCATTTGTCATCGCGTCTGAAATGCGACGCAGATTGCCACCGCCACGTGCTATACGCTGTTTAAATCCGTCAGAGAATGGGTCGATGGCTGCTTCAGCGCGATGTGGAGATGTAATCTTCGGTTTTACGTCGGCACGGAACTGGCTCGCCACAGGATTGCTGTTCTGCATACGGCTGCTATATCTTTGATAGTCGCTTCCCCAAGGGTGAGAGCCAGTATAGCTTCTGTTAATCTCGTAGTCGGAAGAGCCACCAAATCCTCTGCCGATTTCATTGTAGCTTGCTGTGGCGCCATTCATTCCACCTTTCACATCAAGATATTTCGCGTCAATATCTTTTATGAAGCTTGATGGTATGTAAAACTCCATTTTGCCATAGCGATAACGATTTTTGGCGCACGTCATCACGCAATGTTTCTCGGCTCTTGTAATGGCTACATACAGCAGTCGGCGTTCTTCCTCCATTTCCTTTAACGAATCCATTGAACGCTGACTTGGGAATATTCCTTCGTCAAGACCTACTATGAACACTGTGGGAAATTCAAGACCTTTGGCGGCATGCACTGTCATGAGTGAAACCCTATTTTTTGCTTCCTCGCTGTCGTCGTTATCTTCCAAATCGCTCATTAATGAAACATCTTGCAAATAGTCGTTAAGTGATATTTCATTAAGCATATCTTCCTCTTTGCGGTTGTCTACAAATTCCTGCATACTGCTTAAGAATTCATCTACATTGTCCTGGCGGTCGAGGTCGTCAGGGTCTTTGCTTTTGAATATCTCTTCGTAGAGTCCGCTTTCTTTTATTATTCTGCTGCCAAGTTGAAAAGCGTCCAATGTTTCATTTAAAGCAATGAAGCTGTCAATGAGCGACTTAAACAGGTTAAGCTTGTTGAGAGTGCCTTTGTTTACGTTAAGACCGTAAATTTCTGGCGCTCCAATCACATTCCAAAAACTTGTGGAGTGGGAGTGGGCTGCCTGTGCTATCTTTTCAAGCGTTGTGTTGCCTATTCCTCGGGCAGGATAGTTTATTACGCGCTTTATGGCTTCCTCGTCATTGGGGTTTACCACAAGACGGAAATATGCTATTATGTCTTTTATTTCCTTACGTTGATAGAAACTCTGTCCGCCATGTATGCGATAGGGAATACCGCTTTTCATAAATTCTTCCTCAAATGTGCGGCTCTGCGCATTGGTTCTGTAAAGAATGGCAAAATCTCCCCATTGGCATTTATCTTTGTGCTTTATCCTTTCAAGCTCTTTAGCTACGATAGACGCTTCCTCACGGTCGGAGTAAGCAGGGCGCAGCAATATCTTGTCGCCTTCAGCGTTTTCGCTGAACACATCCTTGGGTATCTGTCCTCTGTTGTGCTTTATGAGGCTGTTGGCTGCTTCCACTATTCTTTGAGTAGAACGATAGTTGCGCTCCAATTTGAATAGCTTGGCGTTATCGTATATCTTAGTGAATTTCAGAATGTTGTCGATATTTGCTCCTCTAAAGCCGTAGATACTTTGAGCGTCATCACCTACTACGCAGATATGTCTGTTCTCGCGGGTGAGCAATAATAATATCTGATGCTGGGCGTAGTTGGTGTCCTGATACTCGTCTACTAATATGTATCTGAATCTGTCTACGTATTTCAATCGGATTTCTTCATTGGTAGCAAACAGTTCGAAAGTGTTTGTCAGCAAGTCATCGAAATCCATTGCGTTGGCTGCTCTGCATCGGCGTGAATACTCGGCAAAGATTTTCCCTGTTGCCGGTATCTTGCTTTTATAGTCGTATTCGTATAGGCTATGATCTTTCTGATAGTCGGAAGCATTCATCAACTGGTTTTTTGCCATGCTGATATGGGCGTGTACGGTTGACGGCTTATATACCTTGTCGTCAAGTCCCATTTCCTTGATGATTGCCTTTATCAGCGAGCGTGAGTCTGATTCATCATAAATGGTGAAATTCTGGTCATATCCGATGGATTGTGCTTCTTTGCGCAGAATGCGTGAGAAAATAGAGTGGAACGTGCCCATCTGTAATTTGCGCGCGCTGTCGTTGCCTACGAGTGAGCCGATACGCTCTTTCATCTCGTTGGCAGCTTTATTTGTG
Organism: Prevotella sp.; assembly: GCA_024682415.1. Classification (GTDB taxonomy): domain Bacteria; phylum Bacteroidota; class Bacteroidia; order Bacteroidales; family Bacteroidaceae; genus Prevotella. The sequence continues at coordinate 160,681 of JAIKZG010000009.1, forward strand.
AAGGTAAGGGCAAGTATGCTCCATGGGAAATAGCCTTGCTGCAACAGATAGGCTATTTTATATGTCAATACTCTCGTCTTGCCGGAACCCGCGCCTGCTATTACAAGCTGTGGCCCGTCAATATATTCTACAGCCTCACGCTGATTGTCATTAAGTTCTGCTAATAAATCCATCATTTCTTTTTCTTGTATATTCCGCCTGATACAGAGTTGGTGTTGATGTCTTCACCTTCTTTGGGGAATGAAGGGATAAATTTCATTTCGTGCTGTATGCGTCGCTGACGCTTGCGCATATATGAACTTGGATTGCTGCTGTCGAATCTGCGAGGATTAGGCAAAGTGGCGGCAATAAGCGCGCATTCCGAACGCGTAAGCTCGGCGGCGGTTTTGCCGTTGAAATGATATTTGGCAACAGCGTCTACTCCAAATATGTTCTGCCCCATTTCAATGCTGTTGAGATATACTTCCATAATGCGTTGCTTGCTCCAGAATAGCTCGATAAGAGCAGTGAAGTATACTTCCAGGCCCTTTCTCACCCAAGTGCGGTCGGGAAACAGAAAGACATTCTTCGCCGTCTGCTGAGATATTGTGCTCGCTCCATGTTTCTTTCCGCCTTTCACGTTGTGCTTGGCGGCTTTCTCTATTGCCTCGTAGTCGAATCCGTGGTGGAGAAGGAAACGCTGATCCTCACTTGCCATTACTGCTACCGGCATGCTTGGCGACATATCTTCAATAGAAACCCAGTGATGATGCATTATCATGCTCTCGTCTGTTCCAATGTTTTCTATTGAGCGGAGTACCATAAGCGGAGTTACGTATACAGGCATAAATCTGTATACGATTACGGCTAAAATCGTGGATGCGAAAAAGAAGGCTACTGCCCATCTGAGGATATTCTTAAATAGTTGCATGTTGCTTATTTGTGTAAGTATATAAACATAAAAAAGACGGACGCTTAATTACTCACTTTCTCAAGTTTGTGATCAGCCATCCGCCCATCCTTAAAATTTCAATGTAAGAACTGCCCTAAACTCACGTTCCGGACCTTTCCATAATTCTACTTTGTATATAATTAATAAAAAACTTCTGTTTTTATAATCGCACACATAGAATTAGTCCAATGTGCCGTTGTTGGCCTTGTTTACCATTGCCTTGCTGGCATACATGTAAACTTCTACACGGCGATTTTCTCTGCGACCTGCTGCTGTAGAGTTGCTTGCTACAGGGTTGTCCTCGCCATAACCTGTTGTGCTCTTAATCTGAGAATAAGAAACACCATTGCCTGTAAGGTAGTTGGTTACAGCCTGTGCTCTGCGCTGACTCAAGTCGAGGTTCTTCTGATAGCTCTGTTCTGCGTTGCAGTTCTTCCATCCCTGATTGTCAGTATAACCCTGTACGGCGATGTCGCAGTCAGTATTGTTCTTCATCACCTGAGCAAACTTATTCAAAGATGTTCTTGCTGAAGAACTCAATGTGCTGCTGCTTGTGCTGAAAAGGATACCGTTGTCGAATGTTACCTTTACTGCCTGTAGACCATTAGCATCGGTTGTGGTTTCAACAGTAGCGTTAGGCACTTGTCTTGCCTGTTCTGCCACCTTGTCCATGTGATGACCGATGATTGCGCCTGTTCCAGCGCCTACGGCAGCGCCTATGGCAGCACCGATAGCTGTAGACTTTGTATTATGGCCTATAACTTGTCCTAATATTCCACCTAATACAGCACCGGCTCCTGCGCCGATACCAGCTCCTGTGCCCTGTTTTGTCTGACATCCGAATATGGTCAGAAGGCACAGACCAAGTGTAAATAATTTAATCTTTTTCATAATTTATGTGTTCTTTTGTTTTGTATTAACTGGAGGCAAAGGTAACTCTTTTTTTTATATCGCCTCATACTTATCAACATTTTTTTGTAATTTTGCACCCAAATTTATAAAGCTAATCAAGAAAATGGCTAAAGAACTGAAAGAATTAACTAAAAGAGCTGACAATTACAGTCAGTGGTACAATGACCTTGTCATTAAAGCCGGTCTTGCCGAATTGTCTCCGGTAAGAGGCTGCATGGTCATAAAACCTTACGGCTACGCCATCTGGGAGAAGGTGCAGCAGATTATGGATGCTAAGTTTAAGGAGACAGGCGTGCAGAACGCATACTTCCCCTTGCTTATCCCCAAATCTTTCCTCTCTCGTGAGGCAGAGCATGTGAAGGGCTTCGCTAAGGAGTGTGCCGTCGTTACTCACTATCGTCTTAAAGCATCAGAGGATGGAAACAGCGTTGTGGTAGACCCTGCCGCAAAACTCGAAGAGGAACTTATCGTTCGTCCAACTTCTGAGACAATTATATGGAATACTTATAAGGGATGGATTCATTCTTGGCGCGACCTGCCATTGGTATGCAATCAGTGGTGTAACGTTATGCGTTGGGAAATGCGTACCCGTCCTTTCCTCCGTACAAGTGAGTTCCTCTGGCAAGAGGGCCACACAGCTCATTCTTCTTCTGAGGAGGCAAGAGCACGCGCTGAGCAGATGCTTCACGTTTATGCCGACGTAGTTGAGAATTATATGGCAGTGCCTGTGCTTCAGGGCGTAAAGAGTGCCACAGAGCGTTTCGCAGGTGCTGTTGATACATATACTATCGAGGCTATGATGCAAGACGGTAAAGCTTTGCAGAGCGGTACAAGCCACTTCCTCGGTCAGAACTTCGCTAAGGCATTCGATGTGCAATATATAGATAAGGAGAACAAGTTGCAGTATCCTTGGGCTACATCTTTCGGTGTAAGTACACGTCTGCTCGGTGCTCTTATCATGGTTCACAGCGATGATAATGGTCTTGTTTTGCCTCCAAAGATTGCTCCGCTGCAGGTGGTAATCGTGCCTATCGGCAAGGGTGATCAGCAGCAGGCTATCGCTGATAAGTTCGCTCCTGTTATCAAAGGCTTGCGTGATTTGGGTATTACAGTGAAATATGATGATGCCGAGAACAAACGTCCTGGCTTCAAGTTCGCTGATTATGAGCTTCGCGGTGTGCCTGTTCGCCTTGTTATGGGTGGAAGAGATCTTGAGAACGGCACTGTCGAGATTATGCGTCGTGACACATTGGAGAAAGAAACAGTTTCTTTCGACGGTTTGGTAGAGCGTGTAAAGAACTTGCTCGACGATATGCAGAAGAATATCTTTGAGAAGGCTCGTAAATATCGTGACGCTCATGTATATGAGTGCGAGAATTACGAGGAGTTCAAGGAGCGTGTTAAGGACGGCGGATTCTTCCTCTGCCATTGGGACGGTACAGCCGAAACTGAGGCTAAAATCAAGGAAGAAACTCAGGCTACTATCCGTTGCATTCCGTTTGCTTATGAGCAGACCGATGGCGTGGATATGGTAAGCGGCAAGCCTTCTAAGTATAGAGTTATTATCGCAAGAAGTTATTAATTAATAAGATATTACAAAGAGATAAAAATATCATTATAAAATAATGGACTGGATAATAAATCTATTTACGAACAGTGAGTCGGTGGCTCACATCGCGCTTCTCTATGCCATTGTCATCGCTTGCGGTGTACTCCTCGGCAAGATGAAGATCGCAGGTATCTCTCTTGGTGTAACCTTTGTGCTCTTTATGGGTATCTTGGCAGGTCATGTAGGATTTACAGGCCCTACACCAATTCTCACGTTTATACAAGACTTCGGACTTATCCTTTTCGTGTTCTGCATCGGTTTGCAGGTAGGTCCGGGCTTCTTCGACAGTTTTAAGAAAGGTGGCGTCACGCTCAATCTTCTTTCTACTCTCATGGTCTTGCTTGACATCGCTGTGATGTTTGGTTGCTATTATCTTTTCTTCGATACAAGCAATCCTAACAACTTGCCTATGATGGTGGGTACTCTCTATGGTGCTGTTACCAATACTCCTGGTCTTGGTGCGGCCAATGAGGCTCTCGGTTCTGTCTTCCATGATAATGTGCCACAGATTGCCAATGGTTATGCCTGCGCATATCCTCTTGGTGTGATAGGTATCATCGGCGCTACTATTGCCATTCGTTATATCTGTCGTGTGGATTTGGCAGAGGAAGAGGCTGAACTTAATAAGCAGGAGGGTGAAAATCCTAAGGCTAAGCCTTGCCACTTGCATTTAAGAATAGACAATCAGCATATCGCCGGTCGTAAGCTGAAGCAGATAACAGAATTCCTGAATCGTGATTTTGTCTGCACTCGTATTCTTCACGAGGGAGTGGTTACAATTCCTTTGCAGGACACTGTCTTTAATCTCGGCGACGAAATCATTGTTGTTTGCGCTGAGGGTGACGCTTCTGCCATAAGTGCCTTTATCGGTTCTGAGGTTGAAGGTGAGCTTTCACAGGCAAGCGAGGGCGAGACAGAGTTGATTTCTAAGCGCGTGATGGTGACAAATCCTCAGATGAACGGTAAGGTGCTTGGTAAGATGCACTTCAACAGTGTTTATGGCGTAAATGTCACTCGCGTCACTCGTCAGGATATTGAGCTTTTCGCTTCACGCAACCACCATTTCAAAGTCGGCGACCGTGTTACTGTTGTTGGTCCTGAGGAGAATGTAGAGCGTGTAGCTTCTATGCTCGGTAACTCTATAAAGAGCCTTAACACTCCGAATATTGCTACAATATTCATTGGTATCATGATTGGTATCGTCTTTGGTAGTATTCCTTTGGCAATACCAGGCATGCCTGTTCCTTTGAAACTTGGTATCGCAGGCGGTCCTCTTATCATCGCTATCTTGATAGGTCGCTTTGGATATAGATTCAAACTCGTCACTTATACCACCGTTTCTGCCAACCTTATGCTGCGAGAAATCGGTCTTGTGCTCTTCCTCGCGTCGGTAGGTATCAAGGCTGGCGCAGGCTTCTGGGAAACAGTAGTTCAGGGAGATGGTTTGAAATATGTTGGTACTGGTTTCTTGATTACAATTATTCCTATCCTTATCGTGGGCACTATCGCCCGCATGAAGTATAAGTTTAATTACTTCACAATCATGGGTATGATTGCCGGTACTTACACCGATCCACCAGCATTGGCTTATGCTAATCAGACATGCTCAAAAGAGGCTCCGGCTGTAGGTTATTCTACTGTTTATCCTCTTAGTATGTTCCTTAGAATATTCACAGCTCAGATTATTGTGCTTTTCTTCTGTGGGGCATAACTGTAGAAAAATATAGTAAATAAAATAAGTCGCGCATCATGGCTAATTATCAGCTTGATGCGCGACTTTTTATATTAAGAAGTTTGACGTTCTTATTCGTAATCCTTTTCTTTGTCAAGTTGCTCAATGAAGTTGTCGAGTACACTCTTTTCTACATCGCCCATAGCATATTCACGTTCAGCGTCTTTGCGTATTTCCGCTATCCATTCACGGCGGGCGGTAACATAATCTTCCCTTATGCGCATGGCGTCTTCTTCCGTAATTTCATCAATGCCATAGTAATCGCATATCACATCGTATGACCATGCCCAGCGATACTCGCTATAGTTGTTGTTTATCTCTGTGAAGCGATCTATCACATCGTTGATGTTGTCAATTTCGCCATTCTTAATCTCGTTTACCAAAGCGTCTTCTTCTGAAGCAGGTAAAAGTAGTCCGCTTAGGTCATTCCATTTGCCTATGCCTGTCTGAGAGAGAGGGCGTGTAAGCTCATGACGTTTCATCACTGCGCCCATATATATGCGCAATGCCATGTCGTAGTATTTTATACCCTTGTGGAGAGATGAGTTCCTGATGATATATTCATGATAAATATAGTTGCTCACATTATCGCCCGACGCTGCAAGCAAATCTTCAAGAATATGCTTCGCCTGTAGAATCTCACCTACGGAGAACGGACTGAGCCAATCGAAATTTACTACGCTCTTCTGTCCGCTGCGAGGGCGTACATCTCTCTTGGGCCATTTTCTGATATCACGATAAAGACCCACAGTAGTGATGTTTCTGCCCGGCACGAGATTCATCTGCTCGCCGTTGGCGATAAGATAAGAGAATGGTAGGGCACGAGTGTCGGGATGATACATCAGTTTGCCAAAGCATACACTGAAAGTACCGATATTGGCAGGCATGAGGATGTAAGCCCCACTGGCTGTTTTCGTGCCTCGCTCAAGAATGCCGTAGTGCATAGGGCCCATCTTGTAAGCATGGTTGCTGAAGTTGGTCGCGCTGCCGGCATTGTAGAATGAGAACATTCCGCCGATGAGTAATGAACTCTTGTGGTGACTTGCGGTGAATGGGCCACAGAACGCTGCACACGCCTCACCATTTGCCATATATGAATTAGCGAAGAATACACTGTTCTCGGCAGTAAATCCATTTGTTATCTGGCATGCTTCGCCCACAAAGCAGTTCTCTATCTTAGCGCTGTTGAGGATGGAAGAACCATCAAAGATTATTGAGTTCTCGCAAATTACTCCCGAACCTATGTAAACACTTGCTTCGGGTATGCTTTTGATGGAGCAGTCGCTTAGACGCACAGCGCCACGCACTTCGCAGTCGTTGCTTATCTGAGTGTTAATCACTTCCGATGTATTGATGATTTTCACTCTGTCGCCTATAGTGCCACGTTCAGGCTGAGAGCAGTTGATTTCTTCTCTCACCATCGCGCGAATAGCATGAGTAAACTCCCTGTCGGAACTGTATTTCACCATTAGAGCTGCCAACTGACTTGTAAGCCCGTCGAAGAGAATTACATTGCCGTCGCCCACTTCGTTAAGCACTGAAATGATGTTGCCTTCACCAAAGGTTGCCCCCTCGGTGGTTTCCATCGTGCTCACGTTGGTTATCACGCAGTCTTCGCCTATGTCGTAGCCGTTGATATAGTTGCCTATATTTTCTATCAGACAGTTATCGCCTATCTTCACATTGCGTAGCGTGGCATTGCGTATGCCGGAATGCTTGGTGAAGTCTTTTGCCACTTCAACGCTCTTCTCAAACAATCCGAGTTTCACTTCGCCATAGAAATTCACACCACGGATATGAGCAGGCGAGAAGTCCTCGGCTACACTTATCTCAGTCCAATTTTCAGCCCAACAGCCGTTTTCTTCCAACGTGAGTATCTCATCGTCGGTCAGCGTTCTGTATTCTTCCATATCAGTTTTCAGTTATATATCTGTAATTCTTATATTTCTTCCTCTTCGGTGGTAGGATACCAGAAATCATTATATGGATATTTCTGCACATGCAACTGCTTCACTTTCTTATAGAGCACATCGCGCAGCTCCTCCACGTTTTCCTTTTCCTTAGCCGAGATAAAGATGCAGTCGCCGCCCACACGAGCCATCCACGTCTGTTTCAGCTCATTTAGTGAGATATTCTCCTTTGTAGGAGGGGTGAGGTCGTCGGCTTCCTTTTCTGTCCAGTGATAATTATCTATCTTGTTGAACACAATAAGGTGAGGAGTCTCCGCGCAGTCAAGTTCTTTGAGCATGTTGTCTACCACCTTTATCTGCTCTTCAAAGTCGGGGTGAGAAATGTCTACCACATGAACAAGCAAATCAGCTTCGCGCACCTCGTCGAGAGTAGACTTAAATGAATCTACCAAGTCGGTAGGCAGCTTGCGTATAAACCCTACGGTATCAGCCAATAGAAAAGGCAGATTTTGAATACCCACCTTGCGCACTGTCGTGTCGAGAGTGGCGAAAAGCTTGTTTTCCGCGAATACATTACTCTTTGAAAGCAAGTTCATGATAGTGCTCTTGCCCACATTAGTATAGCCCACAAGAGCCACGCGGATAAGTCTTCCTCTGTTTTTGCGTTGAGTTGTCTTCTGTCTGTCTATTTCCGTAAGGCGTTTTTTCAGCAAAGTGATGCGGTTGAGAATGATACGTCTGTCCATCTCAAGCTGAGTCTCACCAGGTCCGCGCAATCCTACAGAACCTTTTCCGCCACCAGAGCCAGAACCGCCACCTTGACGTTCAAGGTGAGTCCATAGTCGTTGTAGTCGTGGAAGCATGTATCTATATTGCGCAAGCTCCACCTGTGTTTTGGCATTAGCTGTCTGCGCGCGCATGGCGAAAATGTCGAGAATTAGTGATGTTCTATCAAGAATTTTCACTTTTAGCTCTGCCTCAATATTGCGTATCTGCTTCGCGCTCAGTTCATCATCGAAAATCACCATTCCGACAGGGCGTTCTGCTTCTTCCTCGTCTTCTATATATTTTCTTATCTCTTCGAGCTTACCCTTGCCCACATAAGTTACCGAGCTTGGTCCGCCCACGCGTTGAGTGAATCGCTTCACGGTAACGGCACCAGCGGTGTCGGCAAGAAATTCCAGTTCGTCGAGATATTCCGTAGTCTTAGCTTCGTTCTGATTTTGCGTTATCAATCCTACCAATATCGCTGTTTCAGCCTTAGCTTCTGAAATAACAAATTCCTTCATTAAAAATGTTTATGATGTTGTGTATGTGAGAATTTTATTGAATATAATACCTTATTATATATGCAAAAATACTATTATTGCATCGATTTTCAAAAAAAATCTCCTTATTTGTGTTTGTCGTTATGCCTTTTATCCTTACTTTTGTGATGTAATAACTAATTTATAAAATCAGAAATCTAAGAATTATGCGGCTTATAATTACATCAGATTATGATGCCATGTCGGAATGGGCGGCATCTTACATAGTGGAAAAGATAAACAAATTTGCTCCTACGCCTAACCATAAATTCGTGCTCGGACTCCCCACAGGCTCGTCGCCTGAAGGTATGTATGCCCTCCTTGCCAAGGCTTGCGAAGAGGGTAGGGTGTCGTTCCGAAATGTCGTAACTTTTAATATGGACGAATATGTAGGCTTGCCGGAAAGCCATCCAGAAAGTTATCATTCCTTTATGCAAAGAAATTTGTTCAGCAAGATAGACTGTCCTAAGGAAAACATACATATCCTCAATGGCAATGCCAAGGATTTGGAGGCAGAATGTAAGGCTTATGAAGAAGAGATACGCAAGGCAGGCGGCATCGACTTGTTTATTGGTGGCATTGGCGCAGATGGTCATATCGCGTTTAATGAGCCATGCTCTTCACTCCGCTCACGCACTCGTGTGAAAACCCTTACCACCGACACTCGCATCGCTAATTCTCGCTTCTTTGAGGGCGATATGAATAAAGTTCCTCGTTACGCATTGACAGTGGGAGTAGGCACAGTTATGGATGCCCGCGAAGTGCTTATCCTTGCTAACGGTCATCATAAGGCAATGGCGTTGAAAGCGGCTGTTGAGGGCAGCGTCACTCAGATGTGGACGATAAGCGCCCTTCAGATGCACGAGCGTGGTATAATCGTGTGTGATGAAGCAGCCTGCGATGAGCTTAAAGTTTCCACCTACAAATATTTCAAGGACATAGAAGGATAATCACGTTACATCTTCATATACGAAAAAATAGGATACCTCAAATAAAATGAAGTATCCTATTTTTTATAGTGTAATGCAATTACGATAATAATTGCGGAATTTCAAAATCTGATGTTTAGAACTCTGCGTTCTTTGGAGTACGTGGGAATGGAATCACGTCGCGAATGTTCTGCATACCTGTTACGAAGAGAATCAGACGCTCGAAACCAAGACCGAAACCTGCGTGTGGGCAAGAACCATATTTGCGAGTATCGAGATACCAGCCATAATCGCTCATGTCCATGTTGCGGTTGTTGATTTCTTCCATAAGCTTGTCGTAGCTTTCCTCACGAACGCTACCGCCGATGATTTCACCGATGCGTGGGAATAATACGTCTGTGCCCTGCATGGTCTTGCCGTCAGCGTTCTTCTTCATATAGAATGCCTTGATTTCGCTTGGGTAGTCGTTCATGATTACAGGACGCTTGAAGTGCTCCTCTACGAGGTAACGCTCATGCTCTGAAGCCAAATCCATGCCCCAGCCTGTAACAGGGAACTCAAACTTGTGGCCATTCTTCTGTGCTTCTTCCAAAATGTTGATACCCTCGGTGTAAGAAAGGCGAACGAAGTCTTCTTTCAATACCGATTCAAGAGTTTCGAGCAAAGTCTTGTCTATCATCTTGTTCAAGAACTCAAGGTCGTCATGACAGTTGTCGAGTGCCCACTTCACGCAATATTTTATGAAGTCTTCCTCCAAATCCATCAAATCTTCCTTGTCCATGAACGCAACCTCTGGCTCAATCATCCAAAACTCTGCCAAGTGGCGAGGAGTATTGCTGTTTTCAGCGCGGAAAGTAGGACCGAAAGTGTAGATAGCTCCGAGAGCTGTCGCGCCAAGCTCGCCTTCAAGCTGTCCGCTTACGGTAAGGTTGGCTTTCTTTCCGAAGAAATCACGATCGTAAGCTACGTTTCCGTCCTTGCCTGTTCTGTTGAGGTCAAGAGTAGTAACCTGGAACATCTCGCCTGCTCCCTCTGCGTCGCTTGCAGTGATAAGAGGAGTGTTGAAATAGAAGAAGCCATGGTCATGAAAATACTTGTGGATGGCGATAGCCATGTTGTGGCGAATACGGAATACAGCGCCGAATGTATTGGTGCGCAGACGCAGATGAGCATACTGACGCATATATTCGAAGCTTTGTCCCTTCTTCTGCATTGGATAATCGCTGCCGCAAAGGCCATAGATTTCCAATTCCTCACATTGTATTTCTACGCTTTGACCTTTTCCCTGGCTCTCCACCAAAGTACCCGTAACGTTTATGCAGGCACCTGTTGTAATCTGGCGTAATTTCTCAGCGTCTTCCTTCTCAGGATCAACGACAACCTGAATATTTTTGATTGTAGAACCATCGTTAAGTGCGATAAAGTCGACGGCTTTACTGCTGCGATGAGTTCTGATCCAACCTTTCACATTTATGGTAGTACCATAGTCGGTGCGCTTCAGCGCATCGACTACTTTAGTTCTACGAATAGTTCCTAACATGTTTGTATCTTAATTCTTGTGTTTGTTTTAATCAAATTCTGATTATTCAAATGCGCCCATACGGAGCATATCTACCTCCTGCTCTGTGAGGTAACGCCAGTCGCCACGGCGAAGGTTCTTCTTTGTAAGACCAGCGAACTGTACACGGTCGAGTTTCACAACGCGATAGCCGAGGTGCTCAAATATACGGCGCACGATACGGTTGCGACCGCTGTGAATCTCGATGCCTACCTGAGTCTTGTCCTGATCGTCAGCATATTCAATAGAATCTGCGTGTACCTCGCCGTCCTCAAGCTCAATGCCCTCAGCAATCTTCTGCATATCATCAGCAGAAACTACCTTGTCGAGGAATACGTGGTAAACCTTCTTCTTCAAGAACTTAGGGTGAGTAAGCTTGCTTGCCAAATCACCATCGTTGGTAAGGAGAAGAACACCGGTAGTGTTTCTGTCAAGACGACCTACAGGATAGATACGCTCTGTGCATGCGTCCTTAACCAAGTCCATAACAATCTTGCGCTCCTGTGGATCATCGCTTGTTGTTACATAGTTCTTTGGCTTGTTGAGAAGCACATAAACCTTCTTTTCCAAAGAAACAATCTGGTCGTTGAAGCTAATCTTGTCTGTGCGTAATACCTTGGTACCCAATTCAGTAACAACTTCGCCATTAACCTTTACTACACCAGCCTCGATGAACTCATCAGCCTCACGGCGTGAGCAGATGCCGGCATTAGCCAAGTACTTGTTCAAACGCAATGGAACTGTCGGGTCGATGTTGTCCTCCTTGTATTCTATGCGCTTCTTCAAGCTATATTTTGCGTTTGGATCGTAATCGCTTGTGTGCTGACGGAATGGGTTGTTAGGACGGCTGTTGTATCCACCCTGGCGGTTATTGTTGTATCCACCTTGGCGATTGTTGTTGTATCCACCCTGGCGGTTATTGTTGTATCCGCCTTGGCGATTGTTATTGTATCCACCCTGGCGATTGTTATTATATCCACCCTGGCGGTTGTTGTTATTATATCCACCTTGGCGGTTGTTGTTACCATATCCACCTTGGCGGTTGTTATTGCCATATCCACCCTGGCGGTTGTTGTTACCATATCCGCCTTGGCGATTGTTATTGCCATATCCACCCTGGCGGTTGTTGTTACCATATCCGCCTTGGCGATTGTTATTGTATCCACCTTGGCGGTTATTGCCATATCCGCCCTGGCGATTATTATTGTATCCACCCTGGCGATTGTTGTTGTAACCACCCTGGCGATTGCCATATCCACCTTCGTTGTTGTAGCGTGAACGATAGTTCTGTGAACCCTCGTTGTTACCGCCTAACAAGCCTGCACCGAATCCCTCAGGGAGAAATCCGCCCTCATCATTGTTGTGAGATGATGAAGAATGGTTGCTGCTGTAGGCATGTCCTGCATGGATGCGCTGACGTGGTCTGCGACCTGCACCGTCAGAATTAGCATTACTCTCGTTAATCTGCTCTTGCGGTTTGTTGAATAATTCTTCGTTGTCCATTTCTTTAAAATTTTGTTTAGCCTCACGGCCAGGTTAATGAATTAAAAACTAATAATTAATTGGTTGTTGTTTTTTAAAACTTGAAATATTTGTTTTTAATATGTATGTTCAAATAATTAAAAGTCAAAAAATTACATTCCCGTGTAGTTGCTTGGAGTGATAGCTCTCAGCTCTGCCTTGATGCTGTCGCTCACATTCAGACCGTCAATGAATTCGTGGATTGTCTCCTCTGTCATTGTCTTGTTTGTGCGTGTGAGAGCTTTCAGTGCCTCGTATGGATGAGGATAAGCCTCGCGGCGCAGAATTGTCTGAATGGCTTCTGCCACTACAGCCCATGTATTGTTTAAGTCTTCTTTTAATTTATCTTCGTTGAGAATGAGTTTCCTCAATCCTTTCAATGTGCTCTGAATGGCGATAATGCTATGGCCGAGAGGCACACCTACATTACGCAGCACAGTAGAATCCGTAAGGTCTCTTTGCAGACGTGAAACTGGCAACTTCTGCGCTAAGAATTGCAGAATAGCGTTTGCCATGCCGAGGTTGCCCTCGCTGTTTTCGTAGTCGATAGGGTTCACCTTGTGAGGCATTGCGCTTGAGCCTACTTCTCCTGCCTTGATTTTCTGCTTGAAATATTCCATAGAGATATACATCCAGAAATCGCGGTCGAGGTCGATGATGATAGTATTTATTCTGCGGATAGCGTCGAAAAGCTCACCGAGGTTGTCGTAGTTGCTTATCTGCGTAGTCCACTGCTCGCGGCTCAGTCCTAATTTCTCACTTACGAATTTATTTCCGAATTCCTTCCAGTTGTATTGCGGATAAGCCACATGATGAGCGTTGTAATTACCGGTAGCGCCACCGAATTTAGCTGTGATAGGACATGACTTCACGCTGTTGAGCTGCTCTGTCAATCTGTAAACGTAAACCATAATCTCTTTGCCGAGACGGGTAGGAGAGGCTGGCTGTCCGTGAGTCTTTGCCAACATTGGAACGTCTTTCCATTCTTCCGCGTAAGCTTTCAACTGTGAAATAAGTTCTTCTATTTGTGGGTAATAGACGTTGAGCAGTGCTTCTTTCAGTGCGAGAGGTGTCGCTGTGTTGTTTATATCTTGAGATGTAAGGCCGAAGTGTATGAATTCCTTGTATTCTTCCAGTCCGCCGATTGCGTCAAACTGTTCTTTAATAAAGTATTCTACGGCTTTTACATCATGATTTGTAGTCTTTTCTATGTCTTTTACTCGTTGTGCGTTTTCCTCGTTGAAGTAGCGATAGATGTCGCGCAAGCGGTCGAAAAGCTTGTGGTCGAAATTAGCTAATTGTGGTAGAGGCAGTTCACACAATGTGATGAAATACTCAATCTCAACACGGATGCGGTAACGAATTAGTGCGTACTCAGAGAAGTAGCCGGCTAAAGGTTCTACTTTTGCTCTGTAGCGTCCGTCTATCGGAGAGACGGCAGTAAGTGAATCAAGTTTCATGTCCTGAACTTAGTCTATATATGTTTTATGATTGTTGTGCGCAAAAGTACGAATTAATTTTTTATTTCTGTGCTAAAATAAATATAAAGTTTTGCAATATGATAAAATATTTTGCTCGTTTCGTGTCTATTTATTACTTTTGCCATCGATTATTTCTAAATTATTCACATATTTTCAATGATTTACATGCATAAACGATTATCGCTTTTAGCTTTTGGCTTGTCTTTTTTCATGCCTTTTTCTTCAATTTCAGCTCAGAATAAAACTCAAAAGGTGGGCGATTTTATAGAATCTAAATCTTATAATGAAGATAATCGCGGCGCGCAGCGTTCCATGAACTATTTCCCAGAGGGCAACGGATGGGCCTGCGTGAATGGCAACAACCGCTTCACTCGCGCTCTTTATGGCGGCTACACCGATTTCCGCATCGAAACGAGCGATCGCCCTGTATTTGCCGCATATAAAAAGAAAGATTATCGCAATGTTTCTTTCCGTGTGACGATAAACAATGTTACGCTTGCCCTTGATTCCACATCTTATTGCAAGGCTCTCTATGTGCCTGGCACGCGCTCTTATGTAGTGGGCGATAAGTCGTGGGGCAACACCTTATTATATATTGACGCATTGGCTTTTGCCGACAGTGAGGGCGCTGTGTGGCGCGTTTCGTTGAAAGACGATAAAAACAAAAAGGTGAAAGCCGACATTGTATGTCGTACGTCGGACATTGCTAATCCTAAACTTCGCAGAAACGGCGACATGGGCGCAGACCCTTACGGAGTGTTTGAGGCAAGCGACAGAAATGTAAACTTTCTGCGTGGTAGCGTGAAAAGTGGCAGCACCATTTATTTCGTAATCGAAAATCAGCAGATGCGCGTTGCTTCTGCAGCTGAGGGCAAAGCTCTTTACGCCAAGGCAGAGAAATATCGCAGAAGCATTGCCGAGAGGATATCATTCTCCACTCCTGATCCCTATATCAACAATCTCGGTGGAGCTATCTCGATAGCTGCCGATGGCGATTGGGATGGCGATACATGGCTTCACGGCTGTGTGGGATGGCGTTCGCAGCTTGCAGGCTGGCGTGCAGGATATGCTGCCGACCCTCTTGGCTGGGACGATCGCGCGAAAAATCATTTCAAGGCATATTCCGAAAGTCAGCTCACGAATGTGCCTGCCATATATTCTCACCCTTCTCAGGACAGCGCGAAGAATCTGTGCCGAGCTGTTGAGAAATGGGGCACACCAATGTATAGCAACGGCTATATATGCCGTTATCCTCATAAGGCTGACAAGATGAACCATTACGACATGAACCTCAACTACATTGACGCTCTCCTCTGGCATTTCTCATGGAATGCCGACACTGCCGAAATGCGTTCTCTGTGGCCTACGCTTGCCCGACACCTTGCATGGGAAAAGATGAACTTCGACCCTGATAATGACGGACTCTATGACGCTTACTGCTGTATATGGGCAAGTGATGCGCTTTACTATAATAGTGGAGGTGTAACTCATTCATCTGCTTATAATTATCGAGCTAACTTATTGGCTGCGCGCATAGCTGAAATCTTGGGTTGCGACGCAGCGCCTTATAAGAAAGAAGCCGACAAAATACTTAATGCCATGAACTCCCGACTTTGGCTTGGCGAGCAAGGCACATGGGCAGAATTTCAGGACTTCATGGGGCTGAAGCGAAAGCACACTTCGCCTGCTCTCTGGACTGTCTATACAGCCATCGACTGCGGAGCGGGAAGCAAGGAGCAGTTTGCCAAAGCTGCCGACTGGGTTTCACGAAACATTCCTCACATCAAGGTGGAGGGCGCGAATATGCCTAAGGGCGATTGGCAAACCATTTCCACATCTAATTGGCTGCCTTATTCATGGAGTATCAACAATGTAGCTCCTGCCGAGGTGATGAATATGGCTTTGGCTTATTTCGAGGCTGGTAAAAAGCGTGAGGGTTTTAACCTTATGAAGAGTAATATTCTTGATCAGATGTATTTGGGCGGAAGTCCTGCCAATTTTGGTCAGCTAAGCTTCTACGATGCTGCGCGAGGCGAATGCTATCGTGATTTCGGCGATGTCATAGGTATTTCTTCGCGAGTGTTTGTGCAAGGCCTGTTTGGCATTGTGCCCGATGCTCTTAACGGCAAATGCCTTATCCGCCCTGGCTTCCCCGATGAATGGGACAAGGCAGATTTCCATGCTCCTTATCTTGATTATAGCTTCCGTCGCACCTCAAAGGGTGATGTTTATACATTCCATCCTCGTTTCGCTCAAAAGCTGTCTATCGACATGGATATTAACGGTAAGATACTTTCAAGAGTGGAGCAGGGCGACAGCATTGTGTTTACAGTGGCTCGTGAGAATGATAGCTCGGCTATGGTGGAATATGTAGCCCCTGTTAAGAAAAACCTGCCAGAGCTTGCCGATATTCAGCCGAAAGGCAAACTGGTGGAACTGAGTATGGACAAAACGTTTAACGCCAATGTGAGCGACATCTTCAAAAATGAGTATCTTTCGCCAGCTTCTCCTTACACCACGCTTCGTATTCCTAAGCAGGGCATTGGCGAGTGGTGTCATCCAGAGTTGTCGGCAGATATTGATGATTCCGTTTTTCGCAGTAAAATCAGTAATGGAGAGTTCGCCACAGGTCTTGGCGTTGCTTTCCGCAGCCCTAAGCAAGGTCATAACATAGCATATACATCTTTGTGGGATAATTATCCCGACAGTATTTCTATTAATGTCCGTGGCAAATATTCTAAGGCATATCTGCTTCTCGCAGGCTCTACCAACCACATGCAGAGCCGTATTGCCAATGGCGTTGTCGTTGCCACTTATTCCGACGGCACTTCTCAATGTCTGCAACTCGTAAATCCTGACAACTGGTGCCCTATAGAGCAGGATTATTTCATCGATGATAAAGCTTTCTGCGCAGCAGGTCGCCCTTATCGTTTGCATTTTGGCAGCGGAGCGGTGAGCCGTAATCTTGGCGACGTTCTTGATATTAAGGGCGTGTATGGCAGAGAGATACCTGGCGGAGCTGCCCAAATTCTCACCTTGCCGCTCAATCCGGCAAAGAAACTCGTGAATATCACTCTTCGCACATTGTCAAATGATGTAGTTATCGGACTTATGGCGGTAACATTTGAGAAATAGCAGCGTCTATCTTAATAGATGAAATACAATACTTATATATTTGATTTGGATGGCACTCTCCTTGACTCTCTCGACGACCTCATGCTGAGTTGCAACTACGCGCTTCGCGCTAACGGTATGCCAGAGCGCACTTATGATGAAGTGCGTCGCTTTGTGGGCAACGGAGTAAAGAAACTCATGGAGCGTGCCATTCCCGATGGATTGGATAATCCAAAGTTTGAGAAGACTTATGCGGAATTCCGCGCTCACTACATGGAGCATAATCTCGACCACACCAAGCCTTACAATGGTGTGATGGACGTGTTGAAATCGCTTCGCGACAACGGCAAGCGTGTGGCAGTGGTGAGTAATAAGTTTTATGCTGCCACACAGGAGCTGTGCAGCCATTTCTTCGGCTCTCTTGTAGAGGTTGCCATAGGCGAGCGAGAGGGCATTAACAAGAAGCCTGCTCCCGATACAGTCGTTGAGGCTTTCCGTCAGCTCGAAGTGAGCAAGGAAAATGCGGTGTATGTCGGCGACAGTGATGTTGATGTTCAGACGGCACGCAACAGCGGCTTGCCCTGCATCAGCGTGTTGTGGGGCTTCCGTGATAAGGAATTCCTCATTGCCAATGGAGCTACCACTTTCGTTTCCTCACCAGAAGAGATACTTTCTATATAAAGCAATTCGTTTGCGGGGAAACGTTCCTTTTGTATAACCCACAAAAATAAAAAGAAAATGGCAAAACAAGCTTACGTTAAGGCGAATAAAGAATGGCTCATCGCTAAAAGCAAGGAAGAGGGAGTGAAAGCCCTTCCTAAGGGCATATATTATAAAGTGATTGCCGAGGGCGACGCTGATAGCGGTCATCCTACGGCGAGAAGCATAGTTACTGCTCACTACACAGGCAAAACTATCAATGGCAAGAAATTCGACAGCAGTCGTGGTGGTGTGCCTTTGGCTTGCCGTCTTTGCGATCTCATTGAGGGCTGGATTATTGCCATGCAGCAAATGCACGTCGGCGATAAATGGGAAGTATATATCCCTGCCGAAATGGGCTACGGCAAATTCTCTCAGCCTGGCATTCCCGGTGGCTCAACGCTCATCTTCGAGATAGAACTATTGGCTTTCGATTAATTGACACTACAAAATGGGTTCGCATTTTTGCGAACCCATTTCTGCACTGCATTTGCGGTTCCCACTTTTTACAATGTCATTTTGTAGGGTACGCTGCGCCTTTGTAATTATTGCAAACCCATTTCTGCACTGCATCTGCGGTTCTCACTTTTTACAATGTCATTTCGTAGGGTACGCTGCGAGTTTGTAATTCTTGCAAACCCATTTCTGCATTGCATTTGCGGCTTTGTAGTTTTTACAATGTCATTTCGTAGGCTACGCTGTGGGTTTGTAATTCTTGCAAAGTCATTTCGTAGGTGCAGTTATGGTTTTGCAATTATTTTAATTTTTCTTCTTTTTTGCTTGCAGATTAGAAAATAAGGTTTATATTTGCAGTTAGAATGTGCGTAGCACCTTATGTTTTGGTGTAGCGTGCCTTATTGGTGAAAAATATAGCATTAGCTATTATCGTGTTCTTCTAACGAATCTGGAAAATTCAATAAAGTATCAGGACATCGGGTAATGGTTTAATGTCTACGTATAGCGTAGGCACTATTCGTTTATTATCTATTTGGTACTTAGGTTTTCCAGAACCTGTTAGAAAATAGATGGCGAATAGATGCCTACGCATCGTTTTTATATCTATTGCAGGATTTAATACTATGCTTCTATTTCTTCACCAATCTTAGTTTGAAACAAATAATCAAAAAATTAGGAGGATTAATATGAAGAAACAATTATTATTTATGGCGTTCATGGTATTAGCAGCTATGAATTTCGCTTCTTGCTCATCTTCTGATGATGTGCAGAATGAGCAAGGCAATCAATTATTGCTTTCTGCCGGAATTATGGCACAAAAAGAGCCTTACAATATTGGCGAGTGGGGTTCTACCATAGATGTCGGAGATATTGACGCACAGGCAAAAGAGAATGTTTTCAGCGATTATGGCGACAGCATTCTTACTCGTACTCCTACTGACAATAATAACTGGGACGGGATGAACAACCGCAATATTGCCGTGCAAATAGGAAGTAACGCTCCCGACAAAAGCACGATTAACGCAAACGGCAGTATTTCTTTCGCTTCGCCTTATTATTTCACTACGACAAATAATGTGAGCGTTACTTCCTGGTATCCATATTCCGCATCACTAAGTACTTTTGCCGTACAGACAGACCAAACGTCTTACGCAAATTATGAAGCAAGCGACTTACTTTATGCTACTACACAGATGAATCAGAGTTCACCGAGCGGTACGCTTACTTATTCTCACAAGACAGCGAAAGTGATAGTATATGTAACGGTGAATAATGTGCAATATCTTGCGAGTGACGCAATTACTGCCGTTTCAATGAGTAATCTTAAAACTTCGGCAACCGTTTCTAACGGCAATCTTACAGCGTCGGACAGCAATGGTACTATAAAGATGTATAATAATGTCGCAAGCCGTACGACAAGCAATAATTCTACAGCGACATTCGAGGCTTGTGTGATTCCGCAGACGGCAGCAATAGGTTTAACAATTAATTATTGTGGAACTACTTACACAACAACACTTTCAAGTAAAACTCTCACGGCAGGTAATCAGTATACAGCGAATGTTACAATTACTGTTCAAGGTTCAGGCACAATTAATGGTCATGCTTGGGTGCGTTTAGGCAGTCCTTTGAAATGGGCGACAATGAATGTCGGAGCAAGTGCCGTAACAGGTTCCGGTGGGTATTATCAATGGGGAGCAACTACGGAGTATAAAAATGAAACTCAATATTGGACAGGAACTTTGATAACTCCCACAGGTGGTCATGACATAGCGAGAATAAGATGGGGAGGAACATGGCGTATGCCAAGATATGATGAAATGGCATGGATAATCAACAATTGTAATTGCTCATATACCACACAGAACAGCGTTAATGGTTGGCTATGCAGATCAAATCGCACTGGAAATAATAATTCCATTTTCATTCCTATCTGTGGCAGATATCAGGTAAATGAATCCACTATAGGAGACAGGGAAATCGGTTTGTATTGGGTTGCTGAAGGACAAAGTAATGTTTCAAAAGCACAATCATATAACTCGTATTCACATAGACATCAAATGAGTGGTGATGATAAAAGATGCGGGCAAAATGTTCGTGCTGTTTCTGATTAAATATAAAACCCTTTACATATTAAGTTCTTCCCCGTTTGGGGAAAATTAGAAGGGGCATAAGATATTTTCATAGCTTCATAAAGCTAAGTTTATAGTCAGTGGTGCGTAGCTCGTGAGAGTCAAAGCACCACTTTTAAAGAGAATTAGTTTCAAAATAAAGATAATAGGGAAGTTCTTCTTCCCATTGAGGGCGATCAGAATTTTCGTTTTCAGCTGATTGCCCCCTCCTTGAGTTGCGGTGCACTGCTCGTGAGAGTGAGTGCATCGCTTTTGTTGTAAACAACTTCTGAGCATTGCAATTTTATAGATATATTTGCCAAGATATAGCCTATTTTACTGCTATCCCCAAATTTAAATCGTTAAATCTGTCAGCTATCCCCGAATTTGAAATGGTGGATTTGTCGTCTATCCCCGAATTTGGCTTGCAGTTGATGGAAAAACACGGAGCGAAAACGCGTGCTATGTATCATGAGGCAAAGTTTTTGGTATATATGGTAAAGTCGGTGTGGGAGGATTTGTATAACTTTGAACCCCAATAAAACCTATACATATATTATAAACAACTCTATGAACAAAAAGATAAAGGTGGCGACTCTGCTTTGCCTATGCGGATTGTTTGGCAATGCGCAGGCAAAGATTGTGGTAACGGCACAGAATGAGAATGCGGTAAGAGTGAGAATCATTGCGGATGACGCGAAAGCGAAAGATGAAATCGTTTTCATAAACAATCAGCACAAGACTCGATTTAAACGGGAAGAGAATGATAAACTCATCTCTGTAAAGACACGCAGATTTACTGCCGTTTTCAGCAAGGTGGACAGCACTTTCTCTGTTTTTAATGCTGATGGAAAACTTGTAGTGAAAAGTCGTCCGCTCACCAAGCAGGGCGAAGCCTCTTTCCTTTCTCCTGAAAATGAACATATATATGGCACGGGACAGTTTCAGGATGGCTATCTGAATATCCGTGGACTGTCGAGAAAGCTCACTCAGGTGAACACGCAGATTTCTATTCCTATGATTTTGTCGAGCAATGGTTATGCCTTGCTGTGGCATAACTATGGGCTTACGGAATATAACCCATCTACAGAAAAGGTGGTGATGACTCCTTCGACTGCTGATGGTGAGAGCGTGACGGTGAACGTGACCTCTACCACAGGCAACAAGCAGGAGCGCAGAAATGTGCATGCTTTCTTTGCCGACATTGACGCACCAGCGGATGGTGATTATTCTTTGCTGATAGATGTGGGGCAGAAGATGGCGCGCAAATATTATGTGGCTGTAGACGGCAAGGTGATGGAAAATTTCAATAATATTTGGCTTCCGCCTACAACATCGTTTATCACGCATCTTTCCAAAGGTCGCCATAAGGTAGAGTTTCGTGGCGACAGAAACGACAAGCCTGTGTTGGGCCTGCGCCGTGTGGATGCCTCTACCACTTTCTGCTCGCCAAATGCCGACGCTACTGATTTCACAGTATTCGTGGGCACAGCCGACGAGGCGATGGCAAGCTATCGCAGCCTTACGGGAAATGCTCCGCTTATGCCTAAATGGGCTATGGGCTACGTGCATTGCCGTGAGCGTTACGATAGTCAGCAGGAACTGCTTGCCAACGCCACGGAGTTTAGAAAGAGAAATATTCCGCTCGACATGATTGTGCAGGACTGGCAGTATTGGGGAAAATATGGCTGGAACGCTATGCGATTTGACGAGGGCAAATATCCTGACCCTAAGCTTATGGTAGACAGCTTGCATAAAGAGAATGTGCGCCTTATGCTTTCCGTGTGGTCGAAGATAGACAGAAACTCGGAACTGGGAAATCAGACAGAGCAAAAGGGATATTACATTAAGAATACGGAATGGGTGGATTTCTTTAATCCCGACGCAGCGAAATTTTATTGGAACAACTACAGCGCGCGTTTGCTCAAACCATATCATATAGACGCTTGGTGGCAGGACGCTACTGAGCCAGAGAATGACGACCTTAACGGCAGACTTGTAAACAACGGCACGATGGCAGGCGATGATTATCGCAATGTGTTCCCAATGTATGTGAACAAGACTGTTTATGAGGGGCTGCGCAGAGATAATCCCGATAATCGCGCTATGATTCTCACTCGCTCTGGTTTTTCGGGAATGCAGCGATATGCCACTGCCACATGGTCGGGCGACGTGGGATTTGACTGGGAAACTCTTCGCCGCCAGATTGTCGGCGGACTTGGCATGATGGCAAGCGGACTGCCTTGGTGGACTTATGACGCAGGTGGATTCTTCCGCCCACAGAATCAGTATGCGAGCGAGGATTATCACGAATTGCTTCTTAGATGGGTGCAGACGGCAACATTCCTTCCTCTCATGAGAGTGCATGGATATATGAGCCAGACAGAGCCATGGCGATATGGCGAGAAGGCTTGCAAGGGTATTGAGAAATGTATCCGTCTGCGTTCTCGATTGCTACCTTATATATATTCAGAGTCAGC
This sequence comes from Prevotella sp., assembly GCA_024682415.1. GTDB lineage: Bacteria > Bacteroidota > Bacteroidia > Bacteroidales > Bacteroidaceae > Prevotella. The sequence goes on from JAIKZG010000009.1 coordinate 183,431, forward strand.
GCATGTATCTTTCGATGGCTCTACATTGATGCGTCCGCTTGTGATGGACTTTGCCGACGATGAGCAGGCATTAAATCAGGAAACGGAATATATGTTTGGGCATTCATTGCTTATCGCGCCTGTGCTTCAGGCAAAGCAAAAGCAGCAAAAGGTGTATCTGCCTAAGGCTATGGGCGGATGGTATAGATTCATGGCGAATGGTGCTGAAGCAACGCCTATGAATGGCGGACAATATGTGAACGTAGATTTGCAGTCGCCTCTCGATGGCGGATTTTTGCCAGTGTTTGTAAAGGCAGGCTCAATTCTTCCGCTTGGAGTGGAGAAGCAGTATTCATTGCAGAAAACGGACGAGCCTATTGAAATACGTGTCTATCCAGGTGCTGACGCTTCGTTTACGCTCTACGACGACGAGGGCACAAACTATAATTATGAGCGTGGCGAGTGCGCGCGCATAAAATTCTCATGGAATGATTCTAAGGCTGAGCTAAGTATCGGCAAGCGTGAGGGCAGATATCAAGGTATGCCTAATGTCATGAAATTCCGCGTCGTTGTCATTGGAAAGAATATAGATAAGGTGATAGAATATAATGGCAATCAAGTTAAAATTTAAATAATAATGAAGAAACTATTTTTACTACTATTCACTGCTATAGGCTGTTGGCTCAACGTGGGCAACGGCTGCGCGCAGATTACTAAACCGTCGCTTCACGTTGAGGGTCGTCAGCTTGTAGACGACAAGGGGCATGTGGTGCTTCTCCATGGCGTGATGGACACTCCGAATGTGTATTTCAACGGCAGACGATGGGGCGATTATTGGGGCTATCCTGATGAGGCTGTAGAGCCATGTATCGCGTATTTCGACAAACTTTATACTGCGCTTACCGACAATAGCCAAGGGGCTTATTGCGATGTGTTTCGCCTGCATCTCGACCCTTGCTGGACTAACGACCCCACAAAGCCGAGAATACCACTTAGTGAGGGCAACGATGGAAGCGAAGCCAATATTTCGCAGTTCAGCGAGGCGCGACTTCAGAAGTTTTTCTCATCTCTTTATATAAAGCTCATTGAGAAAGCGTTGGCTCACGGACTATATGTAGTGGTGCGTCCTCCTGGCGTTTGTCCTCCTACCATTCAGGTGGGTGGAGAGTATCAGCAGTATCTGTTGAAGGTTTGGGACATCGTTTCCAAGAATGTGGATATGCAGAGATATGCCGGCAGAGTTTCTATAGAGCTTGCCAATGAGCCAGTGAAGCTCGTTGATGCCAATGGCAAAGAAACAGCCAGAGCATGCCATGATTTCTTTCAGCCTATCGTGGATAAGATTCGCGCCAACGGATTCGATGGCATTATATGGGTGCCTGGCACAGGTTGGCAGGCTAACTACAGAAGCTACGCAAGCTATCCTATCACGGGGCATAATATAGGCTATGCCGTTCATGCTTATGTGGGATGGTATGGCAATGAAGACAAAAATGCCAACGGCGAAACGTTTATCAGGCAGTTTGGCGAAAGTGTGCCTGTGGTAAAGACCAATCCTGTGATAATTACCGAGGTGGACTGGAGTCCGGAGAAAGAGGGCACAGGTCATTATAATGAACATGGCGAATGGGTAGTAGCCAACTACGGTACATGGGCCACCGGCACCACCTCTCATTGGGGAAATGCCTATAAAGCGATGATGGATTATTATGGCAACATTTCAATGACCCTCAGCGGCACAGGCTGCTATCTCGACATCGATAAATATCTTAACAACGGCATTGTAGCTCCAGCTTTTGTAGCGGATATGCAGGCAAATGGTCTCGACCCAAACGAGGCTTGCTCAAAGGCTTGCTTCGACTGGTATAAGGATTATGCTCAGGCTAACATCGACCATCAGCAGCCTTTCACAAGGGATGATTCCGTGGTGGTGAGCATTTCGGCGGAGAAGCCTTCTTTCACCATCATGCCCAACGGCTCATTGCCGATAAACATCGTTGCCACTTATCGCTCGGGCAGAAAAGCCGACGTGGCATGGAAATGTGATTATGCTGTAGACAATAACGGCGTAGTAACTATTGCCGACAGCTGGCTGCACGCCAATGGAAATGGCAAGGTGAAAATTACCGCTACATATAAAGATGAGAAAGGCAATGAGGCTGAAACTTCATTTGAGGTAGACGTTACGATGTTTCCATTAACCACAGAGAGTTTCGATCCTCGTATCTGGGAATCAGGCACATTCGATGAGGCTACCCACACGCTGATAACAGGGCAGTGGGGCTTTGGCGGATGGAGATATTCTAATCCTCTCGACCTTTCAGGTTATAGGTATCTTATCGTAAAGCTGAAGAAAAAGTCTACTGCTCACCCTTCATTCCGCCTTTTTGATGAAAACAGTTATTGGACGGGCGCATGCGAAAACGACATGACAGACAAGACAGAGATAGCGATAGATTTGCATAACATGAAGAAAACCAAGGATGGGCAGACGCTGACTTGCGATCCTTCTCACATCTATATCGCAGGCTTCTGGAGCTTTGGCGGTTCGCCGATAGAGATTGAGGGCGTTTATGTGAGCGACGACGGCCACACTGCTTCTGCCATTGCAGATGTCATCGCCAAGCAGCATGAAAGCGACAGCTTTATCTATGATTTGTCGGGACGCAGAGTTTCTGCCGACAAGTCTTCTTTAAAGAAAGGTATCTATATTCGCAACGGACATAAATTCATTATAAAATAATAAGGTAAAAAATGTATCACACAGCAAAGAAACTATTCTTATCGGCAAGCGTAATGCTGTCTATGGGAGCGGCAGCGCAAAACATGCCTATCATTCAGACGCAATACACCGCCGACCCTGCGCCGATGGTGCACAACGACACCGTTTTCCTCTACACCACTCATGACGAGGACGATGCCACAGGATTTAAGATGTACGACTGGCTTTTGTTCACTTCTACCGACATGGTGAACTGGACGGCACACGGCGCAGTGGCTTCCACGAAGAATTTCGCCTGGCGTTCGCGCGACAATGGAGCGTGGGCAGAACAAGTAGTAGAGCGCAATGGCAAATACTATATGTATTGTCCGCTTCATGGTCATGGCATTGGCGTGCTCGTGAGCGACAGCCCTTACGGCCCATTCCACGATCCACTCGGCAAACCTCTTGTATGGAACCCTAAAAATTGGTACGACATCGACCCTACAGTATTCATCGACGACGATGGTCAGGCATATATGTATTGGGGCAATCCTAACACCTATTATGTGCGCCTGAATGAAGATATGATTTCCGTTAAGGACACTGTAACTCAGATTCCTCACATCAATGATTACCAGGAGGGCCCATGGTTTTACAAGCGCAACGGACATTACTATCTTGCCTTTGCTTCCACCTGCTGCCCTGAGGGCATAGGCTATGCTATGAGCGACAGCCCTACTGGCCCTTGGACTTATCGTGGTCATATCATGGATCACACTCCGAAGACTCGTGGCAACCACCCAGGCATTATTGATTATAAAGGCAAATCTTATGTCTTCGGACTCAACTATGATATTCTGCGCCTACAGACAAAGGAGCATAGCGAGCGCCGCTCTGTTTCTGTGGCAGAGATGCACTACAATGCTGACGGCACAATTCAGGAAGTGCCTTATTTCAAGGAGGCCACTTTGAAGCAGATAGAGTCGTTTAATCCTTATCAGCGTGTTGAGGCTGAAACGATGGCGTGGGGATATGGCTTGAAGATAAAGAAGATAGACGATAAAGGTATTTGCGTTACAAGCATCGATGATGGCGACAGCCTTATCGTCAAGGGCGTAGACTTTGGCAAGAATGGCGCAAAGGAAATCTTTGCTTGTGTAGCTTCCGACAAGGAAGGCTCAAGCATAGAGGTGCGTTTGGATAGTGCCGACGGCAAGCTGGTGGGTACGCTCCCTGTTCCTTCTACAGGCTCAATGAGCAGATATGGCATTCAGACCGCCAAGATTAAGGGCGCAAAGGGCGTTCACAATCTCGTGTTTGTGTTCCGTGGTTCTGCCAAGACCAATCTCTTTAACTGGGATTTCTGGGAAATGAAGTAACCATAATTTAGAATTAACCATTTTGATAACAATCTGCGTCATGGAGTTTTGTCTCTTGGCGCAGATTTTCTTTTTAAGACAGCGAGAAAAAGCTATTTTTTGAATAATCAAATTCTGTTTTGTAAATAAAAGTGTTTTGATGAAACGAATGGTGGCGATTTTGTAAATAAAAACGTTTTGAAAATCTTATTAGGGGTGATTTCTCAAAAAAAAACGGATTAATTTACAAAACAATGATGATTTCAATTTTCAAAACGCTTTTATTTACAAAAAATCGATGATTCAAAAAATAAAAACGTTTTTATTTACAAATTTATGGCTGTTTGAATTTTCAAAACGTTTTAATTTACAAAATGGGGTGGTGTCGTTTCATCAAAACGTTTTTATTTACATTTCACTTTGATTTTTCATCAAAACGCTTTAATTTACATTTTCGCTTGTAACTATTTGAAGATTAAATACTTAAAATTTTGCCTTTACAGAATTTAACGTCAAAAACATGGCATTTTTGCCGCATTTTCAGCCATAGAGCCTTTAAAAAGAACGCTGCAAGCTGGCCTCTTTTCCCGTGCGGAAATGCCATGTTTTTCCAAAATATCGGGGCAAAATTACGCGTTGGCGCAGAAATGGCTTGGCGTTTTGCCCGTAATCTTTTTGAATACGCGATTGAAATTGTTGGGAGTGTTGTAACCCACTTCGTAGGCTATCTCCTGCATGGTCTTGTTGCCGTCGGCAAACAGCTCTATTGCGCGAGTGATGCGCTGATAGTTGAGATAGGAGTTGAAGCGGATGTCGGATTTCAGAAACAGGCGGCTGAGGTTGCGCTCGGAGAAGCCGAACTCGCGCGCCACGCTTTCCACGGTGAGATCTTCTTGCAGATGACGGTTGATGAAGTCGAGCACAGGGCGCAGACGCTGGTCGTCGGGCAGCACAAGGGCTTTGAGTGGGAGAGTGTAGCTCGTGCTTATAGTGCTGAGAAGTCGGAAAAAGCTCGTGGCATAGTAATACATATCTTCATTGCTGCGCTTGCTTATGATGTTGCTGGCGGAAGATATGAATTTTAGGTTGGCTAAAATAAGCGGGTCGGCATTATAGACGGCAAACTGCTGGCGAGGGTCGTTTTTCTTTAGGTGCATGTTGCAGTGAAACATCTGCAAGGCTATCTTCTGATTGTTGCTCGACAGCTTGTGCTCCACTTTCTCGGGAATCCACGCGATATGACGCTCGGGCACAAAATAGCTCATTGTGCCAATCTGAATGTGGAGTGTGCCCGACAGCGTGAATATTATCTGATGCTTGTTGTGGCTGTGGGGCGGAAGGTTGATGCCTTCCTTCATGGTCTTCTTTATGTATATCTCGTCGCTTGCCGAAGAGTCTATGCTCGCGATGTAGTTTTGCTGGTCTGCGGTCATGGCGTAAAATGATAATTTTATTGCATAATATGAAAATTCGGTGTAAAGATAACCAATTACCTTTGCATTCGGAAATAAATAACAAAGCAATATAGTATTATATTTAAATAAAGGTTTAGATTATGAACAACTTGGAAGAATTTGTAGGATCACATTTTATTTATGACTATGCCAACGGCTGGACATACGAATTTTACGTAAAGAACGAAGACACTGTGGATTACCGTATTCACAGCGGCATGGTAGGTGGCAGATGGGTGAAGAACCAGAAGGCCGACATCGTGAAGCTCACCGATGGCGTGTATAAGGTTTCGTGGACAGAGCCTACAGGCACCGACGTAAGCCTTAACTTTATGCCTAAGGAGAACAAGCTCCACGGCGTAATCTTCTTCCCTAAGTGGGTGCAGGATCATCCTGAGATTACTGTCTGCTTCCAGAATGAGCATATCGACCTCATGGAGGAGAGCCGCTTGAAGTATGACACATATCCTAAATATGTAGTTCCAGAGTTTGGCCGCATCTTCTTTGCTAAGAATGAGGGCAAGAATAATGAGAAGGTAATCTCTCAGGCTCCTTACGATGGCATGGTAGACGACATCGTGAACGGCAAGCTCACATTCGAGTAAACGGCAAACGGTCAATGTGGGGCGGAGAATCCGTAATTGCTATTTCAGTTTAGATTTTTATAATGTAATTTTTGAGTTTAAGTGCCTTTGGGCAAAAAGAGAGCATGCTTCGCTTAGGTGATGGCATGCTCTCTTTCGTTATTCTGTTTATGGACAAACGTGCTGTTACAGCTCGCTGTAGTCAGGAATGTCTTTCAGAAATTCGTAGGCGTTGTCGGCATAGTTTATGCGGCAGCAGAAATGGCTCATGCCGTTGCTCACTATGAGGTAGTCTACGTGAAGAAGGCTGTTGTAGGCTGTGATTTGCTCAAACACTTTTTGCGTAATCTGTATGTGTGGCGCTTTATATTCTACAATCATGCGTGGGTGGAGGTTTTTATCATAGAGCACGCTGTCGGCACGCAAGGTTTTGTTGCCCACTTGCAGTTTCACTTCGTTGGCAAGGAGTGATTGCGGAAAATGCTTCTGGCTGATAAGGAAATGGATAAAATGCTGGCGCACCCACTCTTCGGGAGTGAGGGCTACATATTTGCGGCGCAGCACATCGTAAATGGCTTGCTTTTCGGGTGTGCCTTTTAGTTTTATGTCGAATGGCGGTAGGTTTAATGGGTTCATTTTCTGTATTTTATGATAAGTTTCCATCTTTGGGAATGAAAATAAAAACAAGTTTTCATTTTGCATTCCTCTCGATTTAACGTAACTTTTGAGAAGTTAATTTCATCTCGGCATAAAAAAAGAATAAATTCTTTTTATTCTGCACTCGATTTTTAGCGAACTTTAGCTTCGCTGAAGTTACTCCATCTCGGGAATGAAAATAAAAACAAGCTTTCATTTTGCATTCCTCTCGATTTAACGTAACTTTTGAGAAGTTAATTTCATCTCGGCATAAAAAAAGAATAATTTCTTTTTATTCTGCACTCGATTTTAAGTAACTTTGTACAAAATTACAAAGAAAAAACAATATGGCAGGAAAAGCTGTAGGCCAATCTTATGAAATGATAATGCGCGACCTCAGAGCGGGCAAGTTTTCACCTCTTTATATATTAATGGGAGATGAAAGCTATTATATTGATAAGATTTGCGATTATATAGCAGGAAATGCGCTCCAGCCGGAAGAGCGGGATTTTAATCAGGATATTGTCTTCGGCAATGACGTTACGGTAAACAAGGTGCTCGATTTGGCAAAAGGTTTCCCGATGATGGCGGCGAGAAGGGTGGTGATAGTGAAGGAATCGCAAGACTTGAGCCACACGGAACTGCTTGAGAAATATTTCGAGAAGCCTGTGAAGAGCACGGTTCTCGTGTTTTGCCACAAAAACGGCTCTGTAGACAAGCGAAAGAAAATCCTTTCTTTGGCAATGGCTAATGGCGTGGTGTTTGAGAGCAACAAGAAAAAGGATTATGAACTTTCGCCTTTCATAGAGAATTATCTGAAGGAGAGGGGAGTGGCGATAGAGAAAAAGGCTACGATGATGATGGTGGAGAATATCGGCTCTGATCTTCACAGGCTGATTTCAGAGCTTGACAAGCTGCAAATCACTCTTCCAGCCAATGATAAACGCATCACTCCCGACATTGTGGAGAAGCAGATAGGTGTAAGTAAAGATTTCAATGGTTTTGAGCTGAGAAATGCCATTATTAGCAAGGACGTGTATAAGGCTAACGAGATTATGAAATATTTTGATAGCAACCCTAAGGCAGGTTCTCCTTATATGCTGTTGCCTCTCATCTTCAATTTCTTCGAAAATCTTATGCTTGCTTATTATTGCCCTAACCCACGAAATGAGCGCGAGCTCGCAGCTTTCTTAGGGCTGAAATCTTTGTGGGGAGTGCGCGACTATATCACGGGCATGAGGAATTTCACTGGAAGAAAGACAATGCAGATTATAGATAAGATTCGCGAAACTGATGCGAAAATTAAAGGCTTAGATTCTAAAAATACCCCGTCGGGGGACATAATGAAGGAGCTAATCTTCTTCATTTTGCACTAAAATATAGCCCTTTTGATTGCTTCAAAAGGGCTTTTTCTTTCTCTTTTTCATTTTATCGTAGACATGAAATTTGGTAATAAAGTGCTGAATTTCATGTGAGTTATGCGTTTTATTCCTATCTGAGAATCGTGTATTTTCGTACTTCTCGCCAGTTGATTAGCTGTGGCTTGAAAACGCTGAAAAAGGGCAATTTGCGTTCGTCTGGATTTATCGTTTGCAAATTTTGTGATTTATGATTTTATAATTTACGGTTTTAAATCTTTCTTTCTTCTAAATTTCTTTGCGATTTATAAATTAAAACAATAAAGCAATCAACTGAATTTATTCTTTAAAACTTTATATATTAAAAGGTAAAATAACGCGTTGAATTATATAAACGTATGTGTATGCACTTTAATTCTTAAAGAATAACTATCTAAAATTTAATAAGTTACATTTTACAATGCACGCAATATTTAGCTATTTACATATAGTTTGGTTCTCTGAATTTGCATATTATCTATAAATAGAGGGATTTATAATAATATAACTATCTATATTTTAGTGTATTACAAATTTTGGTTGCTTAAAAACTTTGTTGAGGTTTATTCGTGGATAATTTATATCTCCGCAATTTATAGTATTCTCTCTTGATTTTATTTAGAATTATAAATTGATTTATGATAATAAAATTAAATTTAATAAAATAAATTATGGTTTATGTATTGCAAGTTTTACGGAAAAGATTTATATTTGTAAATGCATTGGCAAATGTGCCAGAAATTACACTTAAAAAGACTATAATGGATATGAAAGATAGAATTCGCCAATTGATGGAGAGTCAAAAAATGTCACAGCAAACTTTTGCTGATGCTATAGGATTGTCACCGGCAACATTGAGTAACATTTTTAATGGAAGGACAAAACCTACCCTAAATCATGTTGATGCAATCATGTCGTGTTTTCCAAATCTTAATCTTGGATGGTTGCTCTATGGTCAGGGTGATATGTATGTGCCATCAGATGGCAATGATGTTGATGGCAATAATTCTGCATCGGATGATGATATGGGTGAAAATGCCGGTGGTGTTTCATTTTCTGATGGTGGCGCAAATATGATGGCAGGTCAGAATGATCTGTGGAATGGCGCTCCTACTCCACAGGGTGGCAATATGGCAAAAAATCAGGGCAGAAAGATTGTTGCGCCAGAAGTGAAATATTCTGACAAACCGCAACGCCAGATTACGGAGATAAGAATCTTCTTTGATGATCAGACTTGGGAAACGTTTGTTCCTAAAAAATGAAAATGGGTTAATATGTTTGTGCAAAGATGTGGTTATATTTAAGCAAAAAATAAATAAAATTATTTTGTACTACAATTTAAGTACACTACCTTTGCACAAACATATTATAATGTGATGAAGAAATATTGTGTAGACTTGACGGTAAAGTCTATTGAGAGGTTGAGTGATAAGCATGTTCTTATTAAACTAACCGATGAAAAACCGTTGCCTGATATGGTGCCAGGACAATTTGTAGAGATAAAGGTGGATGGCTCTTCTTCCACTTTCCTGCGTCGCCCTATTTCAATTAATTTTTTTAGTCGTGAACAAAATGAGATGTGGTTGCTTGTCGCTACCGTTGGCGACGGCACAATGGCTCTCGCAAAGTTGAATACGGGCGATAAACTTAGTTGCTTATTCCCTCTTGGCAATGGCTTTTCTATGCAGCCGAAGAATGGTGGCAAGAAAGTGTTGTTAGTCGGAGGTGGCGTAGGTGTAGCTCCTCTGCTTTATATGGGCAGCGAGCTGAAAAAGCAAGGTTTGCAGCCTACATTCTTGCTCGGAGCACGAAGCAAAAACGATTTGCTTGAGCTGGATTTATTTGAGGAGATAGGCGATGTATGCGTAACCACGGAAGACGGCTCATTGGGCGAGAAAGGTTTTGTCACCAATCACAGCATTCTTAATAATGTGGTGTTCGACTTGATAAGCTGCTGCGGTCCTAAGCCGATGATGATGGCTGTGGCGCGCTACGCGAAGAAAGCGGATATAGAATGTGAGGTTTCTCTTGAGAATATGATGGCTTGCGGACTCGGAGCATGTCTTTGCTGTGTGGAAAAGACGGTGGAAGGCAATGTATGCGTGTGCAAGGAAGGACCTGTATTTAATATTAATAAACTGACATGGCAAATCTAAACGTAGAAATAGGTAAACTCGCGTTGAAAAATCCCGTAATGACTGCTTCTGGCACGTTTGGTTATGGATTGGAGTTTGCTGATATCGTTCCTTTGGATGGTATCGGCGGAATAATCGTTAAGGGCACAACTCTTGAACCTCGTCAGGGTAATGATTATCCTCGTATGGCAGAAACGCCTCAGGGCATGCTTAATTGCGTGGGATTGCAGAATAAGGGTGCAGATTACTTCTGTAAGCACATTTATCCGCAGATAAAGGACATAGATACTAATATGATTGTAAATGTGTCGGGTTCTTCTCCTGATAATTATGCAGCCTGTGCCGCAAAAATCAACGAGCTGGAGAATATTCCCGCAATTGAGCTTAATATCTCATGCCCGAATGTGAAAGACGGCGGAATGGCTTTCGGTGTTACTTGTGAGGGTGCGGCAAGCGTGGTAAAGGCTGTGCGCAAGGCGTATGACAAGACTCTTATCGTAAAGCTCTCGCCAAACGTCACAAATATAGCTGATATTGCCCGTGCCTGTGAAGCTGAGGGCGCAGACTGTGTTTCCTTGATAAACACTCTTATGGGTATGGCTATCGATATTGAGCATCGATGCCCGAAATTGAGCATTAAGACTGGCGGACTTAGTGGCCCTGCAGTTAAGCCTGTTGCCGTGCGCATGGTTTGGCAAGTGAGTGATGCCGTTAAGATTCCTGTTATCGGATTGGGCGGTATCTCTACGGCTGAAGATGCGATAGAATTCCTGATGGCTGGTGCGTCGGCAATAGAAATAGGTACTGCCAATTTTATCGACCCTGCTACTACTATAAAGGTGCGCGACGGTATTAATATGTGGCTTGATGAGCATAATGTGAAGTCTGTGAAAGACATCATCGGAGCTGCAAAATAATAGAAAAAAGCGAATAAAGGCGTTATCGCCTGCTTCTTATAACAAATAAAAAGCGGATGTGTTTTGATTGCACATCCGCTTTTTCTTATTTAATATTGATTTCTCTTACAGACTTATTTGAAATAGTTCTTAAACTTCTCAAAGATTGTCTTCTTTGTAGCGTCGTCACCTTTGAAGTTGTCGCTGTCCTTAAACTTCTCAATGGCTTTCTTCTCGTCCTTTGACAATGTCTTAGGCACATATACGCTGATGTTGATAAGGATGTCGCCCTTGCCAGAGCCATAGCCCTGAACGGCTGGCAATCCTTTGCCACGCAGACGAAGAGTTTTGCCAGGCTGAGTGCCAGGTTCAATCTTTATCTTCACCTTTGTGCCCTCAATGGTAGGTATTTCAGCTTCGCCACCGAGAGTAGCGGTAGGGAAGTCGAGTAGGAGGTTGTAAATCACGTCCTGTCCGTCGCGAACGAATGTATCGTTCTTCTCCTCGCTGATGAATACCTGAATATCGCCTGTTATGCCATTGTGCTGACCAGCGTTACCCTTGCCCTGAGCTGTTACCACCATGCCCTCGGCTACGCCTGCAGGGATGTTGATTTCGATAACTTCCTCACCCTTGACAACACCCGTGCCATGACATTCGTGACATTTGTTCTTTATAATTGTTCCCTCACCGTGGCAGTCAGGACATTCTGTCTGTGTCTGCATCATGCCGAACATAGAGCGAACGGTACGCATTACGACGCCCGAACCATGACATGTAGGACATGTTTCCGCGCCGCTGCCTGCCTCTGCTCCTGTGCCGTGGCAATGCTTACATTCTACATCCTTTTTCACCTTGAATTTCTTGGTAACGCCTGTCATAATCTCCTGCAAGGTGAGCGTTACTCTCAGGCGCAAATCGGCACCGCGATATTGTGGCTTGCGTCCGCCACGACCACCGCCGAAGCCTCCGAAACCACCAAAGCCTTCAAATCCACCACGACCACCGAAAATGTCGCCGAAAGCAGAGAAAATGTCGTCCATAGAGAAGTCACCTCCTCCGAATCCGCCTGCGCCACCGCCCGGAGCATTGAATCCAAACTGGTCGTATTGCTGACGTTTCTTCGGGTCGTGGAGCACATCATAAGCCTCCGCAGCCTCCTTGAACTTCTCCTCAGCTTCTTTGTTGCCGGGGTTGCGATCAGGGTGATATTTTATAGCAAGCTTTCTATAAGCTTTCTTTATCTGGTCTTCTGTAGCATTCTTGTCAACGCCCAGAACTTCATAATAATCTCTTTTTGCCATAATCTTATGTTCTTATTGAACTGTTTTGCTCTTTCCGAACTATGCTGTTATTGTCCTACCGCAACTTTCGCGTGTCTGATAACCTTGTCGTTGAGCGTATAGCCGTTCAACACGCAGTCGATGATTTTGCCCTTCTTGTCATCGCCCATGCCAGGCACCATCGCAATGGCTTCGTGGAAATCTACGTCGAAGTCTTTGCCTTCGGTCTCGATTTTCTTCACGCCCATGCTGCCAAGCACTTTGATAAACTTCTGAGCGATAAGTTCCCATCCTTCCTCAAGCTTCTCGGCACTCTCTGCCTTGTCGGCATTGGCAATAGCGCGCTCCATATCGTCGAGGATAGGGAGAATGGCATTCACCGTCTTCTCGCTGCCGTTGAGGATAAGCTCTGCCTTTTCCTTTATGGTGCGCTTCTTGTAGTTATCAAATTCCGCTACTGTGCGCAGATATTTGTCTTTCAGCTCCGCAATCTGCTGTTCGGCTTCAGCCAAAGCTTCTTCCGGAGTTTTTTCTTTTGTTTCTTCTTCCGCTGTCTGCTCCTCAGCCTTGTTTTCTTCGGTAGCAGCCTCTTGTGTAGAATCCTCGTTGTTCATAGCAGGATTCTCTTCCTGAATGTCTTTCTTTATATCTTTTTCGTTTGCCATAATTATATCTTTGTTTCTATAATATATACATACAAAAAACATGCCAAACGGGTACAATCATGCTCCTTTTTCGCATAGCTGTGCCGATTTGGCATGTTTTTTATGAAGTTTTAATATATTATGTTAATACATCTGCGCTTTCTGTGCCTTTATCTCCTCATCGTAGATATAGTCGTCATAGTTCATGAGTTTGTCGATTGTGCCGTTAGGTGTCAGCTCAATGATACGGTTGGCAACGGTCTCGATGAACTCATGGTCGTGGCTGGCGAAGAGCACATTACCCTTGAATGTAGTAAGGTTGTTGTTGAAAGCCTGAATACTTTCCAAGTCCAAGTGGTTGGTAGGAGTATCGAGAATCAGGCAGTTGGCATTCTGAAGCTGCATTCTCGCAATCATCATACGCATGCGCTCACCACCGCTCAATACGTTTACCTTCTTTTCTACTTCTTCCTGCTTGAAGAGCATTCTTCCGAGATAACCCTTCATCTGAACCTCGTTTCCTGGGCCATATTGGCTCAACCAGTCTACCAAGTTCATATCCTTATTGAAATATTCAGTGTTGTCGAGTGGGAGATAAGCAGTTGTGATAGTAACGCCCCACTTATATTCACCGGCGTCGGCTTTGCGCTTGCCATTGATAATCTCAAACAAGGCAGTCATCGCCTTAGGGTTGTGGCTAAGGAATACCACCTTCTGTCCCTTCTCAATAGTGAAGTTTACATCGCTGAACAATACTGTTCCGTCTTCCTCAACGGCTTTCAGTCCCTGCACCTCAAGAATCTGATTGCCTGGCTCTCTGTCCATCTGGAAGATGATACCTGGATATTTACGGCTTGAAGGACGGATTTCCTCAACGTTGAGTTTTTCAAGCATCTTCTTGCGGCTTGTGGTCTGCTTACTCTTTGCCACGTTGGCAGAGAAACGACGGATGAATTCCTCCAACTCTTTACGCTTCTCTTCGGCCTTTGCCTTCTGGTTCTGTGCCTGACGCAATGCCAACTGGCTACTCTCATACCAGAAAGAATAGTTACCGGCGAAGATTGTAACCTTGCCGAAGTCGATATCCACGGTCTGAGTACTTACAGAGTCGAGGAAGTGACGGTCGTGGCTCACTACGAGCACTGTCTGCTCAATGTTGCTGAGGTATTCCTCAAGCCACTGCACTGTGTCCAAGTCCAAGTCGTTGGTAGGCTCATCAAGAAGCAAGTTCTCAGGATGACCAAACAAGGCTTTTGCCAACATTACGCGCACCTTCTCAGTGTTGCTAAGCTCAGCCATCTGCTTGTTGTGAAGCTCGTCGGCAATACCGAGGTTAGAAAGCATCTGCGCAGCGTCGCTCTCTGCGTTCCATCCGTCCATCTCGGCGAATTTCTCCTCAAGCTCAGCAGCTCTGTTGCCGTCTTCTTCTGTCATCTCGGCCTTAGAATACAAAGCCTCGCGCTCCTTCATGTTGTTCCACAATGGCTGATGGCCCATGAGCACAACATCAAGCACGCGATATTCATCATATTTGAAGTGATCCTGCTCCAATACGGACAGACGCTCGCCCGGGCCAAGCTCAATAGTTCCCTTGTTAGGCTCAAGCTCGCCGCTGATAGCACGCAGCAATGTTGATTTTCCGGCACCATTGGCACCAATCACGCCATATATGTTTCCATGGGTGAATTTGATGTTTACGTCCTTGTATAAAACTCTTTTTCCGAATTGAATTGCAAGATTGGTAACTGTTATCATTCTCTTTATACCTTAAATTTATATACGATTTTACAAAATCGGTGCAAAGGTACTCATTTTCTTTGTGATAACAAAAATAAAAAAAGTCAAAAGACTCAAATCTTCCCGGTTTAGAAGAATTGAGCCTTTTGTGTTTGTTTGGAATAATATATTGAAATAAATTCGAATCGCTTTAATTTAAAATGCGACTCAGCGAACCTTAAGCTTCTGCTCCAGATTCAGGAATGACTGAAACGAAACTCTTGTTCTTGCGACCCTTGTGGAACTGTACAGTACCATCAACGAGTGCATAGAGAGTGTCGTCCTTACCAATAGCAACGTTAGTGCTTGGATTGTGCTTTGTGCCACGCTGACGAACGATGATGTTGCCTGCTACGCACTTCTGTCCACCCCAAATCTTTACGCCTAATCTCTGTGAAGCTGATTCACGTCCGTTCTTAGAACTACCTACACCTTTTTTGTGTGCCATGATGAATTTCCTCCGTTTTTAAGCGATTACTTGTTTAACTTCTACCTGAGTGAACTGTGCGCGGTGACCGTTCTTCTTGCGAGAATCCTTGCGACGCTTCATCTTGAAGACGATAATCTTATCGCCCTTTACGAGTGGGTTCACTACTTCTACTACTACCTTAGCACCTTCTACAGTTGGTGCACCTACTGTGACTGTACCCTCGTTGTCTACGAGCAATACCTTGTCAAATTCAACAGTCTTGCCTTCTTCGGCGTCCTTGATACGGTTTACAAAGAGCTTCTTGCCCTCTTCAACCTTGAACTGCTGACCGTTAATTTCTACAATTGCGTACATTTATTTTAATTATATAAACGGGTTTTTCCGCAAGGCGAATGGAGCATCTACCATTACTTGTTCGAGCCTTTACGGACTAAATCGGCTGCAAAGGTACTAACTTTCCTTCTAATGAGGATTGCTTATATTATTCGCATTTATATTATTTAACGTTATTTAGTAGGAAATTCTTAAATGCGCCGAAATCATTGTCCATCAACACACTTTGTTTCTTTCCTTTCATAAATGCCGCCAGTCTTTCGGGTATTTCCACTTCCGCTCCGATGATTTCTTCCACCGTGTCTTTGAATTTCGCGGGGTGGGCAGTTTCGCAGAACACTCCCGTTTCGCCATCTTTCAGTCCTTCTTTCAACGCGCGGTAGCCACAGGCTCCATGAGGGTCGAGAATATATCCGTCGATTTCATAGCAGGCTTTCATCGTTTCGCCTATCTGCTCGTCGCTGTAGGTAGCTCCGCTCACATGGCTTTTGATTGTTTCCCATGAGCCATCGTATAGGTCGAGAATGCGTGCGAAGTTGCTTGGCGCGCCCACGTCCATAGCGTTTGCCAACGTGTGCAAACTTGCCTTCGGTTCATATTTTCCTGTAAGCAGATACTTATAGAAAATGTCGTTGGCGTTGTTGGCAGCGATAAATCTCTTTATTGGCAGTCCCATCTGCTGACCGAATAAGGCTGCTGTGATGTTGCCGAAGTTTCCGCTCGGCACGCACACCACAAAGTCTTTTGCCTTGCCCAGCTTCTTTGCCTGTGCGTAGGCATTGAAATAATAGAATGCCTGTGGCAAGAATCGTGCCACATTTATGGAGTTGGCAGAAGTGAGCTTCATCTTTGCGTTAAGCTCCTTGTCCATGAAAGCGTTCTTCACGAGAGCCTGGCAGTCGTCGAACACGCCGTCTACTTCTATGGCTGTTATGTTTTGTCCGAGGGTGGTAAACTGGCTTTCCTGTATCTTGCTCACCTTGCCTTTAGGATAGAGCACATACACATGAATGCCTTCCACACCGAGGAAACCATTTGCCACGGCAGAACCAGTGTCGCCACTTGTCGCCACGAGCACATTCACTTCCTCTTTGCCTTCCTGCTTAGTGAAATATTGCAGCAGTCGTGCCATGAATCGCGCGCCCACATCCTTGAATGCCAGCGTAGGGCCATGAAACAGTTCAAGAGAATATATGTTTTCCTCCACCTTTTTTATAGGAGTGGGGAATGAAAGAGTGTCGTAAACAATCTTTTTCAGTGCTTCGTGTTCTACGTCTTCACCGAAGAATGCCTTTGCCACTTCGTAAGACATTTCCTGAAACGACATTTTGTCAATGCTTTCAAAGAAATTCTGTGGCAACTTATTGATTTTCTCAGGCATATACAAGCCTTTATCTGGCGCAAGACCTTTCACTACGGCTTCATGCAGTGTGGCTAATGGCGCCTGCTTGTTGGTACTATAATATTTCATGATAAATTATAATTTCATAAACTCGTCCATGAATTCATGGAGCGTCAATAATCCATATCCACCGCTCACGCAGCTCACTTCGTCATATTCTGTCACGCCGTCAGGCTCAATGCCCTTATGCCAGAATATGAACGGCACGGGCTCTTTCACATGAGTGCGTATCTCCACAGGGGTAGGGTGGTCGGGCAGAATAGCTATGCTTACAGGCTCATACCATGTCTTCACCTCATTATATATAGGCTCTATTATGCGCTGGTCGAGATATTCTATCGTGTGCAGCTTCAATTCAAGGTTGCCATCGTGGCCTGCTTCGTCGCTTGCCTCAAGATGCAGAAATACGAAGTCGTCTTTTCTTAAAGCCTCTATCGCAGCCTGCGCCTTGCCCTCATAATTGGTATCTGAAAGTCCTGTTGCACCTGGCACATCAATGTTTCTCAATCCGGCATAATGCCCGATACCTTTTATCAAATCAACAGCCGATATGCACGCGCCACTCTTAATCTGCGGATAAAGGTTGGCAAGCGTTTCCATTGATGGGCGGTAACCTCCGCTCCATGGCCATACGGAGTCTGCCAAGTCCTCACCGCGTCTTTCGCGCGCCTTGTTGAAAGGGTGCTCAGTCAGCAGCACCTGCGATTCAAGGATAAGAGTATTTATAAGGTCGGCAGTCTCTCTTGCTGTCATTCTGTCGCCGTCTTTCCTGTCTTCCCATCCCTTTTCAGGCTTCACCATCAGCTCGCGCCATGGTTCATTGGGGTGGTCGTGAGGAGGAGCGCACACAATGTGCTTGTTGCCACCCCTTATTATTAATAGGTGGCGATATTGAATTCCTGTGATAAACTGCACGCGGTCGTTGCCAAGTTTGGCGTTGAGATATTTTATCAGCGTGTCGGCATCTTCTGTTTTCAGATGTCCACCATGATGATTTTTAATCACCCCGTCGTCAAGGCATACTATGTTGCATCTCAAAGCCAAGTCGTCCTCTCTCATTTCATATCCTATCGACGCAGCTTCCAGAGGCCCTCTTCCTTCATACACCTTGTTGAGGTCGTAGCCCAGTATGGCAGTGTTGGCCACTTCCGAGCCTGGCAGAAAACCATCGGGAATGGTGTTGAGCCTGCCAGTGCGCCCTTTCTTAGCCAGCATATCCATGTAGGGCGTGTCGGCATATTGCAGAAGCGTCTTGCCGCCTAATCTCTCCACGGCATGATCCGCCATGCCGTCACCTAAAATGATAATGTGTTTCATAAGCCTTATATGTTTGCTATTGACATGATATTCGCGAATACGCCTGCTGCCGTCACTTCAGCTCCAGCTCCATAGCCCTGTATCTGCATAGGGTATTCTTTGTAGCGTTCTGATGTGAGCAGCACGATATTGTTTGAGCCTTCCAAATTATAGAAAGGAGAGTTCCTGTCTACTTCCTGCAATGCCACTTGGGTGTTGCCCTGCTGCATGGTCGCTACGAAGCGCCAACGTTTTCCCTCACTCTCCAACTGCTTTCTGCGAGCCTCAAAGTCGGCATCGAGCGCTGGCAGCTTCTTCCAGAAATCGTCTACGCTGCCCTCAAAATAATCGTCGGGCACAAACAGATGTTTTTCCACATCGCCTGTTTCTACCTTATATCCGGCTTCGCGTGTAAGGATTACGAGCTTTCTTACCACATCCGTTCCGCTAAGGTCTATTCGTGGGTCTGGCTCGCTGTAGCCGCTCTCTTTCGCTCTGCGCACAGCTTCAGAGAAAGGCACGTCTGCCGAAATCTCATTAAATATGAAGTTGAGCGTGCCCGATAGCACAGCCTCTATCTTTGAAATCTTGTCGCCAGAGTTTCTAAGGTCGTTGATAGTGCCTATGATAGGTAATCCAGCGCCCACATTGGTTTCAAATCTGAACAATACGCCACGTTTCAGTGCGGTGCGTTTCAGCGACAGATAATTCTCATAATCGCTTGAAGCCGCAATCTTGTTGGCTGCCACCACGCTCACATTGCTGTTGAGCAGCGGTTGGTATATCTCGGCTATCTCCTTGCTTGCCGTGCAGTCTACAAACACGCTGTTAAACATGTTCATGCCTATGATAGTTTCCTTTATCAGCTGCGCGTTGCTTTTCTCCGACTGCTTCAGTTGCTCACGGAAGTTGTCGAGGTCGAGTCCGTCGCGGTTGTATATGGCGTTTTTGCTGCTTGCTATTCCCACCACGTTCAGTTTCAGTCGGCGGCGGTTTTTCAAATCCTCATATTGGCTCTTTATCTGCTCTATAAGCATACCGCCAACTGTGCCCACACCGCATATAAAGAGGTTGAGCACCTTGTATTCTGAAAGGAAGAATGAGTCGTGGAGTACGTTGAGTGATTTCCTGAGCGATTTTCCGTCTACCACGAATGATATATTTGTTTCGCTTGCGCCCTGTGCGCATGCTATCACGCTTATGCCCGAACGCCCAAGCGTGCCAAACAGCTTACCGGCGATACCAGGCGTGTGCTTCATGTTTTCACCCACGATAGCCACCGTGGCGAGTCCGCTTTCCGCGCTCATCGGGAACATCGCGCCCGTAACGATTTCCTTGGCAAACTCCTCATTGAGCACTCTCACCGCTTCTTGCGCATCGGCATCTCTCACGCCTATTGACGTAGAGTTTTCCGATGAAGCCTGCGAAACGAGGAACACGCTTATACCATTGTTGGCCAAGGCTGTGAATATACGCCTGTTTACACCGATTACGCCCACCATGGAAAGACCTGTAACCGTAATCAGCGTAGTGCCGCTTATGCTTGATATACCTTTGATAGGCTTGCTGTCGTTTTCTATCTCTTTCTTAATTATCGTGCCTGTTCCGTCGGGGTTGAAAGTGTTCTTCACCATTATCGGAATGTCCTTTATCAGAACAGGATATATCGTAGGAGGATACACCACCTTTGCACCGAAGTTGCAAAGCTCCATTGCCTCCACATAGCTTAGCTCATTGATGGTGTAGGCGGTCTTTATCACTCTCGGATCGGCAGTCATAAATCCGTCTACGTCTGTCCATATCTCCAACACCTCAGCGTCGAGCGCGCCTGCTATTATCGCAGCCGTATAGTCAGAGCCGCCTCTGCCCAAATTGGTTATCTCGCCCGTATCTCTGTCGGTGCTTATAAATCCTGGCACGAGCGAAACTCTTGGCAGCTCGGCAAAAGCATCCCTTACGAGCTTGTTGCTAAGCTCCATGTCGAGCATATTCTTCTTGTTCTTAAACTCGGTCTTGATAAATTCGCGCGAGTCAAGCCACTGCGACCCCCTTATGAGTGTCGCCACAATCTGCGATGATATGCGCTCGCCGTAGCTTACTATGGCGTTCTGCGTCTTTTCGCTCAAATCATGTATCAGGAATACGCCGAAATAAATAGAGCGCAGCTGCTCCAGCAGGGCGTCTACTTTCGAGAATAGTTTTTCCCTTGCCTGAGTGTCAGTAATAATAGTGTCTATTATGGTGTGGTGTCTGTCTACCATTTCGCTGTAGGCGGCACGCCATTCCTCGTCGCCTTTCAGAGCCAGTTGAGCTGTAGCCAGCAGTTTGTCGGTAATGCCTCCGAGGGCGCTCACCACCACAATGACAGGCTGTTTTTTAGCCTCTCTCTCCACTATGCGTTTCACGCTTAGAATACTTTTTACGGAACCCACGGATGTTCCGCCGAATTTTAATACTTTCATCTTTTTTAGTAAATGTCGTCTTCTCTTAAATCACTATTCATGCCTCCCCATCTACGATTGGGGCCAGACGTGAACTTAAATGCAAAAATAATAACTTTTATGTGTTTCGCAAAGATTTTCCGTTTGTTTTTCAATTTTTAATTAATATGGCGTGCTTTCCTTTCAATATGTTTGTGAGAGTGAATGTTTTGCTATAAATTTGCAGCTAAAATTACGAAAACTAATTATCAAACATAAAAACTTACATATATACATATAATAATATGCAAAACAGACATTTGGATCGAAAGCAATATTTCGAGGAAGAATCAGCTACATCTAAAAACTATTATCTGCCTTATCTCAGGCGCTTCACCAATGTGGGCAAGGGCGTGAGAGTTATTGAAGTGGGCTGCGGAGAGGGTGGCAATCTCCTGCCTTTCTATAATGACGGCTGCCATGTTTCGGGCATAGACTTCTCAGAGGGGCGCATAGAGCAGGCCAACACATTCTTTCGCGCTCATGGTGCCGACGGCGATTTCCGTTCGGGCGACTTCCTTAAAGCTGAATCACCTAAAAGCGAGAGCGAAAAATATGATATTGTGCTCATGCACGATGTGATAGAGCATATTCCGCAAAACCTAAAGAAGCCTTTTCTTACCCACATTCAGGAGTTTATGAAGAAAGACGCCGTCTTCTTCTGTGCCTTCCCCGCATGGCGTATGCCTTTCGGAGGTCATCAGCAGATAGGGCGTGGCTTCGCCTCTAAGCTGCCGTTTATCCATCTTCTGCCGAAGCCTGTCTACAGATGGCTGCTCAATCTCAGCGGCGAGAACGACGGCAC
The DNA here is from genome assembly GCA_024682415.1 of Prevotella sp. Taxonomy (GTDB): domain Bacteria; phylum Bacteroidota; class Bacteroidia; order Bacteroidales; family Bacteroidaceae; genus Prevotella. The sequence goes on from JAIKZG010000009.1 coordinate 205,023, forward strand.
GATAAAGGAGCTTTTCTCCATCCGTGAGTCGCAGATGCGAGTAGAATGTTTTGAGCACCTCGTCAAGGAATGTCATTTTGCTATGAAAGACCGCGTGTTCTGGTTTATCAATCCTCATTATTTGCAGAAGTTCGGCTTGAAGCCTCGTGTGCTCAGAGCACCCATCTCCAAGATTCCTTACGTAAGGAATTTCTTTACCACCTCTTGCTTCTATATGCTTAAGAAAGCAGCATAAACTTATACCTACTGCGCTGCATTTCGTGGCTTCTCGCTCTTTGCAAAGTCATAAATGCAGCGCAGTCGCGCATTCTTATTTATTGCAAGCTATGAAATGAAAATAAGAAGATTTGCCCGTTCCATATTTTTATAATCTTTGCTTTAAGAAGCGAAAAACGCAAGCGTAGTATTTAATACTATTTAACAACGAGGTGAAACTATGTTTATAGTTGTAGCAGATTGTTAATAAGAAAGTGAAACTATGTTTATAGTTGTAGCGGATTGTTAATAGAAAGTGAAACTATGTATATAGTCGTAGCAGATTGTTAATAGATAGTGAAACCATGTTTGTAGTTGTATCAGAATGTTAATAAGAAGTCATTTCTACGGCTATAATTGCCTTTCGTCTTAAATTTTTCCTCATTCTCTTCGCTTTGAATGAAGATTTATTCGTAACTTTGCCTTTAAAATTAAAGGTGGAGAAGCAGATTATTAACATCTTCCTCTGCCGATAACTGTAAAAACAGAAAAATAGAGCAAACTGTCTGCTATATATAATAATGTAGAGGCAGCGTCTTTCGCAATTGCGAATTACTTGTATATAAAAGCTGTAACGAGCATTACGATAGGCAGACATATTTTTGATATAAAGTGAATTAAAATCACTGCATACTAATTTTGATGTGGCTTAGTTGCTAAAAGTTCGACCAAAATAAAAGTACACAGCCACGGAGAAGTCAGGATGCACCTTGCTATAGGTGCACCCTTTTCCGTGTATATGTGTACATAGGGCAATCTTTGGTCGGACTCCCTCGCAACTAAGATACACGAGAAAGGTGGTGCATCTTTTTTTTATTATCAGATTTTAGCAAGGTGAACAACGAACCAAAGTCTTTTGATAACGTAAATAGTCGAGTAATAGACGATTTAAGGCAGACCGTCACCCGTGGCAGCAAAATAGAAATCGCTGCTGCCAGCTTCTCTATATATGCCTACGAAGTGTTGAAAGAGGAGTTGGAACAAATTGATGAATTGCGTTTTATCTTTACTTCGCCTACATTTATTAAGGCTAAAAACGAAAGTAAGGAGAAACGGGAATTCTATATTCCAAAACTTCATCGTGAGCGTAATCTTTATGGTTCTGATTTTGAGATAAAACTGCGCAATGAGCTGTCGCAGAAAGCGATAGCACGCGAGTGCGCCGACTGGATACGCCGTAAGGCTCGTTTTAAGACCAATATTACGGAGCGCATGATGAACGGCATGCTTAATGTGAAAAATTCAGATAACGAGTCTTTCACTTATATGCCATTTAATGAATTTACCACAACTGAGATAGGCGTAGGGCGAAGTAATAAAATTCCGCAGCTTATCACTAAATTTCCATCACCGCTTGCAGTAGCCTATCTGCAAAACTTTGAAAACCTATGGAGCGACGGCAAACTCTTTGAAGATGTCACCGACACCATTGTGGAAAGCATTGCCACAGTGTATAATGAAAATAGTCCTGAATATATCTATTTTATAGCCTTATATAATATATTCAAGGATTTCCTCAACGATGTTTCCGAGGATGAATTGCCCAATGAAAAGACAGGATTCAAGGACAGCGTGATATGGAATAAACTCTATAATTTCCAGAAAGACGCAGCTCTCGCCATTATCAATAAACTTGAAAAATATAATGGCTGCATTCTTGCCGACAGCGTAGGCTTGGGCAAGACCTTTACGGCGCTTGCCGTGATCAAGTATTATGAGAGCAGAAACAAGAATGTACTTGTGCTCTGCCCTAAGAAGCTATACAACAACTGGGACACTTATCACAACGATTATGTAGACAATCCGCTGGTTAAAGACAGGCTCAATTATAAAGTTCTTTTCCACACCGACCTAAGTCGCAATAGTGGGCGAAGTAATGATATCGACCTCAGCCGCTACAACTGGGGCAACAACGATTTGCTTGTAATAGACGAGAGCCATAATTTCCGCAATGGCGGCAATGTGGATGAAGACGAACTTGAAGAGGCCGACCACATAAACCGATATCAGCGACTGATGCAAAACGTGATACGCAAAGGCGTGAAGACAAAGGTGCTGATGCTTAGTGCTACGCCTGTAAACAATCGTTTCAACGATTTGCGTAATCAGTTGCAGTTGGCTTATGAGGGGCATACTGCTGATTTTAACAACGCTCTTGAAACGGATAAAGACATCGACAATATATTCCGCGACGCGCAGAAGGCTTACAACAACTGGTCGAAGCTCGATCCAGAGCATCGCACCACGCAGCGTTTGCTCGACAGCCTTGATTTTGATTTCTTCAAAATGCTTGATGCTGTGACCATTGCGCGCAGTCGCCGCCACATAGAAACTTATTACGACACTAAGGATGTGGGAAAATTCCCTAAGCGTCTTGCGCCTGTATCGCGTCGCCCTAAGCTCACCGATATTCCCGATGCCATCACATTCAAGGGCATTGCCGAAAAATTGCTCATGCTCAATTACAGCGTGTATGCGCCTTCGCGATTTATTCATCCGAGCATGCTCTATAAATATAATCTCAAAATGGGTAATAGCGGCAGTGGCATAAGCATCACCGGTCAGGAGAAAGGTATTTGCAAACTCATGGCGGTAAACATGCTCAAACGTCTGGAAAGCAGCGTGAATTCTTTCCGCCTCACATTAGAAAGAGTGCGCGCCACGATAGAAAAGCAGATAGCCATTGTAGATGATTATGTGGAAAATCATCAGGCAAAGAGCATTTCAGCGGGCGAAGATTATGGTATGGTGGCAGAGCTTGACGCAGAAGATAGCGAAAACGCAGCCTGCGTGGGCAATAATATGTCTATTCGCTTAGAGGATATGGACTATGCGTCGTGGAAAAGAGAAATGGCGGAAGACCTTGCCGTTATTGATTATCTGCTGCGAAGCATATCCGGCATTTCGCCAATCCACGACTCCAAACTGCGCCAATTGCTTGGTGATTTAAGCCATAAGATAGCCCACTCTATAAATGGCAACAATCGCAAGATACTTATCTTCACTGCCTTTTCAGATACGGCGGAATATCTGTATCAGCATATTGTGGAAGCTCTCAACACAGCTACGCGTGGCGAGGTGAATGTGGCAATGGTTACGGGCAATGCCAACAAGAGCACCGTGAAGAGCATTCATGGCGATTTCAACAAGATATTGACGCTTTTCTCGCCAATATCCAAGAATAAGTCTACCATATATCCGGAAATAAACGATACTATTGATGTGCTTATCGGCACCGACTGCATTTCCGAGGGACAAAATCTGCAAGACTGCGACTACATAATCAATTACGACATTCATTGGAATCCTGTGCGTATCATTCAGCGTTTTGGTCGTATCGACCGCATAGGCTCAAGAAATGAGAAGATACAGCTGGTAAACTTCTGGCCCGATATGGAGCTTGACGAATACATTAAGCTGAAGGGCAGAGTAGAATCGCGAATGCGTGCTCTCAATATTGTGGGCGGCGGCGATGAAGATGTGCTTTCGCCCGAGCAGCAGGCCGATTTAGACTATCGCAAGCAGCAGTTGCTGAAGATGCAGCATGAGGTGGTAAACATCGAAGACATGAATACTGGCATAAGCATCACCGATTTGGGGCTCAACGAGTTTCGCATGGACTTGCTTTCTTATCGCAAGCAGCATCCTAACATCGACAGCGCGCCTTTCGGAATGAGTGCCGTCACTAAGGGCAGCTCTATTGTGAAGCCCGGAGTGATATTCCTGCTGCGCAACATCAATAATGGTGTAAACATAGGGCAGCGTAATCTTATTCATCCTTATTATATGGTGTATCTTGCCGACGATGGCACTGTGGTGACCGATCATCTGCACCCTAAGCAGATTCTCGATTATATGCGTGCCGCCTGTGCCGGCAGAAATGAGCCTATAATGCCGCTGTGCAGCGCCTTTAATCGGGAAACGCGTGACGGCTGCAACATGAAGCATTATTCTCAGCTCCTGCAGAGTGCCATAAAGA
>JAIKZG010000027.1 GCA_024682415.1 Prevotella sp.
ATCTATTGATAAAGGGTTTCATCGATAGTTTGCCGTGAGCATATCTATTGATAAAGAGCTTCATCGTTAGTTTGCCGTGAGCGGATATTTAATTTTTCTTCTTTTTTGCTTGTAGAATCAAAAATAAGGTTTATATTTGCAATTAGAATGTGCATTGCGTCTTCTGTAATGATGTGATGTGCCTTATTGGTTAGAATATTAGCATAAGCTATTATCTTGTTCTCTCGGAAATCGTGGAAAATTTCAAGCAATGAGAACAGTAGATAACAGTTTATGTTCACGTATAGGCGTGGGCGTAATCGTATCTATTCATTGCTGGGCTTTCCACGAGCCTCCGAGAGATAGATACAACAAAAGGTTACGAACACGCCTTTCGTGTTATCTCCGAGTTTAATACTATGCTTCTATTTCTCCACCAACTTTATTTTGAAATTATAACAAACAAAACTCAAGGAGGATTAATATGAAGAAACAATTATTATTTATGGCGTTCATAGCATTTGTGGCTATGACTTTCGCTTCTTGCTCATCTTCAGATGAAACAGCAAATGAGCAAGGCAATCAACTTAAACTCTCTGCCGGAATAACTGCGCAGAAAGAGCCTTATAATATAGGGGAGTGGGGCACAGAAATTCAAATAGGAGATATTGAAGCAGCTATTGCCAAAGAGTTCAAGATTGATACTACAACCACTCGTACACCATCAGACAACAGCAACTGGGAGGGAATGACCAACAGGGATATTTCTGTGAAAGTAGGCAGCACAGTTTACAAATATTCTGTAGACGCAAGCGGAAATCTTACAAGCGATACACCTTATTATTTCACCACTACGAGTAACGTTGCCGTTTCGTCTTGGTATCCTTACACGTCTACAGCGCTTACGTCATTCTCTGTTCAGAGCGACCAAACGAGCTATGCCAACAGAGAAAAGAGTGATTTGCTTTATGGCACGGCTACAGTAAATCAAGGCACTGCCAACACAATTTCATATTCTCATAAGGTTGCGAAACTAATAGTTTCCGTAAAGGTAAACAATACTCAGCACATAGCAAACGGAACTATCTCCAAACTCACGATGTCGGGAATTAAACTTTCTGGAACTGTTTCTGATGGTACTTTGACCGCAAGCGGAAGCAACGGCACGATTACGCTTCATAATACCATAGCAAGCTCTACTTCGAATAACAATTCTACTGCGACATTTGAAGCATATCTTATTCCGCAAACTACGACTTCTACATTTGTAGTATCTGTAGGTGGAACAAACCTCTCAATAGACGTGCCGAGCAAGACTTTTACTGCCGGCAAAATACAAACTCTTGAATTGATTTATAATGTAGCAGGCAGTGGCACGGAAAATGGTCATGCATGGGTAAGAATGGGAACATCCGTAAAGTGGGCGACAATGAATGTTGGAGCAAATTCCACAACTGATTATGGAGGATATTACGCATGGGGTGAAACCTTAACAAAAAGTAATTATTTCTGGGATAATTATATGTGTATACAAGCTGATTGTGGAACAAATAATGATCCAATTAAGGTTGCAGGTTTATTAAGTGGAACAGGAAATGGAATAAGTAGTTCTATCACTTATGACGCTGCAAGAAAGAATTGGGGTGGTTCATGGCGTATGCCGCCGATTAGCAAATGGCAAGAACTCGTTACAAGTTGTACGTGGACTTGGACGACGCAGAGCGGAATAACAGGTTATTTGATAACAAGTAATAGAAATGGCAACAGTATCTTTTTACCTGCTGGTGGTTGCTACAAAAAGACGGCTCTCAATTTTTGTAGTTCTGGCAATTTTCGTTGTTGTTATTGGTCGTCAAATTTCAAAGATGATGCATCTAATAATGGGATTGGTATAACATTGGGATTTGGGTCTTCTGACATCGATTATTTGGATGATGATGGCAATGGTATAAGTTGGCGTTGTTATGGTTATTCTGTTCGTGCCGTTTCTGATTAGTGTGCTGTTCAAATAGCGTTTTTATAGTGTTCAGGTAGCATTCGGAACGTTATTATAACGCAGCCTGAACATCATGTGAACATTGTCCTAACGCTCCGAATAAAAATCTGTGTTCATCTGTGTCATCTGTGAGAGCCAAATATAATCTGTGAGAGATAAAAATAGCCTCTTCGCATATTAAAGTTCTCCCCCAAATTGGGGGAGTTAGAAGGGGCATTCTAAGTTTATAGCCAAGCGGTGCACAGCTCGTGAGAGTTGTACACCGCATTTAGAAGTTATAAAATCCACAAGTAATAACGATCTGTGAAATCTGTGAGAGCCTAAATCCGTGAGCAATAACAAACAAAAAGGCAGAACCGCGCAAAGAGAATCGCGATTCCGCCTTTAAAGTAAATATATTTATAAAAGCTATGTGCCTATGTTGATAGGCTCTACATGAATGTGTAGCGCATCACGAAGAGAATAGCCAGTGCCCACAACACATAGCTTATCTTCTTGCCGTTGCCGGTGAGGGCGTTGAGCAAAACATAAGTGATTGTGCCGAGCATGATACCATCGGAAATGCTGTAGCAAAGAGGCATGAGTAGCATTGTGATAAACGCCGGTATGGCTTCTGAATAGTCGTCCCACTCAATATCTCTGATTGGCATTACCATCATCACGCCTACAATCACGAGCACAGGGCCTGTGGCTGCCGACGGAATGGCAAGGAACAATGGAGCGAAGAACAATGAGAGGGCAAAGAGAAGGGCAACGGTGAACGAGGTAAGACCGGTGCGGCCGCCCTCGGTCACGCCCGACGCACTCTCGATATAAGTGGTGGTGGTAGATGTGCCGAACAACGCGCCTGCTACTGTGGCAATGGCGTCGGCCATAAGCATACGGCTGATTCCGTCTACCTTGCCGTTTTTATCTATCATGCCTGCTCTTACAGATACGCCCACAACGGTGCCTATCGTGTCGAACATATCAATGAAAAGGAATGTGACAACTACTGCCACCATGTCCCAGCTCAAAATCTTGTCCCACTCAAACTGGCAGAAGATAGGATCAATAGAAGGAGGAGTATCCATTATGCCGTTGAAGTTGGTAACTCCCATTGGAATGCCGAGAAGCGTTGTCATGAGAATACCGATGAGAAGTCCGCCACGCACCTTGCGCGCCACCATGATGGCTGTGATGAAGAAGCCCATGATGGCAAGTACTGAAGAAGGAGTGCCGAGGTCGCCGAGTTTTACGGCTGTGGCATCTGTTGCCACGATGATGTTAGCCGATTTCAGTCCGATAAAGGCGATGTAAAGACCAATGCCCACGCCAATGGCGCGCTTCAATGAGAGCGGAATGGTGTTTACTATCGCCTCACGGATGTTGGTGAGCGTCATGAGGATAAAGATTATACCCTCGATGAACACTGCCGTGAGAGCAAACTGCCAGTCGTAGCCCATAGAAAGACATACGGTATATACAAAGAAAGCGTTGAGGCCCATGCCAGGAGCAAGTCCGAAAGGCTTCTTGGCGTAGACAGCCATTACGAGCGTGCCGACAACGGCAGCGAGCACCGTGGCTGTGAACACGGCATGAGTTGGCATGCCCTTATCGCTCAACGCGCTGAAAATGCTTGGATTGACGGCAAGGATATATGCCATCGTGAGGAATGTGGTAAGACCGGCAAGAACTTCTGTGCGCACTTCGTGCTTTGCAGGGTCGAAACCGAAAGCTTTACAAAGGAAATTATTCATCTTAAATAAGTGTTTTATCTGTGAAAATCATTAAGTGGATAAGTTAAAACACCCATTTCATTCCCAAGCATGGACGGCACCAGAAACCTTTGCCTGTGCCGAAGTTGTAGCTAAGCTCTATCTCCGTGCCGAGGTTAAGATTGTCTACTCCGAAATGGCGACCTACCTGATACCACAATTGTGGCTCGCTGATGAACACAGTGTGAGCTGTCTTCTGCTTGCTGAAATCGTAAGCGCCATGCTTGTATTCGTAAACGCTGTGGTTTTCCCACCAGAAATCGGCGAAACCACTGAAGCGCAAGCCTTGCACATTAAACAAATCCTGCATTCCCCATACCATGGTAAACTGCATTGGCACTTCCTGATCGGTGCTTTCGATAGTCTTGTAGAGGGCTTTGAGGTTAAGAGTGTTCTTGAAGTCCTTAGAGTGAACGAAATAGTCTACACCAAACAGCCAGGCGTTGTTGATATCGTAACCTCTGTAAACACCGCCGTTGTATTCCGCGTGGAGGCTCAATGGAGCGAGCTTCGTGTTCTTCCAGAAATTGAAGCAGCGCGCAATCTCACCGTATGTGCCGCTTGGGCCATGAGTGTGGCCGTTGCCGTCATCGCTCTTGAAATCGTGGTCTACGAAGAAATAGGTGTTACCCCATTTGTCGTTGTAGAAACCTTCGAGAGTAGTTGTTACATGTTCGCGGTCTTTGCCGAGGTCGTAAAACACCTGAATGTTTGTCTGGGCAAAAATTTTCTGTGAAAAACTGATTGCAGCCAATAGGGCAATTATGAGGGATTTTTTCATTTGTTTTTTTGTCTTTAATTATTTGTTTGAATTATTGTATCTTGCCGAGATTTCTCTCACAGATTTCACAGATGACACAGATTTTTCTATTTATCTGTAATTTATTCTCACAGATATCGTTAGTAACAATTAATGGAATAAATATCTGTGTCATCTGTGAAATCTGTGAGAACTTAATAATATAATCTGTGAGAGCTTAATTATTATCCGTGAGAGCAATATTATGCTATTTCGTCTTTGGGAAGAATAAGGTTGAGCACCACGCCTATCACGGCTGAAAGACCAATGCCGGAGAGTGTGAACGTGCCCCATGAGAGAGCAGCTCCACCGATACCTGTGGTAAGCGTTACGGCAATGATTATGATGTTGCGCGTCTTCGATAAGTCTACCTTGCTCTGAATAAGATTGCTTATGCCCACATTGGCGATAGTGCCGAAAAGCAACAGCATGATTCCTCCGAGCACGGCTGCAGGAATAGTCTGAAGCAATGCGCTGAGCTTTCCGATAACGGAGAACACGATGGCTGTAACGGCAGCGATGCGCATCACAACGGGAGCTGTAACTTTGGTAATCGACATTGCGCCCGTAACCTCAGAATATGTAGTCTCTGGAGGGCCGCCTACAAGACCTGAGAACAAACAAGCCATACCATCGCCGAGCATTGTGCGATGCAGACCTGGATTCTTCACGAAATCTTTCCCTGCTACCGCGCTTACTGCGTAAACGTCGCCGATATGCTCTATCACAGGAGCTATCGCCACAGGAATCATGTAGACGATTGGTGCCCACGAAATCTCCGGCTTTACGAATTGAGGGAGCTGTAGCCAATTAGCGTCTGCTACCTTGCTCAAATCAATAAGATCGGGGAAGAAAATAAGCGTAGCCACATATCCCACTACAATTCCGCCAATCACGGGGATAAGCTTTAGCAATCCGCGCGTAAGCGTTAGGATGGCGATGGCTGTAAGCAGGGAAATGCCTGCGATAATCCAGTTTTCCTTAGCGTTGTTTACCGCGCTGCCCGAAAGTGAAAGTCCGATAAGCATGATAACGGGGCCTATCACTACAGGAGGAAACAGCTTGTCGATAATCTTTCTGCCCTGTAGCTTTATGAGCGCGCTCATAAGGAAATAAACGAGGGCCACGCCTACCATTCCGCCAAGAGCTCCGGCAAGTCCGTAGAGTTTTGTGGCTTCAAGGATAGGAGCGATGAAAGCGAAACTGCTGCCGAGGAAGATTGGCACGCGTCCTTTGGTGATGAGATGAAAGAGCAGTGTTCCCACGCCGGCAGTGAAAAGAGCGACGGCAGGGTCAAGCCCTATCAGCAGAGGCACCAGCACAGTGGCACCGAAGGCGACGAAGAGAAACTGCACACCTACAATGCCCTTCTTCACCGGTGATAAACTTTGATTTTCCATATTAGAGTTCTGATATGTATTTATGTTTTCTCTCTATTTTCTTTTGGCTTATTTTTCGAGCTGTATCTTTATCTTGCCCACGAAGATGGCGTTTTTGCCGTTGTGGTCTACAGGTACGGCTTTGCCGTCGGCATCGTTTACATATCCCAATTGTTTCAGATATGTGTGAGAATGTCCGCCAAGCACGATATCTATATCCTTGCTCGCTGCTATCATTGCGTTGTCGTCGTCGCCACCGATTTGCCAGCCGAGGTGAGAAAGGCACACTACGATGTCGCATTTCTCTTCCTTTCTCAGCTTCTCTGCCATCTGCTTTGCCACAGCCTTAGGGTCGAGATATTTCACGCCTTCGCATTTGCGCTCGTCTACCAATCCCTTCATTTCTGGGCAAACACCGAATATGCCTATCTTCACGCCTTTCCTATTTAATATAATGTAAGGCTTGGTAAGCCCCTCTACGGGCGTGCCTGTGAAATCATAGTTGGAGCATACGATAGGGAACTGGGCTTCACGGAATATGCGCGCCATGTTTTCCAGTCCGAAGTCAAACTCATGATTACCTATCGTGGCAGCGTCGTATTTCATGCGGTTCATCAGCTTTACTTCCACATCTCCCTTAAACAATGTGTAGTAAGGTGAGCCTTGCGAGAAGTCGCCGCAGTCGAGTAGCAAAAGGTCAGCGTCCTTAGCGCGCTCCTCTTTCAGCATTGCTATACGGCGAAGAAAACCGCCACGTCCTGCCACAGCAGTGTCGGCAAGATTAGGATTGAGGGGATAAATACATGAGTGGGTGTCGCTTGTATGCAAAATGGTAATCTCATTCTTCTGCGCAGCTGCTGCTATCGTGAGCAGAAGAAAAAATATGATGGATAATTGCTTTTTCATCTTCTTTTGATTTCTATTCGTTAGCTTATTCTTATCTGCGGTTATCGTTATTCTGCCACCACCTTTATGCGTGGCTTCGCGCCTTTGGCTGTCATTGGGTTGCCCACTGGCTTTCCCTTTTGGCTTCTGAAATAATCCATTATAATGTAGCGCACATTGTTTTTCTCATTTTGCGGCGACACAATGTTGGTGCCCTTTTTGAATGTGGTGAGTCCGTCGTTGCCCTGAGCCAGATAGTCGAGAGTCGCCACGCGGTAATTAGCCTTAGGGTTGATGGCTTTTCCGCCGAGTCGCGCGCTTTTCAGCTTGCCATGCTTTGTGATTACGAGCTCCACGCTCTTGCTCACTCCTTCGCCGCCACGAGCAGCGATGTCGCCAAACAGCTTTATAACGTCGGCTCCGCTTAGAGTGAGGAAGCATATCTTGTTTTCAAAAGGAGCAGCGTCGAGCACATCGCCTATTGTGATATCTCCCTTCGCGAATGCCGCGCGTATTCCACCAGCGTTGTAAACGGCAAATGCCGGCTTCTCATTGAACGTTCTGCTGCCCCATACGAGGATGTCGCTGAAAAGGTCGGTCATAGGGCTTTCGGGGCGATGGGATGTCATGTCGCAGCTCACCTTTCCTACTACGGGCGACATTATGCTGTCTACCTTATTCTTATAAGGCTTCATGAAGTCGGCTGCTTCCGTGTCGGCCATGGCATCGTATCTGCTGTCTACGAGAATACGGCTGCGACTGATATTTGTAATGTGATATTGTTTTTCAACAGCCGTCGGAGTGGAGGTGGTGACGACACTGTTTTGAATAGCTTTTTTGTTTGTGGCGCAGGCAGAGAAAAGCAATGCCAAAGCCAAAACAATGGGGGAAAAACTTTTGCTGTACATATAAGTTAAGTAATTTGTATGTGCAAAAATACTTAAATTTGGGCACATAGCCTTATATTACTCGAAATAAAACGTCAAGGCAATGATTTTTGAGCGTGATTTGTCTACTGAGCGCGCGTAAGGTATCTTTGCCTTGTCGCGCATCTTGTCGGGATGATTGCCGTCGAGGCTGTTGGTGAGTCCATACATGAATTTCAGCTCTGGGCGCAGCTTGAAGAAGGGCATATAGAAGTCGCAGCCTATGCCTATCTCGGCAAAAGCGTCGGCTCTTTTCAGCCTAAGATAATCGTTGTCTTTTCCGCTTAGGTTTATCATCGGGTTGATGCCTGCCATGATATATGGGCGGTGATTGTTGAATCGCGGAGCTGCGAATATGATGTCGGCAGCGCATGAAACGTAAGCCGTCTTCATATCTTGTGTGTGCTCCTCGGGGCGAGCGTCGGGAGTGGCTGGCGTGTGGTTGATAAACTGTATCTTTCGTGTGCCGAAATAAAGTGCGGGGGCTACACGAAACTGAAAATGGGTGTTTAGACGCAGCTCGCCCAATACGCCAACGGTAAATCCAGGTTCCCATGAGCTTTGGTCGGCAGAGATTATCTGCTCCTGCTGTGTGCCGTCGTCGAGGGTTACAAGTTGCGGGCCGATGTTGTTAAACTCTATATCTTGCAGATGAGTGCCCACAAGAATGCCGTAGTGGAATTTGCGCAGGTCGGTGTATGGACGATTTTGCACAGTTTCTAATTGTGCGTAAGAGTTAGCGCATGAGGCTAAGGCAATCATTATGGCGAATATCGTTTTCTTCATCTGTGTGGATGTTGTCGTTATGATTATATAATTCGGAATGTAACAATAAAACGTTTCAGCTGCTTCTTTTATTGTTTTATGCAGCGTCTTTTGCTGATTGGATTTTTCTAATGTTTTTAATGACTTATTTATTTTTTCGTAACTTTATCTTCGATGAAGTTACTTGCATTCGGGAATGAAAGCAAAAACAAGTTTTTGTTTTGCATTCCTCTCATTTTTCGTAACTTTGCAATGGATTAGTTCAGGATAACAAGTTACTTAAAAATAAATTAAATTACAAAATTATGCGAAAATTCTATTCAGGAATCATAGTGGCGATGTTGCTCTGCTGCACTGCTCTTATGACTTCTTGTATTAAGGATGAGGCTTTGAATGCCGAGGCCGACATTCTTTCTGTTGAGGTGGATGGCGATATGCTGATACGCCAGCCCGTCATCACTAATGATGAAGTGAAATTATATGTCAATGCCACCGACGACGTGACAAAGCTCGCTCCGAAGTTTTCTCTCACCGAGGGCGCAACGATAGAGCCGGCGAGCGGCACCGAGCGTGATTTTACATATCCTCAGACATATACCGTGACATCACAAGACGGCAACTGGAAAAAGACATATAAGGTGTCGTTTGTGGCAAGCGAGGAAATGGTTGCCGATTTCCATTTCGAGAATATAAAGTTCTATCAGTTTGAGGATTTTGAGACAGGAGAGCTGAAAGACTTTTTCCACGTATTCTTTGAGTTTAAAGATGATGGCGATTCATTGATTTTGGGAAGCGGCAATGCCGGATATATGATTGCCAATTTCACGGCAGCTCCTGAGGAATATCCTACAAGCCAGGCCGATGGCGGAGTGAAGGGAAAATGCCTGAAACTTACCACAGTGAGCACAGGCGCGCTTGGCGCGATGGTGAATGCTCCTATCGCGGCAGGTAATCTTTTCACCGGTGTGTTCGACACCGACCTCACCAATCCTTTGAAGTCTACTCATTTCGGCGTGCCTTTCCGTCATAAGCCTATTTCGCTCATGGGATATTACAAATATAAGGCAGGCTCTACGTTCACCGACGAGAAACTGAATGTAATCCCTGGCAGAAAAGACGATTTCGACATCTATGCCGTGATGTATGAAGTGACTGATGATGTGCCTTATCTCGACGGCACCAACTCGCTCACGAGCAGCAACATCGTTTCCATGGCTCGCCTTGAAGACAAGAAAGAAACTGATGAGTGGACACCATTTACCATTGAGTTTAAGAATGTAAACGGAAAGGCTCTCGACGAGGAAATGCTCGCCACGGGAAAATACAACATTGCCATCGTAATGTCGTCGAGCAAGGATGGCGGTTCTTTCATGGGAGCTGTGGGCAGCACTCTCTATGTAGACGAGTTGCATTTGAATTATGAATAATTTTTTTATAGGGAAAGATGAAGATAAGAATAATGTTTGCCGCGCTTATGCTTACCGCCTCAATGGGTATGCGCGCGCAGAGCGATGATATATTGAGTAAGTCAGAAGAAAACGGTTGGGAATATGAACTCAGGGCTGGCGTAAATGTCGGTGGAGCTACTCCTGTGCCGCTTCCTGCCGAGATAAGAAAGATTAAGAGTTACAATCCGGGCTTGCACGGCTCTTTTGAGGGTGTGGTAACAAAGTGGATGGGTGCTCAGAGAAAATGGGGTGCTTCCGTTGGTCTTCGCATTGAAAACAAGGGCATGAAGACTGGTGCCGACGTGAAGAACTATGGCATGGAGATTATCGACGAGGGCAGCAACGTAGCTGGATATTGGACAGGATATGTGAACACGAAATACAACGCCACTATGCTCACCGTGCCCGTTATGGCTAACTATCGTTTTTGCGACCGTTGGAAGGTGCGCGCGGGCTTGTTTGCTTCGTGGAAACTCGACGGCGAGTTTGGCGGATATGTCACCGACGGCTATTTGCGTCAGGGCACTCCGGTAGGCGAGAAAGCCACATTCGAGAATGGCAACAAGGCTAATTATAATTTCGATGGCCATCTGCGCAGTTTCCAGTGGGGCGCACAGGTGGGCGGCTCATGGCGTGCTTATCGTCATTTCTGGGTTAATGCCGACCTCACATGGGGATTAAGCGATGTGTTTGAGCATAGTTTCAAGACCGTAAGCTTTAATCTTTATCCCATTTATCTCAACGTAGGCTTCGGCTATCAATTTTAAATTTTGATATTCCGCTGCCGTTTAAAACCTTTTTAAATAGCAGTTAGTTACATTATCTGAACGCCATTCGAACGCTGTTTTAACAGAGTTCGGATGGCGTTCTTGTTGTATCGTGCGTGTGGTTTTACGAAGGGTGAAATCAGTAAATGCAAAGCCGAAAAATTGAGTATGAAAAACGCGAAAAATGAAGTAAAAAATTATCAACATTGAGATTTCGTATTTTTCTTATTGCTTGTTTCGTGCTGTACTAATGATAAGAGATTGTAATACAGGTAAATATAAAATGATTTATAAATGTAAGTACTGTTTATATGTAAATATAAAAATGTTAATAGTTGCAAAATTCGAGGCTCGTAGAAATTTCTTGGCGACCCAAAATCAAACTTGATTTTAGTTGGAAATTCCTTGGCGAAGCTGAATCAGACCTGATTGGAGTTGGAAATTCCTTGGCGATGCTGAATCAAGTAGGAATGGAGTTGGAAATTCCTTGGCGATGCTGAATCAAGTTGGAATGGAGTTGGAATTTCCTTGGCGAAGCTGAATCAGACCTGATTGGAGTTGGAAATTTCTTGGCGAAGCTGAATCAAGTTGGAATGGAGTTGGAAATTTCTTGGCGAAGCTGAATCAAGTTGGAATGGAGTTAGAAATTTCTTGGCGAAGCTGAATCAAACTTGATTGAAGTTAGAAATAGTTCAGCGAAGTGAAATTAAGTTTGATTTGTTTCAGAAATAAAAATAATGTGTTACTTTTGCGGTAAAGTGGGGATAAATTTCTATTTTTGCAAAAGGAATCTATTAACATATAAATAACAAGACACTCTTTAATTCATGAAACTGAGAAAATATTTCTTGTTAGCGATAATCGCTATTTCATATAATCTTATTTTTGCTCAATCCATGAGCAGCAATAAGCAATATGAAAATTTGGAAAAGAAGGCAATTCGTACAATGCAGCGTAATTTTTCTTTGCCTAAAAATGTAGAGCTGTCTGCGTTGGTGCTTCAAGAATGTCGTGATACCACAGCTTTGTATATGGATTCTCCCGTAAATTGCTCAGAAACTTATGCAATCGGTGATTTCTTGAAGAATATGAAAATTATTCATAGTGAGGTCTTTGTATATGACAGATCTTTAAAACATGTATTCGTATATAACAGAGAATTATTAGGTAGTGGTAAGTTCAAAAAGGAATACTATCTTGGAAATCTGCGTGACAGAATGATTGTGTCTTATTTATTGCAAGAAAAATATGATAAGGTTTATAATATAACTCATGCTTGTCCTATAAACGCGCCTTGCGTTTTATTATGCTTTAAACAGCAGAAAATGTTTCTTGCTTATGAGGAAAATGGCATGATGAAAACAATAAGCGTAACAGAGAAAAGTATATTTGGAAATCTTTTATCACCGCAGTAGCGATAATCTTAAAAAACGATAATTTACTCATCATTTTTAGGTATTTAGAAATAAATGTGTACCTTTGCAACGTACTAATAAGTAGGTATCTGAACACCCCGACTGTTAGTTAGAAATAAAAAACATTATAAATATATCATTTAATAAAGATTATTATGGCTTACGTAATTGGTGATGACTGCATCGCATGCGGTACATGTATCGACGAGTGCCCAGTAGGAGCAATCTCTGAGGGCGAGAAGTATTCTATCAACCCTGATGAGTGCACAGAGTGCGGTACTTGCGCTTCTGTTTGCCCTAACGAGGCTATTGCTCTTGGTGAGTAATCACTGAATAGGCAAGAAAGAATTATAGAAACGCTGCTTTTCCATCGCGAAAAGCGGCGTTTCTTCGTTTTATAGCATTAATTTTTTTTAGGATACAATCATATTTATAGTTAAAATAGAAGTCTATTCGTTGCTTTTTATTAACTTTGCAACCAATTTTAAACGCAAAAACAAAAAAATGGCTGGCACAAAAAAAATCAAGACCGCTCTTATCTCGGTCTTCCACAAAGATGGTTTGGAAGAATTGCTCAAAAAGTTGAACGAAGAAGGAGTGAAATTCCTCTCAACCGGTGGTACTCAAAGCTTTATCGAATCTTTAGGTTACGAATGTCAGAAGGTGGAAGACGTAACTTCTTATCCTTCAATCCTCGGAGGTCGCGTTAAGACTTTGCACCCGAAAATATTCGGAGGTATCCTCGCACGTCGCGACAATGAAGGCGACAAGGAGCAGATGCAGCAGTATGAAATCCCTGCTATCGACCTCGTAATCGTAGACCTTTACCCATTTGAGCAGACCGTGGCAAGCGGCGCTTCTGATGCCGACATCATTGAGAAGATTGATATAGGCGGAATCTCACTCATCCGCGCCGGAGCGAAAAACTTCAAGGATGTGGTAATCGTTCCAAGCAAGGCACAGTATGGCGAGCTGCTCGAAATCCTGAATAAGAAGGGTGCTGAGACTGATATCGAAGACCGCAAGCATTTCGCTGAGCGCGCTTTCGCTACAAGCAGCCATTACGATACAGCCATTCACGAGTGGTTTAATAAGTAATATACATATTTATATATATGTCCATTTGGTGATTGGACATTAATTTACTAAAAAAGAAAAGTTACATGGGACTTTTTTCATTTGTACAGGAAATTGCAATGGACTTAGGTACTGCCAACACGATTATTATCAGTGATGACAAAATCGTTGTTGACGAACCTTCAGTCGTAGCTCTTGACCGCCGCACAGACAAGATGATTGCTGTGGGCGACAGAGCTAAGATGATGTATGAGAAGACTCACGACAATATCCGCACAATACGCCCTCTGCGTGATGGCGTAATCGCCGACTTCACAGCCTGCGAGCAGATGATGCGTGGTCTTATCAAGATGGTTCATTCCGGACGTAGACTTTGGTCGCCAAGCCTGCGCATGGTAATCGGTGTGCCTTCAGGCTCTACCGAGGTGGAACTTCGTGCTGTGCGCGATTCTGCAGAACATGCCGACGGACGTGACGTATATCTGATATTCGAACCGATGGCAGCAGCTATTGGTATTGGTATCGATGTGGAAGCTCCGGAAGGAAATATGATTGTAGACATCGGTGGCGGTAGCACCGAGATTGCGGTAATCTCTCTCGGCGGTATTGTCAGCAACAACTCTATCCGTATAGCAGGCGACGACCTCACTGCTGATATTCAGGAATATATGAGCCGTCAGCACAATGTGAAGGTGAGTGAGCGTATGGCTGAGCGCATCAAGATTCATGTGGGAAGCGCGCTTACCGATCTCGGCGACGAGGCTCCTGAAGATTATGTAGTGCATGGCCCTAACCGCATCACAGCTCTCCCAATGGAAGTGCCTGTATGCTATCAGGAGATTGCTCACTGCCTGGATAAGACAGTGGCAAAGATAGAAAACGCTGTGCTCTCAGCATTGGAGTCTACTCCTCCTGAGCTTTATGCGGATATCGTGAAGAATGGTATCTATCTTACCGGTGGCGGCGCTCTGCTCCGCGGTCTCGACAAGCGACTTACCGACAAGATCAATATTCCATTCCATATTGCCGAAGACCCATTGCACAGCGTGGCTAAGGGCGCAGGCATAGCTTTGAAGAACGTAGACAGATTCTCGTTCTTGATGAGATAAAGAAAATCCCTTTAATAACATAAACAGCAAATTACGAATATCCAAGGAATGCTTATCAATTAAGTGAGAGTGTTGTATATGGATATTCGTAATTTGGTGTTTTAATCAGTTTGCAGAAAAGATATGCGAAACCTGCTTGAGTTTCTCGCTAAATATAATCATTGGTTTGTCTTCCTAATATTGGAAATCATTAGCTTCGTGTTGCTGTTCAAATTCAACAGCTATCAGGGCAGCGTGTGGTTTTCTACAGCTAATGCTGTGTCCGGACAGATGTATGAATGGGACTCGCAGGTGGAGTCGTTTTTTGCTATGGGTACGCTCAACGGCGAGCTCACTAAGCGCAATATCTATCTTGAACAGCAGGTGGCACATCTTCGTGAGCAGCTTGCCGACGCAAAGATAGATTCTTCTGCTGCCGAGGCTCAGATAAAGAAGAGCATTGCGGGAATAAAGTATATTCAGGCAAAGGTGGTGAGCAATACGCTTAGCCATGGCGATAATCTTATAACCATAAACAGAGGTGCTGCCGACGGAGTGAAAAAGGATATGGGCGTGGTCAGCGGCAACGGAGTAGTGGGCGTGGTATATCTTGTTTCCGCTCATTACAGCGTGGTAATTCCTGTGCTCAACTCTCATTCCAACATAAGCTGCATGATTGCGAAGCGTGGCTATTTCGGCACTCTTCATTGGATAGGGCCTAACTCAAGGCTGGCTTATTTAGAGGATCTTCCGCGCCATGCCAGATTTAAAATCGGCGATGATGTCGTGACGAGCGGATATTCGGCGATATTCCCCAGCGGAGTGCTCGTGGGAAAGGTGCTTCACGTGTATAACTCGCCCGACGGACTTTCTTACAGGGCGCAGATATTGCTTTCTACAAACTTCGGCAAGCTGCGCGATGTATGCGTGATAGACAACGCGCCAATGCAGGAACAGCTCGAAGTGATGCGCGCTGCGGTAGACTCAATAAAGGTATATTCAGGAAAAGACTAAATAAAGATAGAACATGAAAGTAGAACAGATTGCATTTACATTCGTATTCTTGCTCATTTTGCTGGCACAGGTGCTGGTGCTCAACCATATTCATTTGTTTAATTGCGCCACACCGTTGCTCTATGTTTACTTAGCTCTGGATTTCCATCGCAATTATCCTCGCTGGGCAATCCTTGTGGTATGCTTCGTGGCAGGACTTATAGTAGATACTTTCTCTAACACCCAGGGCGTGGCTTCCGCTTCGATGACTTTGGTGGGATTTTTGCAGCCTTTGGTGTTCGACCTCTTTATCACGAGAGAGAGCGACGAGGAAATGCAGCCTACGATGAAGGCTTTAGGATTTCGCCGTTATCTGTATTATTCCACGATACTTACGATGATATATTGCCTCACGTTCTTCACAGTAGAGATGTTTTCTTTCTTCAACTGGCAGCAATGGGGATTCAGCATAATAGGCAGCTTTGTGCTCACCGAGGTGCTTATACTCGTAATGGCAGGAG
The DNA here is from genome assembly GCA_024682415.1 of Prevotella sp. Taxonomy (GTDB): domain Bacteria; phylum Bacteroidota; class Bacteroidia; order Bacteroidales; family Bacteroidaceae; genus Prevotella. Next base: position 15,796 of record JAIKZG010000027.1, read on the forward strand.
TGAGAAAAAGATAGGCACGGAAAAATAAAAAGTAATACACATATTTATATAAAAGCAAACGAGAATTTTTAGGGATAGTTGATGAGTGATTTTAATCTTGAAAATCGTAGATTTGTTATCGGCGGCGTTGCGATAGTTATCGTCTTCGTCTACATTATTCGTTTGTTTACTCTTCAGTTGCTGAGCGATGACTATAAGAAGAATGCCGACAGTAACGCTTTCCTGAAAAAGGTAGACTATCCGGCGCGTGGCATTATCAGCGACCGCAACGGAAAACTGCTCGTCTATAATCAGCCGGCTTATGATATTCTCGTGGTGATGAACGAGGAGAGCGGCCGACTCGACACGACGGAGTTTTGCGAAGCACTGGGAATTACCAAGGAGTTTTTCATAAAGAGAATGGACGAGATAAAAGACCGCTCAAAGAATCCGGGCTATTCTCGTTTCACTCAGCAGCTTTTCATGAGTCAGGTAGACGACCGTGATTTCGCGGCTTTCCATGAGAAGATATTCCGCTTCCCGGGATTCTATATCCAGAAGCGCAGCATACGTCAATACAGATATCCTTACGGCGCTCATGTGCTTGGCGATGTGGGCGAGGTTTCCCAGAGCGACATCGAGGATGATGAATATTATCAGCCTGGCGACTATATTGGCAAACTCGGCGTGGAGAAGAAATATGAAAAGGATTTGCGTGGCGAGAAGGGTATTCAGATATTGTTGCGCGACGCTCACGGACGCATTCAGGGCAGCTATCAGCATGGCAAGCTCGATCGCAAGCCTATAGCAGGGCGTGATCTTACTCTCGGTCTTGATTTGAATTTGCAGGCTTTGGGCGAACGCCTTATGGAAGGAAAGACGGGCAGCATTGTTGCCATAGAGCCTTCTACGGGCGAGGTGCTCTGCATGGTTTCTTCGCCTACTTACGACCCTCGAATGATGGTGGGACGCAAGCGTGGAAAGAATCATTCCCGATTGATGCAGAATCCATTGAAGCCGCTGCTCAACCGTGGCATTATGGGACAATATCCTCCTGGCTCTACATTCAAGACCACTCAGGCTTTGACTTATCTTTCAGAGGGCATAATCTCTCCGCATACGGCATTCCCATGTCATCATGGCTTCTCTTATCGTGGCTTGCACGTAGGCTGCCATGGTCATGCTTCACCTCTTGACTTGACTCATGCCATTGAAACTTCATGCAACGGTTATTTCTGCTGGGGATTGTACTACATGATGGGCAACCGCAGCAAATATAAGAACGTGCAGGATGCGATGGACACTTGGCGCGACTATATGGTGAGCATGGGCTTCGGCTATAAGCTGGGTATTGACCTCGCCGGTGAGAAGCGTGGACTTATCCCTAACGCAGCGTTTTACGACAAGGCTTATCACGGCTCATGGAACGGACTCACCATTATCAGTATCGCCATCGGACAGGGCGAGGTGAACCTCACGCCTTTGCAGATTGCCAATCTCGGAGCTACAATCGCCAACAGAGGATATTATTATGTGCCTCATGTAGTGAAGAAAGTGAAAGGCATGCCGCTTGACACTACTTACACTCGTCGCCATTACACTATGGCAGACCGCAAGGCTTACGACTGGGTAGTGGCAGGTATGCGTATGGCTGTAACGGGCGGTACTTGCCGCAGCGCGAATAATCCGTGGTATACGGTATGCGGAAAGACAGGTACGGCGCAGAACCGTGGTCAGGACCACTCTGTGTTTATGGGCTTCGCGCCTATGGAAAAGCCGAAAATCGCTATCTGCGTGTATGTGGAGAATGGTGGTTTCGGTGCTGATTATGGTGTGCCTATCGGCGCGTTGATGATGGAGCAGTATCTGCGAGGAAAGTTGTCGCCTGCTTCAATGAAGAAAGCGGAGCAATTCCAGCATAAACATATTTATTATGGTTCAGTCAGATAAAAGTCAGAACATCTTGCGTTCACTTGATTGGTGGACAATCGCGATATATGTGGCATTGCTGATCTTCGGATGGATCAGCGTGTGTGGTGCCAGCTACACTTATGGCGAGACGGATATCCTAAGTCTTGACACTCGTTCGGGTATGCAGATTATATGGATAGCCACGTCTATATGCCTTGGCTTCGTCATATTAATGCTCGACGACCGCATGTACGACACGTTCTCCTATGTGATATATGGCATGCTGATGCTATTGCTGTTTGCCACGATATTCAATCCCCATTCTATCAAAGGCTCACGCTCATGGCTCGTGCTCGGTCCGCTGCGATTGCAACCTGCCGAGTTCGCAAAGTTTGCCACAGCTCTTGCCGTGGCGAAGTTTATGAGCAGGTATGGATTTAATATCCATAGGCTTCGCGATTTCATAAGGGCAGGCCTGATAGTGCTTATGCCGATAATGTTTATCGTGCTTCAGAATGAAACTGGTTCGGCTCTCGTGTATTTCTCTTTCCTCCTGATGTTTTATCGTGAGGGAATGCCTGGAAGCATTCTTTTCACAGGTGTCGCCATGGTGATTTATTTCGTGGTGGGCATAAAATATGAGAATGTAATGCTTTGGGACACGCCGTCGTCCGTGGGGCAGTTTGTGGTGCTCCTTCTTGTGCAGCTTTTCACGGCAGGCATGGTGTATGTGTATTGCAACGACGTAAAGCGCACTCGCTCAATGCTGCTTTATAGTCTTGGTATCACTGCTGTGGCATTGCTTTTCTCGGAATATGTAATTCGCTTCGACATCGTTACCGTGCAGCTCTGTGTTACAGGCGGTTTGGTGGTATTTTTGCTTTATAATTGGCTGAGCACTCGCTTCCATTCCTATCTGTTTATATTGCTGTTCGCTATAGGCTCCGTGTCATTCTTCTATTCTGCCGACTATGTGCTCAACAATGTGCTTGAGGCCCATCAGCGCACTCGTATCAATGTGCTTCTCGGATTGGATGAGGACTTGGCTGGCGCTGGTTATAATGTGCATCAGAGCGAAATTGCCATCGGCTCAGGCGGTTTGCAGGGCAAGGGATTTCTCAACGGCACGCAGACAAAACTGAAATTCGTGCCAGAGCAGGACACCGACTTCATTTTCTGCACGGTGGGCGAGGAGGAAGGCTTCTTCGGCTCGGCTGGAGTGTTATTGCTTTTCCTCGCGTTGATAATAAGGTTGATAAAACTGGCGGAGCGGCAGCCGTTTGCCTTCGGGCGAATATATGGCTATTGCGTGTTGAGTGTGTTCCTGTTTCATGTCTTCATTAATGTTGGCATGGTGCTCGGACTTACTCCTGTCATCGGTATTCCGCTGCCGTTTTTCAGCTATGGCGGTTCTTCCCTGTGGGGATTCACCATCTTGCTGTTTATCTTCCTGCGCATTGACGCAAGCAGAAATCTTGTGAGGAATTAGAAATCTTATTAGGAATTATAGAAAGAGAAAAATCGCATTACTTAAAATCTGACAATTGACATTACATTAAGGAGAATAGAAAATATGATAAGTAATATTAAGTTGGTAATAATCGACCCGACAATTACGGGACATATCATAGTAGATAGAATAAAGGCACTTGGACGTACATATCAATTCTGGAAAAACCATTGGCTTGTAGACACAAGTCTTGACACAAAACAGATATATGAGAAGCTGTCGGAAGGCAAATACAGCAAGACTTCAATGTTTATTGTGGAAGTGCCAAAGCAATATTCCGGCACTAACGGCAGAATGAAGAATTCACTTTGGCAGTGGCTCACGGATGTGAAGCTGAAGGATATGTAGGTTGGGAGTTTTCGATTAATCGTTTAGTCGAAATCTCGAAGGCTCGATCAAAGAAAACAGCAAAAAAACGCTCACCTTATTTGTAGATTAGGGTGAGCGTTTTGTTTTCATTGAATATGTCTTCAGCGACATGCTGAATGTCGGCTGATGATATGGCGTCTATCTGCTCGAAGAGCTTTGATAGATGTTTCTCCTTGTTGAAGTTGAGGAAAGTCTTTCCGAAGTCGAGCGCGAAGCTCTCGCGGTTGTCGCATGAAACGCCAATCTGACCTTTTATTTGTTTCTTGGCAGCAAGAAGTTGGCGTTCGCTCAGTGGCTCTTCCACCATGCGATTCATATATCGGCGCACTATTTTCAGACATTTGCTGATGTCGCTCTCGTCGCATCCGAGATAAGTACACCACAGTCCTGTGTCGCTGTAGCTTATTAGCGAGCTTTCCACTGTGTAGACCAGTCCGCGCTTTTCTCTCAATGCCACGTTGAGCAATGAGTTCATGCCAATGCCACCCAAAATGTTGTTGAGCAGATATAAAGGCATTCTTCTTTCGTCGTCGTAAGCGTTGTAGGCTCTCGCGCCAATCATCACATGAGCCTGATGAGTGTTTCGATTGTGTATCACTTCGTTGCTTTTCAGCGGAGCGAAAGCGAAATCCTTTGGCGCTGGTTTCAGCAACGGCAAGGCCGAAGGATAATCAGAGAGCAGGCGTTCAAGAGTCTTCACAAGGCGTGAGAAATTGATGTCGCCATAGATGAAAAACACCATGTTCTGAGGCTTATATCCTTTCTTTGTAAACCTTAGCGCGTCGGCAGTGGTGAAATGTCTTACTCTGTCTGCCGTGCCGAGGATGTTGTGCCCCAATGGATGACCATCGAAAAGGATGTTCTCAAAATCATCGAATATCAACTCGGCAGGCGAGTCGTTGTAGCTTTCAATCTCGTCGCATATCACTTCCACTTCCTTGTCTATCTCCTGTTGCGGATAGACGCTGTGGAAAACAATGTCGGTGAGTAGATTCACTGCTCGTCCTACATGTTCTTTCAGTATGGCGGAATAATACACCGTGCTCTCCTTGTTGGTGAAAGCGTTGAGATCGCCGCCCACGCTTTCCAGGCAGTTGAGAATATGCCATGCCCTGCGATGCTCAGTGCCTTTAAATGAAACGTGTTCGCAGAAATGCGCCAAGCCTTCTTCGCCTGCTTCTTCATGCCTTGTGCCCGTGGCTATCTGATAACCGAGATACACCACATGAGAATCCGACGGCAGATGAATCACTCGCAGACCGCAGTTTAATGTATGAGTATTATATTTCATAAATTGTTGCAAAGATAGTTATTACTGATTTAAAAAGCTTGGGTAATGAAGCTATTTAACGAAATTATTTATTAGTTTTGTAGCCGATACTAAAAAATAAATACATATTAGATATGAGAAAGATTATAACAGCTCTTCTTTTCACGGCTGTGGCTGCCGTGCCTGCTATGGCGCAGTTTCCGGCTCAGGACGATGACGCAAAGTATGCTGTGGAACTGCTTAAACCGCAGACAGTTGCGCCTAATTTCAAGATGAAAACCGTAGATGGCAAAACATTTCAGCTCAACAAACTCAAAGCTAAATACATCGTGCTCGATTTCTGGGCTTCATGGTGTCCCGACTGTAGAAAGGACATTCCTAACATCAAGCGTATGTATGACGAGTTTCATAAGCGTGGCGTGGAGTTTGTCGGCATTTCAATGGATACCGATGTTGAAGCGTGGAAGAAGGCTATCGCAAAATATGATATCGCTTACACTCAGGTGAGCGAGCTTAAGAAATTCCACGAAACGGCTATCTCAAAGCTGTATGGAGTGAAGTGGATTCCGTCAATGTATCTTATTAAGGATGGCAAGATTGTTCTCGGCACAGTGCTTTCTGACAAGCTTGAGAAAACTCTTACCGAGCAGCTCGCTGCCAACAAGCCTATCGCAGGCACAAAGGAAGATTTGTGGATTGAGGGCAGTAAAGGTCGCTTGGCAGCAACCATTCAGAAGCCTGTTTTGAAAGATGGCGAGAAATGCAAGATGGCTATCATCATGCACGGATTTGGCGGTGACAAGGAAAGCAAACTCCTTACTTTGATTTCCGACTCTTTGCAGGCTAACGGTGTGGCTTCCGTTCGTTTCGATTTCAACGGACATGGAAAGAGCGAGGGCAACTTCACAGATATGACCGTTCCTAATGAGATAGAGGACGCGAAGAAAGTATATGAATATGTAAAGGCTTTGCCTTACGTGAGCGAGGTGATGCTTGCCGGCCATTCTCAGGGTGGCGTGGTGGCAAGCATGACTGCCGGCGAACTCGGCGACGCTGCCATCTCTAAGGTGGCTCTGCTCGCTCCTGCTGCAGTGCTTCGCGACGACGCTATCCGTGGCAATACGTTCGGAGCAAGCTACAACCCTCTTTCACCTCCCGACAGCGTGAAACTATTTGGTGGCAGAAGTCTTGGCAAGAACTATATCAAGACGGCTTTCTCTCTTCCTATCTACGAGACTGCAGCCAAATATCAGGGCAAGGCATTGATTATCCATGGCACGGGCGACCGCGTGGTGCCTTACACCTATGGTGAGCGTTATCACAATGTGTGGCACAAGAGCAGCATAGAAATTCTACCTGCCTTCGACCACGGATTTTCGCAGAACGTATATCGCGCTTCTAACCTCGCGGCACAGTTCCTGAAATAACAACAATCCTACGACAACAGACAATTAACATAATTACATAATAACTTATTCTAATAACAAGATTTAAATCGATAGCGATATGACTACAAGATTTGCATTCAAAATGTATCTCAAGCCTGGCTGCGAGAAAGAATATGCCAGACGTCACGCGGCTATTTGGCCGGAACTGAAACAGATGATTAAGGACAGTGGCGTGAGCGATTACAGCATATTCTGGGATAAGGACACCAATCTGCTTTTCGCTGTGCAGAAGTGTAGCAAGGAAACCAACAGCCAAGACACTACCAACGTAGACCCTATCACCCAGAAGTGGTGGGACATGATGGCAGACATCATGGACACCAACAGGGATAATTCTCCCGTGAGTATTCCGCTTGAGGAATTATTCCATTTGGATTAAGGGTTGCCTAAATGGCGCAGAAATGCGTCGTTTATGCCTTCTCGTTGGTAATTAAAGAATTACAAATGGTCAATTTGTAACTATAATCATTGAACTGTGAGAGAAAAACACGCTTTTTCTTTTGCAGTTCAATTCGTTTAAACTACCTTTGTGCCAAGTATGAAAGAATTTTTGCAAGTTTTGAGGCGCTTTGTGCCTCCTTATAAGAAATATTTGGTGTATTCAGTTATATTTAATATCCTTTCGGCGGTATTGAATATTTTTTCATTTGCGGCGATAATTCCTATTCTGCAGATATTGTTTAAGACTGGCGACCAGGCTGCCGCCACACGTCTTATGGACTGGGGCGAGGCATCATTGGAAGACGTTGTCACCAATAATGCCAACTATTACATTCAGCAGCTCATCGAGGCTACCGACCCTGTCACCACTTTGCTTCTCATAGGGCTTTTCCTCAGCATAATGACATTCCTGAAGACGGGAGCTTATTTCCTTTCCTCAGCGTCTATCATCCCTATTCGCACGGGCGTGGTGAGAGATATTCGCAATCAGATATACCATAAGATTACATCCCTTTCTCTCGGCTTCTTCTCAGAGGAGCGCAAGGGCGACATCATCGCGCGCATGAGTGGCGACGTGCAGGAGATAGAGAGCAGCATTATGTCGTCTATCGACATGCTGTTTAAGAACCCTATTCTTATCATCTTCTATCTTGTCGCGCTGTTTATGATTTCGTGGAAACTCACGGTGTTCACATTGTTCTTTGTTCCGCTTTTCGGCTGGTTTATGGGCTTTGTGGGCAGAAAGCTGAAAGCTAAGTCAATCAAGGCGCAGGCATTGTGGAGCGACACTATGAGCCAGGTGGAGGAAACCCTCGGCGGACTGCGTATCATCAAGGCATTCTGCGCTGAGAAGAAGATGAATCATCGTTTCGACCGCGTGAGCACTCTCTATCGTGACAACGTAATGAGGGTAAACATACGCCAGCAGGCAGCCCATCCTATGAGCGAATTCCTCGGCACGGTGATGATTGTCATCGTGTTGTGGTTTGGCGGTATCATGGTGTTGCGCTCTCATGCGTTGAGCGGCCCTACCTTTATATATTATCTCGTGATGCTCTATTCTATCATCAATCCTTTGAAGGAATTCTCAAAGGCAGGCTACAACATCCCTAAGGGCCTTGCTTCAATGGAGCGTGTAGACATGATATTGAATGCTAAGAATGATATTTTGGAATGTGCCGAGCCTAAGACGATAGACTCGTTCAACCATACAATAGAGTTCCGCCATGTGTCTTTCAAATATGATTCTAAATGGGTGTTGAAAGACATCAACCTCACCATCGAGAAAGGTAAGACATTGGCTATCGTGGGACAGAGCGGAAGCGGAAAGTCTACTCTCGTGGATCTTATCCCACGCTATTATGACACCGTGGAGGGCGAAGTGCTCATCGATGGCGTAAACGTGAAGGAACTTGGCATACGCTCACTTCGCAGCCTTATCGGCAATGTGAATCAGGAGGCTATCCTCTTCAACGACACATTCTATAATAATATCACTTTCGGCGTGGAGAGAGCAAGCGAGGAAGAAGTTATCCGTGCTGCCAAAATCGCCAATGCCTACGATTTCATCATGGCTTCCGAGAATGGTTTCCAGACCAATATCGGCGACCGTGGCGGACGTCTTTCGGGCGGTCAGCGTCAGCGTGTCAGCATTGCGCGCGCCATTTTGAAGAACCCTCCAATCCTTATTCTCGATGAGGCTACAAGCGCACTCGACACAGAGAGCGAGCGTCTTGTGCAGGAGGCTTTGGAACATCTTATGAAGACTCGCACCACCGTTGCTATCGCCCACCGCCTTTCTACTATCAAGAATGCCGACGAGATTGTCGTGCTTCATGAGGGGGAAATCGTTGAGCGTGGCACTCACGACGAGCTTCTTGCCCGCGATGGCTATTACAAGAAGCTCCACGATATGCAGAGCTAATTTTTCATTTGGGGATAATAATTTATGAGCAAATTAGTTTATTATTTATTCTATGCCCTTTCGCTGTTGCCGTTCGGCATGCTTTACGCATTGTCCGACTGCTTCTATGTGCTCGTTTATCATGTGGCGAGATATCGTCGCTCTATTGTTCACGAAAATCTCTCCACTGCTTTTCCTGAAAAATCAAGCGAGGAAATCTTAAAAATCGAGCATGAATTTTTCCATTGGCTGTGCGATTATTTCGTTGAGGCGATAAAGCTCCTTTCAATATCAGAAAAAGAGCTGCGCCGCCATTTCACAATAACAAATAGTGAGGAAATAGAAGCCTGCTTCCAAAGCGGACAGAATGTAGCTGCCATCTTGGGGCATTATTGCAACTGGGAATGGCTCTCCACCGTGGGCATAGATTTGCCTAAGGAGCGCAAGATGGGGCTTATCTACAAGCCGCTGAGCAGCGATATCTTCGACTACCTTTTCATTCGCCTGCGCAGCCATCTTGGCGGTGTGCCTGTGCCTAAGAATGATATTCTGCGTTATCTCGTGAAATATCGCAAGGATGGCATAATGAATTTCTTTGGCTACATCTCCGACCAAGCTCCAAAGTGGGAAGACATCCATCTTTGGCTGCCTTTCCTCAATCATGATACGCCTGTGTTTACAGGAGCCGAGCGCATCATGCGCAAGATGAACAATGCCGTGTATTATGTAGAGATGTCGCGCCCTAAGCGTGGTCAGTATGTATGCACCTATCATCTTATCACCAAATCTCCTTCTTCGCTTCCAGAGCATGAGATTACGCGTCGTTTCTTCGCTATGCTTGAAGCTACCATCCGTCGTAATCCTTCCTATTATCTCTGGAGTCACGACCGCTGGAAGCGCACCCATGAGGAGTTCGACCGCCGTTTCAAGGTTGAGCACGGCAGAGTTTTGGAAAGATAGCTCCCTCTTTCTCCCCCGAAGCGGAGGAAGATTCTTAATATGCTTTACAAATTAATCGCCCTTTAAACAGCAATTAAGCAGCGTTTAAAGGGCGATTAATTTATTATTATTTATCCGACTTTCTGCGGTTGCAGTCGCGACATAGCATCTGGCAATTCTCGGCGATAGTAGCACCGCCCTTGCTCCACGGAGTGATATGGTCGGCTTCCATTTCCTGTGCCTCAAAATGCTTACCGCATTTGGCGCATATTCCTTTCTGGCGTTCATAGGCTGCGAGCTTCATCTTAGGAGTAAAGTCACGGATATGAAGATATTTCTCCTTGCCTGTGAGCAGATAAAAATATATGCCCGAATTCTTCACGTCATCGTCAATTATAAGTTCCTGTATGCGTTCCTCAAGTTTCTGAGTGTCATAAAGCTTGTCATGATAATTGTCGTAGAGATAGCCCCAGTCTACGCCTTTCATAAAAGGGCGTTTCTTTGGAAATGTCACCTGAATCCAAGTTATTACATTCCTGAAATACATCCATAGCTCATTGGCATTAGGGTCGTGCTGATGTTTAGCCATGTAGATATCAATGTTGCCTTTTGAAATCCATTTGAGCACTGTTTCGAGCAGTTCCTGACGTATCGGCGAACCACTGATATAATCCTTTCCCATCTGATAAGCCGCACAAGTGGATTTAGAGAAATATCTCTTTGCGTCGGCAAGCCACGAGCCGGCGTAAACAGCATTGCGAAGTTCCTGATCGGTGAGCTTTTCGCCTGCAATATTTATCACCTTAAACCACGCCAACTTCTCGCTGTCTGTGCCCTCACAAATATAAACCGTCAAAGGATAATCAAGTATTTTGTCTTTCTCATCGTCCGTAAGATTTGCGAAATAGCGAAAATCGAATGCAAAATCGCCATGGCAGAAGCGGCATATTGACACTGTGCGCTGCTGACCATCGATAATCTCATAGTTGCCATCATCTGTCTTTGCCCAATACATTGTATTGAGAGGAAACTTCTTTAATATGGTATCAATTACCGCTTCCTGTTGCTCAGGCTTATATATAAACTCACGCTGATAAGGCGGACGGATATTCAGTTTTCCGCCATATCCCACAATGCCATTTTCCTCTTTGTCCTCATATCCATCCACCAAATCCCGAATGGTGATTGCTTTCTGTTCTATCTTCATGGTTTTTATTTCTTACGTCTAATAAAAATTCTGCTATACTTTCTTTCTCCATTTATATAGCCTCTATCTAATTTCCCATTCCATTCTTTAATTGCAAGATTTGGAAGTAATCCTTCTTTTACATAATAATCCATACCAATTAATTCAAATTGATTAGGATTATATTTATCCATAAATGTTATTGGCACTCCCATTACCCCATCATAATCGCACGGAATGTCAGAAGTCTTACCTACAAAAATTGCATCATAATTGTCGAATCTTGGATATTCTTCTGGCGTGTAACGCTTAAACAAAATGAGTTCCTCATTTCGCTTTGGAATTTCAAGATTGGTAAACCATACCACGCCCGAAACCCTTATCATACCAGGTTTATGGTTGCCAGCCGTTGCTGTATCCTCGTATTTAGAAAAAAAATGCCCTACACCGCCCTTAAAGCCATAGCCGAGCCAAATAAGATTATCCTTCAATAATGGAAAAATCTCTTTATATGTAATTGCGTTTTGATTACCAATGATAACGAATTTCTTATCATATTTCATCAATTGAGCCATGTAATCACGAAAGAGCGAGAAAGGCGGATTAGTAACTACAATGTCGGCTTGCTTCAACAGCTCAATACATTCATGGCTGCGAAAATCTCCGTCGCCTTTAAGCGGAAGCACAGGCAAGGTCTTCATGTCTGCCACATCGTTTATCACAGGATTGCCGTCGTAGACGCAATAAACGGAATGAGTGCATTTGTTCATTGAATACAAATCCATTTCCGTATTTTTATAGCACGTCATTATGAGCCGTTTCAATCCCAGTTGGTGAAACTTCAATGTGAAATACACGGAAAAATTGCTCACCCAAGGGTCGTCGCAGTTGCAGATTATGGTCTTACCCTTAAAATGTTCAGAATAATGGCGCAATTCATTCTCCACGTCGGGCAGTTGGGTATAGAATTCGTCTTTCTTATTCTTCTTCGCAGCCGAAAGCATAGCGTTGCGTGGCTGCGCTGCTGATTTAGTAGTCTGATTCATTCTTGGTCGGTTTGAATCTTGCGTTTTGTTAATGCTTTAATGCGGCAGAAATAAAAAAGCACCCTTTTCATGTCGTATTCCAACACGCAGGGCAAACCGACCAAAGTAAAACCCCAAAGAAAGAAATACGCTGAAAAGGGTGCACCTATAGCAAGGTGCATCCTCATCCCAACGTGGCTCTTCCTTTTTAAAATTTGGTCGATTTTAATTTGCGTGTTGAGCTACATCGAAATTAGTATGCAGTGATTATTTTCACCTTATATCAATTATGTCGCGTCAGTCGCTATAAGCGAAAGACCAAGCAAAGGTAATAATTTAAATTAATAGCGACAAGAAACTCGTGAATAAAAAAATAATCGTCCTTTAAACAGCAATTAAGCAGTGTTTAAAGGGCGATTAAATTATTATTTATGTTTCTCAGAACGCCATCCGAACGGCATTCTAACGCTGTTCGGATGGTGTTAGAACTGCGTTCTGAGGATTGCTCACTTCTCTATTGCGCTGGTTTTAAGCCCTGATCGCCTGCGTTGTCACCGCCTGTCGTGGTTTCTCCCTCCTTGTTATCATTGTGAGGGATAGGCTCCGGAGTCAGTTCCGTAGGTTTGTCGTCATGTTTGCCATCTGGCTTATTGTCCGGTTCAAGCTCCGTGTGCTCGTCCTTGCCATTCTTGTCGCCAGTGTCGGAAGCATGGTTTTGCTTATCGCTGCCATTCTGATTCTGCTCGTTAGCGTCATCAGAATCGTCAGAAATGTTAAATTTCAACTTTCTCACTATTCCGTTCCACTCATTGAGAGTGTCGGCATAGTTGGCTTCACCATCAAGAATGGCATGGGCGATAAACACATCACGCAAAGCCATATATGCCTCATCGCTCTGCTTTCTCAACGTGCTGATAGTGCCAAATCCACGTTTCGCCCGTAGGCTGTCGCGCTTATCAAGAGTGTCGCACGCCTTGGCATTCGCTACCGCCAAATCTGCCACAACCTTATCAGCACCCACGGCAGTAACGTCAGAAGCAAGCTTGCCTTTCATCAACACTACGAGCGAAGCTATCTTTCCGCTCTCGTTCTCCTGTTGCCCTCTCATGCTGTTGCGGTGATTCTTTATCGCCGTCTGCACATTGTTGCCTGCGCTTACTATTGCCGTATCAGCAGACAATGTAGCGTATTCCGCGAAATAATACAATATGTTGATATACTTCTTGCAGAGCGCAATAGTGTTGTTAATCTCGCGAGTGATTACTCGTTCATCAACAAATGCTCCAGCCGCTATCTCAGCGTCTTTTGCCTTGCAGAGAGTTTCGAGCTGCGCCTTGCAGTTCTCTGCAATATAAGTATTAGCCACGCACACCTTATATATCTTATCCATTAGACGGCTGTGAGCGCCATTGCGCAGTTTCTTCAATGAAATCTTATTAATTTTTGTCATAAAATTGTTCCTTTCTAATTAATTTATATGCCCATCAATCCTTACCTATTATTAATAATGGACATGGTTTATAAATGTTAATTTTAAATTATAACAAAGCTTAAAAAGAACAAAATCTATGGCTTACAATGTGTTTTGCAGTATCTTTGCAAATGAAACTACTCGTTCTTGCCATATTTCAGTTCTTTATTATAACTCTGTTATTATTCATTTTAGGGCTGAGATATTTACGCATTTGAGCGATTTAAATCTCATCAAATTCCATGCCACCTGCTAAAATCGCATGGAATTTTTTTGTGCCCTATTGTTTCTTATCCGTTATCTCACCATAGGGCACACCTCGCTTTCTATATTTTTCTCCACTTCCAAACCTATTGTTTTTCCGCTGATGTTATACATGTTATCTGTTCTCATTATATCAATTACATTGATTCTACGTCTTCGCACTCATCAATAATATCAAGAAGCGTTCTTCCCTCTATTATCCAATTCTCTATGAGGTCATTGCCATTTTTAAAGACCTGATATTCATTTGTGAAATGCTCGTCGCATACGGCAACATGATCTGACTCCGTAAGAGCATAATACATTTTGCCTTTGTAGCGAAACCGCAAATCATAGCCTTGCACGGCAAAGTCATAGAAAAACGTTTCATTCACATCATTCTTATATCCATGATACTTTGAACCATATCTTTTAAAGTCAGGCGGATATTTCTTGTTGAATGGGAAGCCCACCAAATCTATCCCTACTATATCATTTTTGTTCATGACTTATCAAAATCTCTTATTTTGTTTAACAACTGCCTCATCTCAGGTGTTAGCTTATAAACACCGTCAGGCTGAGGTCTGCCGTCTTTCCATACATGATAATGCTCACCCAGTCCACGATGATCAACAGTATGTATTTCATATCGTTTCTTACCATCGCTACCATATTGCGCAATACATTTCACATCATGTCCATCTGCGTAAAACGTAGCATATATACGGTTCGGAGTATGACTTTCCTCTGGCAGCTTCACACTTTCCCCACATCGCTTAGGCTCTAAGATTTTAATGTTATCTCCTAAAGAAAACATCGTTTTATATCTTCTACCTGACTCCGTTTTGGTTATGCCACTTGCAAAACTTCCATTAGCTCCCATAACGCATTCTACTTATAAAAGGGTTATCATAATATTTGGAAATCTCCGTGTGTTCTCCTGGCATCACCGCTCCATACCTCAATATAAAGGTAGGCTGCAACACCTTTAAAGCCTGCTCATATCCTTTACGCCATAAATAGCGTGAAGTAGATGAAGCATTTGCTCCCATGCTATTAATACATATTATACTATGTTTAGGTAAGCCCTCAAAACAGTATTCATAGCTGTCAGGCAAAGACCACGACACGTTAGGAATAACATTCAAGCCATTTCTCTGAAAATACGCGGCATAAGCTTTATTCAAGCATGAATTATTCATTCTCTGCCAAGCCGGCATATCTGTAGTCTGAGAAAAATCAGGAGCAATAACAAACGGTGCATTTTTAATCTTCTCAATAACCGTCATGGGGTCTTGCCTCAAAGACGCGAAGCGATAGTCATCTATATAAAAACAGACGGCAGCATCCATATCCCTTTCTTCCCTCCATACATTATAAGGAAGTATTCGCTGCGGAGGCTCTACATTACAAGCTTTCACTACAGGAATATCATTAACTCCCGTTGTTTCTATGTCTGAATAAAGATCAGCACCTAAGGCAGTTCTCTTTTTTCGTTTTACACTCTCACGACACTTACTTTTACTTGCGGGTCGTGATTCCGCAATTTCATTTGAAAGGAAAGAAAGAGAAACTACTCGTTCTTCATCCTTTCGTTTTATAAATTTATTTTTCATTTTTTCAATGAATTAATAATTTATAATCGGTACTTATACATATACGCATTAAAGCGATATTTATATCTCAAGATATAATCATGCCACCTGCTAAAATCGCAAGAAATATCTTGTACCATCGAGATACGGATGCAAATATATAAATAATTCTCGAAAGAAACAAATAAAACAAAATTAAAATTTATCATATAAATAAATTATCTTTTTTGATAATATAATTAAAAATTGCATTATATAAAAAAAAGTTGTACTTTTGCAATGTATTTAGAAGCAATTAGGGTGAGTTTGACATAATTAATTATATATATAATGAACAATGGAATCTTTTAATTTTGCCGACTTGGTGAACCAATCTGTCAAAGGTGTGCATCCCGGTGAGATACTGGCAGGGCAACTTTCAGATAATGGGCTTTCGCAAAAAGAACTTGCGTCGCTCATAGGGAAATCTACGCCCGTAATCAACGACATCATAAAAGGCAGACGTGACATCAATGCGGAGATTGCGGTGCTGCTTGAAAATGTTTTTTCGCTAAAGGCGGAGGAATGGATGAAATATCAGGTGGCTTACGACATTGACAAGATGCGCAACAGCGATGAAGTGAAGGAACAGGCTTCATGTATCAAAGACTGGAACGTGATAAAGGAAGAGGTGAACATGACGCAGATTAAGAAAGACGTAACTTTCACCGGTCGTCTAAAAGAAGACATCAAAGCCATTTATGATTATGCCGATGTGAGTGGAATTGATGAGTTCACCCAGCTAAGCACTTCAAAAAAGAAATGCTTCAAGAAGTCGATGAAGCTACAGACAGATGAGCACAACCTCTTTACATGGGTGCTCCGCGCTCGCCATTTAAGCAAGACGCAGCCTGCGCTCGCCACAGCTTTCGACCCTCGCAAGAGCCAAGAGCTTGAAAACAAGCTCAACAACTTAATATATTATAATAAGGTGGACGTGGAGCAACAGGTAGAAAAGACGCTCAATGAATATGGCATTCATTATGTGAGCTTGGAACATCTGCCGAAAGTGCCTCTCGACGGTTATGCTTTTTGGAAAGGCGCAAACCCTACTATCGTGCTCACAAAGCGTCACAACAAGATAGATAACTATGCTTTCTCGCTTATGCACGAGCTGGGGCACGTGAACTTGCACCTCGTAAACGACCATGACGGCGACTTTATTGACATTGAGAAAGAAACTCCCTCGATTGACAAGGAAGCGGAAGCCAATGAATTTGCGCAGAAAGCCCTTTCTCGTGGTCATGCCGAGGATTTGCTTGCTCTTTACAAAAAGCTTAAGAATCCGTATGTGGCAAGTAAGGTGTTCACCAATCTTGCACCTCGCATCGGAATCAATCCAAGCATTCTTGCCGGTCAATATCAACATTACCGTGACTCATACAGCATTTGCCGTGACATCATTCAGCATATTGCTGAAAATTAAAGATTTGCTTAATTACGATTTAACGGACTGACTATAATTTCCGTTTCTGCAAAACTGCGATTCTGAAAAAATCGCAGTTTTTTTGTTTCGCCTTTTGGAAATTCCGAAAATTACACAATTTTTCTGTTTCGCCTTTTGGAAATTCTGAAAAATACACAATTTTTCCGTTTCGCCTTTTGGAAATTCTGAAAAGTACACAATTTTGTCGTTCCGCCTTTTGGAAATTCTGAAAAATACACAATTTTATCGTTTCGCTTTTTGGAAATTCTGAAAATTACACAATTTTGTCGTTCCGCCTTTTGGAAATTCTGAAAATTACACAATTTTATCGTTTCGCTTTTTGGAAATTCCATAAAGTACACAATTTTTCCGTTCCGCTTTACGGAAATTCCATAAAAGCAGGATTATTGCTGATAATTTCTTTGTAAAAAATCAATAAAAGTAATAAAGTGTAAGTATTTAAATGTAGAATGCTTACACTTTGTTTTGTTTTTGATGGTATTTTGTTGTAAAATGAAAGAAAGAGGGAAAACGAACTGAATTTCTGTTTATATAAATGTTTGTTGCTTTGACAAAATGGAAGTTTTTAGATAATTTTGTAGGCAAAATGATAGAGAAAACAAGATTTTACTTAATTAAAGCAACAAAACATTATGGGAAAGGGACTATATAACGCCGCTTATGAGCACGACGCATGCGGCGTAGGTATGGTAGTGAATATCCATGGTGACAAGAGTCACGAACTCGTAGACAATGCTCTGAAGGTGCTTGAGAATATGAGGCACAGAGGAGCGGAGGGAGCAGACAGCAAGACGGGCGACGGTGCCGGAATAATGCTACAGATTCCTCACGAGTTTATTCTGCTGCATGGCATTCCTGTGCCCGAGAAAGGGAGATATGGCACGGGACTCGTGTTTATGCCGAAAGACGAGAAACGCCAGCAGGAGATACTTACCATTGTGATAGAGGAGATAGAGAGACGAGGATTGTCGCTGATGCACATAAGGCAGGTGCCGACAGATGGCGAGTGCATAGGCGAAGCGGCAAAAAGCACGGAGCCTGACATAAAGCAGCTGTTTGTGACTGGCTTCCGTGGCGACGACCTTGAAAAACTGGAGCGCGACCTATATATAATAAGGAAGAAGATAGAACGAAGAGTAGACGACAGCGATTTTTATATCTGCTCATTGTCGAGCAGGCACATAGTGTATAAGGGAATGCTTACGAGCATGCAGCTTAGACAGTATTACCCCGACCTGCAAAACAAATATTTCACATCGGGACTTGCCCTTGTGCATTCTCGATTCTCCACCAACACATTTCCTACATGGAGCTTGGCGCAGCCTTTCCGCCTGCTATGCCACAACGGCGAGATAAACACTATCCGTGGCAACCGCGGATGGATGAAGGCAAGGGAAAGCGTATTGAGCAGCGACGTGCTTGGCGACATAAGCGAAATCTCGCCTATAGTGCAGCCCGATATGAGCGACTCCGCATCGCTCGACAATGTGCTTGAATTCTTTATAATGAGCGGAATGTCGCTGCCGCAGGCTATGGCTCTGCTCATTCCCGAAAGCTTCAACGACAAAAATCCTATAAGCGATGAGCTGAAGGCATTCTATGAGTATCACTCAATATTGATGGAGCCGTGGGACGGTCCGGCAGCAGTGTTGTTCAGCGACGGACGCTACGCTGGCGGCATGCTCGACCGCAATGGTCTGCGCCCGGCTCGCTACACCATCACCAAAGACGGAATGATGGTAGTGG
This sequence comes from Prevotella sp., assembly GCA_024682415.1. GTDB lineage: Bacteria > Bacteroidota > Bacteroidia > Bacteroidales > Bacteroidaceae > Prevotella. Next base: position 34,318 of record JAIKZG010000027.1, read on the forward strand.
CAAGCGAAGTGGGAGTGATGGATTTCGATCCGTCTGACGTGGCGGAGAAAGGCCGTCTGCAACCGGGCAAAATCCTCATGATTGACACCCATGAGGGCAAGATTTACTATGACGGAGAGATAAAGGAGCAGCTTGCGAAGGAGCACCCATATAAAAAGTGGCTCAACACCAACCGCATACAGCTGGAGAAGATAAAGAGCGGAAGAAAGGTGAAAAACTCAGTAGATGATTTGTATCGCCATGAGGTGGGCTTCGGATTCAGCGCAGAGGATATTGACAAGACGCTTATCCCGATGAGCACTAACGGACAGGAGCCTACCGCCTCGATGGGCAACGACACGCCTTTGGCAGTGCTCAGCGACCGTCCGCAGATATTCTTCAACTATTTCCGACAGCAGTTTGCTCAGGTGACCAATCCTGCCATCGACTCAATAAGAGAGAATCTCGTGATGTCGCTCACGGAATATATCGGCAGGGTGGGCACAGGCATTCTTAATCCCGACGAGAGCAACTGCAAGATGGTGCGTCTGCCGCATCCTATTCTTACAAACACTCAGCTCGACATCCTTTGCAACATTCGCTATAAGGGCTTCAACACCGTGAAACTGCCTATCACCTTTGAGTGCGCTAAGGGCGAACAGGGACTTCGCAACCGCCTCGACGAACTTTGCCGACAGGCGGAGAAGAGCGTAGACGAGGGCTACAACTACATCATTCTCTCGGATAGAGATGTGGATGAGGCTCATGCCGCCATTCCGTCGTTGCTTGCAGTGAGCGCGGTGCATCATTATCTTATAAGCGTGGGCAAGCGAGTGCAGACGGCGCTTATCGTTGAGAGTGGTGAGATACGTGAGGTGATGCACGCAGCGTTGCTTCTCGGCTATGGCGCGTCGGCAATATGTCCTTATATGACTTATGCCGTGCTCGACGACCTTGTAAACAACCACAAGATACAGGAGAATTACGAAACAGCCGAGGCTAACTACATAAAGGCAGTGAAGAAAGGATTGTTTAAGATAATGGCTAAGATGGGCATAAGCACCATCCGCTCTTATCGTGGCGCGAAACTCTTTGAGAGCATAGGTCTTTCAGAGTCGCTGCTGAGAACATATTTCGGCACGGAGACCTCCACCATAGGCGGCATAGGGCTGAAAACCATTGCCAGAGATGCTATAGCTTTGCACGACAAGGCTCTCGACAAGAAGCAGCCTTCGTTCCTGAAGGATGACGGACTTTTCCATTATCGCAAAGACGGCATTCGCCACGCATGGAATCCCGAAACTATCGCTACATTGCAGCTTGCCACTCGCACCGGCGATTACAAGAAATTCAAGGAATACACAAACTATGTTGACAACAAGACAGACGCAATCTTCATTCGCGACTTCTTCGACTTTAAGCGAAATCCTATCTCTATAGATAAGGTAGAGCCGGTGGAGGAAATCGTGAAGCACTTCGTAACCGGCGCTATGAGTTTCGGTGCTCTTTCCAAGGAGGCTCACGAAGCTATAGCTCTGGCTATGAACAAGCTCGGCGCGCGTAGCAACACTGGCGAGGGCGGCGAAGACAATGAGCGATTCCATTCTGATGTAGACGGCATTTCGCTTTCGAGCAAGACTAAGCAGGTGGCTTCCGGTAGATTTGGCGTTACGGCTGAATATCTTGTAAATGCGGAAGAAATACAAATAAAGGTGGCACAGGGCGCGAAGCCTGGCGAGGGCGGACAGCTTCCCGGATTTAAGGTGAATGAGGTGATAGCCAAAACTCGCCATTCTATCCCTGGCATATCGCTTATCTCGCCTCCGCCACATCATGATATTTATTCTATTGAGGATTTGGCACAGCTAATCTTCGATTTGAAAAATGTGAACCCAAAGGCTGCCATAAGCGTGAAACTCGTGGCGGAAAGCGGTATCGGCACTATCGCTGCCGGTGTGGCTAAGGCTAAGGCCGACTTGATAGTAATATCGGGCGCGGAGGGCGGCACGGGTGCTTCGCCTGCGTCGAGTATGCGCTTTGCCGGTATCTCTCCTGAGATAGGACTTAGCGAAACGCAGCAGACATTGGTGAAGAACGGACTGCGCGGATATGTGCGCCTACAGGCCGACGGACAGCTTAAGAGCGGACGCGACGTGATAATGATGGCTTTGCTCGGCGCAGAGGAATTCGGATTTGGCACGGCTGCGCTGATAGTGCTCGGCTGCGTGATGATGCGCAAATGTAATCTCAACACCTGCCCTATGGGCGTGGCTACGCAAGACCCTAAGCTGCGCAGCTTCTTCAGAGGAAAGGCTGATTATCTCGTAAACTATTTCACATTCCTCGCTCAGGAGGTGAGAGAGTATTTGGCAGAGATGGGCTTCACAAAGCTTGATGACATAGTGGGGCATACGGAGCTGATTGTGCCAAAGAAGAACATTGATGGCAGCAAGGCTGCCACTCTTGATTTCTCACGTCTGCTTCATCGTGAGGACAGCGCGTGCGCTTTGCATCACTCTAAGCAGCAGACGCACGCTCTTGATGATGTGCTCGACCAGCGTATCATCAAAAACTCACAAAACGCTCTCGATGGCAGCGGTGAGGTAAATCTTGATTTCTCTATTCAGAACACTGATCGTGCCGTGGGCACAATGCTCAGCGGAGTGATAGCCTCTCGCTATGGCGAAAAGGGACTGGCTGAGGACAGCATAAACGTGAAATTCCGTGGCTCGGCAGGTCAGAGCTTCGGAGCGTTCCTCGTGAAAGGCGTAAACTTCAAGCTTGAGGGCGAGGCTAACGACTATTTCGCCAAGGGACTGAGCGGTGGCAGAATATCAATTCTTCCTCCTATCCGTTCTAATTTCGCTGCCGAGGATAATGTTATAGCTGGCAACACTGGCTTATATGGCGCGACAAGCGGCGAGCTATACATTAACGGAAAGGTGGGCGAGCGTTTCGCTGTGCGCAATTCGGGCGCGATAGCAGTCATCGAGGGCACAGGCGACCACTGCTGTGAGTATATGACGGGCGGTCGTGTGGTAGTGCTTGGCGAGACAGGGCGCAACTTCGCTGCCGGCATGAGCGGTGGCGTGGCTTATGTGTGGGATAAGAACCACAACTTCGATTATTTCTGCAATATGGATATGGTGGAGATAAATCTCGTGGAGGAGAACTTCTATCGCAAGGAGCTTCATGAGCTTATTCGCCGACATTATCTCTACACAGGCTCAAAGATAGCGCGCGAGATGCTCGACAACTGGAACCGCTATGTGGATGATTTCATTCAGATAGTTCCGATAGAATATAAGAGCGTGTTGCAGGAAGAGCAGGTGAAGAAATTGCAGCAGAAGATAGCCGATATGCAGCGTGATTATTAAGAATAAAAACAGTAGCATTTTAATATGGGAAATCCAAGAGCTTTTTTAGATATACCTCGTAAGGAGGCGGGCTATCGCCCTATCCACGACCGCATACATGATTTCGGCGAAGTGGAACAGACTTTAAACAGTAACGACCGACGTTTGCAGGCGTCACGTTGCATGGATTGCGGTGTGCCGTTCTGCCATTGGGCTTGTCCGCTGGGGAATAAGCCGCCTGAGTGGAACGACGCTCTATATAATGGCGACTGGCGCAAGGCTTACGAGCTGCTCACCGCCACAAACGACTTTCCTGAATTCACGGGGCGCATCTGTCCTGCTCTCTGCGAGAAGGCTTGTGTGCTCAATCGTATGTCGCACGAGCCTACCACCAATCGTGAGGATGAATGCGCTATTATTGAGCATGCCTTTGAGGAAGATTATGTGAAGGCAGCGCAGCCCGAGCGCAACGGCAAGCGTGTGCTTGTGGTAGGCGCAGGTCCAGCGGGGTTGGTGGCAGCCACTCGCCTTAACAGAATGGGATATGAGGTAGTGGTGTATGAGGCGCGAGAGAATGCCGGCGGACTGCTTAGATATGGCATTCCTAACTTCAAGCTCAACAAAGCTATCATCGACCGTCGTCTGCGACTGCTTCAACAGGAAGGAATAGTATTTGAATACAACAAGAAAGTGGATATTGAGAAGTTGCCCGAAGGCTTCGACGCTTACGTTATCGCTACAGGCACTCCCACTGCTCGTGATCTTTCCGCTCCGGGCAGAGAGCTGAAAGGCGTGTATTTCGCCCTCGAGCTGCTTTCGCAGCAGAATCGCGTGTTGGCAGGCATGGAGTTTTCTAAGGATGAGCTTATAAATGCCAAGGGCAAGGATGTGCTCGTGATAGGCGGTGGCGATACCGGTTCCGACTGTATAGGCACGGCTCATCGCCAGGGATGCAAGAGCGTAACCCAGATAGAGATTATGCCTAAGCCTGTAGAGGGTCCGGAAGATCCTCGTAATCCGTGGCCGGCATGGCCTCGCACATTGAAAACCACTTCATCGCATGAGGAGGGCTGCACTCGTCGCTGGAATATCAACACTCTGGAGTTTCAAGGCAAGGGCGGCAAGCTCACTGGGGTGAAAGTGCAGCAGATAGACTGGAAGCCAAATCCCGAGGGCGGTCGTCCGCTTATGGTCGCTGCCGGCAAGCCTGAGGTTATCAAGGCTGATATGGTGCTTCTCGCCATGGGCTTCATTAAGCCTGAGCAGCCAAAGGTGGCAGCCAACGTGTTCTTCGCTGGCGATGCTGCAAGCGGAGCTTCTCTTGTGGTGCGTGCCATGGCAAGCGGCAGAGATGTGGCTGAAAAGGTAGACAATTATCTGATTAAATAAATTAGCTTGTTTCCTTACATAGGGAAACAAAAAATGTGCCGGAAGCTCTCCCAAGCGTGGAGAGTCTTTCGGCACTTTGCTGTTTTTGATATATAACTGTATATGGATAACTAAATCTCTATGCTGAGAAGCAGCTTTCGCCATGCTCATAAATGTCGAGCCCTTCTTCCTCTACGCGGGCGTCTACACGGATGCCGCCTTTCTTTTTCAGCACATAAAACATTGTGAAGCCTGCCACGATAGTCCACGAGTCTATTACTATTATGCCAAACAGCTGCGCTCCGAAGAAACCCCAGCCAAAGCCGTAGAACAGACCGGCAGATGTGGAAAACAGTCCTGTCATAAGTGTGCCGAGAATGCCGCATACGCCATGCACGGTGCTTGCGCCCACTGGGTCGTCGATGTGCAATTTCTTGTCGATATACTCAATGGAGAATGGAAGTATTGTGCCGCATACCAATCCGATGATTACCGCGCCAAGGGGAGAAACCACGTCGCATCCTGCTGTAATGCCTACCAAGCCTGCGAGCACACCGTTGAGCATGAGCGAGAACGACGGCTTGCCATATTTTCGCCATGTGATTAACATCGTGGCAGCTCCTCCTGCCACGGCAGAGAGATTGGTGGTGAGCAGCACATGAGAAATTGCCAGGCGGTTTACCTCGCCCGAAGCGGCAAGCTGTGAGCCGGGATTGAAACCAAACCATCCAAGCCAAAGGATAAACACGCCGAGGGCGGCAGCCATAAGATTATGTCCGGGAATAGCACGACTATTTCCGTCCTTAGTGTATTTGCCCAGACGCGGGCCGAGGAAGATAGCCCCGATAAACGCCAACACGCCACCTACGGAGTGTACTACGGCAGAGCCTGCGAAATCGTGAAAGGCTGTGCCGAACGTGCGCGTCATGAAGCTATCCTCAGCAGCGTTGCCGAGCCAGCCACCGCCCCATGTCCAATGACCTTCGATAGGGTAAATTAGTAATGATATAATGATAGAGTAGATGATATATCGTGAAAACTTGGTGCGCTCAGCCATTGCTCCCGAAACGATAGTCGCGCTCGTGGCGCAGAACACTGTCTGGAAAATGAGAAATCCCTCTACTGGCAGTCCCGATGGATGATGGAAAAAGCTGAGGTCGCCGAAGTTTGGCATTCCCACAAAGCCCTCGCCACCGTTTCCAAACATCATGCCGAAGCCGAGAAACCAAAATAGCAATGAGCCTGCTATGAAGTCTACGAAGTTCTTATATAATATGTTGGCTGTGTTTTTACTGCGTGTGAATCCTGCTTCGCAGAGGGCAAATCCCGGCTGCATCCAAAACACAAGCATGGCTGTAAACAGCATCCACATGGTGTCTATCGATGTTCCTAAATCTTCTGTTGTCATAATATAAAAGTGTGTTTGTGTGTTGTCGTGTTGTTTCTTTTCGCGTAGGGAGATTGCTATTTCTCCTGCTCCGCGTTGTATAGAGCGATGTCGCCCCTTTCGCCAGTGCGTATGCGTATGGCGTCGTCTATTGGGATTACGAATATTCTGCCGTCGCCTATCTCGCCAGTGCGCGCTGCTTTCTGCACGGCTCTTATCGTCTTCTCCACGTTCTTCTCCCTTACCACAATGCTTACAAGCACTCTCTCAATGCTGCTCGTGTCGTACATCACTCCGCGATAGATGCGCGCCTGTCGCATTTTGCCCTCTCCGCGCACGTCGTAGTAGGAAAACCACTCAATGTCGGCGGCAATCAATGCCTCTTTCACTTCCTCAAACTTTGTCCTTCGGATTATGGCTTCGATTTTCTTCATAATCTTACCTTTCTTTTCTTTGTAATTACTGATGTTATTCTCTATAAATATACTTTTCTTGTCATAAGGAACATAAAATGCAGCTTTTATCTGTCATTTTGTTCTTTATGTTTGCAAAATTACGGCAAAACGAAAGCGAAAGCAATAAGATAATGCGATTTTGAATGATAATCTATGAATAAAACAGCAAATAGAAAGTTATAAGCAATATATTTCTTTCAATCTGTAAGTAAAACGAATAAATAATCTTTCAGATTGTAAGCAATGGTGTTTTTCTTGAATGTAAGCGTCATAAAATATTGCGATGGGCTTACTAAATGTCTATCTTTGCAACGTGATAAAAACAAAATGATGCAGAATATGGGCAAAACATATAAAAATGAACATTTCGTTCACTTCACCAAGATGCACGGAGCAGGCAATGATTATATATATGTAAATACATTAATATATGATATAGACTGCCCTGAGGAGTTCTCTCGCAGATGGAGCGCCGCTCATACCGGTATCGGCAGCGACGGATTGGTGCTGATATGCAAGCCTACGGAGGGCGTGGACGCTGATTTCCGTATGCGCATATTCAATGCCGATGGTTCTGAGGCTATGATGTGTGGTAACGCGTCGCGCTGCATAGGCAAATATGTGTATGAGAAAGGACTGACACGGAGCACCGAGGTGAAGCTCGAAACTTTGTCGGGCATAAAGGTTCTGCGTCTTCATCTTGACTCTCGTGGCAAGGTGGAAAGCGTCACGGTGGATATGGGCGAGCCTTGTCTGCACCAGGCTGAGCAATATGACGAAAGCGTGGGCGGAAAAGTGAGTGCCGACGGCAGAGAGTTTGAGGGCACTTTCGTTTCTATGGGCAATCCTCATTTCGTAATCTTCGTAAATGATATCATAAATATAGATATTTCCTGTTATGGAAAAGTATTAGAGAGAGATCCTGCTTTCCCTCAGCGTTGCAACATTGAGTTCGCTCAGGTTACGGCGCGGGGAAAGATAAGGACACGCGTCTGGGAAAGAGGCAGCGGCATTACGATGGCTTGCGGAACAGGAGCATGCGCCACGGCAGTGGCTGCCGCGTTTACTGGGCGAGGCGACAGACATAGCACGATATGTATGGACGGAGGCGATTTGGATATAGAGTGGGGCGAAGATAATCATGTGTATATGACAGGGCCTGCGGAGTTCGCCTTCGAGGGCGATATCTCGCTCGATTAGGATATTGACGACAACACAAACACAAAATACAAAAAAATCATAAAAAAATCGAGCTACTTATAAACTAAATCCATATTACATACGTTATAATAAAATAGAAACATTCAATTAAAGTAAAAACAAAACATGGAGAATCTTAGATTTCAGGTTATTGCCGAGGCTTTCAAAAAGAAGCCTTTGGAAGTGGAAGCGCCTGTAGAGCGTCCTTCTGAGTATTTCGGCAAGAAAGTCTTCAACCGTGCAAAGATGTACAAATACCTGCCTGCCGACGTTTATCAGCAGCTCGTAGATGTAATCGACAATGGAGCAACTCTCGATCGCTCTATCGCCAATGCCGTAGCAAAGGGCATGAAGCAATGGGCGGATGAGAACGGAGTTACCCACTACACGCACTGGTTCCAGCCTTTGACTGAAGGCACTGCTGAAAAGCATGACTCTTTCATAGAGCATGACGGTAAGGGCGGAATGATAGAGGAGTTTTCCGGAAAGTTGCTCGTTCAGCAAGAACCTGACGCATCTTCTTTCCCAAGCGGCGGTATCCGCAACACTTTCGAGGCGCGCGGATATTCAGCATGGGATCCTACATCTCCGGTTTTCATCATAGACGATACTCTCTGTATCCCTACAATTTTCATTTCTTACACAGGCGAAGCTCTCGACTATAAAGCACCTCTTCTGCGCGCGCTTCACGCTGTGAACGTGGCTGCTACCGATGTGTGCCACTATTTCTATCCTGATGTAAAGAAAGTAACTACCAACCTCGGCTGGGAGCAGGAATATTTCCTTGTAGACGCTGATCTTTATTCTGCCCGTCCCGACCTTATGCTCACCGGCAGAACCCTTCTCGGTCACGACTCTGCGAAGAATCAGCAGATGGACGACCATTATTTCGGAACTATCCCTGAGCGTGTGCAGGCGTTTATGAAGGATTTGGAAATACAGGCTCTTGAGCTTGGCATTCCTTGCAAGACTCGCCACAACGAGGTTGCGCCTAACCAGTTTGAGCTCGCTCCAATCTTCGAAGAATGTAACTTAGCTATCGACCACAACATGCTCCTTATGTCGCTCATGAAGAAAGTGGCACGCAAGCATGGATTCCGTGTGCTGCTCCATGAGAAGCCTTTCGCAGGTATCAACGGTTCGGGTAAGCACAACAACTGGAGTCTTTCTACAGATACAGGCGTGCTTCTCCACGGCCCTGGCAAGACTAAGGAAGACGACCTCCGCTTCGTGACATTCGTAGTGGAAACCCTTATGGGCGTGTATCGCCACAACGGATTGCTCAAAGCTTCTATCATGAGCGCAACAAATGCTCACCGCCTTGGAGCTAACGAAGCACCTCCAGCAATCGTTTCTTCTTTCCTCGGAAAGCAGCTCAATGATATTCTCGACAAGATAGAATCAAGCGATAAGGACGAGCTGTTTAAGATTGAGGGCAAGAAAGGCATGGCAATAGATATTCCTGAAATCCCTGACTTGCTCGTAGACAGCACCGACCGCAACCGCACCTCTCCATTCGCCTTCACCGGTAACCGCTTCGAGTTCCGTGCCGTAGGTTCTGAGGCTAACAGCGCAGCTGCTATGATTGTTCTCAACACTGCCGTTGCTGAAGCTCTCACCGAGTTTAAGAGCCGTGTAGACGCTCTTATCGCTAAGGGTCAGGACAAGATGAGCGCAATCATTGACATCCTTAGAGAAGACATCAAGGCTTGCAAGCCTATCCGTTTCGAGGGCAACGGCTATTCTGACGAATGGGTGGAAGAAGCTAAGAAGCGTGGTCTCGACTGCGAAACTTCATGCCCAGTAATCTTCGATCAGTATCTCAAGGATGAGAGCGTGAGAATGTTTGAGAGCCAGGCTGTGCTCACCAAGAATGAACTTACCGCGCGCAACGAGGTGAAGTGGGGCACTTACACCAAGAAAATTCAGATTGAGGCTCGTGTATTTGGCGACCTCTGCATGAACCACATCATCCCTATCGCTACTCACTATCAGAGCCAGCTCGCCAAGGATGTGCAGAGCATGTATTCTATCTTCTCTGCCGACAAGGCCGACAAGCTCACCGAGCGCAACAAGAAAATCATTGAGGAGATAGCAGAGCGCACCCAGATTATAGAAACTGGCGTTGAGGCTCTTGTTGAAGCTCGCAAGGTGGCTAACAAGATTGAGGATGAGCGTGAGCGTGCCGTGGCTTATCACGACACCGTAGAGCCTAAGCTCGACGAGATACGCTATCATTGCGATAAGCTTGAGCTTGTGGTTTCTGATGAGCTTTGGACATTGCCAAAGTATCGTGAGCTTCTGTTCATAAGATAATAATCGCGTATATGTAATATTATTCCCGACGGGCGCGCATCCCCCTGTCGGGAATACAAAGAAATAAGGCAGCATGCTGCTTTTTTATTGGATGTTTTAAATTTAGAAGGGTACATTGGCTTCTTTTTTCGTGAAGTCCGTGTACCTTTCTTTTTTGTCCTGTTTTGCGGTATGATGGGCGTGGTATGTATCATCCAGCAAAGTTTTTGGAATATATGGTAAAGCTATTTTGGAGGTATTTATATAATTTTGGCAACTAAAATCGTAAACAATATAATATGAAAAAGGAAATAACTAAAATCGTTTTGTTGTCGCTTCTGTGCGGTAATGCCGTTTATGCGCAGAAATCTCCCGACGGCAGACTCTCGGCAGAGGTGACAGTGGAGAGTGGCAGTGCAAATCTTGTGGTGAAGCAGAAGGGAAAGGCAGTAGGCAATCCTGTAAAGCTCGGTGTGCTCACTTCCGTGGAGAATTACTCTGAGGCTCTCACTCTGAAATCTAAATCTGCCGACACGCTGGTGAAGGATGATTACATGATGATTTCGGGCAAACGCAGCCATTGCGTGAACACCGCCAATGAGCGCATCTATCATCTTGCTAACGGAAATGGTAAGGGGCTTGACGTAGTAGTGCGCTCTTATAACAACGGCATAGTGTTTAAATACATTGTGAATCAGGCTTCTGCCGACGAGAAACTTACTGAGGAAAAGACGGCTTATGCCATTGCCGACGGAACAAGGCGATGGATGCAGCAATATACTTCGGATTATGAGCAGTTTTTCCCACTTGCCACCGACGGAAAGGCGCACGACGTGAGGGGCACGGTGAAAGGTCTTTGGGGATATCCTGCCCTCGTGGAGTTCGGCTCAAACACATTTGCCCTTATCACTGAAGCTGACATACGGCATGGGCATTGCGGTTCGCAGCTATGCAATCAGACTGACAACAGCCTTTATCAAGTGCATTTGGCGGAAGCGTTGCCTATAAAGAGCGGATTCGCTTCTCCGTGGCGAGTGATGATTATAGGCTCTTTGGCTGATATCGTGGAGTCTACCCTCGTGACCGATGTCTCTGCCCCTGCAGCGTTTACCGACACGAGCTGGATAAAGCCTGCCCCGGCTTCGTGGATATATTGGGCTTACAATCATGGCTCTAATGATTATCAGAAGGCGAAGGAGTTTATCGACCTTGCTGCCGAGATGCGCTGGCCTTACTGCCTTATAGACTGGGAATGGGATCGTATGCGCAATGGTGGCGACATTGACGACGCTCTGCGTTATGCCAAGTCGAAAAACATTCGCCTTTTTCTCTGGTACAACTCAAGCACCAACTGGGTGGGTGAGTGGGGACCTAATCCTATGTATCGCCTTAATCAGCCGAGTGTGCGCAATGCTGAGTATAGCTGGCTGAAGGAGAAAGGCGTAGACGGAATAAAAATCGACTTCTTCAAAGACGACAGCCGTGCCATGATGGATTATTATCTTGATATTCTTGAGGACGCTGCCAAGCAACAGATGATGATAACATTCCATGGGGCAACGCTTCCACGTGGTTGGCAGCGCACATATCCTAACCTTATGACTACCGAGGCGGTGCGTGGCGCGGAGTGGTATAACAACACTGCCGAGCTTACCAATCGCGCAGCCTGTCATAATGCCACATTGCCTTTCACCCGTAATGTAGTAGGCTCTATGGACTACACTCCGGGCACATTCTCCGACTCGCAGCATAAGCATATCACCACCCATGGTCATGAGCTTGCTCTCTATTTCCTTTTCGAGAGCGCAGTGCAGCATTGTCCCGACCGCCCCGATGTCTATCGTTCATTGCCTGTGCAGGTTAGGCAGCTGCTTTCTTCCATGCCAACAGCTTGGGACGACACAAAGCTCCTTGCCGGCTATCCAGGCGAGGATGTAGTCATCGCCCGACGCAAAGGCGACTGCTGGTATATAGCAGGCATTAACGGCACTGATAAGGCGCGCAGCATCTCATTCTCGCTGAAGCGTCTTGGCATAAAAGGTAAGTCAATGACCATCTTTGCCGATGGCAGCGACGACCACAGCTTCTCTATATCAGAGCGTCAGCAGCTTCGCGGTGATATTAAGATGTCTGTCCGTCCGCGCGGTGGATTTGTTATTAAGTTAAAGTGAGTTCAGCGAACTCACTTTAATTTTTTTATATTGACGTGGCACTCCATCATTAGTTTGTCGCGTGCGTATCTATTGACGAGATTCCCCATTTTGCCAAAGGTTTACTCTCAATTTCTGCACCAGACTGGTGCAGAAACAAAATTCTACCAAGTTGATGGACATGGCAGTCACATAAAAAGTGAAGATGTATTCTATATATGAGCGTCACGAAGTTCTACAAAAAGTTGTTCATGGCGAGATATAATGCAATGCATTGCGCCAAATGTGGAAGTGAAGTTTCAAAACCTCTTAAATTAAGCGCTTTATAAGAAAAAACGGTTCATAACTTTTCATGAAAGAAAGTTATGAACCATTGTAATATTAAGGGGCTTTAATCTGAAAGCCTTTAGTTGTTGTAATCCTTTGTCATCTTTTTGTTGCTGTCGGCAGGAGCCCAGTTGTCGGTGCGGAAAGAGCTGACAGGCAGACCGTCGCAGAAGAGGTCGCCCTGTGCCCAGTCGTGGAAAGCATAGCGGAGGGCAACAGGCTTCTTCACCTTGTCGCTCTTGGCATACAGACGGCTGTGGAAAATCCATGCCTTGGCTGGGTGGAAGACATGGTCTTCACCGGCAATCTCTACAAGGTCGCTCTTCCAACCTTGCTCGCCAGAAAGCCACATGTCGGCACGATTGAAGAACACTTCACAGGTGTCGTTGTGAATCTTCATCTCCTTATAATACGCACTCTTGGAAACAAGTCCTTCCATCTTATAAGTGTTGTCGAGGGCAAGCAACGCAAGGCGCATACCGGCGATTTGCTTCTTGCGTGGGTGGATGCCGAATTCCAAGCCGGCGTCCATCAATACTGCCATTCCGCAGTTAGGTATCATAAGCTCTGCTTTCGACTGCTGCTCGCGGAGGTATGGAGAAAGCTCCTTCCATCCGATGAGGCTGTAATCGTAAGGGGCAATTTGGCAGAAATAGAATGGGAACGCGCCTTGATTCCATTCATTGCGCCATCCGTTTACCATTGCTGACATCATGTCGGCATAGGTCTTATAACGCACTACGTTGTCCTCGCCCTGATACCATATCGCGCCCTTGATGGTCATGCCGATAAGAGGGTGGAGCATACCATTATAAAGAACAGTGGCGGTGCGATTGGGCGACCAAATGTCTTCTTTCTTATGAGGAATCTTTGCTTCTGGGAATGCAGCGAGCATGTCGGCAGTCATCCACGATTCGCATGAAGAACCGCCCCAAGAGGCAACGATAAGTCCGACAGGCACATTAAGCTCGCGGCGAAGTTCCTTGCCGAAATGATAAGCAGTAGCACTGAACTCACGCACGGAAGCGGGATTAGCCATATACCATGAGCCAGAAACGGTGTCTACGGGGTGGAGCTGACTGTTGCGCTTTACGGTGAAAAGGCGCAGCTGTGAATCGGTGCTATGGAGAATATCCTCAACGGCATTGCCCACAGGCTGATTCTTGAAACCCTTCATTGGCATCTCCATATTGCTCTGACCAGCGCAGAGCCAAAGGTCGCCAAGAAGAATGTTGCTGAGAGAGGTCTTCTCGCCATCATTGAATGTGATGGTGTAAGGACCGCCAGCCTCGGTAGTCTTTACCATGGCTTTCCATTTGCCGTAGGCGTCAGCCTTTACGGAGTATTTCTTGTTGTTCCATGAAGTGGTGATTTTAACGATGGAGTTGGCTTTGGCAGAGCCCCACAGGTTGGCGTCAGACTCTCGCTGCATCACCATACCGTTGCCGAACATCTTAGGCAACGTAACTTTTGCGTCGGCAGCAGTAGCAAGCAAAGCTGCCATCAATATAATAGATAATCTTTTCATAATTCATTAATAGTTTAACGTAATCTTGCCGAGCAGACCAGCGCTGATAGGAGTCTGAGATTTGCGACGATATTTGGCGTTGGTCCATATTCCACGGAAAGGAGGCAAATTGATGTCGTCGCCGAGAAGGGCGTTTGCCCATGTGTTTACTACCACGATGCGCAGAGCATTAGTGCCTTTTTTCACTGCCTCGGTGATGTCTACTTCGTAAGGAGCAGTCCATGCTGTGCCGCAGTTAATGCCGTTTACATATACTGTAGCGATGTCTTTCACCTCGCCGAGATTGAGCATTACCTTGTTTTGCTTGCCATGCTTGAATTTGAAAGTAGTGGTGTAGACGGCATGACCTGAATAATACTTAATCTTTGTGTTGTCGTATTTGCTCCAATCGAAAAGAGTGTCGGTCTCCACGCATTCTTTGTTGTCGCGGAACACTACTTGCCATTTCTGCGCGTTCAACGGTTCGGAGTAAGTCAGTTGCTCCTTACGGCTGTAGCCCTTGATGTCGTTTGTGAAGATAACGAACAGTGAAGCGTCTTTCGCTAATGAAAGTGATACGAAAGAGCGACCGTCTTTTTCGCAGAAATCGCCGGCGAGATAAGTCTTGTCGGTAACGGCGTCGTAGAGCAACGCTTTCTTTCCTCTCACTCTGAATGAAGCGGCAAACTTTAGGTCTTTTCCGCTTTGGTTGGTGAGGAAGTAGATATCTCTGTCGCTTGAATGGCGATGGGCGAAGTCTACGCCATCGGGAAGGTCAGCGTCTTTTGCCGGAATGGTAAAGTCGTTCACGGGTTTGTTGGTAGTGAAATACTTATATCCCTGCAAAGGATTTGTGAAGTCGTCGGCACGGAGAATGTTCTTGGCATGTGAAACTCCCACTGGGCTTTCCTCCATAGGCTGCCCCACATTGGCACGACGCAATATCTCTCGCTCCACGTATTCCTTGCGAAACAATGGCTTGAGCTGAGGCTTATCCATTATCTCATTCGCGGTGAGAGCGCGGCGTGGCATTTCTGTGCCGTTGTAAACAGGAATGTCAATCACAGGTTTGCCTTCTTGCAAAAGGCGTTGGCAACGGGTGATATAGTCTACAAAGTCGCTTGCTTCCTTATACCAGGTGTTATCTCTCTGGAAGAAGAAGCCAATGCCGTCGAGTGTCATTCCCGGGCGACGGTCGAGCCATGGATTATGAGCATTCACATGGAGGAACAGGCGGTTAATGCCAAGGGCGAAATTGCGGTCGATGAGTGGTTTCACCATAGCCGGAGTTTCATCCCAGACGCCACGCACCTCGGTAAGTCCTTCTGCCTGAATGATGTTTTTGCCATACAGATAACCTCCGTGAATAGCATCGAGCATATCAGTAGGCTTGTCGTGGGTAGGGCTGTTGAGCCAAAACTCGCCCATAGGCAGATCTACATATTTATAGTGATCCATGCCGTCGCTCACCATTGTAGGCGCGACGCTTTCTGATGACAGCTTCACGCCAAATGCTTTTGCTCGCTCGGCAACGGTCTTGAAGAACTTCTCATTTATGAGGTCGTTGATAGTAAGGCGAATGTCGTAGAGCACCTGTTCGCTCTTTTCTGCCGATTCTATCGCGATACCTGCCATGACGGGCAGATAAGGAATAAGGTCGTAGCCACGACGAGCCTTAAACTCCTCAGCGAAATGATAGCCCCAGTTTTGTGAGCCGCATTCCCAACTGTCTACATGCAGGAATTTCACCACATCGCCATGAGGGCGTTTCTTGTGAAGTGCAAACCAGTTGTCTACTTGCTTATTTACGGCAGATGGAGAGAACTTGTCGCATTCCAATCCTTTTCCACCGCCTGCCGTGGCGTTGGTCATGCCTGTAGAGGCGTGGCCCATGCGGATGATGCGCCAGCTGCCATGAGGAAGTTTTGAAATGACTGTATCGCCATGAAGTTTTATCTGCACGATTTTATTTTTTTCCGTGCATAGATTTTTTGAAAAGTCTGCACTCGTATTTTTCTCGCCTATGCCCCAAAGCGCGCCCGACTTTATAAGATAGTTGCTCAGCAGCGGTTCACTGCTAAGAATAATATCCTTTAGCTTCAAATTTGGCTTCCATTTCGCAGCGTCTAAGTCTTCGCTTCCTCCTTCCGAACCGTCGGGAGTCCATGCGAAACGGAAATATTTAGCCGTGGTGGTAGGCAGAGAATAGTTCACCTTGTCAAACAGATAGCTTTGCCAGCCTTGACGTGGCTGAGTGAGCTGTTTCACCTTATGGAAATTCTTGCCGTCATTGCTCGCTAATACGCAGATGCGCTCACCCTGAATGTTGGTGCCCGACGTTACGATAGTGATGTTGCGCACAGTCGTAGGCTTATCATATTCATACTGAATCCAGCATGGATTGTCGGCACGATAAATGCCCTTCTCGTTGCGCACCACATTCTCGGAAAGCGTAATCTTAGGCTTGCCGGTAAGTGACACATAGTTAATAGGGATAGCGTAGCAGGCAATATCCTCGTAATATCCCGAAGGGCGGGAGAGGATAAGGGAGCGTTGCGCTGAATGTCTGCCTGTTTTGGAAACAGAAACAATAGAATCTGTCCACACTACATGCTGCATTGATTCTTCGGGCTTAATCCACGGACCGCCGGCGAGGGCGAAGCCGTCGCTTATGTGTATGCCCATTTGCAGGCCGAGACTGTCTGCCTGTTGGAAGGCATAGTCTATCATGTCCCAATAAGTGGCCGACAGCTGCTGCGCCTTGCCACCATATTCAGGACGTTCGTTTACGCCACGGATAGGCATGAGATAGCATCCGCCCAGACCTACATCGTGCATACCTTGCAGGTCGGCATGAATGCCCTGTTTTGATACTGCGCCATACATCCAGTACCAAAAAGTCCATGGTTTCGCTTCATCCAATGGCTTGGCTGCCACATGAAGCGAAATCATGGATAAAAGGATTATAGCAATCTTTTTCATTTATAGTTATTATTCAAAACTCAGAATAATTGTTCCTGTATATTCATCGCCCATAGAGCGGAAAGGTTGTGCGCTCGGGCCGTTAAGGTCGGTGGTGTTCACCTTGTTGCGCACGGCAGGAATCACCTGTAGAAGGCTTATGCCTGTCTTTGGCAAATCGTATAATATGTGGTCTCTGCCGTCGCGTGGCTGATAAATGCCCACATAGTCTTTATTATCTTTTGCCAAGGCAATGCCGATTTTTCCTTCTTTGGTGTCGAGCTGCATCCACGTCACGTTTTCAAAATATCCTTTAAACTCAGGATATGTGAAGCTTTCGGCAGGGATAGGGTCGTTGTAATCGTTTTCCCACAAACCATACTGAGGGCCTTGACGGCGGTTTTGCCATACACGATAAGGACCATTGCCCACCCAAGTTTTATGGAGAACCTTCTCTTCTGGATATTGGAACATTACTCCCATCTCATCAACGATACCGCCAAACTTATAAGCATATTTCAATGCTACCTTGCCGTCGTTGAGAAATGTCCATTGAGCGCTGTCAAGGCTTCCAAGCTTGTATTTGGCTGTGAGCACAACATTGCCATCTTGTTTGTTTACGCTTATGCCGTCGAATACGCCTTGATCTTCATATTCGGTGTATTGAGTCTTTTTCTTTTCAGCGTCGATGTCGTCGTGATTATAGAACTGGTCGAAAGAGCGGTCGGCACGGCGTGCAGCAATGAAGCGTGGACCATCTGTTAGGCTGATGTGCTTGCCTTTCACGTCTACGCCTTGAAGCATACCATTCTTTTTAGAGAAATGATATGTGCGGTCTTCGCCATCGACTGTTATTTCGTCGGCAGATTCCGTAACGTTGTATTTTGCCTTATTGAGAGTAATATCTTTCTGAGCAATCTTTTTGCTCCATGTGAATATTTCGTGTCCGCTCTTGTCGGTTGCCGTCAGGCGGAGAGCGTCAGCGTTTCCTGCCTGTGGCAAAGAGATTACGCATGAGTCGTGAGGCAATGTAGATGGTATCTTTATCGTGCCACTCTTCAAAACGGTTTCTTTCTTGCCACCCATTACAGGCATTTGCAAGTATTGGTATTTCAAAGAAACGGTGTTGAGATTAGTGAAGTCGTAATGGTTGATTGCGATGAGCTTGTTGCCGTTAAATTTCAGCTGCACAGGGCTCCAAATCTCTTTGATAGTGTAGTAGCTGCCTTCCTTTTCAAAGTGAGGACCTACGATACCGTCAGCACCAAAGTTGCCAACATTGTCGATAATGCCGTTCATGTCTACACGCTTCACTCCTTCGTCGGCCAAATCCCAAAGGAATCCGCCGGCGCAGCGAGGATTTTTCATCATTATCTCCCAATAGTCGGCAAGGCCGGCGCCATGTCCGCCATCGTAAAGACCATGAAGGAATTCGGTAGGCATGAATATCTCAGGCTTACGCATATATTCCAATGTTTCTCCCCATGAGCGATAGTGCTTGGTTTCAAAGCCATTGCGGTTGCCCCATGGATAGAGCACTACACGATTCTGAATATCCCAACGAGAGAATTCTGGTTCAAGCTCGTAGTTGAAGCCTCCCTCGTTGCCGTTGCTCCAGAAGATGATTGAAGGGTGGTTTACGTCGCGAGTTACCATCTCCTTGACGAGCTGCTGACCGATGATGGTTTCGTGTGCCCAATGCCAACCGCTCAACTCGCTTTCTACGTAAAGTCCTAATGAGTCGCAGGCATCGAGGAATTCAGGGTCGGCAGGATAATGGCTCAGACGGACGGCATTCATGTTCATGCTCTTGATGAGATTCACGTCTTCAATGTTCTTTGCCTTGCTCAATGTTCTGCCGCTTTCAGGGCGGAAGCTATGACGGTTTACGCCCTTGAAGATTACTTTCTTGCCATTGATATATACGCCGTCGCTCTTGCGATATTCTATTGTGCGGAAACCGAATTTCTGACGTTCCACATGCACAGCCTTGCCGTTTGCATCAAGAAGCGTAAATTCAGCTGTGTAGCGGTTAGGGGTTTCTGCAGTCCACAGACGTGGGTTGTTTACCTTGAAGTCAAATTTCGTGTTGTCAGAACCTCTTAATGGGCTTTCTGATGTGCCAACAGTCTTGCCTTTCTCGTCTTTGATGGCGACTCTTACTTTTGAGCCGTTGAAGGCGCGATTGAGATAGCAGTCGGCAATAAATCGTCCGTCCATGCGCGCATCGATAGCTACGCGGTCAATGTTGTTGGCTGGTTTTGAAATGATGAATACAGGGCGGATAATGCCACCGAAATTCCAATAGTCGGCACGACGTTCTGCCATGTTTACAGCGTCGTTCTCGCTCTCTTTATCCACCGTCACTTTCAATGAGTTCTTATGCTTGCCAAAGAAAATGCGGTCGGAAATATCATAGGTGAAGCGATAGAATCCGCCATGATGTTTGTTGCCAGCCTTGCGTCCGTTGATTTCGGCGTAGGTGTCGGTCATGGAAGCTTCGAATACGAGTAATATCTGTCTGCCTTTCCATGATTCAGGCAAATTAAACTCATATTTATATATGCCTTGCTCTTTGGCTATTCCCTCAGGACGTGGCTTGCCATAGAAACGCATACCATATTGATATGTGCCGAAGCCTTGTGTTTCCCAACAAGACGGCACGCCTATCTTTGTCCATTTGCCTGAGTTGTTGCCGTCAGAGCAGAAGAAATCCCAGTTCACCATATCATCGCAGCCTTTGCCGCTGAGATATTGTCGGTGAGTGAAAACATCGTTTTGCGCAGTTGCCGTAAATAGGCTCGATGCGCATAGAAGCGATAATAGTATTCTTTTCATTATGTAAATCTTTTCTTTTTCAGTACAAAAAACGAGAACGCTTATTTTAGTTTAGTGAAGCGTATGTGAAGAGTGTGAGGTTGCTGCTTTATGGCGTATTTCTCCAAAACGCCTGGTCCGCAGCTGCTGTTGCCAAGTCCTAATACAGCGGCATCGATATTCAGATAAACATTATCCTCGGTTTCTAAATCGCAGTCATGACTGTTGGCATAGAGCTGAGCCACAGAGTAGGGCAGAGCAGCGAAATTGAAAGCCTTGTCTTCAGCGTCTATCTTCCAGCCTTTACCTTGCTTATTGGTTATTGTAAGGCTCGTGGCTCCGCAATGGTTTCCGCTGTCCTGTGGGCGTGGATAGTGAGTGTATTCTTTGTCTACATTGCTTGTCCATTTTGCAAACGACGCAGCTTCCATCCTGTCAGGATAATTGTCGAGAGGGCCATAGCCTATGTAGCTTAGCTGGCGCATCTCTTTTGGCAGAACGAAAGTGTTGCCTAAGCATGGAAGCGTAGGAAGTTTGCCTTCGGGAATGTAATTCACCTTGAAATCCACAGCCTCATTCTTGTCTGCTGTATATTCATATTCAGCGCGAATATCGCCCGTAATATAACGATAAACGATAGTGGTTGTAACCTTTATCGTGCCGTTGCTCAGGCGTGTCGCCGTCAGTGGCTTTTCTATGATTTCTGTGGCTGAGTCCAAACGGCAGTTTTTCCAGTCTTTTGCTATCCAGTTGCCGAAGCCTTTATCGTTGTCGGTAGGCGCGCGGAAGAAATGCGGTCTTACCATCTTAAACCATGATTTGGCTTTCTCCATGTCGGCATCGCCATTTCTCAAAGGCTTAATTTGTGGAAGGCTGTTGTTGATGTCGAACTGAGCGTGAGCAATCTCAAAACCTGCTTTAGCCCATTTCGTGTCATTTGCAAGAACAACGCTTAAGTTTGTAGCTTGCTTGTCTTTCTTTGTGATGACTTTATAATTGCTCAAGTCGATAGTTGAGTCGCGAGCTTCAATCCATGCTTTGCCGTCCTTATAGTTTATCTTCACTGGAGCGTAAACCTGCTTCACTTCGTAGTATTTCGTGGTAGGCTTGCGGTCAGACGAAACGATACCTTTCACGCAGAATGCCTTTAGGTTTGGCTGGTCGCCGAAGTCGCCACCATAGCACACCTTTGTTACTTTTTCGCCACGCTTGTTGGTAGTGGTCTTGAAAATGCCTTCGTCTGCCCATTCCCAGATAAATCCGCCAAGCATTCTTTCGTGGCTGTAGATTTCGTCCCAATATTCTTTGAAGTTTCCAAGGGCGTTTCCCATAGCGTGGGCATATTCGCTTGTCACTACAGGACGACGGTCGTTAGTCTTGCGAGCTATTGACAGCAAGCGTTCCCAACGAGCGTTTTCAGGACGCTCCATATCCTCTTTGCCAGATGTTACAGAATAGGTAGGATTGAGATATTCATCCTGAGTGCGTGGATAGAAACGGCTAATCATGTCTACGCTCTTAGGGTCTTTGTCGTCTTCGCCCTGCGCGCCCTCATAGTGTACAAATCTTGTCGGGTCGTATTCGTGAATCCATGCGCTTGTCATGGCAAAGTTAGAGCCCCAGCCGGCTTCGTTGCCGAGCGACCATAATATTACGCTTGCGTGATTTTTATCTCTTATCACAAGGCGTTGAGTTCTGTCGATGAACGCTGACGCCCATAATGGATTGTCGGCAAGCGCGCCACGAAGACCGTGTTCTTCTATATCGGCTTCGTCGAGCACATACATTCCATATTCATCACATAGTTCATACCAACGTGGGTCGTTAGGATAATGGCATGTGCGCACGGCATTGATGTTGCATTGTTTCATGAGCATGATGTCCTGCTTCATGCGTTCTTCTGTCATCACCTTGCCGTTGATAGGATCCATTTCGTGACGATTCACGCCACGCAGCCTGATTGGCTTTCCGTTGATTAGCAGTTTGCCGTCAGCTATTTCAATGCTTCTGAATCCGATTTTGCTTTCCGCTCTCTGTATTATGTTGCCATTAGCGTCTTTAAGAGCAAGCTTTAGAGTGTAGAGATATGGAGTTTCGGCAGTCCATTTATGTGGATTGCTGATTTTTGCTTTCATCCATCCCCATTTGGCATAGCCTCGTTGAGGATTGCGATCGTTCATTATGCCTGCTTTGTGGTCGAGGTTGAGCATCGTGTCGGCACTGCTTGTCAAGGCTTTGCTTAAAACTTCTTTGCCAGTAGCATCGTAAAGTCTTGCTTCTACATGATAGCCTTCTCCTCGCTGATTGCCTGTAACAGCCAACTCCGGATTTATAATTAGTTCAGCGTCTTTGTAGTCGCTGTCGAGCAGAGTGCGTACACCGAAATCGCGTATTCTGATTTTTGGCGTAGCGAAAATGGTAATGTCGCGGTGAATACCTCCCACGCGCCATTGGTCTTGGTCTTCAAGATAACTGCCGTCAGAATATTTCATTACCTGCATGGCAATCTTGTTTTCACCTTGCTGAATGTAGTCGGTAATGTCAAATTCAGCAGGCTCCATGCTTCCCTCTGAATATCCCACTTGCTTGCCGTTTATCCAAAGATAAAACGCTGAGGCTACAGCTCCGAAGTGAATGTACACTTCTTTGCCATTCCACTCAGCAGGGATGTTGAAGGAACGACGATAAAAAGCAGTAGGGTTGCGCTCAATGAAAGAGGTATATGTTTTCTTTGGCTCATCCATTACGAATGGCGGATTAATCTTGAAAACATAGCCTGACGAGCAGTAAATAGGAGTACCGTAGCCATACATTTCCCAATCGCCTGGCACATTTATTGTTTTCCACGCATCGTCTTTAAACGCTGTTTGAAAAGCGTTTAAAGGCTGTTCAAATGGTGTTTTGGTCCAATTGAATTTCCATTTTCCGTTGAGGCTCATTTGCATGTCGCCCTTCACCTTTTCATAAGGGAAAAAGGATGCTCTTGCCGGCTCTCTGTTTATAGAGTTCACCTGCTCGTTCTCCCAGTCATGCTTTATGTTCTGAGAGAAAGCGGATGTAGATAGCGCCGCAAATATAGCGATTAGAAGTCTTCTCATATAAGTTGTCACGATTAGTTATTCTTGTTGTTAGGGCAACGAGTGTTGCCCTAACTTATTCTTATATCTATTTTATTCCACGGTCAGAGCGTCGAATATCATTTTATCGATACCTTCTCCCGTAACTGTAATCAGATAATGTCCGGCATTGATTTGCGAACCTGTCGTAATGCTTGTGTTCTTACGCTTTGTCTTTTTAGCTTGTGTCTGAACGAAGATGATGTCGTCTTCTTTATATACCACGCCGTTTCCGTCGGATAGCTTAACGTGGAGTTTGCGTTCTGCCTCAGGATTATAATATTTCCAGCGCAGAGCATAAACTTTAGCTACGCCGACATTGAATTGCCAGCTGTAGGTCTTGCCTGTGCGCACGCCTTCCACTTCCTGTGCTGTGCTTGTGCGTGGAGGAAGCAGTGAGTCTGGCATTTGCTCTACTACATCATTCTTCAAATCTGCCCATAAGTTATCATTCTTAGCGACTACATTCTCGGCTTCGCTTCTTCCTATCGCTATAGCTGATATTATAGCTTGTCCTGCCTTCGTGTTTGGGAATGATATTTTTATGCGGTCTTCAGTGTTGTTTATCTCAATCACTCGTTTGTAAGGCTTGCCATAACGTGCCTGTGACCAAATGTCGAGATCCTTTATCACTGTGCTGTCGTTTATTGTCACATCAAATATTCTCATGCCCTCGCAGTCGCGTTTCTCGTTGTCGCTCACTCCATACCATGGCTCTGTGAAATATAGCTCAACGTTATATTTGCCTGGTTTTGCAGGGAAGATATAAGATAATTTATGTCTGCCGTAGCGGTTAGCGCGGAACAGCGGAGAGAGCATCAAGCGATTGTTTTCCGTCTGGCTTGCTTGGAAAGTGCTCATGTTTTTGAAATCATTTCCCCATGAGCGCGACCACATGCTGTTGTCTTGCATCCATGTATTGCCAAACGCGTCTTTATAGTCGTCGCCACCGCAGTTTATGCGATATAGATAATGATAACCGTCTGCCGGAAGCAATATGCTGTCGTTCCAGTTCTTAAATGCCGCAGTTGCAATAGAATCAGTGGCTACGAGCTTTCCTTTCTCATATCCGTTGGCTACTATCACGCCATTGCTGTCCACAGGATTGATTCTCACAGAGTCGCAGTTGCTGTAATATTTTTTGTTGTCTGCCGTGACGTAAACAAATGGCTCTTTGTCAGCGCTGACATAGTGGGATTTATACATGTAGTAGCCGTCTGTAGGCTGTTCCCATATTGTGAACAATCCCTTATGGTTTACAGGGCCTATCTTGTCTATTCTTCTGTATCCCTCGTCGGGCTGTCTTCTTCCAGGGTTGTCGTGGCTCACGAGAAGCCAGAGGAATTGTCCGCAGACGCTGTCTTTCACGCTTTCCGCTAACTTGATTTTCTTCTCCAGTATGTCGCAGAACTTTTCTTCCGTGTAGCCCTTTCCTGAATGATTGCCTACAGAACGCCATGCGCCATATTCGCCATTGAGCAGCTGGTCGTCGCCCTTTAGCTCTATGCCGTAATTATCAATGTTGCCACCGTATGTTCCGCTCCAGTTTTGCACAATGTTCCAGTCTGTGCCTGTTCCGCCATTACACGTTGTGATAAGTCGTTGGGTGCCACAAGTTGGGTCGAGCTGTCTTATGATATCAGAGCATTCTTCCGCAAATTCCTTTGGCAGAGTGCTTTCATTCTGCAATCCCCAAAGCATTACGGAAGGAGAGTTTCTACGTTCTTTCACCCATTGTATTAAGTGGCGCTTAAAGCTTTCACGGAATTGTGGCGTGTCATACCATATATGAGCGGAATATTGAGGCCACCACAAGATACCATTCTCGTCGATAATCTGCTTGTACAACAAATTGTGTGGCTGGTGGGCATCACGGAACGCGTTGAATCCAGCGCCCATCACCTCTTTCATTCTTGCTCTTATCTGTTCCTCGCTGAAAGCGTGGCTTTGTCCTAACTCATGCTCATATTCGCAAACTCCATTAATGAAAACAGGTTTGCCGTTAAGCAAAAATCTCTTGTCGCCGTCTTTGCGTGTCAGCGGCCACGACATTGTGCGTATGCCATACGGCGTTTCCAAATCATCTATAGCCTTACCATTCACCTTGATGATTGATTTCAGATTGTAGAGATATGGATCGGTAGTGCTCCATGCGTGAACATCGCTGATAGCCAGGCTTTGTTTTAGCGTTTTTGTTTCGCCTGCTTTTATCACGATATTGTCTTCAGCACGCAGCTTTTGCTTGCCGCTCTTTTCGCAGAGCTTATTGAGCACATTTATGGTTGTTGTCGTGTCAGAATAGTTTTTCACCTCCGTTTCAATGTAAATGCTGTCAGCATTGGCATTGTTCCATATATGCACACCAAAAGGCTCTATTCTTATTTTGTCGGTAGCGATAAGAGTTACTGGGCGGAATATTCCGAATGGCTGCGAACCCTCGCTGAATCCCCATTCGCTGCTACATCCACCACACACCCAAGGCATATCTGTGATACCTTCGGGGTGAGAAACTCTTACTCTCAGTCGGTTGTCCTCGCCAGGCACAAGATATTTTGTCACGTTGATTGTCTGCGTGGTGCGGCCGATGTCGTAATGTCCCACGTTATGACCATTCAGGCTTATGTCGGCATAAGTGCCCACACCTTCAAACTGTAGGAAATATTCCTTGTTGTCGTATTTCTTTATAGAGAACGATTTTGTGAATATTGCTTTTCCGTGTAGGTTGCCGTGCATCTTTTGAGCCATTCCGTAGTAATCATCAAGATTAAGCGGAATGTCGTGGCGGAATGTTTCGTCTTTATAGTTTATTTCCCAGTCGCTGTTGAGGTTGAGAGACATTCTGTGTCCTGTAGGTTCGGGTTCTGGGAAAGACACATCGCTCTTGCCTTTCATCGTGCTCGTGGCGAGAGCAATACCTCTTTGACCTGCATTGTTTACGGCGCAGTAGAAATGATATACAGTGCCATTGTATTTCACAACCCAGCTCTTATGGGCAAACATTTCATCGTAAGGCTTGGTAGGATAAATCAGGTCTTCGCCTGTCCAGTCCTGCCAATGTATCAAGTCGCGACTTACCGCAAATGTGTTGAACGCGTTGTAATCTTTGTTTGGAGCGTAGGCAGAGAAATAAAACATCACATAGTATTTGCCCATCTTCACTATCTGCGCGTCGCCTGTGATTGTGCCGTCGGTGTCGTGGGCGAATATTGGGTTGCCGGCATATCTCTTCCAGTGCTTCATGTCGTTGCTCATGGCAATGCCGATGCGTTCGCCCTTAGGATGTTTCGCGTCCTTGCCACCTGCATTGTAAAACATGATGAACTTATGCCCCATAAACTTATCGTCAAGTTTATAGACCGTGCTCTTATATTGCGTGAGTTTCTCCCACCATTGCGCGTTTCTGTCGTTGTAGGCGAGTACAGGTTTAGCCATGGTTTCCCATTGATGAGGCTTTGTAATATCGGCAGTCGTCGATGCCATGCCAATGCTCAACGGAGCGTTTACTGCCTCATAACCAGTGCCGACACCGCCGAAATAGCTCATCCAATATCTTCCTTTGAATGGTGAGATTTCATAGCTGCCGCCCCAATGGAAATCTACCAACGCTGGGTAGCCGGCATGTTGGTTCATATCCCATCCGCTTTCGGTGAAGTTGAGCACTTTGCCGAGCGTAGTCCAATGCAGCAAATCTTCGCTTTGGGCAAGCCATGTCTCATAACCTCTGCCATCGGTTCCGTCCTTGCCGTTGTAGCATACATAAGTCATATACCACATTCCGTTTTTGCGGAACACGGTAGGGCAGTCAAATTTCTCGTAATTGCTTTTCGGAGCTACTACAAGTCCATATTTATAGGGTGTCCTTACAGACGAGTAAATGCGCTGCATATCAGTGTTGCTGATACGCTGCGCATGAAGCTTCTCAAAGCCTCCCGCTATTGGGAGGCTTATGAGCAGCATTGCTATTATTTTTTTTATCATTATTCTGTTTTAAGTTGCCTTATTTCATAAATAGCCAGTCTACTTCAGCGTTTCCACCGTTGAGTCCCGCGTCTCTTATCTTCAAGTCGGTATCGGTGAAACCTGCCACCATGATTATGCCCTTTGGCAAATTAATCACATGATGACCGGCACTGAAGTTGTAAGCATGTATTTCTGCCATAGGCATTTGAGTCATTCTGATAGCGTTGCTGATCAATGCTTCTGCCTGACCATATTCGTTACCTGTAGCATCGATTTCCAATTTTGGCGGAGCAGCGAATTTGTCTTGATCGTCGATGAAGAAGCCAACGAGCATTTTCACAGGTTTCTTAGTTTCAAATTCCACTGTCACGCCATTTATTCTCGCTGTGTCGCGGTTTAGGAGCAAAGCTTTCATTCCGTCAAGCTCGGCAGCCAATGTGTCGATTGTCTCATCACGATTGATGAAAGTCTTCACGCCCTTATGCAAAGTTACGAATTTATATGGGCTAATCAACTTAATATCAGCATTTTTAGCTTTCGGGTTCTTAATTCCCGCGCTCTTCTTTCCGTCTTTTCCGCTAAGCGTTGCAATGTGGCTTTTGAGGTTGGCAAGTTCTTCCTCATATACAGGAAGCATTTCCTTCCATGTCTTGAAATTGCCATCGTCGCCACCTACCGGGATGCGTCGTTGAGCGGTCTGCATGCTGTTGGCATAGAGATAAGTCTTGTCTGTAAGGTCTACAAGCTTCTTCCATTCCTTGTCGCTGTTTTCAAGCAATGGCACAGCAGCTTTCAGATAGTCTATCTTTCCGCTCCATTTGTAGTTGAGCACCTGTTCGCCAGCATACACCTTGTCGTGGAATGAGTTTGCGAAGAAAGCATAACAGTGCATGTCGTTCTTTAGTCTTTCAAACTCGTCCTTGTTCTTTGTGATTTTGCCCTCCACTGCGTCGATAGCTTCAGTGGCTTTCTTTCCGTGGGCAACACATTGGTTTACGATGTCGAGAGGCAATTCGCCAACGTGCTTCTGCTTCTTCCAATTCTTTTCCACATATTCTATCAGCTTCTCGCCCTCAGGTCCGCAGCTCTCATAGAATCCTGGATAGATGGTATATTTATATGGATTCACAATCTGGCTCATCTTCATGCCGAGAAGCAAAGTCTGTCTGTTGCCTTCTGTGATACCAAATCGGCGAATGAGTTTAGGAGCTATCTCTCCGCTCTCATCGTAAGCCTCAAGTATCTTTGCGGCAGCTATTGTGTCGCAGCCATAATAGTCGGCTAAGCGTTTCTTCCAATAAGATTTGTCGTCGCCTCGCTTGCTGTTCCATGCGTAGCGTCCCCATGCAGCATACCACATCCAGTCTCTGTCTATCTGTAGCTGGCGAGTGCCGTCGGCAAGTTTGTCGGCAGTGTAAGGCCAGTCCCAATAACTTGCCTGTGGATATAAGTGTAATCCGTTAGCTCCATGCACACGGTGCATAGCCTGAACAGCCTTTTCAGTGAATGCAGGTGAGCTCCAACGCCATGGCTCAAGATTGGCAAGGATATGAACGTTGCTGATATGTATAGGCGCAACGCTGCTCAGCTGGCGTTGAGTTTCTCCCCAAGGGCCGCCCGGCTCGTAAGTGGTAAGACTTTCGCCGGTGTATTTGGTCATGGTGTAGATGTTCTTGTAAAGAGGAAGCGACTCATGAAGCACACGAGGACCATCGGTGTCGTGTGAGCGCAGAATGATAGGTGGCATGTCTGTTCTGCCGGAAGCTTTCAATCCGTCTTTAATTCCTGGAATGATAGTTTCTTTCATCCATGTCACGTCATCGTCGATAGTCTTCATCGCTTCACCAAGGCATACAAGGAAGCCCACATTAGGATATTCCTTCACAAACTCGGCAATGCTCTTTCTTGTGTAGTCGCTTATCAGCGGAGTGATAGGGCGGTTTCTATCCTGAGTTTTTATGCCATAGTGGTCGGCAAATGGCTTTGACACGATGATGTTGTAGAACATCTGTATCACCCTTATTCCGCGCTTGTCAGCTTCCTTTGTGAGGAATGAGAACATCTCCTGATTCTTCTTCATTGTGGCATCGTCCACCTCTGCAGCGAAAGGATAATCCTTTAGTTTCACAAGCGAAGCAAAAGGATGACCGTTCCACAGATAAACGGCATTCATGTTGTTAGCTGCCAATAGGTCGAGATATTTCACCCACAGATCTTTATCATAAAACCATGGAAAGTTTTCAGGAGTATAAGGATATTCATAAACACGGTGTCCTGGCAGATAAACAGTCTTCTGCAAACCTACGCAGGCACCGCGAAGTTTCATTTCTGGAGCGTCTACGATGATTTGGTCTTTGAGCAGTCCTTCTGCCAGTCTGTTAGCGCCATAGATAGCGCCCGAAGCGTCGTTGCCTATGATGTCTATCTTTTTGCCGTGGCTTTTAATGGTAAATCCCTCGGCAGGCAGATTTGCGCTGTCTTTAGCTACATCAACAGTAATTTTGTAGCCTTTTTCAGGGGCAAATTTGTTAATAATCTCAGTGGCGTATTGTGTTTGTGGCAAGCCTGCTTTGTCGATTACTTTTGTAACCGACGCTCCACAACCTGTCAGCATAGCACCGCATATCGCTACTAATGCCTTGTTTATGTTTTTTCGTTTCATTATCTTGTGTTGGGTCTTTATTTATTTCTTTTTAGCTTTCTTTCTGGCTTTTTCTTCCGCCTCTTTCTTAGCTATCTCTTTAGCCTTTGGGCCGTTGTTGTGCCATTCGTTGCCCGGGCCGTTTGAGTTTTTAAGTATCTTGTCGGCGTCAGGTATGGTGTTGTTTCTCACCGTTATGCCCGAACTTCCCTCATCGGTGTAGAGATAAAACCAATGATTAGGGTCGTGCACATATTTTGGAGAATATATATCGCCCACGGTGTTGTCTTCCACGAAAGAGTGGGGTTGTGAACCGAGAGTGTAGATTCCTGCTGTGTCATACATGTGCTTGGCGTAGTGCCATATCTTGTTGCCTACTACCTTGTTGTTTGCCATCGCGCAAGGCTGCTGATTCCAGCCCCATCCAAGGCTGATTCCTGTATAGGAAACCTCGCTGATATTGTTGCCGGCAATATAAATGTTGCGCACAAATCCCGCGCTTATTCCGCAGCATCCCCAGTCTTCGTTAGTCACGTCTGTGATGGTGTTATTGGTTATGCTTAGTCCGTCGCATATTATTCTGCGGTCGGCAGGGTCGTAAGGCTTGTGAGCTTCCAATCCTTCGGGGCTGAACTCGCCTGCCACGATGCCATTTCCGCCTATGTCTTCTATCGTGCAGCCGTCAATGCCTCCACCTTTTATATATGTGTTGAAATCTATTGCGGAAGACGCGCTATGGCTAAACACGCAGTTCTTAAACCATACATTCTCAGCGCAGTCAATGCTGACGCTCGATGCGGGGCGACCTACCCATCCTTGGTTGTCGAGCTTGTGGTCGCCATTTGGACGGTCGATTTGTGGACGCAGCTTGTAGGCTTCCGTCATATACATGCCAGCCTGCAATGGAGCATGCCCCATGATTGAGGGGCGCAGCCATGTGGCATAGCTGAATGTAATGCCGCTGAAAGTGATGTCTTTCACTCGCTCGTCTGCCGTTCCTACTACCTTTACAAGAGTTTCCAAAGCAGGCGCTTCTACATCGGCAGTGGTAATGTCCTCACCATTGCGAGGCATATAGTAAAGCTTGCCTTGGCGATAATCCAAGAACCATTCGCCCTCGCTGTCGATAAGCTGCTTCGCGTTTGTAATGTAG
The DNA here is from genome assembly GCA_024682415.1 of Prevotella sp. Lineage (GTDB taxonomy): Bacteria > Bacteroidota > Bacteroidia > Bacteroidales > Bacteroidaceae > Prevotella. Next base: position 64,990 of record JAIKZG010000027.1, read on the forward strand.
AATGCAGAGTTATGTCCGTCGGTCGTTACCATTGGCGATGGCCAAGGGTGAGCGAAGTGAACATGGCTTTCTGGCTGATGGAATGTTATGGCAGAGCTGTCGCCCATCACCTTTATATCTTTTATTCTGAGATTGGCTATGCACCACATTTCGTGTAATACCATTTCCAATCCCTTTGTGCCCACGAGGTTTTTCACCGTCTGTGTGGGTACATATATCGTTTCTTTCTTCTTGTCTACATTGATAATGCGGTTGGCTTTGGCTGCTAATCCGTCTTTTGCCTCAAGGTCGTTTACGTTTCTTGCCCTTACTGCTTTCTTTCCGTTTATCCAAAGCTGGCGGAAGTTGAGAGGCACGCCGTTATATTCAGGCACATCGGCAACCCACAAGTTGCCTTCTTTCTTCCAGCCCGTGATCTTCACGCCACCGCTTACCACTGCTCCTTTGTCGCCTACAATCTTCGTTCCGCAGTCTTCCGGGCGAATGATGATAGGCTGATTCAGTCGGTAAGTGCCTGCCTGCAAATGCAGAGTCACCTCCTTCGCGCCTTTCAGTCGGCGTGCATCGCGTGCCTCGTGCAGTGCCTCTTCTATTGAGTAGGCACCTGGCTTCACTTCTATATTTACGCTTTGGGCTGCCATGTGCGTAAACATCATGCAGCTCAAAGCGGTGAATAATAGTCTGTTCATTAGTCTTTGTCTTGCTTTTGTTATAAGTCAGAACAATCGTTTTCTTGGGGAAGTAAGTCGTTATTTTATAGCTTCTGGAACAAACACTTCCATCTCGCTCTTTCCTCTGTTGCCCCATGCGAAGTAAGGAATGAAACGCACTTTCGCGTTGCCGTATTTTTTGCTCGACTCTCTGTAAAGCTTGCCTTTCCATGAGTCTTCGCCACGCTTCAGCACGTTGGCTTCAAGAGCCATAATTCGGCTGCCGTCGATAGTGGTTTCCACAGGAGTAAACTCAGCGTCAGAAGGAATCATTATGTCGTCGAGCTTAGCTCCGTTGAGGTCTTGACTTTCAAGACAATAGATGATAGGGCCACGCTGCACAGCCACTTGTCCGCGCAGTTCCTCTACAAGCGGATTGGCTTCTATAAGTTTGGTGCGCATAGGCATGTTGATAGCCACTTCGTCGCCTTTCTTCCAGCTGCCTGTAATAGTGATAAATCCATCTTCTATCTTGTAAGAAGCCTTATCAGTAGCTCTCACTTCCACGTCGCTCACATTGTCTACCCATTCAGGCACACGCAATTTCAGCGTGATGTTTTTCTTCACGGCCTTGTCTACGTGGAATGTTATTTTTCCATCCCAAGGATAGTCTGTGTGCTGTGAAAGTGAGATTTCTTTTAATTGCAGTTTGTTTTCGCCATACAGGTTCACATATAATGTGTCCTTTGCTGTGGAATAAGCATAATCCTGTGCCTCGCAGAGCGTGCGCAGAGTGTTAGGAGGGCAGCAGAAGCAGCTTATGTATTCCTGTCTTTCTTTCGGCCAGCGCAGAGTGTAAGGCAAGTCATTGCTCATGCGCAGAGGATTCACGTAGAAATACTTCTTTCCGTCGAGGCTTATGCCCGGCATTATGCTGTTGTAAAGGCAGTTTTCCACGATGTCCATGTTAATGCCCTTGCCGCTCGTAAGATACAAGCGCCAGTTGAGAAGCATGTTGCCGATGTTGGCGCATGTCTCGTTGTGGGCAGTGAGCTGTGGCAACTGGTAAGGTCTGCCATAAGCCTGATGTATCTTCTGAATGTTGGCAGGCTGATAGTCGGTGCCGTCGGGCGATGTGCCGTCGTAGAGCGCTCCACACGCTCCGTTTATATACATCTTTCTATATGTAATGTCGTTCCATATAGAGTCGAGATTTTTCTTTAGCTGCGCTTCGCCATCCTCAAGATAGAGGTCGGCCACGCCGGCATAAAGATAATTCGCTCTCACAGAATGACCTATTGCCTTGTATTGCTCACGGAATGGAATGCGGTCCTGATTGTCGTCAGTGCCATCCTTCACGAGGCTGCGAATATTGATAAGTTCCTGTGCCAGCTTCAGATACTTCTTATTGCCAGTCTCTCTGTATAGCTCGTTCATTGCCATATAGTGAGAAGGGCACACTGCGTTCTTCGCCAATGTCTTAGGCGCCTGCTCATAGAAGCGATACAGAAAGTCGGCAGCTTTCAGCGCGCAGTTGTAGAGAGTGGTCTTTCCCGTGGCGCGCTTGTGAATGATGCCTGCCGTTATAAGGTGGCCGAGATTATATGTCTCAAAGTTGAGCATATTGCCAAACATTCCGTCCTTATCTGTTCCCACGGCAGTGCCCACTACTGTGTTGTCGGTAGCCTTTATGTTTTTGTTGGCGTTCATGCGCGCTATGCGCACCTGAGTGCCTATATATCCGTTGTCGTCTTGCGACTTGATGATAAGGCTTATAAACTGATCCATTATCTTGTCCAGCTCCTTATCCTTGGTGATGGCGTAGGTCGCTGCTACGCCTTCAAGCCATTTATACATGTCGCCGTCGTGGAATGGAGGGCCATGGTGTACGCCTTCTTTCTCGCCTGCGGCAATGAGAAAGTTGTTGTAGCCCTTGCCATAGTCGGTGCGCCATGTGTTCCACATGCTCTGCAAACTTGTTTTTGAGAACACGTTGAAACGCTCGCCCCAAAATCCGCCTGTCCATCTTACGGCGTTGAGTGGGGTAGCGTTCATCTTAGCGTATTTGCTATTGTGAGTGTCGGTTATGCCGCCTGTCTGCGCGCTCATTGCCTGAGCCGCGAGTATCATCATCGCAGCGGTCAATATCTGTCTTTTCATTGTTGTCTGTTTCCGAAAGTGTTGAGTTTTAGATGGTTCCGCCTCTTGCCTTTATTCTCTTATACCATCCTTCGCGCTCTTTCACGAGGTCGTAGCCACGCTTAGAGAGATAGTTGTTTATTCTTCCCTTATATTTTCCGAAGGCAGCGTGCTTCTTGTTGCTGTTTTCAGCGTCGATGGCAAATTCGCGCGCTTCTTTCAGCCAAGCCAAGATTTGTGCCTTCTCCTCCTCTTTCAGTGTAGGAATCATGTCGCACTGAGCAGTGTAAGTAACGTTTACCACATTATATGTCATCACGTCTTTCACTGTTTCTATCTGCTTGTCGTTCAGGTAGATGCTGAGGTCGGCTATAAATCCTGCGTGAGAGCGATAGAGCTTGCTGTCGGTTTCGTTTTCAGCGTTCTTTATGGCAGCGTTTTTAGCTTCGCCTTCAAGAGTTTTCTTTGCGTGGTTCTTAATGCTGTCGCGCACGGTGTAGATGTCGTTGAGCGCGAAATATCTGTTGGCCACGATGTTTCTCACGCTAAGTCCTACAAACGAGCCGGTAAGTCCCAGTGCGTTGGTCACCTTTTCAGAACGCTTCACTATTGAGTTTACATAGTCGGCAGGTCTGCCTTCCGATTTCAGCGCTACCACTTCGCCACCGTTCTGGAAAATGTATTTCAGGAAGTTCACGTTGTCGCCATAGTTGGCTTTCACGTTGCGCACCTGAGTGGTGTCACGGCTGCGCTCCACGAAGAGCCATCCGCTCCATCCCATCTTGTCGAGAGCAGCCTTTATCGCAGCCACGTCGATAGTGTTGTCGTTTCTCAGCCATTTGCCGTCGGTGTTGCTTGCGTGGAAAGCGCAGATGTTCTTAGCGCCGAGGGTGGCAATGTCTTTGGCAATATCTTTTCCCTCCTCGGTTTGAGTCTGCCATTTATAGAATATCTTTATTCCCTTAGAGTTAATCTCCTTCAGCAGTTTCAGGCTTGCTGCCGCATCGAGGCGAGTGTCTATGCCTATCACCTTTCCGCGCTTTGCTGCGGCGTTGCCCATTCTTTTAAGGCGCTTCACCACTTCTTTGCGTTTCGCCTTGTTCTCATACCAGTCTTTGCCTGTTCCGCCTAATGGCAGGAATGCTATCTTTGTGCCGAATATGTCCATTGTGTTGAAGCAGTCTTCGGCGAGCCACATATAAGTGTCTTTCTTTGTCAGGTCCTGACCATAGAAGCCCGACATTGCCACAGCACCCACTTCAATGCCATATTCCTTTGCCGTGTTTTTGAATTTCAGAGCCTGAGCCTTGTCGCCACGCAGCTGATTGGCAAAAGAGTCGCGCTTGCCAAGTCCTCCCATGTCGAGTTCCACTCCGTCGCATCCTATTTCATGCGCCAATTTAAACTCTCCTAACTTTTGTCTTTTAAGCATCATCCAGTCGCATGCGCCTACCTTGTAGCGTGCGGCCTGTGCAAAAGCACCCATTGGCAACATCATTGCCAACAAGCAAAATACTGATACAATCTTATTACTTTTCATACTATATCATAAGACGATTTCCGCTTTTCTTTGTAACTATATTATATAATAATGTGGAATTTCATGGCGCGTCTTGTCGCTTTGTGTATTCTTTTGTCATATAATTTGGCTTATTCGTCACCGTTGATGACCGCATCGGCTCAATAGATTTCCACAGAATATAAAGCTATACTTAAAAACATTATATAAAAACACACGGCTGCGAGATTGTTCCGCAGCCGTGTGTTTTTTTGTTTTTGTGATTTGCCATTTTTTTTATACAGCGAGCAATTCTTTGCCTAATTCATGGAGCGCAGCCTTAATTTGTTGCTTGCGTGCTTCGCTCGGCTTCTTAATGCCATAAATATATTTTGAAAGCAAACTCTTGTTAATACCCATGCTGCGTGCCACTTCCGAAACGTTAAGCTGCGGAAAGCAATTAAAGATTCTTGCTATCTCATTGTCGTAATCAGGTTCTGTGTGGTCGTAGAAACTTGATATGTGAATATCTTCATCAAGTTTTTCCCAATGAATGTCATCGCCGAGGACACCGATTTCATAATTATTGCGTTCTATGTCGTCAGCGTCTTTGAGCACAGGGAATGCTTCAAGTGGACGGCTATATACTTTATTAGTCGTTGTTCTGAGAAAAATTCTGCCGTCAGCAAACCAAACGTTTTTGATTGTTTCCATATCGTTTTCCTCCTTATATTTAATCTTCGTCGAAATATTCATGCCACTTTTCTATTATCTTTTCGCTAAACTCATTGGCTATGGTTATTGCTTTCTTTATATCGTTAGCTTTTATTCCTTTATTATAAATAAGTTTAATGTTTGGAGAGATTTCTATTTTCGCTCTTCCATCGCCATTTTGCACGTGTATATGTATTGGCAGATGTTCATCTGAATAGAAATAGAATCTTAATCCAAAGATATAAAATAGAGTTGGCATATATATAAAATGTGTTATTGTATGTGGCAAATATAGGGATAAAAATTTAGACCTGCAATAGTTTCTCAGAGATTTTTATCGTTTAATGTGTGTGTTGTTGGATAACAAACACTTCATTTTTATAGCTTATTTTGTTAAAGTATCAGAAAATTGAGTCAATTCTGCGCTACCCCATGTTAAAGAATCGGAGGATTGACTCGATTCTGCGGTACCCCATGTCAAAGAATCAGAAAACAGGTGTCAATTCTGCGATATTGATGTTAAAGAATCGGAGGATTGACTCGATTCTGCGGTACCCCATGTCAAAGAATCAGAAAACAGGTATCAATTCTGTGGTATCGATGTTAAAGAATCGGAAAATTGACTCAATCCGATTGCGTTCCACTTTGGGGAGCTTCCGGATTGATTCAATCCAAAAGCGTTTAGTCCATGAAAGGTGGAAAACGAATGCGTTTTCATTGTCATTGTTTCTCGATAGCTACCGAAATGCTCTGTTTTTGCGCTATTCCTTGTTTTAGAGGTGGCGAACTAATTAAATATGCTTATATTTTGTTTTTACGACGAAAAAGATTAGTTTTGCATAAAACGAAAAATGTAATAATGAAAAAGCTAATTGTAATACTAATGTGTCTGCTTGTGGCGGTGCCGTCGCTGCCGCAGACTTTGATGGAACACCCTTGGAAAGGGAAAAAGGTGGCTTATTTCGGCGACTCAATAACCGATCCGAGAAACAAGGCGGCAAAGAAAAAGTATTGGGCTTTCCTCGAAGAATGGCTCGGAATAACTCCCTACGTTTATGGCATAAGCGGCAGACAATGGAATGATATTCCACGACAGGCGGAGAAGCTGAAAGCGGAACATGGTGATGACTTCGACGCCATAATGATATTCATAGGCACCAACGACTACAACGCCGGAGTGCCGATAGGAGAATGGTATGAGGAGATAGACACTACGGTGGTGGCAGCCATTCATAAGCCAAAGGCTGTGGTGAAAAGAAAAATGCGCCGCCCATTGATGACAAAGGATACTTACAGAGGAAGAATAAATATCGCGCTCAGCACATTGAAAGGAATGTATCCCACTAAGCAGATAGTAATCCTCACGCCTATACACAGGGCGCTGGCGGCATTCAACGATAAAAACTGGCAGCCTACGGAGGCTTATCAGAATGAGTGCGGAGAATTTTTCGACGAATATGTGGAGAGCGTGAAAGAGGCTGGCGAGATATGGGCAATGCCCGTAATCGACACTTATTCGCTGAGCGGACTCTACCCTCTGGAGGAAAATCAGGGACAGTATTTCCATATCCCGACTACCGACAGACTTCACCCCAACGACAAAGGACATGAGCGACTGGCACGCACGCTATACTATCAGCTTATGGCGTTGCCATGCGTGTTCTAAACAAAAAAGATATATTCACTCTACACACAGAAAAAGAGAATGGATCAGGAAACATTTCAGAAGGCAGTAAACAATATGGCGACGCGCACCGAAGTGGAAAAGCGCATGATGCCGAAGAAATTCTCTCAGATGCCTACGCCGTCTGAGGTGCAGGATATAGCAAGGCTTGTGAAGACAATAGTGTTTCCGGGCTTCTTCGACAACTGGCAGAGTGTGGGCAGCACACGCGCCTACCACATAGGCGTGGACATGGAGCAGCTCTACAACAAGCTGAAAACGCAGATAGCTCTCGCCATGCTGTATAAAGACTGCAACGAAGTGGGGGGCGCGCCTGAGGAAACTTGCCAGTGCAGGGCTGAGGCTCTCACGGATAAATTCTTCGAGCAGCTGCCTGAGATAAAACGATTGCTCTACACCGATGTGGAAGCCATCTACGACAACGACCCCGCGGTGACTAATTACAGCGAGGTGATATTCAGCTATCCTATCGTGGAGACGATGGTGCATTATCGTGTGGCTCACGTACTGTGGAACATGGGCGTGCCGGTGATTCCGCGCATATTGACAGAGCAGGCTCATTCTCAGACAGGTATCGACATTCATCCGGGAGCTACGATAGGTGAGTATTTCGCCATCGACCACGGCACGGGTGTGGTGATAGGCGAAACCTGCATCATTGGCAAGCACGTTACCCTCTACCAGGGCGTTACGCTCGGAGCGAAGAACTTCACCCTCGACGGCAACGGACACCCTATAAATATTCCGCGCCATCCTATCATTGAGGACAACGTTACGGTTTATTCTAACGCTACTTTGCTTGGCAGAATAACTATAGGGCACGACACCATAATAGGTGGTAACATCTGGGTGACTTACAGCGTGCCGCCACGTAGCAAGATATTGCAGAGCAAGCCGAAAGACGCTACTTTCACCGGCGGGCTTGGCATATAAAAACGGTATATATTATATATAATAGGTATAGGAGGACTCGGCTTATGAAACGGATTATACCTTTGCTGATATTGCTTGGCATATTCCCCGACATATATGTCTGGGCGATGTATTTAGACGAGATGTCTACGCCTTTCAGATGGCTTCATTGGCTGCCGTCGGCGGTGCTGCTGGCGAGTGTGGCATGGGTAAACTTGGTTTCGTATAGCAAAAAGCTGTTGCGCCTGTTCTTCTTCCTTGTGCTCTGCATAGGTATTCCGAAGGTGATATTCGCCACGTTCTCATGCGTAGGCAATCTGTGTGGCTATGCTGCCATTGGCGATGCTTTGGGATTGACTCTTTCGGGCATTGCTTTGCTTTGCTTCGCTTATGGGTTGATATGGGGATGGCGGCATGTGGTAGTGAAACGCACTACTATCGTTTCCGCTGATTTGCCCGACGCCTTTGATGGCTATCGCATAGCGCAGATTACGGATATTCACGCAGGCTCGTTTGCCATGTCTACCGAAACGCTGAGAAAGATGGTGCGCCTCGCGAATAAAAATCATCCTGATGTAATCCTTTTCACGGGCGACTTGGTAAATACCTCTCCTTATGAGCTTGATCCGTTTGACAACATTCTTAGCTCGCTTCGCGCTCCAGACGGTGTCTACAGCGTGCTTGGCAATCACGACTATTGCTGCTACGCGCGCCGCCATGATGCCGACAGTCAGCTGAAAAGCTTGCGCGAGCTTATCGCAAGGCAGAAGATGTATGGCTGGCGATTGCTTAGGAATGAGAATGTAGTGATTAGTAGAGGCGACGATGAGATTGCGATAATAGGCGTGGAGAATGAAGGCAAGCCACCATTCCCTGCTTATGCCGATTTGCCTAAGGCTATGGATGGCACGGAGCGTTGCGCTTTCAGAATACTTATGAGCCACGACCCGAGTCACTGGCACAGGGAGATATTGCCCGAAAGCGATATTCAGCTCACCTTGTCGGGGCACACTCACGCAGCGCAGCTGAAGATAGGACATTTCACTCCGGCACGTTTCGTGTATAGTGAGTGGGGAGGACTGTATAAGGAAGACGACAGATACCTTTATGTGAGCGACGGCATTGGCGGCACATTCCCTTTCCGCTTCGGCGCGTGGCCTACAGTAGAGATAATAACATTGAAGAAAAAAAGAAGTTCCGGCGCGTAGCTCGGAACTTCTAAATAAAAAAAGTTGTTCATTTTGATTGAAGGAACAATCCGTATCATTTTTACCACCGTGGCTACAACTTAAGCTCGGTTGGTGTTCGTAGTGAACGAATCTCTTGATAACATTCGCAAATATAAAACTAAAATTTTTATGTTCCAAACTTTTGGGAGGCTTTTTTCTATATTTAAGATTAAGCATGGTGAGCGTTGGATAGCTTTTGGCGTTGTTTTGTCGTTAGTATGCCTAAACGCTTTATTGATAATAAGATATTATGGCGAGCTTACGCCTTTGACCAATGATTATTGGCATTTGTTTATACGTAGGTTTCATGTGTCGGGTTTCGACCCCATCACTTACCACACGCTAAGCGATTGGGAGGTGAGATACAATCCTTATCGCCACCCTCTGCTTGCGTTCTTCATGTATGTGCCTTATCTCGTAAACAAGGGATTGATGGCATTGACAGGCATAAACTGCGCCATATTCATAGTCGCGCTGATGATGTCGTTTTTTGCCCTTTATGCGCAGCTATTCCTATATCGCATATTGCGCGAGGTGGTGGGAAACACGCAGCGTGAAGCTACCATCCTCACTTTCTTTTTCTTCTCGTTTGCTTATATAATGCTCAGCAGTTTCATGCCCGATCATTTCATTATCTCAATGTTCTTATTGCTGCTCGTGCTCTATATTTCGGGCAGAAAGATAAAGCAGGGCAGGGCATTGACGATATGGCAAACCATAGCGTGCTTCTTTTTCACGGCAGGCACATCGCTTAATAATGGATTGAAAGTCTTTCTCTCTGGTTTGTTTGTAAACGGAAAGAGATTCTTCCGCATTCGCTATATGCTTTTTGCCGTGTTGGTTCCGGCAGCGTTGATATGGGGCTTTTCGCGCTTCGAGTATCGTGTGTTTGTATTGCCGGGCGAATTGCAGCGACATGAAATGAAGGCCAAATTGAAGAAGATAAAGGCGCAGCGTGAGCTTGTGGCTAAGAAAGCACAGCAGGAAGCAGCACAGAAGGATAGCTTGCAGGGAAAAACTTCGCAGCATAAAACAGCGCAAGCTAAAAAGGCTGACGCAAAACCACATCATCAATGGACAGGCACGCCGATAATGGGCGGAGAGTTTATGCGATGGACTGATATCTCCACATCGCGAGTAGACGCAGCTGTGGAAAGCCTATTTGGCGAAAGCATTCAGCTGCATGAAGATTATCTGCTTGGCGATGTTATGAAGCAGCGACCGATTATAGTGAAATATAATCATTGGTATAATTACGCTGTTGAGGCTGTTGTTGTAGCTTTGTTTGTAATAGGCGTGTGGTGTGGCAGGCGCAGCAGATTCTTGTGGCTTGTAATGTCGTATTTCATGATGGATATGTTGCTTCACATGGGATTAGGCTTCGGTATCAACGAGGTGTATATTATGACGGCTCATTGGGCTTATGCCTTGCCGATAGCGATAGGTTTCCTTTTCCGCAGTATAGGCAGCAACGCTAAGCGCTATTTGAGCTTTGCTGTTTCGCTCTTGGCTCTTTATCTCTTTATCTATAATTTCAGATTAATCGCAATTTACTTATTATAAATGAATCCCATAGCTCAAACAATAATATTGTCGTTTTCGACAGTACGCATGATACCCCACATAGCATTATATCTTCTCCATAAGAAAGAGATAGATAAAGATTTGGTGAAGTTGCAGGACAGAAAACCCACTGTGCTCAACTTCATCAAGGCGTGTACACGTGAGAAATGTTTCCGCAATCTGTTTTATTATCGTTTGGGAGAATATGTGTCTTTCCCTTTCAGATGGATGCTTCCGCGCGAGAGCTCTTTCCATATATGGTGCCCAGAGATAGGAGAGGGCGCCCACATGGAGCACAGCTATGCCACATATATTAACGCGGAGTCGGTAGGTAAGGATTTTTATTGCCTTCACCTCGTTACCATAGGCAACGGCAAGGGCGGTCGCCCTATAATCGGCGACAACGTGAAAGTGTATACAGGAGCTACTATCTTCGGCAAAGTGAAAATAGGCAATAACGTTACAATCGGAGCGCAGACTCTTGTCCACACCAATGTACCCGATGATTGCACCGTGATAGGCAATCCAGCGAGAATAGTAAAATTAAGGGGAAAGAAAACTGATATTGAATTATAAAAAATAGTCGGGATTACTGGATTCGAACCAGCGACCCCTACGTCCCGAACGTAGTGCGCTACCAGCTGCGCTAAATCCCGATTGCAAAAGGGCTTGTTGCCTGTTTGCGAGTGCAAAGGTACATATTTTTTTAGAAAAATGAATTTTTTTATGAGAAAAATTTGGAGAAATAAAAAAAAACGTCTACCTTTGCACTCGCAAATGAGAAATCAAATGCAAGCGAAAATTTAAATGATGGTGCCTTAGCTCAGTTGGTAGAGCATCGGACTGAAAATCCGTGTGTCCCCGGTTCGATTCCTGGAGGTACCACTTAATAATCTTCTTAAAATTTTTACATTAAGACGTATCCATTTTCCCTTGTGGATACGTCTTTTCTCTTTTTATACGGTTAGCGTATCGTATACAAAAAAATGAGTGGCTCTTGTGAGTCGCTCATTTTTTTGTTTTAGCTTGCTTTTAATAAAGTCTGATTAATATTCAGTCTTTTCGGTGCTTTCTCTCCACATATCGAAAGCCTTGATAGCTTCTTCTGAGAGAAGAGCCTTTATTTCCTTATGGCGCTCTTCCGGCTTCAATTCGAGTTCTTTATAGATAAAGTCGTCGTCAAAACCTGCGTCGGCAGCGTCTTTGCGTGTACCGGCATAATATATGCGGTCGAGGTGTGCCCAGTAGATTGCGCCTAAGCACATAGGGCAAGGCTCACAAGATGTGTAGATTTCGCATCCTGTCAAATCAAAAGTGCGAAGCTTGTTGGTCGCTTTGCGAATAGCGTTCACCTCGGCATGAGCCGTAGGGTCGTTGTCAAGAGTGACGCTGTTGCTTGCTTCGCTCACGATGTTGCCGTCTTTCGCGATAACGGCACCAAAAGGGCCACCGCCCGTCTGAACACTGCGTTCAGACAATTCGATGGCCCTTCTCATAAGTTCTTCTTTTGTCATGTAAAAATAACTATGTGTGTATAATTACTTTGGCAAGTTGAAGGCAACAGACATTTCTTTCATCTGTGCCTGGCTCATACCTTCCGGCTCGAAGCCCATTGCCTTGGCATTTACATAGATCTTCGCGCTCTTAGAGAGTACGTCAATCTGGTCGAACGCGTCCATTACGTCCTTGCCCTTGGCAAATACGCCGTGCTTCTCCCACATTACTACGTCGTAGTCTTCAAGCTGCTTCAATGTTTCCTCGGCGAGCTTGATAGAGCTTGGCAACTCGTAAGGAACAATGCCGAGACCCAGTGGGCAGAAGGCCTTTGTCTCTGGAATCATGCTCCACAAAAGATTTGTGAGAACATCCTTCTCCATGAATTTCTTTGAGTGGCTCATTGCTACAAGTTCGATAGGGTGGGTGTGAACGGTAGCCTTATATCCTGAGCCGATTTCTATCTGGTGAGCGTGTACCATCAAGTGGCTTGGAAGCTCGCTTGTAGGCATTACTACGTTGTCGGCAATGATTTCATAACTTGCGCAGTCGTCAAGAATACGGATTACAGAACCATTCTCCATTGGGCGACGAGCCAAATCGCGCATGCGCTTGCCTGTGCCCTTGCAGAAGAAATATGTGCCTTTGAGCTGTGGCAAAGTTGTGCCGATCTGCTTCACTTCGCTGATTGCAGGCATCGCCTTGATCTCATCGTCTACATATTCAGTGATGTTTACGGTGATGTTGCCGCCATTGCGTTCTGCCCAACCGTTCTGCCAGAGGTATCCGGCTACTTCTGCTATCTCGTCAACAGTCTTCTTCAAAGCTGGACGACCTTCCAAAATACTTTTCATTAAGATAAGTTGTTTTATTTATAAGTTATTGATTTTGTGACGCAAAGTTACCTCTTTTATCCGAAATCCGTTAATAGATTAATGATAAATTACGTTTATTATTTGACTGATAACCAATCTTTCATCTGTCATTTTCATTGATTTCAACGATTTTATTTATAACTTCGCATCGTAATTTAAAGCGTAATTGAAAATATCATTGTGTTTTAATGAAAAATAGATTATTTATGTTTGCGGCCTGCTGTGTGTATGTGTTTTGCGCGTGGGCTCAAAATTCCAACGGACGGTTTGTGGTAAAGTCGCTCGGACTTGAAAACGGACTTTCCAATAATTATGTTGTTGATGCAGTGGGCGATAAGAACGGTGATTTGTGGTTTGCCACAGAGGAGGGACTCAACCGTTTTGATGGAGCGCGCTTCTATACTTATTACAAGAGAAGGGGTAACGCCAATGGATTGACGGGTAATGAATTCAACAGCATGCTCGACGACCCTAAGAAGCCATTGCTCTGGATTGCTACTCAGCGCGACGGACTCAACGCTTACGACTATAAGGAGAACAGATTTTATAGCTACAAGCATAATCCGAAGGATAAGAACAGTCTTGCCACTAATGATATCACATATCTAAAAAACGCGCCTAACAACAAGTTGTGGGTGGCTACTTATTGGCAGGGTATCGACCTCTTTGATAAGGAAACGGCACGCTGCGTGCATTACAACACGAAGACCGTGAAGGGGCTTGGCAGCAATCAGGTGTGGTGCTTGCTCGACGCAGGCAACGGTCTGCTTTATGTGGGGCATGTAAATGCCGGAATGTCTATCGTAGACGTTCACACGCGCCGTGCACACAATTTCCGCCACAATCCTTCCAATAAATCTTCTATAGCCTCTAATGAAGTAACCTGTATATATAAGGATCAGCTTGGATATATATGGGTAGGCACAAGTGAGGGTCTTGATTTGTTTGATTCGTCTACGGGTGAGTTTTATCATGTCAGCCAGTCGCCAGCTTCCAATCACCGCATTTTCGGCATAGAGGAGCATGAGGATGGCAAACTGTGGGTTGCCACGGAGCAGGGTGGCGTGGTAATTTTTGACCTCAAAAAACTCATGTTTCATTCCAATATGTGGTCTTACGAAACCTTGCAGATGGGAGAAGACGACAAGAGCCTGACAGGAAACAGCGTGAGATGTATTCTTGAGGATGATTTCGGAAATATATGGCTTGGTCTTTATGGCAGCGGACTTAATTTCCTTACTTACGATTTGCCACTCTTCGGCAGAATCACTTATTCATCAATAGACAAGAAACATCATCTTTCTAATGAGTCTGCCATAGGCTTGGCTTTTGATTATAAAGGCAATCTGTGGGTAGGCACGGATGGCGACGGAATCAATGTGTTTTCGCCCACTCATGAGCTGATAGCGCAGTATCCCAAGGAGGCTGGCGCGTCGGTGCAGGCTGTGCTTACCGATAAGACAGGCAGACTGTGGTTTGGAAGTTTCGATGATGGTGTGTCTGTCTATAATTCAGCTTCAGGAGGTTTTCATCATCTGTCGGGAGAACTTGATAAGGCAGATGTGCGCAGCTTCTATGAGGATAGGAAAAACGGCAAGATGCTTGTCGGCACAAGCAACGGCATATATTATGTGGATATGCAGACTTTGAAGCCGATAAAACACATCAGTCTGGACAATAATTTTATTAGGTCGATTTCAAGAGATTTGTCGGGCAATTTCTGGATAGGCACTTTCGGTGGCGGACTTTATGTCTATTCTCCTAATTTTAAGCTCCTGAAAGTTTATAATACCGATAATGGCTTCCCTTCCAACACCGTAAATGATGTTTCGCTCGACCGCAAGGGCAGAATGTGGGTGGCTACAAGCGAAGGCGCAGCTCTTTTCACTCGTGAGAATGGCAAGTGGAGCTATAAGGTGTATGAGTGGGAGAGCGGATTGAGCAATATCCATGTTCATTCTGTTTCGGAAGACGAGAACGGCAATATATGGATGGGCACAAATCTCGGCATAAGCTGTTTTAAGCGTGGCTCGGAAAAAGCCATCAACTATACTTATGATGATAATGTGTGTGTGGGCAACTTCACTGGCGCGTGCGCTGTAAATCATGTCACGGGGCAGTTTGTGCTCGGTTCTTCAGGTGGTGGATTGTGCTATTTCTATCCTGAGGAAGTGCTTGCGAGCCGTAAAGCTCCCGACGTGCTTATCACTGCATTGACTTTATATAAAGACGGATATAAGGTAGACATCGACAGCACGCTGAATATGGTGGGGCACAATGAGGTGGAATGTAAATATAATGAGAACACTTTGTTTGTTGCGTTCAATACCCGCAATTACGCTCTCAATGGTCGTGTGGAATACAGCTACTACATGGAGGGCATGGAGGATAAATGGATAACTACCAAGCAGAATGGTACTTTGGTGCGCAATCTTCCGCCGGGAGTGTATCGTCTGAGGGTGCGCTGCCGTCTGCATAATCAGCCATGGAGCAAGGAGACATCGCTTAAGATTACGATAAATCCTCCTTTCTGGCTTTCATGGTGGGCAAAGATTTTCTATTTCCTCGTTTTCGTGGCGGTGAGTCTGCTTGTAGTGCGCATTTATAATCGCCATCTGCGTCTTGCCTATCTTTATGATAATGAGCGACGCAAACATGAGCAGGAGCAGATGCTCACCGAGGAGCGTATGCGATTCTTCACCAACGTAACCCACGAATTGCGCACCCCTCTCACGCTTATCATTGCTCCTTTGGAGGATATTTCCAAAGCGGCTGATCTGCCTGCTCATCTGAAACATAAGCTGGCTCTTATCCATACAAGCGCGGTAAGGCTTAACAATCTTATCACGCGTCTGCTCGACTTCCGCAAGACAGAAACCGACAGCCGCAAACTTGTGGTGGAAAGATGTAATCTCGTTACCACCGTGCGCGAGGCGTGCCTTAAATATGAGGAGCTTAACAGCAAGCCCGATGTGGCTATTCATTTCTCTTCATGCAATCCTATAATCGAGGCTTACCACGACAAGGAGGTGATAACTATTATCGTGGATAATCTGGTTTCAAATGCCATAAAATATACTGATTCGGGCAGCATAGATATTTCTGTGTGCCGAAAGAAAAACGACGATAGAAACATAGTGGTTATCACTGTTGCCGATACTGGCTATGGCATTTCAGAGGAAGCATTGCCGCATATCTTCGACAGCTTCTATCAGGAGCGTGGCGCTCATCAGGCGTCAGGCACAGGTATAGGTCTTGCCATGGTTAAGAAACTCGTTTCGCTCCATCAGGGCGAGATTTCCGTGGAGAGCAAGCAGGGCGTGGGCACAACGTTCAAAGTCACTATCTATAGTGATAATCTTTATCCACTTGCACCTCGTGCCGAGCATAATAAGAAAGAAACGGCAGTAGAGGCAAAGGCAGAGCAGGTGAAGCTAAGCGGCAATGCCGACCATCGCCGAATGCTTATCGTGGAGGATAACAAGGATATTCAGGATTATATTGCCGAATCATTTAATTCGGAATACGACATTATAAGGGCAACGAATGGTCAGGAAGGTCTTGACGCAGCGTTTGAGTATACTCCCGATGTTATCATCAGCGACGTGATGATGCCTGTAATGAATGGCGTTGAGATGTGTAAACGCATTAAGCATGATGTGCGCACGAGCCACATTCTTGTGATTCTGCTTACGGCAAAAGATTCTATCGCTGCCAAGGAAGAAGGATATGAGGCAGGTGCTGATTCTTATATCACAAAGCCGTTCACTCATAATCTTCTCGCAAGCCGAATAAAGAATCTGCGTGCCATGCGTGAGAAGCTCACTTCCACCATGCAGAGCACAAGTCCAGATAATATAGAGGAGAAGCGTGCTGTGCTCCGTGAGTCGATGAACAAGCTTGACCAGGAGTTCTTCGATCAGCTCAACAAGGTAATTGAGAATAATATCACCGGTGATATTGATGTGCAGATGCTTGCCTCAGAACTCAATATGAGTGCCAGCACCCTTTATCGCAAGATGAAGTCGTTGCTTGGCGTTTCTGCCAATGAGTATATACGCAAGTTTAAGATGCGACAGGCAGAGAAACTCCTTCTTGATAATAAGTATTCTATTTCAGAGATTGCTTATATGGTGGGCATGAACAGTGCTGCTTATTTCCGCCAGTGCTTCAAGGCAGAGTTTGGAATGCTTCCGAGTGAGTATCTTAAAAAGATAAAGGAGGAATAATCCCTTTGCCTAATTATTTTAGGCGCAAGAGCTATACAAAAAATGGGCATCATCCTAATCTCAGAGGATGGTGCCCATTTCTATTTTGGGGGAGTTGCTTAATTTACTTCATCATCACCTTGCGAGTGCTGCCATCTTTCATGCGTAAGATGTTCAAGCCCTTTGCCGGAGCATTCAGCTTTACGCCGGCAGCGTTGTAGATTTCCGCTACATTGTTGCTGATGTCGCTTAAAGTAATCTCGGCGATACCTGTGCTCTTTCCGCCTGTGCCGTCGCCCTTTACGTCAATTATCCATCCCTTGTCGGTGGCAATCTTAGAGTTGGCAATGGTAGCTTCATTCTCTGGGTTTTCGCTTGTAGAGTTGCCCATCACCCAAAGGCGAGTCTTCATCGACTGGTCACTGCCTTCACGCTTAGAAGCCACATATTTAGGCAGACTTGTGTAGAGAGCGTTCAGCTGATCGGCATTCCATCCGTTGCGGCTCACCATCACAAGGTTTACATCCTTCTGATTGCTAAGGTCAAGACCTTCGAGCTTATTGCCCATTACAAGCACCGATTCCAGCTTGGTGTTGTATGTGAGGTCGAGCTTTGTCAGATAGTTGTCTGAAACGTTAAGCTCCACAAGCTCCTTGTTGTTGCTGAGGTCGATTTCTTTAAGATAGTTGTTCTGAGCATAGAAATATGCGAGAGAATTGAGGCCTGCTACATTCAGATTCTCGATGTCATTGTTTTGGGCAGCAAGATACATGAGCAGAGGGTTTTGAGAAAGGTCAAGCTCAGAGAGCCAGTTGTGCTTCACGTCGAGATAATTCAGCTCGGTGTTGCTTTTCAGATTCAGATTCTCAATAGTGTTGCCGTAAGCGCTCAGCTGCTTCAGTATTGTGTTGTTTGTAACGTCAAGATCAGAGAGATCGCAGTAAGCGCAGTCAAGGATTTCGAGATTCTTCTCGTTGCTTACATTCAGATTCTCAATAGCGTTCATGTAAGTTTTAAGTCCACGCAGATTGCTGTTGCCTGTGATGTCGATAGCCGAAATTTTGTTGTCATTGCCAAATCCTGGATAGCTTGAGAAGTCGGCATAAGTTACAGGGCCTGTGATTGTAACCGTGTTGTTTGTCGTGCCCTCGTCATTAGCCACTGTAATGAGAGAAGTGCCGAGAGTGTAAGCTACGGGTTCGCTGTCGCCCCAATCCACTGTAATCTTAGTGTCAGGATTATCGGCAGCGAGGAAGTATTGCTGTGGCGTGCCTGTCTTAACAGTGAGCTTGATTACGTTATTACCTTTATTCTCTGCAAACACCGGAGCTATCGTCGCGTCTGCTGAAACCACGAAAATAGAGTCTGTGTAGAGCTTTCCGTTCACCTCTACTCCCTTGAAAGCATTTCCCTCTGCAGCGTTAGCCACAACCTTTATTGGGAAGCCTGGCACCACCTTGCCATTTCTTTCTTTCCATGAGAAAATGCGACTTTCCGATGCGTCCATCTGCATCAGTTTATATGTGCCGCCCTCAGCGTCCTTACGAGTGATGTTTACAGAGTCCATGCTTGCCGTGCCGTCGCCCTCAACGTCGAGCTTGTAGTAATCTTCGTCGCCCTCCGGCAGCAAGTCAGGGTCGGAATGCTCGCCGTTAGAGCCTGCTATAAGGAATGTCTTTCCTCGTGATATGCCCTTATGGAAAGGAGCGGCAGTAAAGGTGAAGTTGAGGGTTTGCGCTGTCATGTTCTTGCAGTCGCGAATGTCTATAGTCTTCATCAGATTATATCCCACAGCCTCGTGCATATCAAGAAATTCTATGCCAGTGTTGCGAGCGCTCACATTGCTGAGATATTTTTTGTCTGAAAGGTCGATGCGCGCGATTTCAGTGCTGTCGATAGTGATATTCTGCAACACGTCAAGACCGCTAAGGTTGAGCTTTTCCAATTTAGTATTGGCAAGATTAAGAGTCCTGAGCTGCTTGTTGTTCTTCAAATCAATCTTTTCGAGCAGAGTGTGCGCGGCGCTGAGGCGGTTTAGCTTCTTGTTCATTGCTAAGTTGAGCGCGCTGATATTGGTGTTGTTAAGGTCAAGCTGGGCGAGTTCCTCTGCCTGTGTCACGTCGAGTTCCGCAAGCCCTGTGTTTCCGCTCAGCTCCAAAGTAGACAGTGCTGGATAGTTAGCTCCTATTTCAATATCCCTGAGTGAGCCGTTGCGAA
Source organism: Prevotella sp. (assembly GCA_024682415.1). GTDB lineage: Bacteria > Bacteroidota > Bacteroidia > Bacteroidales > Bacteroidaceae > Prevotella. The sequence goes on from JAIKZG010000027.1 coordinate 84,173, forward strand.
TGCTCAGCGATGTAAGCTTAGGCAGGCTTATAGGGTAGAAATGCACAATATCGCAGTTGTTCATTGAAATCTGGCGCATGTTTTCATTGCCTTGGGCAAATACTGCTGTTGTGAAATTAGGGTTGCCGTCGATAGTGAAATAAACCAAATTCTTCAATGCCGTCAGGTTGAGCATCGGAATATTATTGTTGGCGAGGTCTATGTCCTCAAGGTTTGCAGCGCCGCTGAAATCCAGAATATCCTCAAGTAGGTTGTTTCTGGCATTGAGCAGTTTCAGATTGCTCTCATTGCTCATTGAGAGCGAGAAAACCTTCTGCCCGCTGATTTCCAGCTTCTTCAGGTCGCTTAAAATTTTGACGGTGTCGCCGATTACGTTTCCCTCCACCTTCGGAAGAAATCCTCCACAGTAATAGGCTTTGCGTTTTCCATCGCCCCAATCCACATACACAGAGTCTTTAGCATTGGCAGGCGTAGGGTAAATCACCATTTTTGCTGTTTCTCCAATACGCGTGCCGATTACCACTTCTGCTGTCTGTGCACTTACAGACGCTGCCGCAGACAGACATAGCACGCTCATAAATAACTTTCGCGTAAATTTTTTAATCATATTATATTTTAAAAACCTCCACCGTATTGATTATTAATATTGTCTCTCGCTTCAAAAGGTATTCTCTCTCTTGCTATTCTCTCTCGGTCCGGTGGAATAGTTTTACCGAAAAAGGTTAAAAATTTGTGCAAAGATAATATAAAAAGGTTAAAACTATTATATTTTCCTTTATAAATATAACAATTTCATGATTTTCTGGCTACAAAACTAATAAAGAATGACTTTTGCCTTTATAATATGACTTGTGATAAATACAACACGAAAGGCGTGCTACAAACTAACGATGAAGTTCATTATCAATATGGGCTATTTTTACGATTTAATAGGCTAAAATTTTCAAGTGTTGTCTTTGCCTATAAAAAGTTGACTCATAAACGAGTTCAACGATGAAATATAAAGTTAAGAAACGCGAAAAGTATTATGATGATGTCATTCGTCTATATTTTGATGAGAACAAGTCATCTGTGGAAATTTCGAAGATAT
>JAIKZG010000015.1 GCA_024682415.1 Prevotella sp.
CAATTGGTATTTACCAAGTAATGGTCAGTGGCTCTATATAATTAAGAATTTGGGCGGTATGGCAAATATTCCTTATACGCAAACATCATACATTGCTGGATATGAGAATTTTGTAGTATGGAATGATAAACTTGCTAATATGGAAATTCTTTATGCACAATTTGCTCGAAATAAAATTAATGAATATTTGACGGCAGTTGAGAGTTATGCCAAAATTTTTTTGATAGAGTCACCTGATGGTGATTTTAATTCACACGCCGATGGAACATTATATCACTGTAGTTCAGAATTTACATATACAAAACCATATACAACGCGTTTCTATGATTATGGTGGTTTATTTGTCCTGGCTTATAGAATATCAGATAAAAGGAATGGAGGATATGTTCGTCCAGTCATCGCATTTTAAAAGAATTTTTCAGCTGTTCGTGAGAATAGCTTTATAATATCATAATTTCAAATTATGGTTATAGCCAAGCAGCCCTCCCGAAATCGAGAGGGCTGCGTTTGGTATGTTTTGTAATCTTATGTTTTATCTTTTCCTTATTTTAATTCTCCACCACGAGAGATTGACGTGGAGAAAGCGTGAAATCTTTAGATAGGTCGAGAGGCTTGCCGGTGATGACATCATGGAATGATGGGGTGCTTCCGATAACCTCTGCATAGCGTGATGCGCAGAATGTGGCAGGCTTGCTTGTGCCGTTGAGGATGGTGAGTGATGTCTTGCCGTTGTATTGGCGAGCAATCACATAAATGCCGTTATAAGGAATGAACTGAGTCTGTGTGCCATCCGTCACTTCCTTTGCTGTCTGTCGCCAATGGAGTAGCGCGCTGAGCCAGTCAAACATTTCATTCTCCTTTGCTGTTCTGCCATCCTTGGTGAAAGCATTGCGCTTGTCGCCGAAGAATCCGCCAGGGAAATCTTTGCGCACATTGCCGTCGGTCACTTCCTTTGTGCCGTTCATTAATATCTCTGTGCCGTAATATAGCTGCGGAGTGCGGTTCACGGTGAGCAAAAGGGCAAGAGCTTGTTTCAATGACAGCATATCGTCGCCATTGCCGAGGAAACGGTCTGTGTCGTGGTTTTCAATAAACGCCATGACATCGCGAGGATTAGTATATAGATAGTCGTAAACGAAGCTGTTGTATATGCGGTTTAATCCTTCCCACCATGCGTCAGTTTCCTCATTCTTGCCCTTGTTGAGCTTGTCGAAGAAGCTGAAATCCATTACGGTGCGCAGATGGCTGTTATCTTTGCATAGCTTAGAGTTTCTCTGCCATGCTGCTGTGTAGGCAGGTTCTGTTACCCATGTTTCGCCCACGACATTAAAGTTAGGATATTCTTCCTCTAATGTTTTCAGCCACAATGCCATCGCCTTGCGGTCGGCGTATGGGTAGGTATCCATTCTTATGCCGTCGATGCCAACAGTCTCTATCCACCATTCGCTGTTCTGAATAAGATAGGTTATCACATGAGGGTTGCGCTGATTGAGGTCGGGCATTGATGGCACAAACCATCCATCAACGGTTTCGTGCTTATCAATCTTCGATGCGTAAGGGTCTAAAACTGGTGTGAGCTTATAGCTCGTCTGCAAATACTTTGATTTGCCTGCGTCTTCGCCTGTCGCCATTCCTGTGTATATATCCCTGCCCGAAGACTGCTTTTCGTTGAGCCATTCAGGAGTGTTAAACCAATCTTTGGAAGGCATATTCTTCACCCATGGGTGCTCAAATCCGCAGTGATTGAAAATCATGTCCATTACCACTTTCAGTCCTTTGGAGTGAGCCTCCTTTATGAGCTGGCGGTATTCATCGTTGCTGCCGAAACGTGGGTCTACACGATAGTAATCAGTTGTGGCATAGCCATGATATGTGCTGAAGCCGTTGTTGTCGGGCGAGTTGTTTTCCAAAACAGGCGTAAACCACAGAGCCGTTACGCCAAGCTGATTGAAATAATCCAAATGCTGACGAATGCCTTCAAGGTCGCCGCCATGACGCAGACTCGGCTTTGTGCGGTCTACCACATATTTGTTCATTTCTTTACGCAAAGGCTCTTTCTTGCCCTGTGCGAATCTGTCGGGCATGAGCATATAAAGCACATCCTTGTTGCTGAAACCTATGCGCTCCTCGCCACTTTTCTCTCGTGGCAGAATAGGGTAGGCTATCTTTTGCTTGCTGCCTTTTTGGTCAGCGAAATTAAGCATGAGTTTGCCTGGCTTCGCGCCGCCAAGATTCAGATACACTAAAAGATAATCAGGCGAGTCAAGGCGTGCTACGGAGTCGATACACGCGCCATCGTAATCATTGAGTGTTACTTCGCAGTCGCGTATGTCCTTGCCGTAAACCATCAGCTGCAGAGAATGGTTTTTCATTCCCGCAAACCAATTGGCTGGCTCAATACGACTTATTTTTGTGGCTGCGTTCATGCTTGTCAGTGTTGTGAATAATAAGGTTAGAATAAACGAAATACGTTTCATAAGTTGTTATTGAATTAGAGTATTTGATGAATCAGTATTTGTGTAAGCAATGTGGTGATTATCTATGCAATATCAGCGCTGACTGAGGATTGACGGTGATTTCTCCGCCCTGCATTGTGCCAAGACCATCTTCGCTGATTTCGCCGTCGCACGCAACGATAGTGTATTCTCCCTCTGGAATGTTTACGGTTTGAGCTTCTTTTGAGGAGTTGAGCACCACAGTTATGTCTTTCCATTTGTCGCCACCTGCATTATCCTTTAGAATAAATCCCACAAGGCAAGGCTTCGTAGGCAGAAATTCCAGATGTTTTCTCACAAGTTCGGCACTGCCAAGACGGAATGCCGGGTGATTCTTGCGCATATTGATTAAACGGCAGTAATACGCAAACGCCTTAGGATATTTCTGCTTGTTGCTCCAATCAATGCGGTTAATCCTGTCGGGAGAGTTAAAACTGTTGTGTACTCCTTGTTTGGTGCGCAGCATTTCTTCTCCGGCAAGCATAAACGGAATGCCCTGTGAGGTGAACACTGCTGTCTGTGCCAATAAGTCGAGCCTTATCAGCTCGTCGTCGCTGATGTTTGGCAATTCCGTTTTCAGTCGGTCTACAAGGCACATATCGTCATGACATGAAACGTAAGCTATCATCTGCGTAGGCTCGTCAGCCCATGGCGATTTGCTGTAATTCACCTTTGAGTAGTCTATCTGTGGATGGCTGATAGCTCCTGCTATGCCAAATTTTATGCTTTCTTCGTCGCCCTCTTTTCCTATGAGGAACGCTCCCTCCGCATCGCTGCTGATAGGGCCACGCAATGCGTCCCTCAACTCATCGCCGAATGCGGCTATACCAGGTAGCTGCTTCATGTTGGCTTTCATAGCAAGTTGGGTAGCAGGTAAGGCGCATGTGCCGGCAGACCATCCTTCGCCATAAACGAAAATTGTTGGGTCAATGGCTTTCAACGCCTCGTTGGCCATGTTCATCGTTTCAATGTCGTGCACACCCATAAGGTCTACTCTGAATCCATCAACGTGATATTCCTTAGCCCAATATTTCATCGACTCTATGATGAATTTCCTCATCATGGGTTGCTCGCTTGCCGTTTCGTTGCCGCATCCTGAGCCGTTGGAATATTCACCTTTGTCGTTCTTGCGGAAGAAATAGTCGGGATAGGTGAGCTGAAAGCTGCTGCCCTCGATGTTGTAAGTGTGATTATATACCACGTCCATTATCACCCTTATTCCGTTTCGGTGCAGTTCCTGCACCATCTCCTTAAACTCCTTTATGCGCACGGCAGGATTATAAGGATATGTGGAATAAGAGCCTTCGGGCACGTTATAGTTGAGAGGATCGTAGCCCCAATTGTATTGCGCGTTTTCGTTAGCTTCATCCACCGATGCGAAGTCGAAAGATGGTTGCAGATGCACGGCATTCACGCCAAGAGTTTTCAGATGGGCTATTGCTTCAGGTTCTATCAGCGAGAGAAATTTGCCTGTACGCTTTATTCCCGAACTCTTGTCTACAGAGAAATCCCTTAGATGAAGTTCATATATAATGAGGTCGGCAGGGCTTTTCAGTTGAGGCTTTTTGTCGAAAGCCCATCCCGAAGGGTTTGTGCCAGCCATATTGATGATGGCAGCTCGTCTGCCATTTATTCCCACGGCTTTGGCGAATATTCCGGGCGTTTCCTTCGGGTGACGGTTGTCGCCCGAAATATCAAATGTGTAGAACAGGTGCATCAGATTGCCTTTCACTACCGCCTGCCATGTGTCTTTGGCGGTGAGCTTCATCTTTACCTTTTTAACAGGCTTTCCGCCCTCACCATCATTGTATATCCTCACTACTACGCTCTTCGCCGTGCTTGGGGCGAAGAGTTTAAAGGTAGTTGCCTGTGGAGTATAGGTCATCTCCTTGAAATCCTGTGCCGAGGCTTTTATGCCTGTGGCTGAAAGAACTGTGGCAAGGAGTATATTCATTATCTTCATTTATTGTTTTTATGATGTTTTTTTAAAAGAAAACGCATAACAGCGCCCATTTATTTTATTGGGCAAAGATAGAAATGGCAAATCCGCCGCCGCGAGCCTCGTTGATAGTCAGCTTGTCGCCTTGCTTCACTTGCTTTTTAGTTATCTTATATGCTTTAGGATTCTTCTCATAATCAGCATTTTTAGCGTCGGCATATATCGTAGCAGTGTATTTTCTGCCTTTGTCAAGGAAGTTGAGGTCTATAATAGCCTTATGTCCGTTGCCGTCGCATTTTCCTCCTACAAACCAGTTGTCGGTGCCTTTAGCCTTGCGTGCCACGATGATATATCTTGCAGGCTCTGCTTCAAGATATTTGCTTTCATCCCAGTCTACTGCCACATCTCTGATGAATTGGAAAGCGTCATCATATTTTTCGTAATGCTCAGGCAAGTCGGCTGCCATCTGCAACGGGCTGTACATAGTGAGATAGAGCGCAAGCTGCCCCGCCAATGTGGTGTGAACGAATGAAGTATTGTTGCTCCAGTTTTTCAGTTGTGTTTCAAATATGCCCGGAGTGTAGTCCATAGGGCCTCCCTGCAATCGCGTGAAAGGAAGTATCACCGTGTGGTAAGGTTCTGAGCCACCGAAAGCCTCATATTCCGTTCCGCGAGCGCTTTCATTTCCAATGAGGTTAGGATAAGTGCGGCAAAGTCCTGTAGGGCGTGTAGCCTCGTGAGCGTTTACCATGATGTGGTGCTTGGCAGCTTCTTTCACTACATATAGATAATGATTATTCATTGCCTGAGAATAGTGATGGTCGCCACGAGGAATAATATCGCCCACATAGCCGCCCTTCACTGCGTCGTATCCATATTTGTTCATCAGATTGAAGGCGTCTTCAAGATGTCGCTCATAGTTTTGCGCCGAAGAGCTTGTTTCGTGGTGCATCATTAGCTTCACGCCTTTAGAGTGGGCATAATCATTCAGAGCCTTTATGTCGAAATCAGGATAAGGAGTTACGAAGTCGAAAACATCGCTTTTCCATCTGTCTGCCCAGTCTTCCCAGCCTATGTTCCAACCCTCTACGAGCACTTCCTGCAATCCGTTTTTGGCAGCGAAGTCAATATATCGCTTCACTTCCTTGTTGTTAGCACCATGTGTGCCGTTAGGCGTGCAGTGAGCATAATCTGTTACTCCAAGGCGCACCGATGGGTAATCATTGGTGTAATGCCATGTATTTCTGCCCACAATCATTTCCCACCACACTCCGCAGTATTTCACTGGCTTTATCCAGCTTACGTCCTGCAATTTGCATGGCTCGTTGAGATTGAGGATAAGGTTGCTTGCGAGCATATCTCTTGCGTCGTCGCTCACCATAATGGTGCGCCAAGGAGTTTTGCATGGCGTCTGCATAAATCCTTTCAGCCCTGTAGCGTCAGGAGTGAGCCACGATTCGAAAGTCATCGTCTTTTCATCAAGATTGAGGTGCATTGTGGCATAGTCTACGCACGCAGCTTCATGAATGTTGATGTAAAGTCCGTCTGCGCTTTTCATCTGCAATGATGTCTGCACGCCTGTTTCCGAGAAAGGAGTCTGTGAAGAGTTGCCTGTTATGGCATTCTTCATCTTTCCTCTAATCTCAGAAAGCTTTGATTCCATGGTTTCATATTCCTGAGTGTCGTAATCGCCAGGTATCCACCATGCCGTGTGGTCGCCAGTCATGGCAAACTGTGTATGTTCTTCTTTTATGATGAAATAGTTCAGGTTCTTTTGCTGAGGAAACTCATATCTCAGTCCCATGCCGTCGTCATACACTCTGAATCTTATCAGCAACTCTCTGTCGGCAGCAGGCTGCGACAGTGTCACCGCAAGCTCGTTGTAATGGTTGCGTATGGTGGAAGTTTCGCCCCACACAGGTCGCCATGTTTCGTCGAAAGTGTCGGTGGCAGTGTTCTTTATTTCAAAACCGTCCATCAGCGAAGTTTCCGCCATGCCTTTGCTCGCGTGTTTGTCCTTTGCAAGTTCAAGTCCTAAGTGGCTCGGCTTTACCACGGTCTTGTTCTTATATGTCATCTCGTAGGTAGGCACACCGCCTTTGCCTAATGAGAATCTCACCATTATGTTTCCGCTTGGCGACGACACCGTCTGTGCCTTTCCGCCCAAGGCAAGCAGCAATGCCATGGCAGATAATATCAGTTTCCTCATTTTGTTGTTTAGTTATTATTTAGTTTTCGATAATTTTTTTGTTCTTGTCAGAAAGTCTTTCTTCCGCTTTCATACACCAGCTCTTTTATGGTGCTCACCAGTTCCTTGTTCTCCATCATGTCTTCTATATTGAGGTGCATGCGGTATCGCCAATAGTGGCGAGGATTGGCTGGAATGTTGATGCGTTCGGCGTTGGCGTCTTCAAGTCTTAGGCTCTCGTCGATAGCGAGCCAGTCTTGTAAACTTAGTATGCAGAGCATCGACGGACTTGTGAGATGTCTTGACACGATATCCTTTGCGAGCCATCCCGGCAGTGGGTGAGGGGCTGGCCCTTCTCTGTAAAGCATATTATTGTAATAATCCTGAGTGCGCTCCCAGTCTTCATCCCACCATTGTCTTAGCGTAGGCATATCGTGAGAGCTTATCGTGCAGACAGATCGGTAAGGGTTGCGCGACAGATGACCGAAGCGGTCGTGAGGATCTTTAGGCATTGACTGTATCTCCAATGAGAGAATGCGTTCTTCCTCCATCACCCATGGCACGCAGTCGGGCACCATTCCCAAATCTTCCGCGCAGACGAGCATTCTCGTAGCCTGCACCAGTCGGGGCAGCTTCTTCATCGCCTCTCTGTACCAGAATTGATTGTTGCGACGATAATAGTAGTCATTGTATATCTTGTTGAACGCAGCCTTGTCTGCGTCCCACAAAGCTTCATACATGAAATCGAGCTGTGCCGTTATCCTTGGGTGGAATTTGTTCGGGTCGTTGATGTCACGAATAAACAGCACATCGCTCACCAAAGCGTAAAGCCCATCTCTCACCCAGATGTCTTCTTCCGAAGTCTTGCCCTTGAAGAATGATTCTATCTTGCGCTGAGTGTCAAATTCCGGCTTCATGTCGTAGATGTCGTCATGGCTGTGTTGCAGAAATTTCTCCTTCACATAGTTTGCGTGAGGACCGAACACTCTGTCTACAATCCAGTCGGCAATGAATGGGCGTGTGAACAACTCTTCCTGGAATTTCAGTCCGTAGGCTTCTATTTCTTCGCGCGTCATGCCGAGGGCGGGGGCAAACTGTCCCAACAGTCCGTGAACGGAGTTAAGAGGAATGCTCCATATACGGAAGAATCCCAATACATGGTCTATGCGGTAGGCATCGAAATAATGAGCCATATTGCGAAATCTTCTCACCCACCATGCGCAGTCGTCTTTCAGCATTTCCTCCCAGTTGTAGGTAGGAAATCCCCAGTTCTGACCATTTACGGAGAAAGCGTCGGGTGGAGCACCGGCCTGTGAGTTGAGGTTAAAATAGCGAGGCTCTGCCCAAACGTCGCAGCCGTTTCTGTTCACTCCGATTGGGATGTCGCCTTTCAGGATTACGCCTTTCTTCTTGGCATAATCATGAGCGTCGCTCATTTGTTTGCACAGAATGAATTGCGCAAACAGGTAGAAAGCTATCTTCTTGTGCTCCGCGCTCTGTTCGTCGTTAAGCGTTGCTCTGTCGCTTTCATGCCATGTCTCGTGGCCTTGCCATGTGGCAAAATTAGCGTTGCCGTATTCATCTCTCAGCGTGCAATATTGCGCGTATGGAATAAGCCATGAGTTGTTTTCTTTTACAAATAGTCTGTATTCATCGCTCTTCTCCGTCTTCGCTCCTTCCTGCTCGTAGAGAGCCATCATGTATTCATGCTTCGCCTTGTTCACTTCCTCATAATCTATCTGGCTGAGGTCGTTTAGCTTTTTGCGCAATTCGTCGAAATGTTTGCGCAGGCGGAAGTTTTTCAGTTTAGGTAGCTGATTGAAGTCGGCATATTGAGGATGCAGAGCGAATATGCTTATGCAACTGTAAGGATAAGAGTCGGTCCATGTCTTTGTCGTTGTAGTGTCGTTTATCGGCAGCAGCTGAAGCACTCGCTGATTGGTTTTGGCAATGAAGTCTATCATCTTCTTCAAATCGCCGAAGTCGCCCACGCCGAAGCTGTCTTTTGAGCGTAGCGAGAATAGTGGCACGAGTGTGCCGGCGAGCTTAGCGTCATAAATAGGGAAATGAGCCTGGTCAAGTTCATATATTATCTCTTGTCCATTACTTATTTCGGGCAGAGTTATCGTTCTGTTTTCGCCCTCTTCCCACAGCGTGGTATGGTTTTCTTCATCAGTGGGAATTACGAATTTGAATTCCGCCTTGTTGCCGTTTCTGTCGTCGTGAAGCATTTCCGCTTTCAGGCTCACCGTCCATTCGTTGTTGCTATGTTCCTTCATCGGAATAGCCTTTTGAGCGTTCCATGCTCCGAGGGCTTTCGTGCTGCCCACCAATGCTAATTTATGCTTGGCGTGGAGCTGTGGCGCGCGCACTTTCAGTGTCACCGTGCGCTGATAATCTGTCGGTTGCGCATGGTGAGTTTTTCGGCGCTGTATGCAGTCGGTGAAAGCCGATGAATACAGATAGCTGTCGAGAGGAATATCGCTCCATTTGTCGTAAATGGTGATTACCTCCTTATGCTTTCCGTCTATTTCAGCCTTGTGGGGCGATACGAGCCATTCATGCCTTTCATCATTGCCGTTGCAATCTACGCTGTAATAATAGTCAATGGTGCGGCAGGTGTCATCATCGGTTTTTATGTGGCATTGCCAGTGCTCGCCGTCTTCCGTCTTCATGCGTAGCTGCGATGTGGAGTCATTGCCACGCACGATGTTTACGATGAGTTCCTCGCCGAAAATGGTCTTATAGTTTATGTTGAAGAAGATATCCATGCTGTTTTTATGTGTATCGTTGTTAATATAAAAATTGTCTTAGTTTTTGCGTTTTGCATTGTAAAAGTAAGCATAAAGTATCAACATAAAGTTTGGAGTTTTGCAAAAATGGGCAAATCATAGTGCAAACGTTTGCATTTCTCGGGCATAAAAAAAGCGACGACCTTCACAGGCTACCGCTCCAAATCTTCAATAGGTATTAGTCTCCTTTAAGGTAAAAAGATTGTTTTCAGGATAACACTTGCAAATGTACCGTTTTTTTTGGTTCTTACAAATTTTTTTCATTAATATTTTTAGAAAAATGTATTTTTCATATATCAAAAAGCGTCTATTTGTTTTTTTTAACTTATTTAGTGTCGCTTTTTGTTAAAGTATTATTCGCTTAGCGCGCAATATATTATAATGTACATATTCCCGAAACAGTTCTTTTGTAATCAAAAAAACTATCTCGGGAATATGCCGTTTTTTTCGTTCCGTTATTCCTTAATAAACCAGATTTTTATTCTCAGTGCATCGCCACTATCATGGCTGCCTTTTGCAGAGCTTTCTGAAAAAAGTTAAGCTCTTTTGCCTTGTAAGCGGAGATTTCAGCGTTCAGAAATTCCGTGTCGTGGCGGTAGCGGTTGATGTATTCATCAAAAGTAAGGCTGTCGGTACACGAATGAAGCATTTCAAGGAATGTTGCAGTGTCGGTTTCGAGTATCGCCACCATATCGCTCATCTGGAGGCATCTTATGTCAAACAGATGCTCATCCACAATCACGCGTCGCATTCTGTCGTAGAGGTTTCTGCATTCCTCGTATCTATTCTCGCCCTCTGTAGATGGCTCTTTCTTGCGCGCCTTTATAAAACCCAGCTTGGAACGTTTTTTGTTTTTCTTTTCGTTTACATTGACTACAGCACCAGCGCTGTCGTATGTTCTTAACACAATATTACAACCCATAATATATATATTTAAAGTCTTTTGTTGATATGTAATGTCTTATTATATAGTTAGTTATAAGTTACTTTTCTCTCCGCTCAAATTTTTCTATATATAGTAGTTATATATAATGGTGACCGTGTCTGTGTGTTCTCTTTCAATGTTATAGTTTTGTAGAGAAAATAACTTTACCACAAAAGATATGGCAGCACAAGCATATAAAGGTTATGTTATATGCCCATGCTGCCATGTCTAAAATATTATTTCTTTATTATCATTCTTCTTCATATAATTCCGTGTCGGTGTGTATTCTTTTTCCCGACTCTTATCAGTTCCTCTTCGGCAAGTGGAAGCTGTAAGTCTTTTCGAATACGTCGCCCACGCGATTTATCTCAAGGAATGTCGCTCCTCCGCCTTCTCCGAAGCTACCGCTGATGTATGCAATCTTGTTGTCAGGCTCTATGTAGCCTTTCTGGCGAAGCATTCTCAATGCGGCGATGAAGAGGTATTGGTTAGACACATGGTCTTTCTGATGTATTGGAATTACGCCGTAGCTGAGGTTGAGCCAGCGTTGCGTCTTTTCCTTGTAGCATATCGCGAGGATAGGCGTAGGGCCACGGAACGAGGCGAGGTTGCGTGCCATCTGTCCTGTCTCAGAGTCGGTGATAATGCCTGCCACGCCCAGTTTCTCTGTAGCTTCGATAGCAGAGTGGGCGAGGAACTCCTTCTGAGAGCATCCCTTTGAAATGCTTGTCGAAACATCCTGATTGCGCTGGCGGTCTTTTTCTGCCTGCTCAGCTATGCGCGCCATTGTCTTTACGCAGTCGAAAGGATATTTGCCTTGTGCTGTCTCGCCCGAAAGCATGAGAGCGTCGGTGCCTGAGAATACGGCATTGGCGATGTCAGTAACCTCGGCACGTGTAGGGCGAGGATTGTTTATCATCGTGTGAAGCATTTGTGTTGCCACGATTACAGGCTTGTGGGCAGCGATACATTTCTTTATAATGCGATTCTGTATGCCAGGTATCTCTTCCATTGGGATTTCTATTCCGAGGTCGCCACGAGCAATCATGATACCATAAGAAGCCTCAATGATTTCGTCTATGTTGTCTACGCCCTCCTGATTCTCAATCTTTGAGATAATCTTGATGTCAGAGCCACGGGCGTCGAGCATTTTCTGCACTTCCTGCACGTCGGCAGCAGAGCGCACGAAGCTGTGGGCTATGAAGTCGATGTCGTAGTCTATCGCGAAGTTGATGTTAGAGCGGTCTTTCTCCGTGAGTGCAGGTAGCTGAATGTGCTCACCAGGAATATTCACGCTCTTATGAGGACCGAGCACGCCTTCGTTTTCCACGCGGGCTATAAGCATCGGGCCTACATTCTCCATCACCGTCAGAGCGAGAGAGCCGTCGTCGATAAGGATGCGGTCGCCCACTTTCACGTCTTTCGTGATGTCTGAATAAGAAACATTAATAATGTCGTGAGAAGTTTCCATCTCAGGTCTGCCGAATATTTTCACCACGTCGCCCTCCTTATATTTTATAGGCTCAGCCACATCGGTGGTGCGCACCTCAGGGCCTTTAGTGTCGATAAGAATACCAATGTGCGGAGAAACGGCACGGGTGTTGTTGATAATCTTTGTCATTCCCTCTCTTGTGCCGTGAGCGGTGTTCATTCTCACCACGTTCATTCCGGCAAAGAATAGCTTTCGGATGAAATCCTCCTCGCAGCGTAAGTCGCTGACGCTGCAGACAATTTTAGTTTGTTTCATTATATTTTATGTAAAAATACCTCTGATTTTGTATAGCGTTATGTTTCTTGTGGAAACATCTGTTCGTATGCAAAGGTAGTATATTTATGGCTTATTTACAAAGATTTTATGGTTCTTTTGTTTCTGTCGTTGTGTGTAATTTACGGAAAAATGAGTAACTTCGCCACGAAATTTGTTTTACTTCGCTGAAGTTATTCGCATTCTGCAATTTCATAATTAACTAAAACTAAACAAGAATAATGAAACTAAAAACAATCGCCGTCGTACTTTTTGCGGTGCTTACGTTCATGGCGCAGACTGCCATGGCGAAAGGAAAAAACGTAGTGTGGGAACATCCCGCTACGGAAGAGAACATAAATATTGAGGGATATTTCGTTACGTTGCTCGAGATTACTCGTGTGGAATTTGCCGATGAGGAAACGCGCGTCGCGATGCACGTCGCTCAACGACCTGATAACGACTTGTAGTTTGTAAAGGAAATTCATCTTTTGGCAGATGGTAAACGCTATGCCGTGCGGAGCTGTGACGGAATAGAATTAAACAAGCCGACATTTCTCACCAACCACGGACAGGCAGACGTGGTGTTTCATTTTTAAGATTTTCTTGCAGAGTTGTGCAGCGAAATCTTCATTTTAGGATTAGTCTGCAGAGTTGTGCAGCGAAATCTTCGTTTTAGGATTTTCTTGCAGAGTTGTACGGTGAAATTTTCATTTTAGGATTTGTGTGTAGAGTTGTGCAGCGAAATCTTCGTTTTAGGATTTGTCTGTAGAGTTGTGCAGCGAAATCTTTATTTTAGGATTTGTCTGTAGAGTTGTGTAGCGAAATCTCATTTTTAGGATTTCTCTGCAGAGTTGTGCAGCTAAATCTTCATTTTAGGATTTGTCTGTAGAGTTGTGTAGTGAAATCTTCGTTTTAGGATTTGTCTGTAGAGTTGTGCAGCGAAATCTTCGTTTTAAGATTTGTCTGTAGAGTTGTGTGGCTAAATCTTTATTTTAGGATTTGTCTGTAGAGTTGTGCAGCGAAATCTTCATTTTAGGATTTTCTTGTAGAGTTGTGTGGCGAAATCTTCGTTTTAAGATTTTTTGCAGAGTTATAAATGAGCAGAGCGGCATTCTCGTGATGAGAGTGCCGCTCTGTTTTTCTTTGTTGTATTCTTCAATACGAAATTGAAACTTCGTTATGCTGATACCTTTATAGTATCTCCTCAAACATCTTGCGATAATATTCCGCTTTCTTTTCTGCCTTGATAGGGTAGGCGCGCGAGGTGCTTGGCATTCTGTATAGACGCAGAGTCCTGCCCTCAAAAGTAAATTCGGCATATTGTCCCATTTCTGGTTTCTCAGTAATGCCGAAATGCTCGGTAAACACTTTCGTGGCAAGCTGCCCAGCAGTGAGAACAGCTTTGCAGTCGCCCAATTCATGAAGCAAAGCATCAAGGTCGGTGGCTTCCACTATCTCCAAATCCTTGTCGGAAGCTGTGCCGGTGGTGCGACGTATGCGACGTGCCGTGTCGGAAATGGCGACACCTTTCTCGGCAAGAAATGCTTTTAGGTCGTCAAGAAAGAATGTCTTATGCTCGGTATTAACAAAGTGGTTTTTATCACCGAAGAAGACAATGCCGAATATGCGCCACATGTCGTTTTGAAAGTTGGGGTAATAAAACTCCATGCACCACCGCTTGGGAGTGGCGGGAAACGTGCCTAACATTAACAATTTCGCACCCTTCGGAAGGAAAGGTGCGAAAGGATGAGTCTCTATTTCAATACTCATAATATCTTCTTTTATATAAGGACTATAATTCCTGCAGACGAGCAATATATTTGCCCAGAATGTCGAACTCAAGATTTACCACGCTGCCCTCCTTGATGTCGCAGAAGTTGGTGTTCTCTCTTGTGTAAGGAATGATAGCCACGGTGAAAGAGTCAAGACTTGGATTGATGACGGTGAGCGAAACGCCGTTTACGGTGATAGAACCCTTGTCTACGGCAAAATATCCGCGCTTTGCCATGGCTCTGTCTACGTCGTATTTGAATGTGAAATAAGTAGAGCCGTCGGCGTCCTTAGTTTCCACGCATCTGCCTGTGGTGTCTACATGGCCTTGCACGATATGGCCGTCGAGCCTGCCGTTCATAAGCATTGAGCGCTCAATGTTTACCTTGTCGCCCTCTTTGAGTAGTCCAAGATTAGAGCGGTCGAGAGTCTCCTTCATGGCGGTGACGGTGTATGTGTCGCCATCGATGGAAACTACGGTGAGGCACACTCCGTTGTGGGCTATGCTTTGGTCTATTTTCAGCTCATTGGTGAATGAGCATCTGAGGGTTAAGTCTAAATTAGATTGATATTTTCTCAAGGCAACGACTGTTGCCATTTCTTCTACGATACCTGAGAACATAATATTATTTTTGAATTATGAATGATGAATTTTGAAACCTATTAATAAATATGTGTATCTTCAAAATTCGATGTTTGCGTTTTAATAAAAATGGGGCTGAAGGATGATGTGATGAAAACTCCGAGTTAAGTAAGATTTGAGGGCTCTCCGCCTTTGTAATCCACCGGTCGTTGCGACTTAGTTCCTGCAAGCAGAAATTTTATATGGCCCGCCATTGGCAAGAGAAGCTGTCTCGGTAATTGTAATTATTGATGAGTATCCCTATCGAATCGCATCAGCCCCAATAGCTTTTCCTTTCTAAGTGCAAAATTAGATATTTAAATTTTATCTTCCAAATAAATGAGTGTCTAAAAATGGGATAAACATAATTTAATCGCTGCCGTAAATACTATTTGCCTAAATATTTGTATCTTTGCACGATTATTTTTAGAAAATAACAATTACATATAATAATATGAGCAAACAAGTAGAAAAAATCAAAGAGCTCATTCAGAAACGTGAGCAGGCAAAACTCGGTGGTGGCGAGAAAGCCATCGACAAGCAGCACGCACGCGGAAAATACACCGCTCGTGAGCGCATCGAGATGCTGGTAGACAAAGATTCATTCGAAGAGTATGATATGTTTAAATTGCACCGTTGCCACAACTTCGGCATGGACAAGAAGCAATATCTTGGCGATGGCGTGGTAGCAGGTAGCGCAACTATCGATGGTCGATTGGTATATGTCTACGCACAAGACTTTACCGTTAATGGTGGCTCTCTTTCTGAAACAATGTCTCAGAAGATTTGCAAGGTCATGGATATGGCAATGCAAAACGGTGCACCTGTCATCTGCATGAACGATTCAGGTGGTGCTCGTATTCAGGAAGGTATTTGCGCCCTCGCCGGATATGGTGAGATTTTCGAGCGCAATATTCTCGCAAGTGGTGTAGTGCCACAGATTAGTGGTATCTTCGGTCCTTGCGCCGGTGGTGCTGTATATTCTCCTGCTTTGACCGACTTCATCATCATGACAGAGGGCACAAGCTATATGTTCCTTACTGGTCCTAAGGTGGTAAAGACAGTGACAGGTGAGGACATCGACGCTGAACACCTCGGTGGCGCAAGCGTTCACTCTACAAAGAGCGGTGTAACTCATTTCGCTGCCAAGACAGAGGAAGAGGCTATGACAATGATTCAGACCCTCTTGAGCTATATCCCTTCTAATAATATGGAGGAAGCTCCACGCGTAGAATGCACAGACCCTATCGACCGCAAGGAAGACATTCTTAATGAGATTATCCCTGATGATCCTAACAAGGCTTACGATATGTATAAGGTGATTTCTGCCGTTACCGATAATGGCGAATTCTTCGAGGTACAGCCTAAGTTTGCTAAGAACATCATCACTGGTTTCGCTCGCTTCAACGGACAGAGCGTAGGTATCGTTGCCAATCAGCCAATGGCTTACGCTGGTGTGCTCGACTGCAATGCTTCTCGTAAGGGCGCGCGTTTCGTTCGTTTCTGCGATGCATTCAATATTCCTATCGTTTCTCTTGTTGATGTGCCTGGATTCTTGCCTGGTACAGGTCAGGAGTATAACGCCGTAATCCTCCATGGCGCTCAGCTTCTCTACGCTTACGGTGAGGCTACAGTGCCAAAGATTACTATCACTCTCCGCAAGAGCTATGGTGGTAGCCATATCGTTATGGGCTGCAAGCAGCTTCGTGCCGACCTCAACTTCGCTTGGCCTTCAAGCGAGATTGCCGTTATGGGTGCTTCTGGTGCAGTTGCCATACTTTCTGCTAAGGAAGCAAAGGCTAAGAAGGAAGCAGGAGAAGACGTTAAGGCATTCCTCGCTGAGAAAGAGCAGGAATACACCGACCTCTTCGCAAATCCTTATCAGGCAGCGCAGTATGGCTACATCGACGATGTCATCGAGCCTCGCAACACACGTTTCCGCATCTGCCGCGGCTTAGCTCAGCTTGCTAAGAAGCGTCAGACATTGCCTGCTAAGAAGCATGGTTGCATGCCAATGTAATTTCTCGCCTATTTGTAAGGTGCGATATTCATATTTTCACTAAAAATAGGAAGTAGAATCATGGCAAAGGAAGTAAAAGACAAAAACGTGTACGCAGCCATAGCAATGGCTATATACGAATATCAGGGCAATAATGTGCACGACAAAGAGCCGGGTGTTATCACCATCAAGCAGAATCCAAGTCTTTGGAATGCTAAATTCTTGTCGTTCACACAGAAACCGAAATTTTAAAGTAATAAAGAAAGACGATGAAAGAATTCAAATATACTATCGACGGTAAGGAATATAAGGTAGAGATTGGCGACATCGTAGAGAATGTGGCCGACGTTACCGTCAATGGCGAGGCTTTCAAGGTGGAGATGGAACCAGAGGCTGAACCAGAGAAGAAGAAGGTGGTGCTTGGCGATCCTAAGGCTGCGGCCAATGAGGATGAGCAGGTTACAAGCGCTGCTAACGTAAATGCCGCAAATGCTGTTAAGGCTCCATTGCCAGGCGTTATCACTGAGGTGAAGGTGAATGTAGGCGACGAGGTGCAGGCTGGTGACACTGTCGTTGTGCTTGAGGCTATGAAAATGGCTAACAACATCGAGGCAGAGAAGAGCGGAAAGGTTACCGCTATCTGCGTGAAGACAGGTGAAAGCGTGATGGAGGATACTCCTCTCGTTGTCATTGAGTAATATAGGCGTAATATTACAATTATTATAAAAAATCGGCGTAGCTCCATTGAGAGTTGCGCCGTTTTTTCATATCTATAAATGAAAAACATTAAGGCTGATAAGGTTATATTAAAATATTTTAATTTACAATTAGAGCACTATAATTGAAAAAGAAACAGAAAGAATAATGAAAAATATACTTTTGCATCGGATAAATAAAAATACCGATGAATAAGATTTTTTCCATACTACTATTTTTTGCGATTCTGCCTGTGCAGGAAAGTGTACAGGCAGAAACCGCGAATAACTGTAATGAGCAGATAAAGAAGCTCAGTCTGACTGTGAAACAGGCGGACGCAATGTTTATAGCAGGCAATCTCAGCCTTATTGCAAAACATTATGACATAGACGAGGCTAAGGCACAGATGGTGCAGGCTCGCTTGTTTGACAATCCTACAATAGAACTGAGTGAGAATATATATAATAGATTAAATAGACGCTACTTTGACTTCGGCAGGCAGAGTGAGCAAGAGGTATCCGTAGAGCAGGCTATAAGTATTGCAGGAAAAAGAAAGAACGGCTTAAAGGTGGCGCTGGCTGAAAAGAAAATTGCCGAGTGTGAATTTGAAGAGATGGTGCGGACATTGAAGAACGAAATGCATAACGTTTTTATTGATACCTATTATCTGCAAAAGAAAGTAAGGTTATACGATGAGCAAATAAGGTCTGTGAGTAAATTGCTGTTGTCAATGAAGGAACAGGAGAATAAGGGTAATATTCCGAGAATGGAATATATGCGCATGAAATCTCTCTGTATTTCTCTAAAGAAGGAAAAAAATGAGATATTGATCTCTCTGCATGATAATGAAGCGCAACTCAGAAATTTTCTCGGTATCGGAAAAGATATTGAGATGAAAACGATTGTTCAGGATAACGACTTAATTAGAATGGGTGTGCAGAGGGTGGCAATAACACACAATATAATAACAGCTCCAAATCGCAGTGATATTCGTTTGGCTGAAGCCTGTATGAAAAGGACCGAGGCTGATCTGAAACTGCAACACTCACTTGCTGCCCCAGATTTATCTTTGAAAGTTTCCTATGACCGACAGGGTAATTTCATACCTAATTATTTCGCTGTCGGCATAGGTCTTTCAATTCCTGTTTTCAATCGTAATCAAGGTAATATTAAGGCTGCTAAGGCTGCTGTCGTGCGAGAAAAAACAGAGCTTGATGCTGTTATAAATAAAAGAGATATTGAGGTGGAAAGCGCGCTTGCGGTTTTTGACGAATCAATGAAACTTTATGATGAGTCAAGAAATGCTGACTTTGCCGAGATGAAAACGCTAATTGACGGCGTGACAGAGAATTTTAAGAAGCGAAACATATCAATGACGGAATTTATAGACTATTATCAGAGTTATCGTGAGACTCTGATGCTGAATTACGATGTTTGTCATGATGTAATCAGTGCTGCTGAAAATGTGAACAATAAGTTGGGTTATGAAGCAATCAGCTTTTAATCTTTTAAAAATAAAAATAAGATGAAACTTTATAATATTATCCTATCTGCTATATGTGTATTGATAACATGCGCATGTGGTAATAGAAAAGGTGACGATGGTATAGAGATACCGAAAAATGTATATCTTAATGATAGCTTGAAGAATATAACTACCATTGATTATGTGGAAGAAGAAAATGTGAGTGATGATTTATTGCTTAATGGCTCTGTTACTTTTGATGAGAGCAAGGTATCAAGGGTTTTTGCGGCTTTTGATGGCGTAATTACTTCCTTGAAAGTGGAAACAGGTTCTTATGTGAAGAAGGGACAAATACTTGCTGTCGTGAAAAGTAGTGATGTGGCTAATTATGGTAAGGAATCAGTGTCTGCGCGTCAGGCCGTGATTGTGGCTAAAAGAAATCTGCAGTCAGTAGAAGATATGTATAAATCTGGGATGGCTTCAGAAAAAGATGTGCTTGAGGCTCGCCGTGAACTTAATGAAGCTAAGGCTGATGTAAAAAAGATGGGTGATATATTTTCAATGTATCATCTCAATGGTCAGTCATATTATCAGATAAAATCACCTGTTTCAGGTTTCGTAGTGGAGAAACATGCTAATGAGTCAATGCAAGTGAAAGATGAATCAGAAGAACCTCTATTTGTAATTTCCGGCTTGTCAGACGTGTGGGTGCTGGCAGATGTCTATGAAGGAGATATCAGTAAAGTGGCAAAGGGAGTTAAGGCAAGAGTCAAAGTTACAGCTTATCCAGATCGCGTTTTTGAAGGCGTGGTGGATAATATTTATCCTGTGCTTGATGAAGAAAGCAAAACAATGAAAGCGCGTATAAAATTAAACAACAATGATATGTCTTTAAAGCCGGGTATGTTTGCTTCAGTATATATTAAAGGCAGAAGTAGCGATTTGGTTATGCCTAAGATAAATACAAACGATATCATTTTTGAAGATGGTAAGAATTATGTCGTTGTTGTAGGGAAGAATGGAAAACTTTTGCTAAGGGAGATTACTATTTATAAGAATGGCGATGATTTCACTTATGTGAGCAATGGCTTGAAGAAAGGTGAAAGAGTGATAAACCATAATTCGTTACTGGTATATAATGCCCTCAACGATGATTAAAATCAATATCTCAAAAAGCAGAAATTATGCACAATTTTATAGATAATATAGTAGCATTCTCGCTTAAAAATAAATATTTTATATTTTTTTGTACTATTCTCGCTGTTATAGGTGGGATAGTGGCATTTAAGAATACTCCTGTAGATGCGTTTCCTGACGTTACAAATACTAAGGTTACAATTATTACGCAGTGGCCAGGAAGAAGTGCTGAGGAAGTAGAGAAATTTGTCACGATTCCTATTGAGATAGCTATGAACCCAGTGCAGCAGAAAACTGATATTAGGTCGACGACACTTTTCGGATTGTCGGTGGTGAATGTGATGTTTGATGATGATGTTGATGATTTCACTGCTCGTCAGCAGGTTTATAATCTTATAAACGATGCCGACTTGCCAGATGGAGTTTCGCCTGATGTGCAGCCGCTTTATGGCCCTACGGGTGAAATATATCGTTATACATTAAAGAGTGATATTCGCTCCGTAAGAGAACTTAAAACATTGCAGGATTGGGTAGTAGAGCGTGATTTGCGCTCCGTGTCAGGCGTTGCTGATATTGTGAGTTTCGGCGGTGAAGTTCGAACTTTTGAAGTAAGTGTTAATCCTAATCGATTGAAAAGTTACGGCATTAGTTCTTTGGAATTGTATAATGCTATTTCGAACAGTAATATCAATGTCGGAGGGGATGTGATTACAAGAAGTTCTCAGGCGTATGTGGTACGTGGCATCGGACTGATAAATAATATTGACGAGATAAAGAATATCGTTGTCAAGAATATAAATGGTACGCCTGTCCTAGTGCGCAATCTTGCCGATGTGCATGAGTCATGTCTGCCAAAACTTGGTCAGGTAGGCAGAATGGACAATGATAATGTTGTGGAGGGTATTGTCGTGATGCGGAAAGGCGGTAATCCAGAGGAGGTTATCAGTGCATTAAAAACAAAGATAGCTGAAATCAATAAAGATAAACTTCCTAAGGATGTGAAGATTGAGCCTTTTTATGATCGTGAAGATTTGGTGAATATTGCTGTTAATACAGTTCTTCATAACCTTATAGAAGGTATTCTTCTTGTGACATTTATCGTGCTTCTTTTCATGGGCGACTGGCGTAGTACTATCGCTGTTGCTGTTGTTATACCTCTGGCTTTGCTTTTTGCGTTTATTTGTCTTAGAATGAAAGGCATGGCTGCTAATTTGCTGTCAATGGGAGCAATAGATTTTGGTATCATTATCGATGGCGCGGTGGTGATGGTGGAAGGCGTATTTGTCGCGCTGGATCGAAAGGCTAAGAAAATGGGAATGGCGGCATTTAATAAAATGTCGAAGAAAGGTATTGTGCGCCATACTGCCAAGGATAAAGCTAAAGCTGTGTTCTTTTCTAAACTGATTATCATTACGGCTCTTATTCCTATCTTTTCTTTTCAGAAAGTGGAGGGCAAAATGTTTTCTCCTTTGGCTTTCACATTAGGCTTCGCCTTGCTGGGCGCTTTGATTTTTACGCTTACTCTTGTGCCTGTCCTTTCGTCACTATTGTTGCGAAAAAATGTGAGAGAGAAACGCAATCCTATTGTAAAGCGTCTTAACTCCATTTCTGATAAAATATTCAATGCTTGTCATAAGCATATGAAGCAGACTTTTATATATTCCCTTGCCATGGTGATGGCAGGTATAGCGTTGTTCTCTCGTCTTGGTACGGAGTTTCTTCCTCAACTCGACGAAGGGTCTATATATGTGCGTGCCACTTTACCACAGAGCATATCTCTTGATGAATCAGTAGGCCTTGCCAATAAAATGCGCCGTGAGCTGATGTCTTATCCAGAAGTGAAGCAGGTGCTTTCACAGACTGGTCGCCCTAATGACGGAACCGACGCAACAGGATTCTACAATATAGAATTTCATGTGGATATATATCCGGAAAAGACATGGAAAAGTAAAATGACGAAGGCGCAACTCATTGAGAAGATGCAGAACGACCTTGCCAAATATCCTGGCGTGGATTTCAATTTCTCGCAGCCTATCACTGATAATGTGGAGGAAGCTGCGTCGGGCGTGAAAGGTTCTATTGCAGTAAAGGTTTATGGCAACGACTTGTATAAATCGGAAAAAATAGCTACGCAGATAAATAAGGTTCTCGGCACGGTTGATGGTATTGAAGATTTAGGCGTTATAAAGAACATCGGCCAGCCAGAGCTTCGCATAGAGTTAAGTGAGCAGGCTCTGGCACGTTACGGAGTAGACAAGCAGGATGTGCAGTCTATCATTGAAATGTCGATAGGAGGAAAATCGGCCTCACAACTATATGAAGGCGAACGTAAGTTTGACATAATGGTGAGATATGATAAAAACTTCCGTAAGAACGCAGATGAGATAGGAAAGATTCTTGTCCCCACTACAAGTGGAGCAATGGTGCCTATCAGCGAACTTGCGGAAATAAAGACAATAACAGGTCCGCTTATTATATATCGTGACAATCACACGAGGTTCTGCGCTGTGAAGTTCTCGGTGCGCGGACGTGATATGGGTACTGCCGTTGCAGAGGCACAGAAGAAAGTGAAGCAACAGGTGAATATTCCTAACGGATATTCATTGAAGTGGACGGGTGATTTTGAGAATCAGCAACGAGCCTCTCATCGTCTGGCACAGGTAGTGCCGATAAGCATTATTGCCATTTTCGTTATCTTGTTTATATTATTCGGCAATGTACGTGATGCTGGACTTGTGCTTCTCAATGTGCCTTTCGCTGCCGTGGGTGGCATATTGCTGTTACTCCTCACTGGTTTTAATTTCTCTATCTCGGCAGGTATCGGCTTTATCGCACTGTTTGGCATCTGTATTCAGAACGGTGTGCTTATGATTATGGAGATAAAAGGCAATCTTCATAAGAAGCTGCCTTTGCGCCAGGCAGTTCATGACGGAATGTTGTCGAGGGTGCGCCCTGTTGTAATGACAGCAATTATGGCAATCTTCGGATTGCTTCCAGCAGCGTTGAGCCATGCTATCGGCTCAGAGTCGCAGCGGCCGTTGGCTATCGTGATAATAGGCGGACTTGTTACAGCCACGTTCTTTGCTCTGTTTATATTCCCTCTCATTCTTGAGAAGGTGTATGGCAGGCAAGAGCATGACGACATAAAATAGATGCCTCGGGCAAAAGAAAATTTGCTCTTTGGAGAAATAAATGTAAATTTGTAATTGGAATTTATAAAGCATTAGTTTATGGCGAAGATATTATTGGTGGAAGATGAGAAGAACATTGCATCGTTTATTGAGCGTGGACTCACAGAACTGGAGCATGAAGTTGATATAGCAGGCGATGGCGTTGAGGCCCTCGAAATACTGAGGGATAATTCATTTGATATGCTTATCGTTGATGTTATCATGCCGCGTATGAACGGTTTGCAGCTATGCAGGCAGTATCGTGCTGTCTGTGGTTATGCTGTTCCCGTGCTTATGCTCACCGCACTTAGCACTACTGATGATATTGTAGCCGGTCTTGATGCAGGAGCAGATGATTATCTTGTAAAACCGTTTAGTTTTCAGGAACTTGAAGCGCGCATCAACGCTTTGCTCCGCAGAAAGAATATAGCTGTTGAGCAGAATCTCTCAATAGCCGATCTCACTCTCAACTGTGCCACTCGTCGCGCGCACCGCGGCAATGTGGATATTGACCTTACGGATAAGGAATTTCGCCTGCTTGAATGTTTCCTGCGCAACAAAGGGACGGTGCTCAGTCGCATGGAATTGCTGAAGGATGTGTGGGATAAGGATTTCGATACCAACACTAATGTGGTTGATGTTTATGTGAACTATCTTCGCAATAAGGTGGACAAGAATTTCGAACGCAGACTTATCCATACTGTTATCGGTATGGGATATATGATGGACGATAAATGAAGATAAGACATAAGATAACGCTTTTTTATTCTATGGTTACGGTTGGAATAGCCGTAGCCATAGTGTGCATTATGGTGCTGTTCACAGGTAATTATGTGGAAAGCATATATGATGATTATCTGCGCGACAAGGCTTTGCTCATAGCGCAGAAGCATTTAGAGAAGGATGAACTTGATGCTAAGGGATATCAGTCTATTCTTGAGAAAAACAACCGATTGCTTCCGCAGGCTAATGAGTTGGTAATCAATGCTGATGACAAAAACGGACGGATTCTGCTTAATAAGTATCTCTCTGTCGATGAACGTGTGATTCTGACGCGTGACAAGGTGGTGAACTTCTCTTTCGAGGATATGGAGGGCGCGGCTATTTATTATCCAGATAATGAGGGCAACTTCTTTGTGTTCGTAATGGCAGATAATGGTTATGGCAGAGATATTATGCGTCATATCATTATGTTGTCTGTATTGCTTATCATTGTGAGCTGTATGCTGATATTTGTCTTGAGTCATTTCTATTCGGGATGGATATTGCGACCGTTGAAGACGATTCTTTCTGAGATTAAGCGTATCAGGGGTAACAAACTTAATGTGCGTCTGCCACGTGCTGAGAATAATGATGAACTTGGCGAGCTTACCACTACTCTCAATTCTATGCTCGACAGAGTGGAGGAGGCTTTCGTGGGTGAGAAATCGTTTGTAAGCAATGCTTCGCATGAACTGAATAATCCTATGACGGCTATTCACGGTGAGTGTGAAATCGCGTTGATGAAGGAACGCACTTCCGAGGAATACCAAAAGTCGCTTAACATTATCCTTGCGGAGAGCGACAGAGTGGTGAAGTTGATAAAATCTCTGCTGTTTCTTTCACATAACGACGGCAGCCTGCAAGCTACGGATGAACGTGTGAATCTTTCTTCTTTGCTCAATTCTGTTGCTATGGAATATAAAAATATAAGTATCCGTAAGTCGCCTGAGTTTGTAGCCACCGAGGTGGCAGGCGGAGAATTCCTGCTCCGCACGGCATTTTCCAATATTGTGGGTAACGCTCATAAATATTCGGAGGGGAAACCTGTCATCATAGATTGTCGTATTGAAAACGATATGGCAATAGTCAGCGTGAAAGATAGCGGAATAGGTATTCCAAAGGAAGATATTGCTCATATTTTTCAGCCTTTTTATCGTGCCGACAACACTCGTGGTTTCATTGGACATGGCATAGGATTGAGCCTTGCATATAAGATAATAAGAGCCTATGGTGGGAATATTATTGTCGATTCAGTAGTGGGAAAATATACTTGTTTTCAAGTCTATTTGTGCATTGCGTAATCGTGTATATAATTGCTAATTATGTTGATTTATTGCCGAAATGGCGCAAATCTATCGTAAAAGTCTTTTCTTTTTAGTAATTTTGTAACCTCTAAGATTAGAACCCAAATTTTCAGATAAGAGCAGATAGATTATTAATATAATGAAAACAATAAAAATAGGATTATTGCCTAGGATAATATTCGCTATTATCTTAGGCATTATTTTGGGCAAAATGTTGCCTGTGTCGGTAATGAGAATCTTTGCCACTTTCAATGGCATCTTTTCGCAGTTTATCGGATTTCTGGTGCCGTTGCTTATCATTGGATTTGTCACTCCAGCCATTGCCGGAGTGGAAAAACAGGCTGGAAAAATACTTGTCGCCACCGTTGCCGTGTCGTATCTTGATTCGGTGCTTTCGGGATTGATGTCTTATGGCGTGTCGGCATTTGCTTTCCCACAGGTAATCGATGCTAACTCCACAACAGCGGTGCTATCTCGTGAGGTGAATGAGCTGAAGCCTTATTTCCCCCTTACCATAAAGCCTCCTTTCGAGGTGATGACATCATTGGTGTTTAGTTTTATGTTGGGTATATGCGTTGCGATGTTCAAACTTGAGAATACAAAGAATCTGCTCAATGAATTCAGAATTGTAATCGACAAGACTCTTCGCGGAGCGATGATTCCGCTTCTGCCCATCTATATCTTCGGATTGTTTCTTGATATTTCTCAGTCAGGACGCGTAAGCACTGTTCTCGGAGCGTTTGCGGGCGTTATCCTCATCATCTTTGCCATGCACGTAGCTTTGCTGTTCTTGCAGTTCTGCATTGCGGGAAGCATTGCCAAGAAGAATCCTATCAGAATGCTTATCAATATGATGCCGTCTTATTTCACTGCTCTCGGTACAGCTTCGAGCGCAGCCACCATTCCTATCACCATGAAGTCGATGGAGAAGAATGGAGTAGACGAGCGTATATCGGGGTTCGTTGCCCCTCTATGTGCCACAATCCACATGAGCGGTTCGGAAATGAAGATAACGGCATGTGCCGTGGCGTTGATGATAATGCACGGAATGCCATATAATTTCTCACTCTTCCTTGGCTTCTGCTCTCTGCTCGGCATATTTATGATTGCCGGTCCAGGTGTGCCGGGAGGAGCTATCATGGCTGCGTTGGGCGTTTTGTCGTCGGTGTTGGGATTCAATGACGAGATGCAGGCACTTATGATTGCCCTCTACATCGCTATGGATAGTTTCGGCACGGCATGCAATGTCACCGGCGATGGCGCAATTGCTGTGATTATGGATAAGTTTTACAGAAAATAAGCAATACAATTATATCCGTGGCTGAAGGCAAAGGTTATTCACATATTCTGAAATATACCAGTCTGCTGGGCAGTGTGCAGGGATTGATAATCCTTGTAGGGCTTGTGCGCCAGAAGTTGGTGGCAATCATTCTCGGTCCTGATGGCGTGGGACTGATTTCCATCTTCAATTCTACTTCTAAGCTTCTCGGTGATGCCACAAATCTCGGACTGCCTGTAAGCGCGGTGAAGAAAATAAGCGAAGCCTACGAGCAAAAAAACTCTACGAGGATGGAGTTTTTTGTAATGCTGATGCGTTCGTGGTGTCTGCTCACGGCTATATTGGGCATGGTGGCGTGTGTGGCGCTTGCTCCGCTTATCGATATGCTTACATTCTCATGGGGCAGCCACACCTTGCATTATCTGTTGCTTTCTCCGATGATAGTCAGTATGGCAATCACAGGTGGAGAATTGGCAATATTAAAAGGCGTAAGACAGTTGGGATGGCTTGCCAAAATCTCGGTTATAAATGTTTTCGTAGCATTGCTGTTGTCTATACCTCTATTATATATATGGGGACAGGCGGCTATCGTGCCGTCGTTGGTGATTACGTCTTTTTCGCAGATGGTTATCACCATAGCTTATTCCTATCGACTTTATAAACCACGCTTTTCTTTTTCGCGCAGAGTGCTCGGCAAAGGCTTTCAGATGATACGCTTGGGGCTTATCTTGGTCGTGGCAGCTATTGTGGGCAGTGGAGTGGAGTTCGCCATACGCAGTTTTCTTAATAGAGAGGCGAGCCTTGAAGTCGTGGGTTTGTATAATGTAGGCTATATGATAATCACCACTTGCGCAGCCATTTGTTTTTCAGCTATGGAGAGCGATTATTTCCCTCGCCTTTCTACAGAAAATGGGCATAGCTTCACTATGTCGCAGATGGCAAACAGGCAGATAGAGGCTTCTTTGCTTATGGTATTGCCCATGGTGATTGGTATCATCATCTTCGTGCCGTTGCTGTTGCCATTGCTGTTTAGTTCTCATTTTATGGCAGCTGCTCCTATGGTGCAGATTGCGTCGCTTAGCATTGCTTTTCGCTCCATGTATTTGCCGCTGGCCTATATGCCTTTGGCACGAGGTGATTATAAAGCATTCTTTGGCTTGGAACTGGTGTCGGGCGTGGGACTGTTCTGCGCCATGGTTCTCGGCTTTATTAGTAATGGGCTGCTTGGCTCTGGCTTTGCCATCGCATTTGGCTCATTGTTTGATTTCCTTGTCTCGTTTGCATATTCGAAAATCAGATACGGCTATTTATTGTCGGGTAAAGTGTTGAAAATCATTTGCTTTCATTTGCCATTTGTCGTGGCAGCGTTGATAGTCGCTTTTGCGCTGCATGGCTTTCTGTATTGGTTCTTAGGCTCTGTTTCAATTATAATAAGCGCGTTAATCTCTTATAAGTTTTTGAAATAGGAAATACTATTTTTGTGTTACGATTACGCTTTGCATTTGTAGTTAGCGCAAAGTTTTAAGTATCTTCTTAGGAAGTTTTGATTTCACGAGTTCGTAGGAACGCCGTATCCATTCTTTCACATTCTCATCATCAATGGTTTCGAGATAAATGTCATTCCAATGCTGCTTGTTGAGATGATAGGCTGGCTGCACTCCGTCGTAATGTTCGCGCAGCTGCATGCCGAAGTCTGGCTCTAATTTTATGGCGCATGTAGGCTCTGGAGCTTCCAGCCAAATGTGCATGAATATCTTTCCGCCAATGCGGAATATAAGCCAGTCTGCCCCATATGGCATATCCTCTGTGGCGAAAGGTAGCGTCAGCGCGTATTCTCTTACTTGTTCTATATCCATAGTCTGTTTATAATCTTTGTGAGATATATGTTTTCAGCAAAGTTACATCTTTTTGCCTTTATGTGATAAATCGTGTACGGATTTTTTTCTGCATATAGGCTTCTCGTGTGCTTGACGCAATCAAGTATTTTATTTAAATTTGCATTGTTAATATTAAACATAGAATTATGAATAAATGGTTATTATCCGTCATGGTCTTGCTCGGTGTTTCGTTGAGCAGTATGGCGCAGAATGTTGCTTCCCACGTGAATGAAGCTAAGGCAAAAGTTTATTTTGTGGAAGATATTACTCCTGAAAGTCTTATAAAAGTGTATAAGGCTTTGGGAAGAGAAATAAAGGGCAAGAAGGTAGCCGTGAAAATCAGCACAGGCGAGCAGGGCGGCAACAATTATTTAAAACCGCAGCTAATAAAAGATTTTGTGAAAAGCGTGAAAGGCGTGATTGTGGAATGCAATACCGCTTATGGTGGTTCGCGCGGCACTACGTCTGATCATCGTAAGACTATTGCCAATCATGGCTTTGACAAGATAGCGAAAGTGGACATCATGGATGAGTTTGGCGAAACAATGATTCCTGTTCCTGATGGCTCAAAGGTGTTGAAGACGGATATAGTAGGGCAGTCGATGCTTGATTATGATTTCATGGTGGTGTTGAGCCATTTCAAGGGGCACGCAATGGGCGGTTTCGGCGGAGCGTTGAAAAATCTCTCTATAGGTTGCGCATCTACTAATGGTAAGGCATATATTCATACGGGCGGAAAAGACCGTGAATTGCAGAGCGACTCATGGAGTAAGGAAAAGCTTGCCGGAATTGACGAGTTTAAAGACGCTATGGCTGAGGCTGCCGGCGCTGTTGTCAATCATTTTGGCGACAGAATAATATATATCAATGTGATAAACAATCTTAGCGTAGACTGCGATTGCGACAGCCATCCTGCAGAGCCAAAGATGAAGAATGTGGGAATTGTGGCAAGCACAGATCCAGTGGCTATTGACCAGGCGTGCGTGGATATGGTTTTCAATAGTAATGATCCCGGCAATCGCGACTTGGTGGAGCGTATTGTGAGCCGTCATGGCACAAGAATTCTTTATTGGGCGCAGAAAATAAATGTAGGCTCACGAGATTATGAGCTTGTGCATGTGAAATGATAAGCACACTCTCTTCCTCATTAAAACTTTTGCGAGGTACGCAAATTAAGAGTGAGGAATAGTTTGCGGATGTGCAATTTTTTAGTGGGGAATAGTTTTGCGGGCATGCAAAAACAAAAATGCGTTTATTCGTATATGCAACTACGAATAAACGCATTTCCTTTCAGTTTTCGTAAAACCGATAAATATCTTTCAGAAAAAGATAATCAATTCGTTTTTACTTCTTCAACTTGCCGTAGCGGTTCATGAAGCGATCAACGCGACCTGCTGTATCAACAAGCTTGTTCTTACCTGTGTAGAATGGGTGAGAAGTGCTTGAGATTTCGACTTTTACCACTGGGTAAGTTTCGCCTTCAAATTCTACTGTATCGTTTGTCTTGCAAGTAGACTTTGTAAGGAACATATCGCCGTTGGACATATCCTTGAATACGACGGGGCGATAGTTTTCTGGATGAATACCTTTTTTCATTTTCTTTTATTGTTTAAATTTAAACGTATTTCTGTAACCATAGGTTACGGGCTGCAAAAGTAATAACTTTATCTGTATTAAGCAAATAAATCATGGAGTTTTTACAGCTTGACGCTTGAAATATCAACCAAATTATTCACTATCGCATATATCGTCAATCCCGCAGAACTGTGTATCTGCAATTTCTTCGCGATGTTTCGGCGATGGGTAATCACGGTGTTGATAGATATGAACAGATGGTCGGCAATCTGTTTGTTGGTCATGCCCTCCACAATGCATATTATAACATCTTTCTCGCGGTCGCTCAAAGCTTCGGCCGACTGGCTGCCAGGCACTATCATGCGTGAAATGTTGGCAGAAACATCGCTCTTGTGGAGTCTGTTTTCCAATTTTCTAATTGACGGGATAAAAATCTCGTCTTCCACTTTCGCGTGTTGCGCGAGCCATTCCTCGCAGTTGTGAATGTCGTAGAGTGTGGCAGATAGCTGGTTGTTGTGCAGTCCGTCGCTCGGTAAGTATTTTATGATGATGTCTTTTAGCTCTGACAGCTTTTGGTCTATTGCCGTGTGATGTTTTGAGAATGTGTCAATATCATATTTGCCTGTGATATTGCCGTTAAGCAGCTCGTCCACATAGGGGAACACAGTCTTGCCTTCGTATGTCATGTGATTTATTACGGCGTGAGCGTAATTGTCGTATAGCTTCAGTATCAGGCGTGCCAGATTGTCATTCTCATCGAGAGCTTCTTTCAGTTCCTTGCGGATAAAAGGCAGTTCAAAATCGATGTAATATTCATGCGACGCTTTTAGATAATGCAAAAGGGTAGGGATAGAAAGCTTGTTTTCTTCGTCCCTTTCCAAATATCCGTTTATCGTGAAATTTACGACAGCGAGGAATGTGTGTGTATCTACGCCCTGCGATTCGCATACTTCATTTACGGTCTTATCTCCAAAGCCGAGATTTATGCCGAAACTTCCCAGGCTTTGCAGTATGTTGTAGTTGTCTCTGATAATGGAGATGAGCTTGTCATCTGCCTCATACATCTTTTGATTTTTCATGCTCTCTATAAATTCATAATGTTTTATTATGATGCTGCAAAAGTATAAAAAAATGAGGAATAAAAAAGCTCGCGCCATGTATTTATTTATAAAAAGGCTTTCAGATACTTATTTATGTGTAGTAAGGAGCATTGCGCAATGCGTGCCGATACCTAAAAATGGGGATGGCTTATTTACTAATTTTTGAGTATTGCAAAGATTTTTTAACCTCCTTACTTTTGCAGTCGCCTTTTGGCATGAAAGGCGCAAAGGTTGATATTTAAGGATTTATATAAAAATATAGTGTAGATAATAAGATGAAAACAAAAGTTAAGACAGCGCTGCTTACTATGGCGTTGGCTGCGTCGGTGGAAGCGTCGTTTGCTCAGGTAAATACGGCAGACAGCGTGATGAGTCATGCCGGAGGTCGTAAATTCAGCATAGGCGGTTATGGCGAGGTGGCAATGAGTCGTAATTTCTATAGCGACAACATTTACCGTTATTCAAATGCTAAGCAATACAAGCACGATCCGAGCCATGGACGTTTTGACATTCCCCATGTATGTATTTATATGGGTTATGATTTCGGTAAAGGTTGGACTATGGGCTCTGAAATAGAGTTTGAGCATACAGGCACAGGAAGTGCCAATGAGCAGGAGTTTGAGGAAGCCGGCGAATGGGAACAGGAAGTAGAGAAAGGTGGAGAAGTGGAGCTTGAGCAGTTTTGGCTGCAAAAATCGTTTGGCCGTTGGGCTAATATTAGAATAGGTCATATCGTAGTACCTGTGGGCTTAAACAATGCTCATCACGAACCGCTCAATTTCTTCACAGTCTATCGCCCGGAGGGAGAAAACGCTATTCTGCCGAGTACATGGCATGATACAGGTATTAGCTTTTGGGGGCGCAAAGGTGATTTTCGCTATGAAGTGCAGTTTCTTGCCGGGCTTGATGCTATGAATTTCAATCGTGACGGATGGGTTAATAGTGGAGCAGGCTCTTCGTTTGAGTTTAAGGTGGCAAATAAATATGGATTTGCCGCGAGAATAGACAATTACAGCGTGAAGGGATTGCGCTTGGGGTTAAGCGGATATTATGGCAAGGCAATGCACAACAGCTATCCTCATGATTTGGAGGGTGACCTTTATGATAAGAATGGCAACTTCACAGGCGAGAAAAAGAGATATGATGGCGTGAAGGGAACAGTGGCTATCGGTTCATTTGACTTTACATTCAATCGCTTCAATTGGATAGTGCGTGGCAATGCCGATTACGGATATGTAGGCGATGCCGCGACAATAAGCGACATTAAGCAAAACCGCACATCAAATAAAGCTCCGTATCAGAAAACTCCTGTTGGCAAAAACGCTGTCGCCGTTGGAATAGAGGCTGGCTATGACGTATTCTCGCAGATAGGCAAGATGCGTGCCGAAAATAAGAAAATGTATGTGTTCGGTCGATATGAATACTATGATTCTTATATCCCTGAAAGTGGTCAGCAGCGATATGATTTCACTGATAAAAGGCGCATGGCAGTGGGACTGAATTATTACCCTTTGCCACAGATTGCGGTAAAGGCGGAATATTCACGCCGACTTCTTAAAAGCCAATACAACGATGAGCCTTCTGTTTCTATCGGCATAGCTTATGAGGGATTCTTCTTGTAAGAGCTTCTTAGGCTGCCTATGATTCTTAGGAATCTTAAGAATCCTATAACAGAGAACTAAAAAATCAATAATAAAAAAACTAAAAAATGAAAAAGAATTTTTTGAAACTTCCTTTGTTCCTTGCTTTGGGGGCAATGGTTACTTTCGGCTTGTCATCATGCAGCGATAGTGATGACAACAACGGAGCAGAAACTCGCCTTACGGCTAATGAGCTGGCTATGGGTAAGGCGACAGAGCAGTATGTAAACAACACTGTATATACTATCTATGGCAAACTTGCTGCTTCTACAGGCACGCTCTTTGAGGATGTGCAGGCCTTGCGTGATAAGTTTGTGAAAGACCCTT
Source organism: Prevotella sp. (assembly GCA_024682415.1). Classification (GTDB taxonomy): domain Bacteria; phylum Bacteroidota; class Bacteroidia; order Bacteroidales; family Bacteroidaceae; genus Prevotella. The sequence continues at coordinate 32,810 of JAIKZG010000015.1, forward strand.
CAAGCGTGAGCCAGAGCGATATTGATAAAGTGTGTGAGCAGTTTAAGGACGCTCGTAAGCTATATGAGTGCAGCGAGGCATTCCTTTTTGGCGCTGCCACTGATTTCGGAATAGATCCTCATATTGATACGTGGCCTCTCGACCTCGACGGATTGGCAACAGCACTTTCAAATAAGAGTCAGCTTGCTAAGTTCAGCACAGATGACGACGATGCCAACATAGCTTATGCCGCAGGAAAGATGGGGCAGGAGCTTCTCGGCTTCCATGGTTTGGAGTTTGTGCTTTTCCGTAATGGCGCTAACCGCACTGTGGAATCATTGAAGGCTAACGAGAGCGATGAGGCTTTCAAGAATATCACCGTTACGGGCAAGGAGGAACTTTATTATGCCGTAGCCGTTGCAGGCGATTTGCGTGATCGTTGCTGGCAGATGGAAGTGGCATGGAACGACAAAGCTCCACAGGCTCACATCGACAGAGTGGAGGAACTTGAGCTTTCTACCGTGGCAAGCAACAGCAGCATGTCGTATGGCGACAATATGCTCTCAGCCACTCAGCTTGGCAGCACTTATAAGACATGGCAGCAGACAATGGTCGCTATATGCAGTGCCGGATGCGAAAACATAGCTAAGGAGGTGGCAAACACAAAGATTGGCAATCCTTATTCAGGTCAGGACGCTAACTACATAGAATCTCCTTACAGCCAGCGTTCGTTTATAGATTTCGAGGATAATCTGCTTTCTATTCAGTATTCTCTTTATGGAGGTTATGAGCTTACCGCTCCTCACGCCAATTCTGTGATGGGCTATATGCAAAATCACGATGCAGAGCAGGCCGCTAAGCTTGATAACGATTTGAAGGCTGCCATCGCTGCAATCAAAGAATGCCAGAAGTTGAATGGCGGCTTCGTGAATAACATCAGCAATCCTCTTGTAGGCACTGCTCAGAAAGCTGTGCAGGCTCTCGACAATGACTTGGTTAAGGCAGGTGAGTGGTTTGCCAATCAGAAATAAGCGGTAGACTTTTGTGTTTACCCTGTTGTTAATAATGAAGTTTCTTATTGTATAAAAACAATATATGAACAACAGAATTTTCGCATATATAATGATGGGAGGTCTGGCTTCTTGCCTCGCCTCCTGTCATGATGATAATGAGCCAGTGGAAACAAGCAAGCTGGAGGCTGAGTATATCGGCACGCGAGTGGGCAACTTTGATGCTTCTGAATGGTATCCAGGCGGTGAACTCGGCACTACCAACAATGTAGGCTCAGGCTGTTATGAAGATGAAACAGAGGCAGTGAACAATCAGGGGTTGCTCACTCAGTTTAATTTGGGTGAAGCGATGTTTGAGCGCAATTTCACTATAGGCACAGCTCCTTTTATGGGACTTGGCCCTGCCTATCTGCGCTCTTCATGCCTGGATTGTCATCCCGGATATGGACATGGCAAGCGTCAGATGAATTATAAGGCTACATATAGCAATGGCTATCTGCTCGCTATCTATCATCCTAATGCAGACAACAGCGATAACCCCGACGGAACAGAGAGCAACTGTGGCGCTTACATATCTGAGGTTACAGGTATGCCGCAGACTATGGCTACAGCTCCTTTCCTTCCTCCTATTGACGACGAGCAGATTAAGATAGAGTGGAAAACGGTTACGGCAATGCAGAGCGGGCTGCCTATGCAGTTTCCCGATGGTGAAAAATATGAGTTGATTTATCCAGAGGTAACAATACCTACAACAGCTTTCAACACCAAACCGCAGCCTTCGAATATCGCTGTGCGCCTGGAATCTACAATAGGCGTTATCGGCACAGGCCTTATCGATGCTATTCCCCAAGATTCAATTATAGCACAGTATGAGAATGAGGCAGCTCACGCTAAACTCAACCCTGCTTTCTGGAACGCAGAGACAAAGACTATGGCAGACGGAGCATGGTATAAGTTCTCCGTGCCTGGTCATTCAGCAAGCGGAAAGGCTATTGATAAGTTGCTCAAGCGATATACTTATGCCCTCACTCGCGCTTCTTTACAAGATGGCCCAGGAGCTAATGCCGTATGGAATATCACAAATGTGAGCCGCTCTGATCGTCATTTCCTCTACAGCACTCTAGCGTGGGCAGACGCTATGGCTGAGAACAGCAGCGTTATCTCTTCCATAAAGAGCAATCCCTCTTCGCCTTATTATGCCGACGGCACGGAAACAGGCATTGCCGATGCAGTGAAGAATCTGCTTTCGCCAAATACTGACCAGATGAATAATAAATGGCACAATTTTGAGCAGGAAATGAGCGACAACAATTTCTACGCCTTCATGGTGTGGCATCGTGGTTTGGCCATTCCTCGCGCGCGTAATCTCAACGACAAGGATGTGCAGCGTGGCAAGGAGTTGTTTGCCCAGATGAGGTGTACGGCGTGCCATCGTCCTAAATGGACTACGGGCGACGACGACTATTGGGTGTCGGATAACATAAAAGGGCGTCCGTTGCCAAAATATCCTCACCAGACCATTTATCCTTATTCCGACTTCATTCAGCACCGATTGTTTATGGTGAATGATATTCATGGCTCATGGTGTCGCACCACTCCTTTGTGGGGACGTGGATTGAGCCTTACAAACACCGGCGCTGAAGACAGACTGCACGATTGTCGCGCGAGAAATGAGGTTGAGGCTATCATGTGGCATGCCTACAGCAAAAACAGCGATGCCTATTTCTCTGCTTCTCAGTTTTATAATCTGAGCAAGAAAGACAGGGATGCCGTCGTGAAGTTCTTGCGCTCTATATAGCGAAACGCGTATATATATTAATGAGAATATAAAATTATTGTTTCTCGTATTTTCACTTTTTATAAGTTACAGCATTTAGTATTAATTTTTTTAATCAAAACAGGAGATGAGGAAAATATTAGCAGCGCTCTACATTATTATAATAATATGTATGGCAGCGGCAACGGTTATTGAGAAATATGAAGGCACGGATTTCGTGCAGGCCAATGTTTATGGCTCGTGGTGGTTCATATTGCTTTGGGCGGCACTGGCTGTGCTTTCTGTGGCTTTTATGATTAAGCGTCGTGTGAAAAACGCGCTGCTGATATTGCTTCATCTTTCATTCGTTATCATCTTGCTTGGTGCATTCATTACTCATGTCACGTCGTGGCAGGGAATGGTGCACCTCAGCATGAACACTACTTCTGAAACTTTCTTTATGAAGAATGCCGAGGGCAAAGTGGTGGAGAAAACATTGCCTTTCAAGCTCACGCTCGTAAACTGCCGCACCATATATTATCCTGATACCGACATTCCCAAAGACTGGGAAACGGAATTTATGGTGAATTATGAAACTAACGGCAAGGTTTCGATGAACAACATTTATGAATATGATGGCGTGAGATTCTATCAGAGCGATATCGACGAAGGCGACCGTGGCAGCGTGCTTGCTCTCAATTACGACCCTTATGGTATTCCTGTCACCTATTGTGGATATATCATGCTCTTCGCTTCATTGCTTATAATGCTTTACGCAAATCGTGGCACCGCGCTTCGCTTCAATGTCGTGGCAGGACTGCTTACTGCCATGCTTTGCCTTTATTTTGACATATCTCATGCTTTGCAGACCGATTCCGACGGATATATCATTCCTGTGCTCAATTCTCCATTGTTTTGTGTTCATGTGGGCATAATCATGATGGCTTATTCCCTTTTGTTGTTAGCCTGTGTAAGCAGCGTGGCGGCTCTTGTAAGTGGCAGGCAAGGTTTCGCTCGTTTCAGTCGTCTGTGCCTTGCCCCTTCAATAGCAGCTTTGTGCTTCGGCATATTCATCGGAGCTATATGGGCGAATGTTTCGTGGGGCACTTATTGGAGCTGGGACGCAAAGGAAGTGTGGGCCTTAATCACTCTCATGGTCTATGCGCCGGCGCTTCATGTGGTTTCGGTGAGGAAGATGGGCAACGAGAAGTTTTTCAATCTGTATGTAGCATTGTCGTTTCTCACTATTCTAATGACCTATTTCGGCTGCAATTATTTCCTTATTGGAATGCACTCTTATGTGTGATTCTTTTCCTCTTTTCGCCCATTGAGGCTTTCCATTTATGTAATTGCGGTTTTGCTTTATCGTGAAAGTTTTCGTATTTTTGCATACCGAAAATAATAGTACGAAAACAAAACATAATCATGGAATATATATCACAGGAAGGATATGACAAGATGGTGGAAGAGCTTCATCATCTTCTCAGCGTAGAGCGTCCGCGCATTGCCGACGCTATTTCAGAGGCGAGAGATAAGGGCGATCTGAGTGAGAATTTTGAGTATCACGCTGCCAAGCGTGAGCAAGGAAAGCTGGAGGGCAAAATAGACCGCCTGAAACTACAGCTTGCCAACGCGCGCATTATTGAGGCTTCACAGCTCAACACCGATGCCGTGCAGCTCCTCTCAAAGGTGGAACTCACCGATTTGACTCACGACCGCAAGATGACTTACACCATTGTAAGCCAGAGCGAAGCCGACTTCAAGCAGAACAAGATTTCTATAAAAACTCCTATCGCCAAGGGATTGCTGAAAAAGAAAGTGGGCGATGTGGCAGAGATAAAAGTGCCAGCCGGAGTGTTACGTCTGCGAATAGATAAAATTACGATAGGATAAATGAAGAAGAAAGATTTCAAGGCGGCTTTGTTTGATTTGGATGGCGTGGTGTTCAACACCGAGCCACAGTATTCTGTCTTTTGGGGCGGAATAATGAGGCGTTATTTTCCCGAACGTCCTAATCTGGCGGAGCAGATAAAAGGCTCTACTCTTGTTCAGATATATGATAAATATTTTGCCGGTCAGCCCGACGTTCAGAAGCAGATAACCGCAGAGCTTGATGATTTCGAGCTTAATATGCAGTTTGATTATATTGACGGCTTTCTTAATTTCGTAAATGATTTGAGAAAGCGTGGCATAAAGACTGCCGTAGTAACGAGCAGCAACAAAGTGAAAATGCAGGTGGTTTACGATCGTCGCCCAGAGTTTACAGGTCTTTTCGATGCTATTCTCACAAGCGAGGATTTCAGCGAGAGCAAGCCTTCGCCCGACTGCTATCTTCGTGCAGCCAAGCGTTTGGGTATGCAGATTGGCGACTGCGTGGTTTTCGAGGATAGCTTTAATGGTTTGCGCAGCGGTCGTGCTGCCGATATGTATGTTGTGGGGCTTGCCACAACCAATTCTGCCGATGCCATCGCCCCTTATTGCGATGAAGTGATAGAGAATTATTTATAGTGATATGATGGACGCATACACGCCTGAAACAATCGATGATTTTTATAACGAGCTGTTGATAGCCATGCGCAAAGCGCCTGATTATGAGGCGGTTTATCGCAGCATGAGCTTCACTTATCATAAGTTTATCGACCTTAACACTAAGTTTGAGACGATAAATTTCGCCGGTGCTTTCGCCAAAACCGATTTCCTTTTGAAGAAAAGTGGCGCAAGGCAGCTGTTGCAGCGCGAGGTAAATGGCGCGCGAGTGAGAATGAGGGCATGGGGCAACGGCGATGCCACAAAAGAGCAGCTGAGTGATAACTACGCATACGATTTCAAGGCGTTGTGCTCATTCTTCTCGTTGGTTTCGGGCAAGGATGTTCCTGACGATTTACGTAAGCTCTATCCTCAGCCCCGTGCCGTTGAGGCAGTGGAAATGCCTATCAGCGACTGTATGCGTCTTATCGTGAGCCGTTGGGACGATGATTTTGTGTATGGGCATATTGATAATCCCGATGCTGCTGAAACTAAGGTTTGCTATAACTATAAAAACAAGCTTTATCCATACGACTGGACTTATCTGCGCTCTTATTTCTATGATGGCGCGCAGCTCAATCTCATTCGTCCGCGACAGGAGGAAGGAGTGCTTTTCCCCGAACTCATAATCTTTGAGCCTGACTATCTTGTAGACATATCGTCTATCGCGGCGTGCTTTGAGGAATATGGAGAAAGCCCAATGGTGTATCTGCTCAATCAGCTGAAGCCGTCGGCAAGTTCCATTCCCATTCTGCTTGGTAATCTTGCCGGTCAGCTCCTTGATGAAGAGATAAGTCTCGACTCCACAAAACAGGCTTATCGCGACAGCGTGCAGAAATTCTTTAATTCCAATGCTATTTCCATGCTCAATCTGCTTGGCACTCCTCACGACAGCGCAGAATTTCATAGCATGGCGTTGGCTCAGAAGAAAAACATTCATCGTGCCTTTGCCGAGTTGCAGCAAAAAGGTAATGGAGCGTTTAAGCGCGACGACGTTGTGCTTGAGCCGTCATTCTATTGTCAGATGCTTGGTTTGCAGGGACGTATGGACTTGTTGCAGCTCGACTATAAATTTCTTGTGGAGCAAAAGTCGGGCAAGTGTGCGTGGCCCGAACCGCAGCGTGCCGGTGAAGCCCCCATGCCGCAGACGAAACATTATGTGCAGCTGCTGCTTTACGGATTGATTATCCGTTATAATTTCCACGACCAGTATAAGCGCAATCAGCATAGTCTTGACACGTTTCTGCTTTATTCACGATATGTAGAGGCTCTGTGTGGCGTAGGCTCTTCTCCCGAACTCGTTTTCAGGGCGTTGCGTCTGCGTAATGCTATCGCCTTGCGCGACATCATGTACACTAAGGAGGGGTTCTCATTCCTTGATAAAGTGTCGGCAGACAGCCTTAATATTAATCATGTGAATGGCAAGCTGTGGCAGATGTATCAAAAGCCGCAGATTGAAGATATTCTTTCTCCTCTCCACAATGCCTCACCGCTTGAGAAAGCCTATTATTATCGTTTCCAGAAGTTTCTTGCCACTGAGCACCGCCTGTCGAAGATAGGTAATAAGAATAAGGAGGGCTCTGGCTTCGCTGCCATGTGGCTCAACACTCTCGATGAGAAGTTGCAGGCAGGCAACATTTATCACAATATGACTCTCGCTGAGCCTTCAGCCAATCATGAGGGTTGCGTCAAGACCGTAGTGTTGCGGTTTAGCGAGCAGCGCAGCAACGATATGTCTAATTTCCGTAAGGGCGACATCGTGGTGCTCTATTCTTATCGTGCCGTTCCCGATGCTTGCAAGACTATGGTTATTCGTTGCTCTATTGCCGACATAGCTACCGACAGCATCACGTTGCAGCTCCGCGCCGTGCAGAGCGACAGCCGAGTGTTCCGCTATTTTGATGGCTATAAATGGGCTATCGAGCATGATTTCATGGAGTCGTCGTTCACAACTCTTTATCGTGGCATGCACTCATTTCTTTCTGCCCCTAAGGAGCGTCGCGATTTGATTCTTTTGCAGCGTCGCCCCGAGGTGGACAGTTCTGTAAGCCTTAATGGTGATTATGGCTCGTTTAATGAAATGGCGCTTCGTGTGAAGCAGGCTAAGGATTTGTTTCTTATTATCGGGCCTCCTGGCACAGGCAAGACTTCATTCGGCATGCTCAACACGCTGAAAGAACAGCTTACCGAGGAGCACACTTCCATTTTGCTCCTTTCATATACAAATCGTGCTGTAGACGAGATGTGCGGCAAGCTGATAGAGGAGGGCATTGACTTCATCCGCATCGGTCGCCGTATTTCATCATCTGAGGAATCAGTGCCTTATCTGCTTGAGTCAAAGGTGGCGGAATGTGGCAATATCAATGAGGTGCGCCATCTGATAGATTCCACACGCGTTTTTGCAGCTACCACCACTACCATGCTTTCAAATATGCCTGTCTTTGAGCGTAAGACATTTGATTTAGCCATCGTTGATGAAGCTTCGCAGATTCTTGAGCCACATCTTATGGGTCTTCTTTCTGCTACAAACGACAGTGGCGCAGCTATACGCAAATTTGTGTTCATTGGCGATCATAAGCAGCTCCCTGCTGTGGTGCAGCAGACGGAAGCGGAGTCGGCGGTGAGCGATGCGCAGCTTAGGGGCATAGGGCTTATCGACTGTCGATTGTCTCTCTTCGAGCGTCTGCTATCACGCTATCGTGATGATGCAGAGGTGGTGTATATGCTTACTCGTCAGGGACGTATGCACCACGATATTGCCGAATTCCCTAACCAGATGTTTTATGGTAGAAAACTCGATGTAGTGCCATTGGCGCATCAGCTTTCGCCGCTTCCTGATGTTAATACAGATGGGCTTGACGAGTTGGAGAAAATGATTTATTCACGCCGTGTATCGTTCATAGATGTGGCTTTGCCGAGCGATGAAGAATATGTTTCCGACAAGGTAAACCAGCCCGAAGCCGACATTATAGCGCAGATAGTGTATGATGTGTATAAGAAAGTAGGGGCAGAGAATTTCGATCCTGTGAAGACTATTGGCGTTATCGTGCCTTATCGCAATCAGATAGCCACCATACGCAACACTATCGACGCGCGTTATGGCATTTCAGAGTTGCGCGACATCACTATTGATACCGTGGAGCGTTACCAGGGCAGCCAGCGTGATTACATCGTATATGGCTTCACCGTGCAGAAATACTATCAGCTGGAATTCCTCACCAACAACACATTCATTGAGGACGGCAAGATTATCGACCGCAAGCTGAATGTGGCGATGACGCGCGCGCGTGAGCACCTTTTCCTTATAGGTAATGCCCGCTTGCTGCGTCGCAACTATCTGTTCAGCGAAATGATAGATAAGCTTGGGTGATTACAGAGTAGAAATTAAGCGTTTAGCGATATAAATTAAAAAGGCTTCCACGAAATGGTGTGGAAGCCTTTTCCTTTTTGCGGAAGATGAGGGATTCAAACCCCCGATACCCCGAAAGGGGTATACCGGATTTCGAGTCCAGCGCATTCGGTCACTCTGCCAATCTTCCTTATTATATGTATATATTAATAATGTATATCAGGCCTCGTGCCTGATGATCGAATGCAAAAGTAATACTTTATTTTGTAATAAACAAAGAATTTCGCGTTTTATATTCCCCATTTTCTGCATTTCTTGCAGGCTGTTTTAATGGCATAATGGGGCTATAGAAAGTTGTTTTTATTTATTAAATCGTGCACGATATATCATAACGTAAGTTAAATAACTAATTGAGTCGCTTGCGATATTATTTATTCTTCATATATTTGCATCGCAAACGACATAAACGAATACATAAATTAAATAATATAAGGTAAAAATGGAAAGTATTTATGATTTCAAGGCTCTCACGAGCAAAGGTAAGGAGTTGGATTTCTCACAGTTTAAGGGTAAAGTGCTGCTTATCGTGAACACGGCAAGCAAATGCGGATTCACTCCACAGTTCGCCGGATTGGAGGAGCTGAACCAAAAATATAAGGAACGCGGACTTGTAGTCATCGGCTTCCCTTGCAATCAGTTTATGAGCCAAGACCCCGGCAGCGATGGCGAGATTCATGAGTTCTGCCAGCTCAATTATGGCGTAACATTCCAGATAATGAAGAAAGGAGATGTAAACGGAGCTGATGAAAATCCTGTGTTCACTTATCTTAAAGCCCAAGCTCCTAATGAGGAGTATCGCGGACTGAAGGCTAAGGCTTCCAAGCTGCTTTTCAAGACCATAAGCAAGTCGGTGGAGAAGGATAGCGACATCAAGTGGAACTTCACCAAGTTTCTTATCTCTAAGGATGGAAGTCAGATAAAGCGTTATGCCCCTACTACCGAGCCTGCCAATATGGAGGCTGATATAGAGGCAATGCTTGGATAAAGCGTTAATGTAATAAGATTATGGCATATAAGCAATTAAAGTTGGAGAATCAGGTGTGCTTCCGTCTTTACACGGTGTCGCGACTGATCACGCAGAGCTATCAGCCATGGCTTTCTAAGCTCGGCATCACCTACACGCAGTATCTCGTGCTAATGGTGTTGTGGGAGAAAGACTGCCAGCCAGTGAACGACATCGCCCATAGACTTCTGCTTGAAACTAACACGGTGACACCCCTCATCAAGCGTATGGAGCAGATGAAAATCGTGGCACGCACCAAGGGTAAGGAGGACGCACGCCAGACCATTGTTTCGCTCACCGAGCATGGCAAAGCGTTGGAAGAGGAGGCATCTACAATTCCCGGTTGCATGACCGATATGCTGAAAGCGGCGGGTCTGCCCTCGGCTACATTCGAGAAGATGGTTCCCCTGCTTGATGAAGTAATCAGCAAGATGCAACAACCCAAACAATAGTTTTATTTACAATTTAAATTTTACAATCATGACAAAAGAAGAAGCATTGAAGCAGTTTGCCGAATTGGCAGCAGCATGGTATGGTAACTCTAAGCAGCACGCAGCGTTTGCAGCTTACAATCGTTACAATGGTTACACTAAGCTCGCCGAGAAATTCCAGGAGGAGAGCGACGAAGAGTGGAAAGAGGCTATGGAGGTTACTCAGCGTCTGGTAGAGTTAGGTTGCAAGCCTGCCGACCTCTTTGAGGTGCAGAAGACTCAGGAATATGCCCTGAGCGACGACCCTAAGGAGCAGCTTGAGCTTGACCTGAAATATGGCACCGACGAGAACACCATCAAGGCTATGTCGGAGATGGCGACAGCCTTTGCCGACGATTATGTTACTCAGCAGCTTATCCAGAAATGGATTGTAGGCGAGAAGGAGCATATCGACTGGAATCGTCAGCACCGCCAGTATATTGAGAAGCTCGGCTACGAGAACTATCTTATTTGGATTATGTAATCATAACATAATATATATATGTGAGTAGGGGGGATACGTCATCATCTTGATGTATCCTCCTTTTTTGTTTTGCTTATGCGCATTTCATCATTGATCTGCCGTGAGCGCAATTTGGTGTTCACATTTTAAGATGTATAGTATTTCTTCATGGAAATAGCTATGGGAATTTTATTTTGTTACAATTTCCTCGCGGAAAAGTCGATATCCCAAACTTGACATAGTGATTTCCTCGCGGAAATATCAATATCCCAAACTTGACATTACGATTTCCTCGCAGAAAAGTCGATATCTCAAATTGGACATAGTGATTTCCTCGCGGAAATATCAATATCTCAAATTGGACATAGTGATTTCCTTGCGGAAATATCAATATCTCAAACATGACATAGCAATTTCCTCGCGGAAAAGTCGATATCCAAAACTTGACATGGCAATTTCCTTGCGGAAATATCGATATCCCAAACTTGACATTGTGATTTCCTCGCGGAAATATCAATATCTCAAATTGGACATAGTGATTTCCTTGCGGAAATATCAATATCTCAAACATGACATGGCAATTTCCTTGCGGAAAAGTCGATATCCAAAACAGACCATAACGATTTCCTCGCAGAAATATCGATATCCAAAACTGGACATAGCAATTTCCTCGTGGAAAAGTTAAATATCCAAAACTGACCATAACGATTTCCTCGCAGAAATATCGATATCCAAAACTGGACATAGCGATTTCCTCGCAGAAATATCGATATCCAAAACAGACCATAGCAATTTCCTTGCGGAAATATCATTATCCCAAACTTGTCATAGTAATTTCCACTGGAAAAAGTCACAAAAATAATATTGATATTTCCACGCAGAAATCGCTATAGGTCAAAATTTCTATTGTAATTACAATATTGCAAATAGTTCTCGTATTTTGAACCTATTTTAGTCTCCACGATGATAAAAATCACAAGAACTTATTCCTGTTAACAATATTTAGCTTATAGAGAGGTTTGATTTGTTTAGATTTACTTACATTTGCATGGTTTTACCATGAACTTATAAAAAGACCATTAAATGATTAAGATTACGAGAGAATCTAGTAAACGATATAGCACATATTGTGCTACAAATATATCATGTAAAGTAAATGTGAATGAAAGCAAATTTCAAAAGATTTTCTTTCGATTGTTATTTGTTTTTCTATGTTTTTTTATGACCATTGATACTAAGATGTTCATATACTCGTCATTATCAAAATCATTATTACCATCTATTTGTATTACGATTTTCTTTATTTCAATCCTAATAAAAACACTCAAATCATCCAATATACGCTTATCCACACTTACAATATTATGCTTAATATGGTCATTATACATCTTTTTACATAGCTGTTATAAGCCACATGATACCTATCGCATACACTGGTAAGGACATGTATTGGAGCGATAATAAAACATGTAATCTATATGCCGTAAAAGGTTATAGCGAACCTCTAAAAAATAAAAAGAAATGAGAAAATATTTATTATTATTAATTTGTGCGATTTTATCTATGTCGTGCAAGGCACAGAGTATTTCTGCTGATACGCTTATGAAATACAAATGGGATATTGTGGTTCCTAATTTCAAGCAATATGGTCAAGATAAGACTGTAACTTTTGATAAAACAAGAACATACAATCGCAGTCACTTTAAAAGAACAAATAGTAATGGCGAAATAATAGAAAGAAGTGCTACAACCACACAAATGTACTATCTTTCTAATGATAAACCAACTAAATTTGACGATGACAAAGTTGGGAAAACGTCATCTGGAAAATATATTATTACACTTTCCAGATGGGAAGAGGAAGGCGTACTTAAAAGAAACGTAAATTACCATGAAATAATTGCTGTAACTGATAGCACAATAACAATGATATATCCATTGGGAGACACTTTTGTTTATAAAAAAATAAGCAGTGAAAATAAGATAAATCCATTGCTTAATAAAAAATTCCAAGGCAGTCCACAGAAGACTATATCGGCTTTCTATGACTCATTTGTTTGGGGTAACGAGAAATTTGACGAAAATGTAGGAAGGATGTGCTGTACCTCTAAACTACTTCAAAGACTCAATATTTCTAACGCTAATATTTCCAGCCCTAATCATTACACGATAGAAAATTTCTCGCTGACGAAGAATCTGGCACTTCAAAATAACGAAAAACTAGAACCAAGACAAATAAACCATATAGAGCCAACAAGCTATGACTGGTATATTGTTGAATTGGAGGAATACGGATATCATGGAACTATTAAGATAAAGATTATAAAATCTGATTCTAATTATCTTATTGACGACTATTTATGGATAGATAAAGCATCAAAAGAAAGTGATGATAAGAATGGGTTTGCAAGAAATAAGGATGGTAAACCATATATACCAGATAAAAGGTTGCCTATTCCTAACGACTAAAACAATGTCATAAATAGACATTCTGAAAATGGGGTACTTTAATGTAGACGTACCTCATTTTTGTTTATCTTATTTAAAGCTCAACTATTATTTATAATATAGCGATTTCCACGCAGAAATGCTATATGTAGCTAATTCTCAACGCTGTTTACTGCATGATTTAGCTATTATTATGCTCATGATGTTTGGCGGTGACATATTTTTTAGTACCTTTGCACCCGCGAATTCAGAATAACAACATAATGATCAAAGCATTATTTTTCGATATCGACGGAACTCTGGTGAGTTTTAAAAGCCACGAAATCCCCGAATCAACAGTCAGAGCGCTGGAAAAGGCAAAGGAAAACGGAATAAGGATATATATATCAACGGGACGACCAATCCCTTTTATCACAAACATTGATCAGATAAAACATCTTGTAGATGGATATATCACAACCAACGGCGGATATTGCTTCGTAGGCAATAGCATCGTCTGCATCAACGCTATTCCGAAAAATGATGTGGAGACATTGCTTGAGTTGAGCGACAACTGCAAATTTCCGGTGATACTCGTAGGACAGCGAAAAATAACTGTTGTGAATACCAATCCTCTTGTTAATGAGATATTCGTGGAGAATCTGAAGGTGCACAGCGACGCTATGGGCGACTCGCTTGAAGAGGTGCTTGCCGAGCCTATATTGCAGGCAACGGCATTCCTCGGCGCTGAGGAGCAGCAGATTGTAATGTCGAGACTTGCTGGCTGCATAAGCGGCAGATGGCATCAGGACTTCACCGACATCACTTCTACTTATGCAGATAAGGGCAAGGGCCTTCAGGCGATAGCTGCCCACGAGGATTTGCTCCTCTCTAATTGCATGGCATTCGGCGACGGCGGCAACGACATAAGCATAATAAAAGCTGCTGGAGTGGGCGTGGCAATGGGCAACGCAGGCGACGATGTGAAGTTTGTGGCCGACTATATAACAACTTCGGTAGACGAAGACGGCATTGCCAACGCTTTGAAACATTACGGAGTGATTTAGCGAAATTAGCTGAATATCGCGAATTTGAAAAAGAAATAAAAATAAATCAGATTTCCCGAAAGGGATTTTTGAAATTCTCAATAAACTTTAGGTAGAGAGTGGGGTGGTGCCCACTCTTTTTTTGTTTATTTGTTTTGGCGTTGTGCCACATATTTCTTAACTTTGCCAAAAGATGGGCGCAAATCATGCGCGCTATCAGAAAATTAAAGAGATATAACTCATCATAAACAATTATATGAATTTAACAGAACGATTTCTAAACTACACAAAGTTTGATACACAGTCGGCTGAAGACTCCGAAACGGTGCCCAGCACCTCCAAGCAGCTTGTCTTCGCCAAATATTTAAAGGAAGAGCTTGAAAGAGAGGGATTGTCGGACGTGGAGATGGACGACAAAGGCTATATCTATGCTACATTGAAATCTAACTCAAAGAAGAATATTCCTACCATAGGATTTATTTCCCACTACGATACAAGCATGGACTGTTCGGGTGCCGACATAAAACCACGTATTGTGGAAAACTATGACGGCGGCGACATCGTGCTTTCTGAAGGCATCGTGTCTTCACCTTCAAAATTCCCTGAGCTGCTTGAGCATAAGGGGGAAGACCTTATCGTGACCGACGGCACTACACTGCTCGGCGCTGACGATAAGGCTGGCATTGCCGAGATTGTTGAGGCTATGTGTTATCTTCGCGACCACAGCGAGATTGAGCATGGCGATATTCGCGTAGGCTTCAATCCCGACGAGGAGATAGGCATGGGCGCGCATCATTTTGATGTGGAGAAATTCGGCTGCCAGTGGGCTTACACAATGGACGGCGGCGACATCGGCGACCTGGAATATGAAAATTTCAACGCAGCAGGCGCGAAGATATTCATCAAGGGCATGAGCGTACACACAGGCTACGCGAAGGGCAAGATGATAAACGCAAGCCGACTGGCGTGTGAGTTTAACAACATGATACCGGAAACGGATATTCCTGAAACTACGGAGGGCTATCAGGGTTTCTATCATCTGCTTGGCATAGAGAGCCGTTGCGAGGAAGCAAAGCTGAGCTATATCATCCGCGATCACGACAAGGCAAAGTTTGAGGCTCGCAAGGATTTCATTGAGGAATGCGTAAAAGCGCTCAACGATAAATATGGCGAGGGCACGGCACGTTGCGAGATGAAGGATCAATACTATAACATGAAGGAAAAGATAGATCCTAACATGCACGTAATCGACATCGTGCTCAAGGCGATGGCTGAGAGCGGTGTAGCTCCTAAGGTAGAACCTATCCGCGGTGGCACTGATGGCGCGCAGCTATCGTTCAAGGGGCTGCCTTGCCCAAACATCTTCGCCGGAGGCGTAAACTTCCATGGACCTTATGAGTTTGTCTCTATACAGGTGATGGAGAAAGCCGTAAACGTGATAACAAAGATATGCGAGATAACTGCGCATTTCAACGACTAAAATATAACTGTAATTATATAATTAAGGGTGCTCCGAGTGTGCGCCCTTAATGCTTTTTAAATAATTCACCTAAAAGTCTTTATATGGGTTCATTGCCGCCACTTATAAGCGATTTGGCACTGATGCTTGTAGTAGCAGGCGTCGTGACGCTGATTTTTAAACGTCTTAATCAACCTCTTGTGCTGGGCTACCTGGTGGCAGGCTTTCTCGTAGGGCCTCACATGACCTATGCTCCCTCGGTGGTGGATCAGGCTGACGTGCAGACATGGGCAGACATCGGAGTTATGTTCCTCTTGTTTTCGCTTGGTCTTGATTTCTCTTTCAAAAAGATAATAAAGATGGGCGCGGCGCCTTTCATCGCTGCCTTCACCATCATCTTTTTCATGATGTCGCTCGGTATCTTCGTGGGGCATGGCTTCGGGTGGAGCAAAATGGACAGCATATTCCTTGGCGGTATGCTCGCCATGAGTTCCACTACCATTATATATAAGGCGTTTAACGATATGGGACTGCGCTCTCAGCAGTTTGCCGGACTCGTGATGAGCGTGCTCATTCTGGAAGACATTCTGGCCATCGTGCTTATGGTGATGCTTTCATCGTTTGCGCGTGGCTCAGCCGACAGTGAGCAGTTGCTTGGCTCTGTGCTTCGCATCATGTTCTTCCTCGTGCTGTGGTTTGTGGTGGGATTATTCCTTATTCCGCTTTTCTTGCGCTCGTGCCGCAAGCTGATAAACGATGAGACTTTGCTTATCGTGGCTCTCGGCTTGTGCTGCTTCATGGCTGTGGTGTCTACAAGCGTGGGGTTCAGCTCGGCGTTCGGAGCTTTCGTAATGGGAAGCATTTTGGCAGAAACGATAGAGGCTGAAAAGATAATAAAGCTCGTAGAGCCTGTGAAAAACCTATTCGGGGCAATATTCTTCGTGTCGGTGGGAATGCTCGTAGACCCTAAAATCCTGGCAGAGTATTCATCGCCTATATTCGTGCTCGTGCTTACTATTCTGATAGGTCAGGCAGTGTGTGGCACGTTTGGATATATGCTCAGCGGTCAGCCTCTCGCGAGTGCTATGCGCTGCGGTTTCTCCATGGCTCAGATAGGTGAGTTTTCATTTATCATCGCTTCCATGGGATTGTCGTTGGGCGTGATAAGCGAGTTTTTGTATCCAGTGGTTGTTGCCGTTTCGGTGATAACTACATTCCTCACTCCTTATATGATACGCCTTGCCACGCCTACATATAGCGTGCTTAGCCGACGTCTGCCAGCGCCTACGATGAAATGGCTCGACAACATTTCTTCGGGTGGAGCGATAGCGCATTCTGATGAGGATAACACATGGAGTCATCTGTTGCGCTCTGTCTGCATGAGCGTAGCCGTTTATTCCATTCTTTCCATAGCGGTGATATTCCTTATGTTTACGTTCTTTCTGCCTTTCATCCGCACCGTCATGGGGCAGGATTTGCATTGGTGGGCGAATGGCATCTGCGGAGTGCTCACCGTTGGGTTTATCTCGCCATTCCTCCGCTCATTGGTGATGAAGAAGGCGAGGGGAAGAGATGTTCACAAGCTTTGGCGCAGCAAGCGCAATCGCGCCCCTATCATGTTTATGACCTTTGTGAGATTTCTCATCGCGATAGCATTCCTGTTTTATATCTGCAACTATCTCTCACGCATCAAAAACGCGCTTATCATCACGCTTGCCGTGGTGGTGGTGATAATGATGGTGCTCAGCCGCACGCTAAAGGCTCGCAGCATAAGGATGGAACGCATATTCAAGGACAACCTTCGCTCTAAGGATATTCAGGCGGTGGCATTGGGAAAGAGCAAGCCTAAATATGCTGCCAATCTGCTCGACAGAAATGTGCATATCGCTACATTCCAAGTGCCTGAAAACAGCGTGTGGGCAGGCAAAACTCTGCGCGAGCTGAATTTGGGTAAACGCTTCGGTGTGCATATCAGCAGCGTGCTCAGGGGCAACAGACGCATGAACATTCCGAATGGTGAAACAGTGATTTTTCCACTCGACAAGATAGAAGCCATCGGCAGCGATGAGCAGCTCACCGTGTTCGACGGAGCTTTGGAAAAAGACGTGTATGGCGACGATACAGAGATAGAACGCCATGAAATGCAGCTTTATCAGTTGCAGGTAGCGCAAGATAGTCCGTTGGTGGGGAAGACTCTCGACGAGAGCGGAATCCGTGATAAATACGACTGCATGGTGGTGGGACTTGAGGAAGGCAAAAAGGATTTGTCGCCCGTGCGCCCACAGCGCAAGTTTAAGCAGAGCGACATAATATGGCTCGTGGGAGAGGAAAACTCGTTCAGAGAACTGAAAAAATATAATGGTGTATGAAGAAAATATCATAACGTATGAAAAAACTATTACTGTCTATTTATCTTTTGATGTGTGGCTTGGCTTTGTCGGCTCAGTCGCCGACGGAGGGCAAAATCACCACTGAATATAAGGGTGAGAAAGCCATGATGCAGACTTGTCTTGATATGCTCGGCAAGTTTACTCCTTACATGAAGAGCATATATAATAAGGATGGAGGATATTTTAAAGCCATTTCTGCCGGAATGAGTAATGAGGACGGAGTGCGCACCAATGCCGACATGGCTATGATATGTGCCTTTTTGTGTCATGAAAAGGCTAACGCAAAGAACGGATTGCGCGTGTCTTCGGCTGTGCCTTTGGCTGAGCTTAGAAGCATGGCTCTCTCTGCCTTGCGTTATGGATATGCCACGCATATTGCCAACAGGCTGAAGACAGCTACGGATAAGAAATACTGGGGCAGCAAGGATAAAAGATATGTTTGGGAAAGCTCGCTTTGGACAATGAGCTTGGCTTATGCAGCTTATTTCCTGAATGATAATCTTACAGCGGAAGACAAATCATATATAGAGAAAATGATAGCTGCTGAGGCTGATTACGATATGCGTCGTGAAGTGCCGACAGGCTATAAGGGCGATACCAAGGCTGAGGAAAATGGATGGGAAACGAATGTGCTGAGCGTGGCTTGCGCAATGTATCCCGATGCCGTGAACGCAAAGGCATGGTATGAGAAGATGAAGCTATTCGCAAGCAACTGCTATTCTGTGGCTGCCGACGCTGCTGACGAAACAATGGTGGGCGGAAAGATGGCTAAAGAATGGTATAAGGGGGCAAACCTTTATGATGATTACACTTTGCAGAATCATAATTATTTCCACACTTCTTATCAGAATGCTCCTATTCAGGAGCTTGCCGAGAGTTATCTTGCGCTGAAAATGATGCAGGGCAGAAAGATGAAGTTTGCTCCTTGTGATAATCTGCTGTGGAATTTCACGCCTGTATTCAATAATGTGTTGAAACAATTAGCTCTTGCCGACGGCGAGCTGGCAATGCCAAATGGCAACGACTGGAGCTTGTTCCTTTATGATCAGTTGCCTTCTTACACAGCGATGTCTACGCTGAAAGGTGATGCCGACGCGCTGATGCTTGAAAACATGGCGCTGAAATATATGGAGGCTCGCCAGACAACGACTGCCGATGGTGCGTGGATGCAGCGTTCCGATATTGGCCCTCGAAGAATGGGCGTAACGGCTCATAGAGTGATGATGGCTTACTTGCTGCATAAGTTCTTCCCAATAGGAAAGATGAAGCCTACTGCATGGAATGATTTTCAGAAGCGCCATGCCAAAACGGTGCTTTTCGATTCTCAGAAGTTGATAAGAAGCATGAGCAAGGAGCGCTTCGCTTGCTTCTCTGCCAGCGACGGACTGAAAAACTATACCGGAATAGTAGTGCCTTGCTCGCCCGACAAAAATAAGATAATGGTGCCTTATAAGAGTAAGGGCACGGGCAATCTCTTAGGCTATTACGACAAGCGACCAGTGGTGCGCAAAGGTATGCTGAATTTCGTGAAGGGCGAAAACGACTGGAGCGTAAACGGACAGCTCTCTATCGACGTGATGAAGGATTTCAAGCGTGCGTTCTCCATTTATGCCTCGCCATGCAATGCCTTTGTGGTAATCGACGGTTTGGAAAGCGATGAGCCTGTTACAGTTTCGCAGGAGCAGACTGGGCTTTCCGCTATCTCTGTGGACTCTTTCTTTAACGCTGTGCGCACAATATATTATGGCGATGAGGTAGGGAAGATAGAACATTTCAGCAGCGATGCTTCCGAGCCTACCTGTTTCGACAGCCATTGGGCAAATGTGGATAATGAAATGGGCGTGGTGTGCACCAACGAGAAAAACAGAATGTGCTTCGGATATAAGGACGACAATAATTCAATTCTTACCGCCAAACTTTATGCGTCGGTAGCTGATACGGCGTGCGTGGTATATAGTAAGCCGAGTCATCTTCGCGCTACTATATGGTATTGCAACGTAACGGCAGAGCGGACAAAGAGCCTTGCTGAAAGAGTAGAGGTGGTAGACGATTTGCCGGAGGGATGGTATGGAGTGGTAGTGCCCGATACCGATGGAAAAGAATATGTAGTAATAGCTAATTTATTTGGAAAATCAAATAACGCGATGATAAATGTAAGAGGAAAAGCTGTTAAATGTCATATTGAAAGAAAACAAAGCTATTTTGCTTGCATTTCTTCGTTAAATTAGTAAAATAAGATAACTTTTTGTTTGTGTTTCGATAATTAGTCGTATCTTTGTGCCTGCAATAACGCAACACAACACACAAAGATTTTATTAGAAAACATGAGTAAACTGATTAAACCTTTAGATTACAAGGCTCTGCTCGACATGAAACAGACAGAGCAGGGTATCAAACTTATTAAAGAGTTCTTCCAGGCAAACCTTTCTACAGAACTGCGCCTGCGACGTGTTACCGCACCGCTGTTCGTGCTCAAAGGTCTGGGTATCAACGACGACCTTAACGGCGTGGAGCGTCCTGTTTCTTTCCCTATCAAGGATTTGGGAGATAAGGAAGCAGAAGTGGTGCATTCTCTCGCCAAGTGGAAAAGACTTACCTTGGCTGAATACGACATTCAGCCTGATTACGGCATTTATACTGATATGAATGCTATTCGTGCCGACGAGGAACTTGACAATCTGCACTCTCTTTATGTGGATCAGTGGGACTGGGAAGCGGTAATCACCAAGGAGGATCGCACTTTGGCTCATTTGAAGAATGTTGTGGAGCGTATCTATTCCGCTATTCTCCGCACTGAATACCTCGTGTGCGAAACATATCCTCAATTGGAAGCATTCCTGCCTCGCAAGATACATTTCATTCATAGCGAGGAATTGCTCAGAATGTATCCCGACCTCACTCCTAAGGAGCGTGAGGACGCTATATGCAAGAAATATGGCGCTGTGTTCCTTATCGGTATCGGCGGAAAGCTGAGCGACGGAAAGAAGCACGACGGACGCGCCCCTGACTACGACGACTGGTCTACCGTGGCTGAAGACGGCAAGGCAGGTCTTAATGGTGACATCCTTATATGGTATCCTGTGCTCGAACGTTCTTTTGAGCTTTCTTCTATGGGTATACGTGTAGACAAGGAGTCGCTTCTTCGCCAGCTCAAGATTGAGGGTAAGGAGGAGCGTGAGCGTCTTTATTTCCATCAGCAGCTGCTTAATGACAAATTGCCATTGAGCATTGGTGGTGGTATAGGTCAGAGCCGCCTTTGTATGATTTTGCTTCACAAGGCTCACATCGGAGAAATTCAGGCAAGTATATGGCCAGACGAAATGCGCAGAGAATGCGCTGAGCTGGGCATGCCGTTAATTTAATAATATGTGGTTAGTATTAGCATTTCTCTCAGCTGCGTTGCTGGGATTTTATGATTCTTTCAAGAAGCAGGCGCTTAACGGCAATGCGGTGATTCCCGTGTTGTTCTTTAATACGCTCTTCTGTTCTCTTATCTTCCTGCCGTTTATATTGCTGTCGGGATTTACTGATGTGCTCGACGGAAGCATATTCCATGTGGCATCGGGAGGCTGGGAAGTTCACAAATATGTTTTACTGAAAAGTGCTATAGTGCTTTCATCGTGGATATTCGGTTATTTCGCGATGAAGCACTTGCCGCTTACTATAGTTGGTCCGGTAAACGCCACTCGCCCTGTTATGGTGCTTGTGGGCGCTTTGCTGGTATTCGGCGAGAAGCTGAATGTGTATCAATGGATAGGTGTTATCCTTGCCATTATCTCATTCTTTTTTCTCAGCAGAAGCGGAAAGAAGGAAGGCATCAACTTCAAACACGACAAGTGGGTGTATTTTCTTGTAGCGGCAGCGGTGATAGGAGCGGTGAGCGGTCTTTACGATAAGTATCTGCTTGCGCCAGTAGGCAATGGTGGAGTAGGGCTCGACAAAATGCTTGTGCAGAGCTGGTACAACATTTATCAGTGCTTTATGATGCTCGCTGCCGTTGTATTCATGTGGTGGCCTACCCATAAGCACACCACGCCTTTTCATTGGTCGTGGTATATTGTGGGCGTGAGCGTTTTCCTTAGCATTGCCGATTTCGTTTATTTCTATGCGCTCAGCCTTGACGGAGCGATGATTTCCATCGTTTCCATGGTGCGCAGAGGTAGTGTGGTGGTGAGCTTCTTGTTCGGAGCGTTGGTGTTCCACGAAAAGAATCTCAAACGCAAGGCATTCGACTTGGCCCTTGTGCTGCTCGGATTGCTGTTCTTATGGATAGGTTCTAACTAATTATAAAATAAAAGGGGCAAAATGTTACTGTTTTGACATAAAAGTAGTAACTTTGCGCCTAATCTAAAAGTTTTAAAACGTTAAGTCTCTAATATGGCAAGAAATATTTTCAGAGGTCTTGGTATTGCCCTCGTAACTCCTTTTACAAGTGAAGGTGCTGTAGATTATGAAGCACTTGAGCATATTCTTGAGTATCAAATCGATAATGGAGCAGATTTCTTCTGCATCCTGGCTACAACTGGTGAGACTCCATGTCTTACGGTAGATGAGAAACGCAAGATAAAAAATCTGGTGGTGGAGAAAAATCAGGGGCGTTTGCCAATCCTGTTGGGTATAGGCGGCAATAACACCGCTGCTGTCATTGAGGAAATTCAGAATACTGATTTGAGTGGTATTCAGGGTATCCTGAGCGTTTGTCCTTATTATAATAAGCCATCGCAGGAGGGACTTTATCAACATTTTAAAGCTATCGCCGAGGCAAGTCCGCTTCCTATCGTTCTTTATAATGTTCCGGGCAGAACGGGCGTGAACCTAAAGGCGGAAACTACCGTCCGTCTTGCCAACGACTGTGAGAATATCGTGGCAATAAAAGAGGCAAGTGGAAGTCTGGAGCAAGTGGATGAGATAATAAAGAATAAGCCAGAGCGTTTTGATGTAATCAGTGGCGACGACGCGCTTACATTCTCAATGGTAGCGAGTGGCGCAGCCGGTGTCATTTCAGTTATCGGCAATGCTCTGCCAAAGGAATTTTCTCGTATGATTCGTTTGGAATTCAACGGAGAATATGAACCTGCCCGCAAGATTCATCATACGTTTACCGAGCTTTACAGCTTGCTCTTTGTGGATGGTAATCCGGCAGGCGTAAAAGCTTTGCTTTCTGAGATGGGCATGATTAAGAATGTGTTAAGATTGCCGCTCGTTCCTACTACTATCACCACAAAGCAGAAGATGGCTGATATCTTGAAGCGTCTTCAGAGATAATAATGGGTAGAATAATCTTGTTGGCAATGATGTTGTCATTGCCGTTTATAAATATATCTGCACAGAGCGATAATGCCTCTGTGCAGATTTTGCGTTCTAATGGGCAACATTCTTTTTCCGCATCAGTGCCTCATGGTAATTATAGCGGAATAGCTCATTTGTATGGCAATGTCTATGCCATGGTTGATGATAAATCGGAGAAGGATGGATTTCATCTGTTTGCTATAGATGTAGATTCTCTTTCGGGCGATATTGCTGACGTAAGGCATTTGGGTTTTCGCTCTTCAATGTTGCCTAATCGCGATGGTGAGGGCATAGTATTTATCGGCGCTGACAGCACGATTATAATATCGGGCGAGGCTGACAGCCGTCTGCTTGAATATAATCTGAATGGTGGTCTTACGGGCAGAAGCTATCAGTTGCCGCGCATAACCGACAACTATGGATATGAATCGTTGGGTTATGACCGTGAGCGTGGATTGCTGTGGACTTGTAATGAGAGCACGATGAATGGCGACGGCATTCAGGCTACATCGGTTAATGGCGCGGTGAATCGTCTTCGTCTGCGAAGCTATAATCTTAATCCTCGAAGCGTGCAGGGCGCAGAGCTGATAAGCGGTTCTGACAGTCATTCTTATCTGTATGAGATGGATAAACCTATGGCTCATGTCGTGGCGTGGAAATATGTGTATGGGGTAAGCGAGGTAATGCCTATGGAGAATGGTTCTGTTTTGGTGTTAGAGCGTGAGTTTTTCGTGCCGAAAAAGAAGCTTGGCGCATGGTGCAACTGCAAGATATATCAAGTGTTCCCCGATGAAAGCAGCGTAATAAGGAATGGTGATTTGCAGACAGCCGTTCCATTGAGGAAACATCTTGTCTATGAATGGCGCACAAAGCTCTCCTTGCTTAATCACGAGATTGCCAATTATGAGGGAATGTGCCTTGGCCCTCGCCTTAAAGACGGCTCACGCATTATAATCTTGGTGGCTGATTCTCAGAATCATTATGGCGGAGTATTGAAAGATTATTTCAAGTCGATAGTAATCTCTCGTTAATTCTGATTTCTATATACAAAAATAAAGGATAGGTCATTACAACAATGAAGACCTATCCTTTATTCGTTTATTCACGACTCTGCGTTTTCCTTTAACTTAGTTCCAAGTCAAACTTTTCGCATAGTAGAGTCAGTGGTTCGCTCTCTTTTTTCATGAGTTCCAATATATCATTCTTTGAGAGCGTCTTCACAATTTCCGTTTCGTCGGCCAAGCGCAGTTTGAGATTGATGTTGCCGTTGTGCAAAGTCTTGGCAAGCGTCGCCTTTATGCGCTCCTGAATATTCTTCATCTGGTCGAGCAGTATCTGATTGTCTACTGCTACCTCAATGTTGGGATAATCAGTTATGGCAGGCGTCATATTCCTCATTCGTGACGCTATTCCTACCATTTGCTTCGGCATTCTGTTGCACATCAGTCTCCATTGCAGCTGCAGTTCACTATCTGTGAAAGCATTCGTTTCGTCTTGGTTGCCAATCTCATTGGCGGCATTCGCTCCGTTGCCGTTCGTGTCGTTGGCGTTTTTCAGATTGGCGAATGTGTTTCCTATGCTGGATAATTTAAGACGTTGGCGCGGACTGCCGTTTCCGGTTGTTTTGCCGGCAGTATTTCTTGGCGAAATGTTCAACTGACTTTTCGCCTGTTGGGGTATATTAGTGCCTGCTGCGTTGCTGGTTGGCGCGGCAGAGGTTTGAGTTCCATCAGCCACGGTCACCTGTTGAACCGCTTTCGGCTGATTAAAAAGGAGTTTCTTAAACAGGGATTTCAAGCGTTTGGGGCTACGCCCCGCACTTGGCGCGTCATCGTCTTTCTGAGTAATCTGTGCCACCTCTATAATAGTAAGTTCCACGAGCAGACGCTTGTTGCTGCTGCTGTTGTAGCTGAGGTCGCACTGATTTAATATCTTCAGAGCTGTATAGAGGAATGGAGTAGGGCATTTCTGTGCTTGCTCTTGGTATCTCTTAGCCTGATTTTCGCTTGTTTCGAGGAGTTTTA
The DNA here is from genome assembly GCA_024682415.1 of Prevotella sp. Lineage (GTDB taxonomy): Bacteria > Bacteroidota > Bacteroidia > Bacteroidales > Bacteroidaceae > Prevotella. Next base: position 58,061 of record JAIKZG010000015.1, read on the forward strand.
TTGTCTGGCTGTCTTTTGCCATGAGCACATTTCTGATGTGTGACGCAAGTCCCACAATAAGATTGTTGCCATCGAAACCTTTGCTTAGCAAAGAGTTGAGGAGCACCATTGCTTCGCTCACCTTGTTAGTCAGCGCAAGATCTACAAAGCTGAAATAATTATCTTCATCAAGCACGTTAAGGTCTTCTATCACCTTTTTGTAGGTGATGTTGCCCTGACAGAAGCTTGCTGCCTGGTCGAATATTGAAAGAGCGTCGCGCATACCGCCATCGGCTTTTTCCGCTATCACGCTCAATGCTTTTTCCTCAAAGGTGATGTTCTCCTTTTCTGCAACGCCTTTAAGATGGTTGATGATGTTCTGCACCGACATTCTCTCGAAGTCGTATATCTGGCATCGTGAAAGGATTGTAGGCAGAATCTTGTTCTTTTCTGTCGTGGCGAGAATGAAAATCACGTGCGAAGGCGGTTCTTCCAATGTCTTTAGGAATGCGTTGAAAGCGTCTTTCGACAGCATGTGAACCTCATCGATGATAAACACCTTGTATTTTCCCACCTGTGGCGGAATACGTGTCTGCTCCATCATCGTCTTGATTTCGTTCACGCCGTTGTTGCTTGCTGCGTCATATTCAAAGATATTGTATGAACGGCCTTCGTCAAACGACTTGCAACTTTCACATTCATTGCATGCCTCACCATTTTCTGTAGGGTTCAGGCAGTTGATAGCCTTTGCGAAGATACGTGCGCAAGTAGTCTTTCCCACACCGCGCGGACCGCAGAACAGGTAGGCATGAGCAATCTTTCCGCTCTTCACCGAATTTTTTAGCGTCGTAGTCAGTGCCTCTTGACCTACGACAGCGTCGAAGTTTTGAGGGCGATATTTACGCGCCGAAACTATATATTCACTCATTGTTCTTTTTAGTATTGTCTTGTAAGGCACAAAGTTACGGAAAATCGAGTGCAGCACAAAAAGAATTCATTCTTTTTTGCTGCCGAGATGGAGTAATCTTATTTAAAGTTACGTAAAGTAGAGAGAAAAGCCAAATTTATTTGAGCTTTTCCGAAACAGAGTAACTTCAGCGAAGCTAAAGTTACGCAAAATCGAGTGCAGCACACGATTTGCTTGATAAGCAAATCTTCGGAATTCATTCTTTTGGGATATATGATATTTTGAGCATATAGGAATTCACTTATGATAAAATGATGGGGAGCAGTAATAATGGCTTTCCATCATTTTTTTATTTTAGGATTTTCTTGCAGAGTTGTAGTAGTGAATACAGGCAGAATATAGAATTTGCGATTGGGTTTTGGGTCTATCATCCATTGATCCATGATGATGTGGCTGTCTAAAGCCTTTATCATAAGTCGGTGGTTGCCGGCAGATAGCTTAATCCGCATTTTCTTTAGAGCCTGCCCTCTAAGCACATTCTGTTTCCAACCCTCGGAGCGGAACGCTTCTTTTAGCGAAATGGTCTGTGGCGTGGCGTCGTCAATGGTTACGCTTATCCTAATGTCGCCATTATCGTTAGGCTGAGTGGGTATTAAGGCGAGATATAAAGTTGCTGTTGTATCTTTTGGGGTGGTGAAATTATAGCTCAGCCAGCCGCCTTTTTCTATTGCCATGGCGTTCATGGAGTGCCCCAGCATTTCTATCTTGCGAGTGCCGTTGCTTGCTTCGCTGTATTCACAGGCATTTCTCGCTATTGCTCCATCGGTGTCAATATCATGTTTAATAGAAGTAGCCATGGCTGCATATTTCTCTACCTCCTTGTCTGTCAGGAGAATAGGCAATGATGGTGCAGCGAATACTGGCAAATCTCTTGGCGACATATTCATGCTGCCGCTCCATTTGCCGTTTGCCATGGCGTTGTATCTTTCCGTCAGTTTCCTTATCTCTTGATATGCCTTTTGTGATTTTGCCGAGGCAATCTTTATCGCTAAATCTCTCGTTGCCATGTCATAAGGCGTTGAGCCATCGGCTAATTGTCGTGCTTTCTGCGCTTCAAGCATTTTTATCGCATGATTGCATGCAGCGAGCACAGGATATTCTATCGCCGCGAAATAAGCGTTGTTCAGCGTAGGGCGCAGATTATCTTTCGCTCTTTCTATCTCATTGCTTATTTCCTTATATCGTTCAATGTATCTGTCAAGTTCATTTCCAAAAGCCGATGCGTTCAGTTCGCTGTTTCTCACTGGGCTGATACCTCTGTCGAACGTGCGTTTATCAAGCTCTGTCTGATTCCATCCCATGAACTCTGGCTTGCGCTCACCGCACAGTCTGTAAAACTCGTGCATGGCTGGAAAAATCTTGTTGCTAATAGTTTCGCCAAACTCTTGGCATAGCCATTGCTTGTAATGATTATTTATCGTGTTGTGGCTTATGCTGTTGATGTTCCATGCCATATCTAAAAACAGCTCTAAATCATAACCTGCTGCTTTCACATCGTGCACATTCGCAATCCATATCTTTCGTGCCCCATGCTGATAAGCTTCGTTCATTTCATTATATATCAGTCCTGGCTGAGTGGTGGTGAGCCACAGATAGTCGTGAGGTCTGCCCCAATAGCTAAGATGATAGTACACTCCCGCGCCGCCTTTCCTTTTCTGCTCTTCGGGAGTGGAAAGGCGAGTGAGATAGCCATAGTTGTCGTCGCACCACATAAGGGTAACATATTCTGGCACACGCAGCCCACGTTCATATATCTGCAACACCTCCTTGTAAGGCACTATCATTTGCGTCTGCTTGCTTGTGTCGCCCAAATATTTGGCGATGAGTGTCTGTTGGTCGTCGATTACCTGTTGCAGAGCCGTAGTCTTTTCTTCCATCGTCTTTACTCCAAGCATGCTTCCGTCGTGAATACCTCGCATACCTATCGTGAGCATATTGCCTGTAGAGTGTTTTACTTCCTGCAGTCGCTCCGCCCAATATCGCTTCACGCTTTCTTTATTTGTTATGTAGTTGAATGCTCCACGTTCTTTCTCATTCCATTCAGCCACGTTGTTGCGCAGCAGCGGTTCGCAGTGAGAACTTCCTATCACTATTCCGCAGCTGTCAGCCACCGCCTTGTTTCTTTTGTCGCTGAAAAAAGCCTCTGTGCCTGGGTGCATCGCTCCCCATGCCGCATTTGCTCGCAGTCGCATCAGCAGTTGGAAAATCTTCTTATATGTCTTGTGTCCTATCTTGCCTGCTCCCGCTTTCTCAAAAGTGTGCGTGCTCCATGGACGCGTAGACCAGTCTTCGTCGTTTATGAAAATGCCACGATATTCTACCGACGCGCTTTGCGTAGTATTGTATTCAGAGTCTATAGTAAGTTGCTGCTTCCTTTGTGGCACTACATCGCCCCACCAAATCCACGGACTTACTCCTGCCATGCGCGACAGCTCTAAAATGCCGTAGGCTGTGCCACGACCGTTAGTGCCTATGATATTGATTTTCCCGTTCTTCACAGCAATATGAAATCCATCCGTCAGTCTTGCAAGGCTGTCTATCGGTACGCCTATTTTTCGCAGTTCCTGTTTTGTGGCATTAGAAGTTTCGTCGAGCTGAAAAATCCTTATTCGTGCCTCATTCTTATTAGAGGGTTGTGCCGTGAATCCCGTTACCGCTTTCATGTCGCTGCGAAACATTTGCAAAGCTGTTTCCACCACGGGCGAAACCTTGCGCTGAATGCAGTAACTAACAGGCTTTTTGCCGTCAAACCATTCTATGTTTTCGGCGTTTAGGTGTGTGCTTAGCATTAGTGTAGTTGCCAAGGCAAAGATAATTTTCATCGTCATAATATGTAGTTTTGTCTACAAAATTGCAAGATTTATCGTAAATGTGCAAACTTTTTCGGCTAAAAATCAATAAGTTAAAGTAGTTTTATGTAAATTTGCAATTGAACTGCAAATTTGCATAAACTTATCTGTGGAGTTGTTATGCCTTCATGTAATGCTTCAATAATTCAAATGACTATGAAAGAATTAAAGATAAACGATAAGAATGGAGATGGAGCAATATCTATTGCTTATCAGTGCCGAGATTTTGGGTATCTGGTTTGTGTAGAAATAAGGAAATCAATATTCTGTATACATACAGAATTTTCGTTGGCAAACAGTGATATTGAATTGTTGCTGTCAAAGGTTTCTACCTTTAAGCAAATGGAACAGGGAGAAATGGCGTGGGCGAATAATGATGCGGAAAATAGCCTTTCTGTTTCTCTTAGCCGATATTGTGGAAATATTGAGGCAGCATTGCAGGTTGCGGACAAAAACCATAAAGGCAATATCTCCATGGCTTTCGATTGTTCTTCGCTTGATTTACTTGAATTTGTTGATGTTGAGAATGATTCTCTTTTTCAATGTGATAATACTGACGTTTTTATGTCTGTGAACAACACAAAAAGGGAGGCTGATTCATTAGATTTCAATTTCATCTTCCGTGATTATTTCATAGAAATAAATAAGGATTTTTGGCTTTATAATTTTGAGCATGAATCGTTGTGCTCGCAATTTGCTGACTTTATAAATTCTGGTAAGGATTTCTCCATGAATGTTATGGATTCATTCATGTGGATTGATTTTAAAATTAGAAATGGAATTTATTGTGTTACAATAGATGTTTTTGATTTGGAAAGAAATCAAAGTAATGTGAAATTAACCTCTCAAATAGAAAAGGAAAAAGTGGAAGCTTTTTATCGTCAATTTGTTAGTTAGAACGCCGTTCGAACATCATTCTAATGGCATTCGAACGGCGTTCTAACACGCTGCTAAAAGTCGCCAGAATTTATTTGTATCTGTTAATTACTTCGTCGTAAGAGGGGAACATCTTCGTTTCTTTCATCCATAGAGCTGGAGGATAAGGAATGTTGTAATTCATGCGCTCCAAATCGGGAATGCTTAAATCGTATCTCACAAGAATTCTGTTTTCTTTCGCCACGACATCATAGCCGTATTTATTCAGCGTGTCGCAGCTGATAATGAATACAGACAGCGTGTCCTTTGGAAGCCTTTTTGCAGATAATATTTCTGATCGCCTATAAAGGATACAAGAGAATCTGTCTCCGCTGAATGCCATTTGTGCAAAGGCAGAATATGGGCTTTCTTACCCATATACGTTGTGTCTGAAGGGGGCAACAGCGTGTCGGGATATGCTGTAATGCTCCATGGGCGATCCCCCAAAGCGATGTATGTATATAGTGAGTCTTTGCTGTTGTTGGTAAAATTTAGATAAGTTGATTCTGGAAGGTCGAATGATTCTTTACCGCAAGCCAATAATAGCATAAAAGCTTCGCAGCAAGAATTCAGACTTAATAGCATGCAAAATGCCGTAACAAAATAGATAAGTTTTTTCATCGTTTTATGGTAAATGTTTCTGTTTTTCTATTTTCTGGCATAAAAGATTTATGTCATTGCAAAAGTACGAAAAGTTTTCCGAAAAACTAACCACAGATAATAATAACTCTCACAGATGGCACAGATTAACACAGATTGTTGCTAATTACAGATTGTTATTACTAACGAGATTTTATAGAGTTGTGTACTTTTATAAATTGTCAGAAAATTGAAAATGTGAACAAGTGCAAAAATCTGCATGGCTTTCATAGCTTTTTTAAGCCCTAAAAAAATAAAAATGGGTTTTCGTAGCTTTTTTAAAGGCATTTTCAAAAAAATGGGCGTTTTCATAGCTTTTTTATGGCTTGAAAAAATATTTGGGCGTTTTCATAGCTTTTTTACGGCCCGAAAAAATATTTGAGCGAAATCGTAGCTTTTTTACGGCTCGAAAAAATATTTGGGCGTTTTCATAGCTTTTTTACGGCTTGAAAAAATATTTGGGCGTTTTCATAGCTTTTTTACGCCCTGAAAAAATATTTGAGGGAAATCATAGCTTTTTTACGCCCTGAAAAAATATTTGAGGGAAATCATAGCTTTTTTATGGCTTGAAAAAATATTTGGGCGTTTTCATAGCTTTTTTACGGCCCCAAAAAATATTTGAGGGAAATCGTAGCTTTTTTTTAGGCCGTGAGAAAAGTAATCCGCGATAGGTGAAAATTCATGGGAATAGTATTTATATTAGGGAAAAATTGAGTACCTTTGCACCCGTTTTAAAACGACAAAATATATAATTATATAACTTTTTTATGAACTTTACTTTATTTATTACCGTTTTGTTGACGGCTGTAACCTTGGTGGTGGCTGCTTATGTCATCGCGAAGCTTATAGGTCCTCGTTCTTACAACCCGGTAAAAGGTGAACCGTTCGAGTGTGGTATCCCTACGCGCGGCTCTTCGTGGCTGCCTATGCACGTGGGCTACTATCTCTTCGCTATCCTTTTCCTTATGTTCGACATCGAGACCGTGTTGCTTTATCCTTGGGCAGTTGTCGTTAAGCAATTGGGAGCTATGGCATTGTTTAGCATCGGCTTCTTCTTGTTGGTATTAGTTTTAGGCTTGGCTTATGCTTGGCGGAAAGGAGCATTGGAATGGAAGTAAGAAAACCTACTATCAAAAGTGTTCCTTACGAGGAGTTTAAGGATAACACTAAGCTGGAACAAATCGCTAAAGAGCTTAATGAAGGCGGCGTAAATGTAGTGTTGGGTTCGCTCGATCAGGCTATTAACTGGGGACGTAGTAATTCTCTATGGTCGCTTACTTTTGGTACCTCATGCTGCGGTATCGAATTTATGGCGGTGGGCTGTGCCCGCTACGACTTTTCTCGTTTTGGCTTCGAGGTTACGCGTAACTCTCCACGACAGGCCGACTTGATTATGTGTGCCGGTACTATTACCAACAAGATGGCACCTGTATTCAAACGTCTTTACGACGAAATGGCTGAGCCAAAATATGTCGTAGCCGTAGGTGGATGCACAATCAGCGGCGGCCCATTCAAGAGCAGTTATAATGTGGTGAAGGGTATCAGCGAGCTGGTGCCGGTAGATGTTTATATCCCTGGCTGCCCTCCACGTCCGGAAGCTATCCTTTATGGTATGATGCAGTTGCAGCGTAAAGTGAAGGTGGAGAAATTCCTTGGCGGAGCTAACCACAAGATGACGGCTGAGGAACGCGAGCAGAGCATGAAAAACGGCGGACTCCACGGCTTGAGCAATGAGAATATCTCTGCTGTGAAGAAGCTGCACGAGAATGCGCCTATCATTGTAACAAATGTGCCTGACGACTTCGACCCTAAAAAAGGACTCGACGGAGCAGACGAAAATAAATAATACATAAGGTAAGCACGAATATGAAACTAAATAATTTAGAATTCAATTTTGATGATTTTGCCGCTGAAATGGCGAAATTGAAGAATGAGAAACATTTCGACTACCTTATTACAATAGTAGGCGAGGACTTCGGAGAAGAAGAAGGACTCGGATGTATCTACATTCTTGAAAATACTGATACTCATGAGCGCATCTCAGTGAAGATGATAGCTAAGAAGGTGGGCGAGAGCGACTTCGTAATCCCTACCGTGTGCAAGATATGGAAGGGCGCGGAGCTTTTGGAGCGCGAGGCTTACGACTTTGTAGGCATCAAGTTCCTTGGACATCCAGATATGCGTCGTCTTTATCTGCGCAACGATTTCGTAGGCTATCCTTTGCGCAAGGACTACGACATGAGCGAGGAGAACAATAAATTCCCTACCACCGACGAGCCTGCTGAGGATTGGACAGTGGAATATAATCTTAATGCCGACGGCGAACTTGTAGCTACAAAGCACCGCTTGTTTGAGGAGGACGATTATGTGGTAAACATCGGTCCTAACCACCCAAGTACTCACGGTGTGCTTCGCTTGCAGACTGTGCTCGATGGTGAGAGCATTAAGAAGATATATCCTCACTTGGGTTACATTCATCGTGGTATTGAGAAGATGTGCGAGGGATATACTTATCCTCAGACATTGGCTCTTACCGACCGCTTGAATTATCTCGCGGCTATGATGAATCGTCATGCTCTCGTGGGAGTGATTGAAGAGGCAATGGGCATTGAGCTTACAGATCGCATAAAGTATATCCGCACTATCATGGATGAGCTTCAGCGTATCGACTCTCACTTGCTTTTCCTCGGCACCAACGCTCAGGATATGGGCGCGCTTACAGCATTCCTCTATTGTATGCGTGACCGTGAGCATGTGCTCAACGTGATGGAGGAGACAACAGGCGGCCGACTCATTCAGAACTATTACAGAATCGGCGGATTGCAGGACGACATCGACGAGTATTTCGTGGAGAACTGCCACAAGCTGTGTGATTATCTCAAGCCTATGATTCAGGAATATCTTGATGTGTATGGCGACAATGTAATCACTCATCAGCGTCTGGAGAATGTGGGCGTGATGGATAAGGAAAACATCATCAGCTATGGTTGCTCTGGTATCACAGGTCGTGCATCGGGCTGGAAGAATGATATTCGTAAATATCATCCTTACGACATGTATGATAAGGTGGACTTTGAGGAAATCGTATGCGACGACTGCGACAATATGGGACGCTACATGAACCATATTCATGAGCTTCGCCAGAGCATAAGCATTATCGAGCAGCTTATCGATAATATTCCTGAGGGCGATTTCTATGTGAAGCAAAAGCCTGTTATCAAGGTGCCTGAGGGTCAGTGGTATTTCTCTTGCGAGGGTCCATGTGGTGAAATCGGCGTTTATCTTGATAGTCGTGGCGACAAGAGTCCTTATCGCCTGAAGATTCGTCCTATGGGATTGAGCTATGTTTCCGCTTTCGACGAGATGCTTCGCGGCGAGAAGATGGCGGATCTCATCGCTACGGGCGCTTCTGTAGATATTGTAATTCCTGACATTGATAGATAATATTATGTTCGATTTTAGTGTAGTAACAAAATGGTTTGACGCGCTTCTCCGCCATACTCTTGGCTTGGGAGATGTGTGGTCAATATTGATAGAATGTGTGCTCGTAGGCATTTTGATTCTTACTTTCTATGCCGTCATAGCAATCATTCTTATATTCATGGAACGTAAGGTTTGTGCTTACTTCCAATGTCGTCTTGGCCCTATGCGTGTAGGTCCTTGGGGTATCTTCCAGGTGTTTGCCGATGTGCTCAAGATGTTGATAAAGGAGATTTTCGCAGTAGATAAGGCTGATAAGCTGCTTTATTATCTCGCGCCTTTCTTTGTTATCATAGCTTCTGTGTGCACATTCTCATTCTTGCCTTGGAATAATGGCGCTGAGGTGCTCGATTTTAATGTGGGCGTATTCCTTATCACCGCTGTTTCTTCTCTCGGCATTATCGGTATCTTTATGGCAGGATGGGGTTCCAACAACAAGTACTCTGTAGTGAGTGCTATGCGTGGAGCCGTTCAGATGATTTCTTATGAAATGAGTCTTGGTCTTTGCCTTATCGCTGCCGTGGCAATGTGTGGCACAATGCAGATGAGCGAAATCGTAGGTCAGCAGACTGGCCCTTGGAACTGGTTGATTTTCAACACCAACTACATCGTTCCTCTCAATATCCCTGCCATCATCGCTTTCCTCACATTCCTTATCGCAGGTAATGCTGAGGCTAATCGTGGTCCTTTCGACTTGGCAGAGGCAGAGAGTGAGCTTACGGCAGGTTATCACACAGAGTATTCAGGTATGGGCTTCGGCTTCTATTATCTGGCTGAATACCTCAACCTCTTTGTAATCTCTGGTATCGCAAGCGCAGTGTTCCTCGGTGGATGGGCGCCTATCAATATCGGCATTGAGGCTTTCGACAATGTGATGAATCTTATTCCTGGCGTAGTTTGGTTCTTGGGTAAGACCTTTACAGTGGTTTGGCTGCTTATGTGGGTGCGCTGGACATTCCCACGCCTTCGTATCGACCAAATCCTGAAACTTGAATGGAAATATCTCATGCCATTGTCTTTGGTTAATCTCGTGTTGATGACCATCTTCGTGGCATTTAAGCTCGTAGGCTAAGCCTTATATATATAATAAGGTATAGCAAAAACAAAAAGAATAGAGAAATTCCAATAATTCAATTATTGAAAATGGCTAATAATAATTCATATTTCGGTGGAATAGCAGATGCTCTGAAAACTCTCACTACAGGACTGAAGACTACCATGAAGGAATACTTCACTCCTAAAAGCACTGAGCAGTATCCAGAGAATCGCAAGACCACTCTGCACGTTTCAAAGCGCCATCGCGGACGTTTGGTTTTCAAGCGCGACGAAAACGGCGCTTACAAGTGCGTAGCTTGTACAATGTGCGAAAAGGCATGCCCTAACGGTACTATCAAAATCACTCATGAGATGGTCACCGATGAGGCTACAGGCAAGAAAAAGCGTAAGCTTGTAGACTATCAATACGATCTTGGCGATTGTATGTTCTGCCAGCTTTGCGTGAATGCCTGCAACTTTGATGCCATAGAGTTTACCAACGATTTCGAGAATAGCGTGTTCGATAGAAACAGCCTCGTAAAGCATCTCGACAAAGAAGTTTACGATGGCGGAAGTCTGCCAAATATTATCGATGGCGGCGCGCCAATGGAAATCGGTAAGTTTAACACTAAAACTAAGTAAGAAATACAATGGCAAGATTAATTATGTTTTGCATTTTTGCCCTGATAGTTCTTTCAGCGGCAATAATGAGCGTGATGACTAAGCGTATCATGAGAGCTGCCACTTATCTGCTCTTCGTGCTGCTTGGCATTGCCGGTCTTTACTTTGTTATGGGCTACACCTATTTGGGCACGGCTCAGATTAGTGTTTATGCCGGCGGTATCACTATGCTTTATATCTTTGCTATCCGATTGGTGGGCAAGCAGTCTTTGCAGGGACTTGTTGAAAACTTCAAGAAGTCGAGCATGCTTAGCGGCATTCTTGCTTCATTGGCAGGATTGGCAACGGTATTGTTCGTAGTATTCAAAAACAATGTTATCGACCTTTGCGTTACAATGAACGGCGCTGAGAACAAGGAGCTTCCTATGCAGAAGATAGGCGAGGCTCTGCTCTCTACCGACGTTAATGGCTATATACTTCCTTTCGAGTTCATTTCAGTGTTCTTGCTGGCTTGTATTATCGGTGGTGTAATGATGGCTCGTAAAGAAGAGGTAGCAACTAATTCAGATAAGGAGGACAAATAATATGATACCAGTAGGATTTTTTATCGTGCTTAGCACATTGTTGTTCTTCATAGGCGTTTTCGGTTTCGTCACTCGTCGCAACCTTATCGCCATGCTCATCTCTGTTGAGCTTGTGCTCAACGCTGCTGAGCTTAACTTCGCTGTGTTCAACCGCATCCTTTTCCCAGAACAGCTCGACGGATTCTTCTTCACTCTGTTCTCAATAGGTGTGGCAGCAGCCGATACAGCAGTTGCTATCGCTATTATTATCAATGTTTACCGCAATTATCATAGCGATCAGGTGAACAGTATTGAAAACATGAAATATTAATAAAAGGTTATGGAAATATATAGTTTCGCATTTCTCATACTTCTATTACCGCTCTTGGGCTTCACCGTCCTTGGCTTGGCGGGAATGAAAATGAAACCGAAGCTTGCCGGTCTTTTGGGTACTGTTGTGATGGGTACAGTATTCGCTCTTTGTGTCGCTACCGCTTACGAGTATTTCTTCGGAGTGGGTCGTGACGCTGCTACGGGCTTGTATCCTACTACAACTTTGTTCAACCTCACTTGGCTCGACTTTGGAAAAGCTCCTTTGTTTGGTACTGAGCTTATCTTCAATATCGGTTTCCGACTTACGCCTATCAGCGCTATGATGCTTATCGTAATCACTACCGTAAGCTTCATGGTTCATATATATTCTTTCGGATATATGGCTGAGCGCGACGAGCATTATAATAAGGAAGGATATGAAAAAGGTTTCCAACGTTTCTATGCGTTCCTTAACCTCTTCACATTCTCAATGCTTGGCTTGGTGGTAGCTACCAATATCTTCCAGATGTATCTCTTCTGGGAGCTTGTGGGTGTGTGCTCATATATGCTTATCGGATTCTATTATCCTAAGCACGCAGCAGTTCACGCTTCTAAGAAGGCGTTCATCGTAACTCGTTTCGCTGACTTCTTCTTCCTTATTGGTATCTTGTTCTATAGCTTCTATGTAGGAACATTCAATTACGATATGAGCGCAATGCCTGAGTTGGCTCAAAACCTTGCCGGCGCTTCATGGATTATCCCTACAGCGTTGTTCCTTATGTTTATCGGTGGCGCAGGTAAGAGTGCCATGTTCCCGCTTCACATTTGGTTGCCAGACGCTATGGAAGGCCCTACACCAGTCAGCGCGTTGATTCACGCTGCCACAATGGTTGTAGCCGGTGTTTATCAGGTGGCTTCAATGTTCCCTATCTACATTAAGTTTGGCGCTGTAGAGCAGCTCCATTGGATAGCTTACATCGCTGCCTTCACTGCTTTCTATGCAGCAGCAGTAGCTTGCTGCCAGAAGGATATCAAGCGCGGTTTGGCATTCTCTACTATCTCTCAGATAGCTTACATGCTTGTAGCTCTCGGCGTTTGCACTGCTCTCGACAATCATGAGGGCGGATTGGGCTATATGGCAGCAATGTTCCACTTGTTTACTCACGCCATGTTTAAGGCTCTCTTGTTCCTCTGCTCTGGTGCTATCATCGTTATCATCGGCAGCAACTTCAAGGAGTATATGGGCGGACTTCACAAGTATATGCCTATCACCAACGCCTGCTTCCTTATAGGATGTCTTGCTATCGCGGGTATTCCTCCTTTCGCAGGCTTCTTCTCTAAGGATGAAATCATCACTGCCTGCATGCAGTTTAGCCCATATATGGGTTATTTCATGACTCTCGTTGCAGGTATGACTGCTTTCTATATGTTCCGTCTCTATTATGTAATATTCTGGGGACAGAGCTATTATGAACTCGATCCTGAAAATCGCCGTAAGCCACAGGAGGTGCCAGCCGTAATGTGGATTCCATTGGTGTTCCTCGCTATCGTTTCTTGCGTGGCAGGTTTGATTCCATTCGGCCATTTCGTTTCGGCTACCGGTGAGAGCTATGATATTCATATCAATACTCAGGTGGCTACTACAAGCGTTATCGTGGCTATTATCGGTATCGGATTGGCTACTTATATGTATGCTCCTAAGAAGACTCCTCTTGCCGACACATTGGCTAAGAAGATGCCTACTTTGCACAAGGCTGCCCTCAATCGTTTCTATATCGACGACGCATGGCAGTATTTCACACATAAGATTGTATTCCGTCTTTTTTCTACTCCTATCGCATGGTTTGACCGCATCGTTATCGACGGCGCGATGAACTTCACAGCATGGGGCGCAAACGAGGCAGGCGAAACTATCCGCGTTTGGCAGAGTGGCGACGTACGTCAGTATGCCGTTTGGTTCCTTACAGGTTCAGTAGCATTAACATTGATATTACTTTGCATCTAATTAAGTCATGAGTATACTAATATTATTCGTAGTAATTCCCGTCTTGATGCTTCTTGGACTTTGGTTGTCTAAGAATGACAATCAGACGCGTGGCGTTATGGTAGCAGGTGCAACTGCTTTACTTGCTTTTGCTATTTGGACTACTATCACGTTTATACAGTTCCGCAAGGGAGATCCTACAAGCCTCTACTTGCCTTACTCTACAGCATGGTTCCCTGCTCTTCACATCAACTTCGCGCTTGGTGTCGATGGTATCTCTGTAGTCATGCTTCTTCTTTCTGCTATCATCGTCTTCACAGGCACATTCGCTTCTTGGCAGTTGCAGCCTATGAAGAAAGAATATTTCCTTTGGTTCACATTGTTGAGCATCGGTGTGTTTGGATTCTTCATCAGCACCGACCTCTTCACCATGTTTATGTTCTATGAGGTGGCTCTTATCCCTATGTATCTGCTGATTGGTGTGTGGGGTAGTGGTCCTAAGGAATACTCAGCAATGAAGCTTACCCTTATGCTTATGGGTGGTTCTGCTTTGCTTATCTTCGGTATCGTAGGCGTTTATTATGGCTATGGTGCTAAGTCGATGGACGTATTCGTATTGGCAGAGCTTGCTAAGCAGCACGTTATGGCAGACAGCTTGCAGAAGCTCTTCTTCCCATTCACATTCATCGGCTTCGGTGTGCTTGGCGCATTGTTCCCATTCCACACATGGAGTCCTGATGGTCATGCCAGCGCGCCTACGGCAGTTTCTATGCTTCACGCAGGTGTGCTTATGAAGTTGGGAGGATATGGCTGCTTCCGCATTGCCATGTTCCTTATGCCAAACGCTGCTCATGAGCTTGGCTACATATTCTTGATTCTTACTACGATCTCTGTAGTGTATGGTGCTCTCTCAGCATGCGTGCAGACCGACCTTAAGTATATCAACGCTTATTCAAGCGTTTCTCACTGCGGTATGGTGCTCTTCGCATTGCTCATGATGACTCGCACTGCATGCACAGGTGCTATCCTCCAGATGCTTTCTCACGGCTTGATGACAGCGTTGTTCTTCGCCCTCATCGGTATGATTTATGGTCGTACTCACACTCGTGACGTGCGTAAGCTCGGCGGATTGATGAAGATTATGCCATTCCTTGGCGTAGGCTATGTGATTGCAGGTCTTGCTAACTTGGGATTGCCTGGCTTCTCTGGCTTCGTAGCCGAGATGACAATCTTCGTAGGCTCATTCGAGAATCAGGATACATTCCATCGCGTATGTACCATCTTCGCTGCTATGTCTATCGTTATCACGGCTGTTTATATTCTTCGCGTGGTAGGAAAGATATTGTATCAGAAGGTGGCCGATCCTCACTACGAGACATTGACCGACGCTACATGGGATGAGCGCGTAGCTGTGATAGGCCTTATCGCTTGCGTGGCAGGTCTTGGTATCGCTCCATTGTGGGTGAGCGATCTTATCAGCGCTGATGTTGCCAACATCCTTGGCGTAATTGTTCCTAACGTTCCAATGTAAACTCAATAAAACAAAAATGGATTACAGTCAAGTATTCAATATGGTGCCAGAATGCAGTTTGATGGTCATTCTGCTTCTCACTTTCATTGCCGACTTTGCCTCTGCTCACAATGCGGAGCGTCGTTGGCTAAATCCGCTTGTATGTGTGATGATGTTGGCTCATCTGTTGTTGAACATCATGCCTACTGCCGAGGCTACAGCTTTCGGTGGCATGTATCACACTGATGCCAGCATAGGCGTGATAAAGACTATACTTGCTCTCGGCGCTCTTATCGTGTTGATTCAGAGCCGCCAGTGGATGCTTCGCAAAGATACATTCTTTAAGGAAGGCGAATTTTATGTGCTCGTAGTTTCTACCTTGCTTGGTATGAACATGATGGTGAGCGCAGGCAATTTCCTTATGTTTTATCTTGGTCTTGAAATGGCATCTGTGCCTATGGCATGTCTTGTGGGTATCGATAAGTATCGCCACAACTCTGCTGAGGCAGCAGCTAAGTTTGTGCTCACTGCTACATTCTCAAGCGGCGTGATGCTTTTCGGCATCTCATTCCTCTATGGAGCTACAGGCTCGCTCTATTTCTCAGGCGTGGTTAATGCCCTCACTTCATTGTTTGCAGGTGCTCCTTGCACTCTAAGCGTGGGCTTGGTAGTGATGGGAATGGTGTTCTTCTTCAGCGGTTTGGCATTTAAGATTTCTCTCGTGCCATTCCACTTCTGGACTGCCGACACTTATCAGGGCGCGCCTACTACGGTAACTGGTTACCTCAGCGTAGTTTCTAAGGGCGCAGCAGCTTTCACTCTCATGGCACTTCTCATGAAGGTGTTTGCTCCGATGTTTGTATATTGGCAGACAATGCTCAGCGTGGTTGTCATTCTCTCAATCACCATCGCCAACCTCTTTGCCATCCGTCAGAGCGACTTGAAGCGATTCATGGCATTCTCTTCTATCTCTCAGGCAGGCTACATCATGTTGGCAGTAATAGGCAACTCTGCTCAGGCAGTGACAGCTCTTTCTTACTATGTGCTCATCTATGTAGTAGCTAATATGGCGGTGTTCACCATCATCAGCGCAGTAGAGGAGAACAACGGCGGAAGAACAGACATCGATGCTTACGATGGATTCTATACCACAAATCCGAAACTTGCCTTCCTCATGACATTGGCATTGTTCTCTCTCGGTGGTATCCCTCCATTCGCAGGAATGTTTAGCAAGTTCTTCGTGTTTATGGCAGCTATGGAGCAAGGCTCTAACGCGGCTGTAGGCACAATGGCTTACGTAACGGTGTTTGTAGCATTGATTAACACCGTAGTGAGCCTCTATTACTATCTGCTCATCGTAAAGGCGATGTTCATCAAGAAGACCGAAACTCCTCTGCCTACATTCCAGAGCGATTTCAACACTAAGCTTGCCCTTGCCCTCTGCATAGCAGGCGTAGTGCTCTTCGGCGTGGCTTCTCCTATCTATGGATGGATAAGCAATGCAGCAATGAGCTTCTAAGAAAAGCAAGCATTGATTATTTCTTCTTTTGAGAGAAACATCTCATAGGAATAATCAGCAATAATATTAAGGAGATAAGTGCTTCATCATGGGTGCTTATCTCCTTTTTTTTACTTTTCATGATTGCTATTTCGAAATAAAATGATTACTTTTGCAACGCTAAACGTAAAGAACTGACAAAAATGGACGATTATTACGCGGAAAATATGAACTTGTAAAAGGTTGGGGAATATGCTCTCTTGAGAAGGCTTCTCCATCCGTTTAGTTATTAATTTTTATTTGGAGAAGAACTTTAATAAGATGAGAACATATTGGAACATTAATGGAAACTTAAAGACCATTAAAGAATGGCAACCCAACTGCTGGATACAAGTAACATGTCCTACGGATGAAGACCAGGACAGCTTAATAAAGCAGTTCAACATACCTGATTATTTCCTTTCAGACATCAGCGATACCGATGAGCGCGCCCGTTATGAATACGACGACGGATGGATGCTCATCATCTTGCGTATACCCTATGTGAAAGAAGTGCGCTCTCGCACTCCTTACACAACCGTGCCCCTTGGTATCATCCATAAGCGCGACGTCACCATCACCGTGTGCTATTACGAAACCAACATGATGCTCGATTTCGTAAGCTATCAGCAGAAGCGAGGCATTGGTTTTACCGACTATGTAGACATGATATTCCGCCTCTTCCTTTCATCTGCCGTGTGGTACTTGAAAAGATTGAAGCAAATCAACACATTGATAGAAACGGCAAAGCACAATCTCGACCATGAGGTGAACAACGAGAGTCTTATAGGATTGAGCCGTCTGCAAGATTCTCTCACATATTTCATCACCTCCATCCGAGGAAATGAGAATTTGCTTGCCAAGCTGAAATTCAAATTGCAGGTGGACGAGCTTGATGCCGACCTTATTGAGGACGTAAACATCGAGATGACTCAGGCACGAGAAACCACCAGCATCTATTCCGACATTTTGGAATCCACCATGGACACCTATTCGAGCATTATTAATAATAATATGAACACCGTGATGCGTACGCTCACCTCGGTGAGTATCATCATGATGTTCCCCACGCTCATATCGTCTATCTTCGGAATGAACCTCATAAATGGCATGGAGACAAGCAAATGGGGCTTCGCCGTAGCCATGGCGATGTCGGCATTCGTATCGGGTATTTCATGGATTATTCTGCGCAAAAAACGCCTGCTTTAGCCTCCTAAAGCATAAAAAATCATTATAAAAATAGGAAATTAGAATAATTTTGTTTAAGTTTGCAATTGTAAATCTTTGCCCATCATGCTCCTTTTATGCGGAATAAGGCATGCGGCAGGGGGATACAATATATATGAATAGAACTAAAGTCATACTTAAAACTAAGTAAAATGATGAACTCTCAAGAAGAAAACCAGACTCCAGTTGCCGAGGTAGCTGCTGAAGACATGACGGCTAAGATATATTCTTCAAAGGCGGAAGTAATCGCTCGATTGAAGGATATAGCAAGCAGCGACAGCTTGCCCGACAAGGCTGAAGTGGAACACCTGAAAGCCGCTTACTACAAACTTAGCGTTGATGAAAACGAAGCGCAGCAGAAAGAATATCTCGCTGCCGGAGGCGACCCTGCCAAATATCAGATAGTGCCTAATGAGGACGACGATATATATAAGGCGGAGCTTGGCTTGATTAAGGAAAAGCGTGCCAAGTTTATGGAGCAGATGGAAAACAAGCGAAGAGAAAATCTGCAGAAAAAGCTTGAAATAATTGAGAAGATAAAGCAAATGGCTACATCGCCAGATGAAGCCAACAAATCATATAAGGCATTCAAGGAATTGCAGGAGCAGTGGAAGAATATCGGCTCTGTGCCTGTAGAGAATTCCACCGAGTTGTGGCAGAACTATCACCACTATGTGGAGCAGTTCTACGACTTGCTGAAACTCAACAGCGAGGCACGCAACTACGACTTTAAGAAAAATCTTGAAGCAAAGACTCGCCTCTGCGAAGCTGCCGAGGCATTGACAGATGCTACCGATGTGGTGAAGGCATTCCATCAGTTGCAGGAATTGCATCAAGAATATCGCGAACTCGGACCGGTGGAGAAAGACCTCCGCGAGCAGATATGGAATCGCTTCAAGGCTGCTTCCACTACTATCAATCGCCGCCATCAGGAATATTTCGAGGGATTGCGCTCTAAGGAGAAAGATAATCTCGATAAGAAGACGGCTCTCTGTGAGAAGATAGAGGCTGTGGTGAAGGAAGAAAACAAGACGGCTGCCGATTGGGATAAGCACACTCAGGCTATCCTCGATTTGCAGGAAGAATGGAAGAAGATAGGCTTCGCTCCGCAGAAGATGAATGTGAAGATATTCGAGCGCTTCCGTGCAGCCTGCGATGAGTTCTTCTCGGCTAAGGCTGAATATTTCAAGGCATTCAAAGACCAGCTCGAAGCTAACGCTGCAAAGAAGCGTGAACTTATAGAGAAAGCAAAGTCGATGATGGATAGCACCGATTGGAAGTCTACATCAAATAAATTTATCGCCCTCCAGAAGGAGTGGAAGAATATTGGCTCAGTGCCTCGCAAGGTGAGTGACGAGATGTGGAACGAATTCCTCACCGCCTGCAATCATTTCTTCGATGCTCGCAATGCTGCCAAGGATAGCACCCATAATGTGGAGCGCGAAAACCTCAAGGCTAAGCGTGAGATTCTCGCTGAGCTGAAGAAGCTTGCTGAAGAAGGCGTGAGCGATGTGAGAGAAAAGGTGGTAGACCTCGTGGAGAAATATAATAAGACAGGACATGTGCCATTCCGCGAGAAGGATAAGCTCTATAAAGAGTTCCACGACACTCTCGACAAGATATATGGCGACCTCCACATAAGCATTGCCAAAAATCAGATGGATAAATTCCGCAACAACATCAACAACATGGCAAAGCGTGGAGAGACGGCTCTCGACAATGAGCGTGCGCGCCTCATGCGAAGCTATGAGCAGCTACGCCAGGAGATAAACACTTATGAGAATAATCTCGGCTTCCTCAATGCTTCAAGCAAGAAAGGCAGTTCTCTGCTCGACGAGATGAACCGCAAGGTGAAAAAGCTGAAAGACGACATGGAGCTCACCAAGCAGAAGATAAAGGCCATCGACGCGAAGTTTAAGGAGAACGCCAAGGAAGACTGATCATAATATTTTATATGACAATACTTAATGTTAATAATTTGATTAAGAAATTCGGGGATAAGACGGCTGTGTCTGTCCCCGATTTTGCGATTAACTCTGGCGATATACTCGGGCTCGTGGGCAATAACGGAGCGGGCAAAACTACGCTCTTCCGCCTCATGCTCGACCTCATAAAAAGCGATGAGGGCATGGTGGAATATCATCTGCCGAAAGCTGCCACAGAGGAGGGAGAAGAGCCTCATGATGATAACGCCACGATAGCCGTAAACCCTGCCGAGAGCGAGGAATGGAAGCAATATGTAGGCTCATATATTGATGATGGATTCCTCATCGATTTCCTCACGCCTGAGGAATATTTCGAGTTTATCCTCAAGGTGAGAGGCAAGAAGATTTCAGCCAAAGCTGCTGAGGGCGAAGAGGGCAGCCTTAATAGCTACCTCGCTCCTTACGAGAGCTTCATGGCGGGCGAGATAATAGGGCAGAAAAAGCTCATTCGCGATTTCTCTGCCGGCAACAAGCAGAAGATAGGCATCATCGCCGCGATGCTTGCCAGCCCCAAGGTGCTCATTCTCGACGAGCCATTTAATTTCCTCGATCCGTCATCGCAGAATATTCTCAAAAAGATGCTCCTCGAATATCATTCTGAGCACGGAGCTACCATCCTCGTGAGCAGCCACAACTTGCAGCACACCATCGAGATAAGCTCTCGCGTGTGCCTTCTTGAGCATGGCTCTATCATCAAGGATTTAAAGAATGTGGAGCAGAGCGCGGAGAAGGAGCTTGAGGATTATTTTAAGGTATAAAAAGAAGTGCGTTTTTTGAAAGTTATTAATAAGAATTTTTCAATAAAGCATAAAGAAGAAAAGTAAAGAAGATGAAGATACAGATTATCAACGGCCCAAATCTCAACCTGCTCGGAGTGAGAGAGCCTGGCATATATGGAGATAGCTCATTCGAAAGCTATCTGCCGAAATTGAAGGAAGCATTCCCCGATGTGGAGATAAGCTATTATCAGAGCAACATCGAGGGCGAGCTTATAGATAAGATGCAGCAGGTGGGCTTCTCTTACGACGGCATCGTGCTCAACGCCGGAGCCTACACCCACACGAGCATTGCCCTCCACGATTGCATTCGCTCGCTTCGTTGCCCCGTAGTGGAAGTGCATATCAGCAATGTGCACACTCGCGAGGAGTTTCGCCATAAGTCGATGATAAGCTCTGCCTGCTTGGGCGTGATATGCGGCTTCGGACTCGACTCTTATCGCCTCGCCATAGAGGGGCTCAGGCTCAAGAAATAAGCTTTTTATTATAGAGGGGCTGATAGCAAATAAGCATTAAAAGAAGCAGCTTTATAGCAAGTAATAAGTGCTTGATACATCATACAAGAAAATGACATTAGACGATTACATATTAGCTCATAGCGAGCCGGAGGGAGAATATCTCCACCGCCTTTGGCGCGCCACCAACATCTATACCGTGCATGGACGCATGGCAAGCGGCCATCTGCAAGGGCGTGTGCTTAAAATGCTCGTAAAGATGCTTCGCCCGAAGAATATCCTCGAGGTGGGCACATTCAGCGGCTATAGCGCTATCTGCCTTGCCGAGGGATTAGAGGAGGGCGGAAAGCTCTACACCTTTGAGATAAACGACGAGATGGAGGATTTCACTCGCCCGTGGATAGAAGGCTCAGCCGTGGCTGACAAGATAGAATTTATCATCGGCAATGCTATAGAGCTTGCCCCGAAACTGGGCGTGAGCTTCGATATGGCTTTCGTGGACGGCGATAAGCGCACATATATCGAAACCTACAACATGCTGCTGCCCCTCATGCCGTCGGGCGGAATAATCCTTGCCGACAACACTCTTTGGGATGGTCATGTGGTAGACCACGCCTATGATAACGATAAGCAGACGCATGGCATAGAAGCCTTCAACGATATGGTGGCTTCCGACGACAGAGTGGAGCAGGTGATGCTTCCACTTCGCGATGGCCTTACCATAATAAGGAAGAAATAAGCTTTTTAAAAAGGCTTTTAAAAAGGTTTTATTCAGGAAAAGAAAATACGACACTTAGCATAGAATATATATATATATGAAAGTTACAATAGGCATAGATGTGGGCATAAGCACCACCAAAATAGTGGGCATAAGCGAAGATGGAGCTGTAGTATCGCCGCTTCGCATCAAGGCCACCGACCCCGTCACCTCGCTCTATGGAGCCTTCGGAAAATATTTGAATGATAATAATCTCGCCCTCTCGGATATT
The DNA here is from genome assembly GCA_024682415.1 of Prevotella sp. Lineage (GTDB taxonomy): Bacteria > Bacteroidota > Bacteroidia > Bacteroidales > Bacteroidaceae > Prevotella. Next base: position 79,884 of record JAIKZG010000015.1, read on the forward strand.
GAGCACGTGATGCTCACGGGCGTTGGCGCGGGCTATATCAATCAGCCTATATATGGGCTTCCCACGGACTTCGCCGAGGAATTCGTGGCCGACGGATTGGGAGCGAAATATGAAACCGACCTCGACCGCATGATTGTAGTAAGCATGGGCACGGGCACCTCACTCGTGAAATGCGATGGCGACGACATTCAGCACATCGGCGGAATAGGCATTGGCGGCGGCACGCTGGCAGGTCTTTCGCGCGTGCTCCTCAACACCGACGACATCAAGCAAGTGGAGATGCTCGCCATGCAGGGCGACATCAAGAATATCAACGTGCTCATCGGCGACATCAGCCCCAACCCTCTGCCAGGCTTGCCAAAGAATGCCACGGCTTCACTCTTCGGCAATGCCAAGAGCAACGCCTCTCGCGAGGACATCGCCTTAGGCCTTATCTATATGGTGCTTCAGGCCATCGGCTCGAGCACCATCCTCTCAAGCCTCGGCAGCGGCATTAAGGAGTTTGTGCTCATCGGCAATCTCACCCTTCTGCCTCAGTGTGCGCCCATCTATCATAGCATGGAGAAACTCTATAAGGTGCATTTCCGCATACCGAAATATAGCGAGTTTTGCACTGCTATCGGTGCCGCCCTCGCTTATGATAAATTATAAGAAAGCCAAAAAGCCCCTCCATCAACTTGCGATGGAGAGGCTTTTTCTTTTTATTAGAATATCCTTATTGCAACGTGCAACGTGCAACGCTGCAACGCTATGCAACGATGATTATAGTGGATATTCCTCAAAGGCGTAGAGCACGGTGCTGAGGTAGCGCTCGCCCGTATCTGGCAGGAGAGCTACAATCTTCTTACCCTTATTCTCGGGGCGAGAGGCAATCTTGATGGCACCGATGGCGGCAGCACCCGAGCTGATGCCCACCAGCAAGCCCTCCTGCTGAGCAATCTCGCGGCCCGCGCGGATGGCATCATCATTCTCTATGCCGATAACCTCGTCTACATATTGGCTGTCGTAAGTGTCGGGCACGAAGCCTGCTCCGATGCCTTGAATCTTGTGGGGGCCGCTCGCTCCGCCTTCAAGCACGGGCGATGAAGCCGGTTCCACGGCCACGATTTTTACATTCGGATTCTGCTCCTTCAAGTATTTCGCGATGCCCGAAATGGTGCCGCCCGTGCCCACACCGGCCACGAAGATGTCTACCTCGCCATCAGTGTCGCGCCATATCTCTGGGCCAGTGGTAGCATAATGGCGGCGAGGGTTGGCAGGGTTGTAGAACTGACCGAGGATAACAGAGCCCGGAATGTTTTCCTTCAGCTCATTAGCGGCGGCGATGGCACCCTTCATGCCCTCCTTGCCCGATGTGAGCTTCACCTCAGCGCCATACGCCTTCACAAGGTTTCTTCGCTCAATGCTCATCGTCTCAGGCATGGTGAGGATGAGGTGGTAGCCCTTCACGGCCGACGCCAAAGCCAAGCCCACGCCCATATTGCCGCTCGTAGGCTCGATGATGGTAGCTCCAGGCTTGAGGATGCCGCGCTCCTCAGCGTCTTCTATCATGGCGAGGGCAGGGCGGTCTTTCACGCTTCCGCCTGGATTAAAGAATTCCACCTTAGCGATGATAGGGGTGTCGAGCCCGTGGCTCGCCGAGAATTTGCCAAGCTCCACGAGGGGAGTGTTGCCGATGAGATCGGTTATCTTTCTATAAATTTTAGCCATAATATGTTTTGTTTTTTAATGTGTTATATGTTATGTTTTCTCTTTTTAAAGTTTGAAATCTCTCTCATTGAGGATTACATTTGCAAAGGTAGGCTATTTTTTCGTAACGCGAAATACCTATTATGCGGCATTTGCGTACCACGAATGTGGTATTTCGCCCCGCGGGGTGTATATATATAATGTGGAAGCATGGAAATTTTTATCGCCATAAAAGGCATTAAAAGAGAAAAATACCCCATTGATGCTATGGAAAAAATATTTTTTGGTATTTTTGCCACGATTTTTGTTAATAACATTAGGTTAAAAAAAAGAAAGAGAGGATGATATATATGGAGGGCAGACAAATATTATTGGCCGACAGGCAGGACATCACCCGCGCGGGCTTCATGTTTCTCATCGAAAAATATAGCAGAGCCACATATCGTGCCATCAACGATAAGGCTCAGCTGCTGGAGAAACTCCGAGAGGGCGACGCCGACGGGAGCCAGCGGGTGGTGATAGTGGATTACACTCTGTTTGATTTCAACGGCGTAGACGATTTGCTGATTATCAGCCAACGCTATCCCGAAGTTAGCTGGCTCGTTTTCTCCACCGACTTAGACCTTAAATTTGTGAAGAAAATTACGCTTGAGAGCACCAACATCGGCATTCTGCTTAAGGAATCGCCCATGGCGGAGATAAAGGAGGCTCTCGCATTCACCCTGCAAGGCCGCCGCTTCATCTGCCAGCGCACGATGGAAATGCTGCTCACGCCCGAAAAGAAGCCCGAGGAAGAGAAATCGGTGCTCACGAAGACGGAGAAGGAGATACTCATCGACATCGCTTCGGGGCTTACCACGCGCGAGATAGCTGAAAAAAGGATTTCGAGCTTCCACACGGTGAACACACATCGTAAGAATATTTTCCGCAAGCTTGAGGTGAATAATGCTCACGAAGCCATAAAATATGCTTTGAGGGCGGGGCTTGTAGACGCGGCGGAATATTGCATATAAAAACGCTTTATTATCGGGAAAGCATATAAAGCGAAAAGCCTCTATAGGGCATAAAACGAAGCGTATATAAATGATGGATGACCTTAAATCGTGGGAAACGCCTTTATATACTGGGAGTTTGAGAGATTTGGAGGGGAAAAGTTGTCACGGCAATCGCAAAACGAAGCGTTTACATTGGTTTACATCGGGTTTACATCTGAAGGGGAAAATCGAGGCGAAAATTGATGGTTGGTTTACATCGATGGTGGATTGGTTTAATTTCGGGGCGAGAATGGTGTGATATGGCTGGAAATTGATGGGAAAAACGGGAAAAATGGGACGAATGGTTTGACAGTGAAGAATGATACCGGAAGGCGGTGGAAATGGCTCTAAATAGGGGCGCATTTCTGCTGCTTTTTTGTTGATGGGATAAGGGGATTAAGGTTATTAGAGTGATTAGGGGTGTTAATGGCTCTAAAATGCGATAAATAAAGGGGTTGT
>JAIKZG010000039.1 GCA_024682415.1 Prevotella sp.
GGAGAAATTTATACCTTTGCAGTGATTTTGTAACATGTTGATTATCAATGGTTATTTCCATTTTTGCGACATGTGTGCAACATCCGGTGCTAACGCATTGATAGTCAGTTAAAGTCGTTTTCGAGGAGGTGAAGTAAATTAAAACATATTATATTCTAAATAATGGCGCGCGGACTTATGGTTCGCGCGCTTTTTTATGGCAGTAAGGCTTGTCGTGAATGTGCCGATGGGTGCTACATTGTGCGAAAAAATCTAATATTGTCGCGATTGAAGGCATGAAATGTTTCACATTCGCAGAATTTTATTATATTTGCATTAATTCATATAATAAAAGAAGAACATGCGAAAAGTAATAGGTATAGGCGAGTCTGTACTCGATGTTATATTCAGAGATGACCAACCAATCGGGGCAGCTCCGGGAGGCTCTACGTTAAACTCTATGATTTCGCTCGGACGTTCCGGCGTAGCTACGACTTTCATAAGCGAAACTGGCAACGACAGAGTGGGTAAGCAGATTATCAATTTCCTTGTCGACAATGGTGTGAATGCCGACAACGTGTATGTTTATCCCGATAGTAAGTCGCCTATCTCTCTGGCATTCCTCGATGAGAACAATGATGCCAAGTACATTTTCTATAAGGATCATCCTCACGACCGCCTTGACTATGCGTATCCCGACATTCAGCCAAACGATATAGTAATCTTCGGATCGTATTACGCCTTAAACCCTGCCATACGTCCGCAGATTGTAGGATTATTGGAATACGCGCGCAGCCATGGAGCTATCATTTATTACGACGTGAACTTCCGCCCTGCCCATAAGGACGAGCTGATGAAGATAACTCCTAATCTCATTGAAAATCTGGAGTTTGCCGACATCGTAAGGGGCAGCAAGGAGGATTTCGAGGTGCTATATAAGGTGGGCGATCCAGATAAAGTGTACAACTCTGAGATTTCTTTCTATTGTAAAAAGTTTATATACACCGACGGCGCTAACCCAATTGTGCTACGTGCCGACGGCGGATTGCGCAAGGAATACACCGTGCCACGCACAAAGACAGTTAGCACGATAGGCGCCGGCGACAGCTTCAACGCGGGCTTCCTATATGGCATGCTCAATGAGCGCGTGACACGCGATACTATAGAGCGCGGACTGAGCATTACACAGTGGGATAATATGATGGAATATGCCATGATGTTTAGCGCGGAAAGCTGTAAGGACATACAGAATTATGTAAGCATAAAGTTTGGAGAAAAACTCCAGGACACAAAATAGCTATCTTTTTATAATCAGGCGATTAGCATAATAAACGGTATTGCCAACTGCACCTTGCAAAAGGAATTATTAAGGGTGAGCATTTACAATCTTTAACCCTAAAAGAGGTGTGCCCGATAGTTTTTTAGGGTGCAACGTTTGGCTATCTTTCCATATTTTACTACTTTTGCGGTCGTTAAATTAGGGTAATTTTAAAAAGATACATAACTAATATACATTTTTAAAAATGGCAAAGTTTGATAAATCAGTACTGGAGAAGTACGGAATTACAGGAACAACTGAGGTTCTTTACAATCCTTCTTATGAAGTATTGTTCAATGAGGAGACCAAAGAGGGTCTTACAGGTTATGACAAGGGTCAGGAGACAGAGCTTGGCGCAATCAACGTTATGACTGGTGTTTACACTGGCCGTTCTCCTAAGGATAAGTTCATCGTAGACGATGAGAACTCTCACGACACAGTATGGTGGGATAGCGAGGAATATCACAACGACAACCACCGCGCAAGCAAGGAAGCTTGGGCTGCCGTTAAGGAGATTGCTAAGAAGGAACTTTCTAACAAGAAACTCTATGTTGTCGATGGCTTCTGCGGTACTCACAAGGATACACGTATGAAGGTTCGCTTCATCATGGAAGTTGCTTGGCAGGCTCACTTCGTAACCAACATGTTCATCCGTCCTCAGAACGAAGAGGAGTTTGATCAGGAGCCTGACTTCATCGTTTACAACGCTTCTAAGGGCAAGGTAGAGAACTATAAGGAGCTCGGCTTGAACTCAGAGACTGCTGTAGTGTTCAATGTAACAAGCAAAGAGCAGGTTATCATCAACACTTGGTATGGTGGCGAGATGAAGAAGGGTATGTTCTCTATGATGAACTACTTCTTGCCATTGAAGGGTATGGCTGCAATGCACTGCTCAGCTAACACTGACATGAACGGTGAGAACACAGCTATCTTCTTCGGTCTTTCTGGTACAGGTAAGACTACCCTTTCTACTGATCCTAAGCGTAAGCTTATCGGTGACGACGAGCACGGATGGGACGATGAGGGTGTGTTCAACTTCGAAGGTGGTTGCTACGCTAAGGTTATCAACCTCGATAAGGAGTCTGAGCCAGACATCTACAACGCTATCCATCGTGATGCCCTTCTCGAAAACGTTACCGTTGACGCTGAAGGCAAGATCGATTTCGCTGATAAGAGCGTTACAGAGAACACTCGTGTATCTTATCCTATCTACCACATCAAGAACATCCAGCGTCCTTACTCTCAGGGTCCAGCTGCAAAGCAGGTAATCTTCTTGAGCGCAGACGCATTCGGCGTGCTTCCTCCAGTATCTATCCTCAATGCAGAGCAGACTAAGTATTACTTCCTCTCTGGCTTCACCGCTAAGTTGGCAGGTACAGAGCGCGGTATCACTGAGCCTACTCCTACATTCTCAGCTTGCTTCGGTCAGGCATTCCTTGAGCTTCACCCAACAAAGTATGCTGAGGAGTTGGTAAAGAAGATGCAGAAGAGCGGTGCTAAGGCTTACTTGGTAAACACTGGCTGGAATGGTACAGGCAAGCGTATCTCTATCCGCGATACTCGTGGTATCATCGACGCAATCCTTGATCACTCTATCGACGCAGCTCCTACAAAGACTATTCCTTTCTTCAACTTCGTAGTTCCTACACAGCTCAATGGTGTTGATACCAACATCCTTGATCCACGCGACACTTATGCTGACGCTTCTGTATGGGAAGAGAAGGCAAAGGATTTGGCTGCTCGTTTCATCAAGAACTTCAAGAAGTATGAAGGCAACGAGGCTGGTAAGGCTTTGGTTGCTGCTGGTCCACAGCTCTAATTCATGCTTTAAAGAGCATATATACATAATAAAGGCTGTCTGCTTATGCGGACAGCCTTTATTTTTGCTATATAAAATCGTGATTGATTATTTCAAAGCGAATGTTGCTTATGATGTGCCATTTGCCTGTGTAAGGCAATATGGTGTTTATTTCTCCTCTACAAAGTCTACGTATTCTCCTTCGTCTTTAGAAAATATCTTCTGATTGGCTTCCTTGCGTGAACGCTGGTCGTAGATTACGTCGCCATCTGCTCTGTGGTTGGCGCGAGAGGTGTTTTCTTCGCTGCCGCGACGTGAATAAGATGATTGGCGTGAAGACTGACCATAGCTGCCACTTCCGCCCATCTGGTCTTTTACGTTCTTTATCGTGCGGTGGATGTTGATATACACATTATATATAAATACCGCGATAAAGAATATTCCTACAAGGAAAATGAAAAATATGAATTGTAAAAATGCCATATACGTTCTTGTTCTTTAATATAATAATGTTATCTATAAACAAGAGGTGCAAATATTATGCCACAATGGGGTGTGACACAGAAAGAGGGGGCAATTTTTATGCTTTTTTTGAATATTTGCTTAAAACTACAGATATAATAACATAAGCTGCTATTACAATCCAGAATCCTTTGAGAATGCCAAAGGCGATAAGAGCAAGCGCAGAGAAGATAACGAAACTATATTTCACTTCATTGCCGCTCCATCCCCAGTGCTTGAACTTAAGGGCAAACATCGGTATCTCGGCTACGAGCAGCCAGCTGCTTACGCAGATAGCGGCAAGCATTACGAATAGCATATAAGGGGAACTTTCTATCACGTTGGGCGCGCCTACGATGAGAGAGCCCCAGAACAATGCGTTGGCAGGGGTGGGCAGACCTATAAATGATGTGGTCTGGCGTGTGTCGAGATTGAATTTCGCAAGACGCAAGGCTGAGAATGCCGCCATGACGTAAGCGAAGAATGGAAGAATGCCACGCAATGGCTCAAGGAAGCTTGGATACTCCATTACGCCTAATTCCCAAAATATAATGGTAGCCGGTGCCACTCCGAATGTGATGTCATCTGCCAATGAGTCAAGTTCCTTGCCGATAGGCGATGACACGCCAAGCAGGCGCGCGCTCATGCCATCGAAGAAATCAAACGTTGCGCCGATGATAATCCAGATAAGCGCCCATGTAGGGTTGCCTGAATAAGCGAATGTGGTGGCGATGCAGCCCGAAACGAGGTTGCAGCAAGTTATTATATTTGGAATATGTTTCTTCATTCCTTGTTATTTCAGTTTTGCGATAACAGTTTGATCACCAGTAGTCTTCTGACCCATCTTTACGCACACCTCTGTGCCTACAGGGAGGAAGATGTCTACACGTGAGCCGAGCTTGATAAATCCGAGGTGCTCGTCTATATAGCATTCTTCGCCCTCCTTTGCGTAGGTGACGATGCGTCGCGCCATAGCGCCTGCTATCTGACGGCACAGGATATCTGTTCCCTCAGGAGTGGTTATCATCACGTCGGCATGTTCATTTTCCTCGCTTGCCTTTGGCAGCCATGCCTTATGGTAGTTGCCGTTCTGATGGCGGATGAATTTCACCTTGCCATCTACAGGAAACCAGTTGGCATGCACATTGAAGAGGCTCATGAATATGCTGATCATAAGACGCTTGTCGTGAAAATACTCATTTTCCTCTACTTCCTCGATAACGACAATCTTGCCGTCGGCAGGGGCAACGACAATCTTTTCGGTGTCGTCGCTGTCGAAATAGCGTATCGGGGAGCGATAGAAGTTGAGCACGATAAGATATACCGTGCCGAATACTGCGGTGAATGCCCAGAAAGGAATTTTCGTGTCGAATGAGCGCCATAGAATGATTGCTATGGCTGCCAGGGCGATAAATGAGTAGATAAGGGTGTTAGTGCCCTCGCGATGTATTCTGATTTTTTTGAGTTTCTTTAGTCTACGTATCATTTCTATTTAATTAGCTGTTATAAAATATGAGCTATCAGTACATTATTATATAGACGTACTTGAGTGCAAAGGTAATAAGAAAAAATGATTAATGATGTATGATTGCGAATATTATTTTGTACCTTTACGGCTCATAATACGTTCAAAATGGAAGATTTCATACACTTACACGTTCATACTTATTACTCTATTCTCGATGGGCAGTCGCCTATAAAGCGATTGGTTGATAAGGCTATAAAAGACGGCATGAAAGGCATGGCGATAACCGACCACGGCGACATGTTCGGTGTGAAGGAGCTTTACAACTACTGCAACGGCGTAAACAAACAGCGCAAGGCCGATGGCCTCGAACCTTTTAAGCCTATTTTCGGCTGCGAGATGTATGTGGCGCGCCGCAAAAAGGAGAATATGGAGAAGGATAAGGGCGATATGAGCGGTAACCACCTTATCGTGCTTGCCAAGAATTATAAGGGATATAAAAATCTTATTAAACTCGTTTCGCGCTCGTGGACAGACGGTTTCTACATGAAGCCACGTACCGACCACGACGACCTTGAGAAGTATCATGAGGGACTGATTATCTGCTCGGCATGTATCGCGGGCGAAGTGCCTTCTAAAATTCTTAATGGCGACATCGATGGAGCACGCAAGACCATAGAATGGTATAAGAATATCTTCGGTGACGACTATTATCTGGAGCTGCAACGCCACGAGGTGAAAGACCCTAATCAGCGTGCCAACAGGGAAACATTCCCATTGCAGCAGAAGGCCAACCGCGAGATAATAAAGCTGGCTAAGGAATATGGCGTGAAGCTGGTGTGCACCAACGACTGCCATTTCGTGGACAAAGACAATGCCGAAGCTCACGACCATCTGCTTTGCCTCTCTACGGGTAAGGATTTGAACGACCCTACGCGTATGCTCTACTCTAAGCAGGAGTGGTTTAAGACGCGTGAGGAGATGAACGAGGTGTTCAGCGATGTGCCTGAGGCGCTGTCGAATACTCTGGAAATTCTTGATAAGGTAGAATTCTATTCTATAGACCATGCGCCTATCATGCCATTCTTCCCAATCCCTGAGGAATTCGGCACTGAGGAGGAAACGCGCAAGAGAATTTCCCCCGAGGAATTATTTCGCGAGTTTACCACCGATGAGAACGGCAATGAGTGCATGACTCAGGAAGAGGCTGAGGCAAAGGTGAAGAAGCTGGGCGGCATTGATAAATTGTATCGTATAAAGTTTGAGGCCGACTATCTTGCCAAACTTGCCTACGACGGAGCAAAAAAAAGATATGGCGACCCTACGCCAGAAGATGTGAAAGAACGTATTAAGTTTGAGCTTCACATCATGAAGACGATGGGTTTCCCTGGTTACTTCCTCATTGTGCAAGACTTTATCAACTCGGCGCGCGATGAGCTTGGAGTGATGGTAGGCCCTGGTCGTGGCTCGGCAGCGGGCAGCGTAGTAGCTTATTGCTTGGGTATCACGAAGATAGATCCTATAAAATATGACCTCCTTTTCGAGCGTTTCCTTAATCCTGACCGTATCTCCTTGCCTGATATCGATACCGACTTCGATGACGACGGTAGAGGAAAAGTGCTGGAATGGGTAGAAGATAAATACGGACACGACAACTGTGCCCACATCATAACTTATGGCACAATGGCTACCAAGAATGCCATCAAGGATGTGGCGCGTGTGGAGAAAGTGCCCCTTGCCGAGGTGAACAAACTCTGTAAGGCTATTCCTGATAAGCTGCCAAGCGGAAAGAAAATGAATCTTCCAAACGCCATTGAGGACATACCTGAGCTGCAACAGGCTGAGGCAAGCGCCGATGAACGCATGCGCAACACCATAAGCTATGCCAAAATGCTTGAGGGCACGGTGCGTGGCACGGGTATTCATGCCTGTGGATTTATCATCTGCCGCGATGCTATCAGCGACTGGGTGCCGGTATCGGTGGTGGCTGATAAAGCCGACGCCAACCACAAACTCCATTGTACTCAGTATGATGGTCATGTGATAGAGGAGACAGGACTTATCAAGATGGACTTCCTCGGATTGAAGACCCTTTCTATCATCAAGGAGGCTGTGGAGAATATTCGCGTCACTACAGGCAAGGTCATCGATATGGACACTATCCCTATCGACGACCCAGAAACATATAAACTCTATCAGGAGGGCAACACCATTGGTACTTTCCAGTTTGAGTCGGCAGGTATGCAGAAGTATCTACGCGAGCTTCATCCTACCACCTTTGAAGACCTTATCGCCATGAATGCCCTCTATCGTCCGGGCCCAATGGACTATATCCCCGACTTCATTGCCCGCAAGAACGGCAAAACTCCTATCACATACGATATTCCCTGCATGGAGAAATATCTGAAGGACACCTATGGTATCACCGTCTATCAGGAGCAGGTGATGCTTCTCAGCCGTCAGCTTGCCAACTTCACCCGCGGACAGAGCGATGCCTTGCGTAAGGCGATGGGTAAGAAGAAGAAGGCCATAGTAGACCAGATGAAGCCTATGTTTATCGAGGGCGGACAGAAGAACGGCCACGACCCAAAGGTGCTTGAAAAGATTTGGGCAGACTGGGAGAAGTTTGCCTCTTACGCCTTCAATAAGAGTCATGCCACCTGCTATTCGTGGGTAGCCTTCCAGACTGCTTATCTCAAGGCGCATTACCCTGCCGAATACATGGCTGCCGTGATGAGCCGCAACCTTGCCGACATCACTCAGATTACTAAACTTATGGACGAGTGCCGCTCTATGGGCATTCCTACTCTCGGCCCTGATGTAAACGAGAGTCGTCAGAAGTTCAGTGCCAACCATCATGGCGAGATACGCTTCGGATTGGCAGGCGTGAAAGGTTTCGGAGCTGCCGCTGCGCAAAACATTATAGAGGAGCGCGAGCGCAATGGAGAATATAAGAGCGTGTTCGACCTCGTGGAGCGCGTAAACCTCAGCGCCGTCAATCGCAAGGCGCTTGAAAGTCTTGCCCTCAGTGGCGGTTTGGATTGCTTCGGCATAAAGCGTGAGCAATATTTCGCTCCCAACACTAAGGGCGAAACATTCCTCGACTCATTGGTACACTATGGTCAGCTCTATCAGATGGAGAAAATGCAGGCGCAAAATTCCCTCTTCGGAGCTTCCGATGCAGTAGCCATAGCCACGCCACCAGTGCCGGAGGCAGAGGAATGGAGCAGCATAGAGAAACTCAACAGGGAGCGCGACCTTGTGGGTATCTACCTCTCTGGTCATCCCCTCGACGACTACCGCCTTATCCTCGAAACCATGTGCAACACCACATGCCCAGAGATAGACGACAAGGAAACATTGGCGCAGAAGAACGAAGTAACCTTTGGTGGCATTGTCACCAAGGTGCGCAGCGGACTCACCAAGAAGGGCGCGCCGTGCGGCTTCGTCACCATTGAGGATTTCACAGGCTCTGGCGAGCTTGCCCTCTTCGGCGAGGACTGGGCGGCATGGGAAAGCTCATTCAAAGAGTCGTGTGCCATCTTCGTGAGATGCAAATGCGCTCCGAAGTTCAGAAACTCCAATTTCTTCAGTATCAACATAATGAGCGTAAACTTCCTAAGCTCCATCAGAAGCACGGGCATAAACAAAATTACCATCCATGTGGAGAGCCACAACATCACCAGCGAGATGGTAGCCGACCTCACTTCGCTCACCGACGACTGCAAAGGCAACGTAGAGCTATGTTTTAATATTATCGACAAGCCGCAGGGCAGAAGTATCGTGCTTCATTCCCACAGAGGAGGCATAGAGTTGAAGCCCGATTTATTAAATTATATCTCAACAAATCCTAATTTGAGTTATAGCTTGAATTAAAAAATGTAATTTATTTGTTTTATCAAAAGCAATTATCGTATATTTGCAGCCAATGTAAATATGTAAATAGATTTTTTAACTAACAACAAGATAATATGAAAAAGAATTATTTGTTTGTAGCGCTTTTGGCGGGCACAATGCTCATCAGCAGCTGTGCCAGCAAGAAGGAACTTGAGAATTGTCAGAATGAGAATAAGGAACTTTCGGGCAACTACCAGTCGGCAAAGGAAGAGCTTGCCGCAAGCAAGGCTCGCGTGGCTTCTCTTGAGGAGCAGCTCGCTCAGCAGAAGAAAGACTATGCCCTGCTTCAGCAGTCGCTCGACAAGAGCCTTGTGAATGCCAATTCCAATAATATCAACATCTCAAAGCTTGTCGATCAGATTAATGAGAGCAATCAGTATATCCGCCACCTGGTAGAGGTGAAGAGCAAGAGCGACTCCCTCAACATGGTGCTCACCAATAATCTCACCCGCTCATTGAGCAAGGAAGAGATGAAGGAAGTAGACGTTCAGGTGTTGAAAGGTGTAGTCTACATCTCTCTTGCCGACAACATGCTCTATAAGAGCGGCTCTTACGAGGTGAATGACCGTGCTGCCGAGACTTTGAGCAAGATTGCCAAGATTATCACCGACTATAAGGACTACGACGTGCTCATAGAGGGCAACACCGACAATGTGCCAATCTCTCGTGAGAACATCCGCAACAACTGGGACTTGTCTGCCCTTCGCGCGAGCAGCGTGGTGCAGTATCTGCAAAATCATTATGGCGTAGATCCTAAGCGCCTCACCGCAGGTGGACGTGGCGAATACAACCCTGTGGCAAGCAATGCCAGCGAGGTGGGCCGTCAGCGCAACCGTCGCACTCAGATTATCATCACTCCTAAGCTCGATCAGTTTATGGAGCTGATAGATAAAGCCCCTGAGGATTCAAGCAAGTAAAAAAATAAAAGCATATAATCCTCCCCCATTGCGGGATCTATTGATTATAAAAAAATGGTCGGCATTCTCACCATACGGAGTGCCGGCCTTTTTTATGCTTCATATCTTCATATATGTGGGTATAAGCACAAAAAAATAAGCATTTCGCACACATGGCGCGGAATGCTTATTATGTTTCTTTGGTAATCGTGAGAGAATGAATTACTTGTTCTCTGCAACGATGGTTCTCTTCTCTTGAATGCGAGCCTTCTTACCAGTGAGGTTACGCAAGTAGTACAACTTAGCGCGACGCACCTTACCGTGCTTGTTTACCTCAATGCTGTCGATGTTAGGAGAGCCCATTGGGAAAATACGCTCTACACCTACAGTTCCAGACATCTTGCGAACGGTGAAACGCTTCTTGTCGCCATGACCGGCAATCTTGATAACTACACCGCGGTAGAGCTGGATACGCTCTTTTGAACCCTCGACGATTTTGTAAGCTACAGTGATAGTATCACCGGCTGCAAACTCAGGATACTTCTTCTCGCTTGCAAATGCTTCCTCAGCAATTTTAATTAAATCCATTTTATTAATTGATAATTAAATTTGTTTGTCGTTCCAACGCAACATAACGGGCAACACTTCTTCCCGCCAGCGATTACGCCGAAAAGCGGTGCAAAGGTACGACATTTTTTCTTATCAACAAAATTAATACTCTTTTTAACTATCTTTTATTCGTTCTGATTTTCAGAAGGTTAGCTTGCTCATTCTTCTTTTCGGCTAAGCAGCTATCGTCGGTCCGCTTGTTGCCAGTCGTGGCGTAGGAAGCATTTGTACATACCATCTCCTAAACCATTTTCTTGCGCAACGTTTCAGGAAAATACGTCTTTTCATTTTCATCTTCTTATCTTTTTTAATTTGTTTATTAATAGTTTATAAGTCCTCATTCGGTAAAGTTCTTCATTTAGGCATAGCTTTAGGCTTCATTTTCTCTTAGCGAGAGTAATGGCAAATATAGATAAAAAAGCCGTAGCCTCCAAATGATTTTTTTTTCGTGAAAAGAAAAATGCTGATGATATTTTTGTGGAATGTGGCGCATATAGGGTAGAGCCGCCAAGAATAAAAAATTGAAATGTATGAACATAAAAAATCCCTGCAACTCCGAAGAATTACAGGGAGACACCCCGTGGGCGTTGACGGATTCGAACCGCCGACCCTCTGCTTGTAAGGCAGATGCTCTAAACCAGCTGAGCTAAACGCCCTTAACTATCTTGTTAAGTCTTAATTTGTTTGTTAAGCCTTAGCTTGTTTTGTTAAGCGATTGCAAAGGTATAGCTTTCTGCCGTATCCTCCAAATGTTTTCCCAACTTTTTTCTAAAAAATCTGCATTTTGTTATGTTTGGAGTAGTTTTGTGGGTATTTTGAACACTATTCTTTATAGTCGCACCGCTTTCTATAGTATTTGCTATAAACTCTAATTATCCTCCCTCGGCAAACTATCGATGAAGCCCTTTATCAATAGATACGCTCACGGCAAACTATCGATGAAGCTCTTTATCAATAGATATGCTCACGGCAAACTAACGATGAAGCTCTTTATCAATAGATATGCTCACGGCAAACTATCGATGAAACCCTTTATCAATAGATATGCTCACGGCAAACTACCGATGAAGCTCTTTATCAATAGATATGCTCACGGCAAACTACCGATGAAGCTCTTTATCAATAGATATGCCCTCGGCAAACTACCGATGAAGCTCTTTATCAATAGATATGCCCTCGGCAAACTAACGATGAAGCTCTTTATCAATAGATATGCCCTCGGCAAACTACCGATGAAGCTCTTTATCAATAGATATGCTCACGGCAAACTACCGATGAAACCCTTTATCAATAGATATGTTCCCTCGGCAAACTAACGATGGAGTGCTATGCACAAAAAAACTGCCCGAACATCATTTGAATAATGTTCGGGCAGCAATATACGAAGGTAGATTCCTTTCTGAGAATAAAGCTGCGGAAAGAAATCAACGCAAAGTCATTAAATTACATTGCGAAGCTGTTGAAACCGCCATCAACAACAGCAACAGTACCTGTAACAAACTTGGCAGCGTCGCTCATGAGATAGTGGATAGTACCGCAAAGCTCCTCAGGATCACCCATGCGACCAAATGGGGTCTGACGGATAACGTCGTTGCCACGCTGAGTGTAAGAGCCGTCAGGATTGGTAAGGAGGGCGCGGTTCTGCTCTGTGATGAAGAAACCAGGAGCGATAGCGTTTACACGAATGCCCTCGCCAAACTTCTTGGCGCACTCTGTAGCCATATACTCAGTGAAATTGCTAATACCGGCCTTAGCGGCAGCATAACCGCAGACACGAGTCATAGGGCGGAAAGCAGCCATGCTTGAGAAGTTGATGATAACGCCCTTCTTCTGCTCTACCATAGGCTTGAGGAAAATCTGTGTAGGAATGACGGTACCTGTAAGGTTGAGGTTAAGCACCTTCTGGAACTCGTCTACCTTCAAGTCGAAGAATGTCTGGTCAGGAGAGATTACAGCACCTGCCATGTTGCCACCGGCTGCGTTGAGCAAAGTGTCTACTCTGCCATACTTAGCCAAGATGTCCTTGCAGTTTTGCTCTACTACTTCCGCGTTCATAACATCGGTCTTCATAAACTCGCACTGACCGCCCTTAGCCACGATCTTGTTGGCGATTTCCTTACCCACTTCCTCTTTTCTACCGAGGATAATAACCTTTGCGCCATTGAGAGCGAGATATTCTGCTATACATCTGCCCAACACGCCAGTACCGCCTGTGATAACGGTAACATTGTCTTTAATATCGAATAAATTGTTCATAAGTCGAAGTTATAATTTCATTATTAATACATCCATGGCTGCTTATACTCTATTCCAAGCTCACGGTCAACGGTGGCGAGAACGCCCTGCACTTGTCCCATGGCAAACATTCTGCCGAGGAAGCTGTAGCCGGCATTGTAGCCGCGCTCTTCGTCGCCGAGCATGGTCATGCCGTGGTCTACACGCATAGGAAGCTCTGGATTTTCCTTCTCGAAGATGCGCGCAAGCTCAATGAGGTTGGCACGTCCGCCGAGATGAGAAGCCTCCGTGAAGTCGCCGTTCTCAAAGATATGGCATGAACGGAGATGAACGAAATGAGTGCGTGGGGCAAACTCCTTGGCCATAGCCACTACGTCATTGTAAGCTCCGGCAGAGAGTGAACCGGCGCAGAATGTAAGTCCGTTGTGCTTGTTAGGCACTGCGTCGAGGAACCACTTGATGTCCTCATAGGTGCGCACGATACGTGGCAAGCCGAGAATCTCGATAGGTGGGTCGTCAGGATGCACACACATATTCATGTCGCACTCATCGCATACTGGCATGATGGCTTCGAGGAAATACTTCATGTTCTCGCGAAGCTGCGCCTTGTCAATGCCCTTATAGAGGTCGAGGAATTTGCGGAACTTCTCGATAGGCTCTTTGTCGCCCTCCTTGAAGTTGCCACTCACGAAGCCCTGAGTCTTGATTACGATGTTCTCCACAAGCTCGTGGTCTTTCTCAGGAGTCATGGTCTTAGCCAAAGCGTCGGCCTCGGCAAGCACATCGCGTCCCTGACCTACGCCAGCGGGGAATTGGAATGAAGCCCACTCCTCGCGCGCGCCCTCACGCTGCAGAATATAGATGTCGAAATATGCAAACTCAGCATAGTTGAAATAGAGATTGCTTGTTCCGTTAGGATTGGCATGAAGCAAATCAGTGCGTGCCCAGTCGAGCACAGGCATGAAGTTGTAGCAGATGGTATGTATTCCCTCTGCCGCGAGATTACGCATGCTCTCCTTGTAGACTTCTATCTGCTGATCGCGGTCAGGGCCTGCGTATTTTATAGTCTCGGTTACAGGCAAGCTTTCCACTACGCTCCATCTCATGCCGTAGCTCTCAATATATGATTTGAGGTCGTGGATTTTCTCGCGTGTCCACACTTCGCCCAGTGGCACATCGTGAAGAGCGGTGACAATGCCCGTCACTCCGATTTGCTTAAGCATGGCAAGGGTAATCTTATCGTTCTTGCCAAACCATCTCCATGTTCTTTCCATCTTTTATACCTTATATTATATATAATATTGCTAATTTGTAGAATTGTGTGCAAAAGTAATAAATAATAATGAGTGAACAAAAAAAATGATGATTACACAGATTTTGTTTAAACGTCTTAAAATCAAAAGGAACACGATAATTAGACATGATAATGAACATTCCTCACAAAATAAGAGCAGAGGTTACCTCAATCATTACGGATGGCCTAAGAAAGATTAAGCCCCTGTCGATGCAGGAGAAGAAGGAGCTTAAACTTAGGATTTCACGTGCCATAGCAGTGGGATATTAATAACGGCTATTTCCTAAGACGAAAAAGAAGAAATGTTGCTAAAAAAGTGGTATCTTTGCCGAATGAAATAAAGCAAAGAAAAATAGCAACATGAAAATCAAAAACCTTATTATTACGTCATTGCTTGCGCTGACAGCAAACACCGCAGGCGCGCAAATCTATCTTAACCCGACGGCTCCCTTGGAAAAGCGTATTGACGACGCGCTCTCGCGCATGACTCTGCACGAGAAAATCAATATGCTTCATGCTCAAAGTAAATTTACTTCAGCCGGCGTGCCACGTCTTGGCATACGTCAGCTCAATATGGACGACGGTCCTCACGGAGTGCGCGAGGAGCTGGAATGGAACAGCTGGAGTCCCGCTCGCTGGACCAACGACTATGTAGTGGCTTTCCCTTCGCTCACCTGTCTTGCCGCCACATGGAACCGTTCTCTATCTTCACTTTATGGAAAATCCGTCAGCGAGGAGTTTGCTTTTCGCGGTAAGGACGTGATGCTCGGTCCGGGCACCAACATTGCCCGAACGCCATACAACGGACGCGCCTTTGAATATCTCGGCGAAGACCCTTATCTCGCCGGCGAGATGCTCGTGCCATATATAAAGGCTGCGCAGAGCAATGGCATAGCATGCTGTCTGAAGCATTTCGCGCTCAACGATATGGAGACAGACAGATTTACAAATAATGTAAACGTGAGCGAACGCGCTCTCAACGAGATATATCTCGCTCCATTCAAAAAGGCAGTAGAGCAGGCTCATGTGTGGACTATTATGGGCAGCTACAATCTGTGGCTGGGGCAGCACTGCTGCGAGAACGACTCATTGCTAAATGGTATTCTGAAACGTAAGTGGGGCTTTGACGGCGCAGTGATAAGCGACTGGGGCGGCACTTTCAGCACAATGGAAGCAGCTCTCGGCGGTCTTGACATAGAGATGGGAACTGACACCGACGGCAAGCTATCTGAAGCTGAGTTCACATACAACGATTATTTCATGGCAAAGCCTTTGGAGGAACTTGTAAAGCAAGGCAAGATTTCCGAGGAGGTAATCAACGACAAGGCGCGCCGCGTTTTGCGCACCATATTCCGCACGGCAATGAACCCGAATAAGACCAACGGCTCTCTGTGCTCGGAAAGCCATTATGATGCCTGCCGTGCAATAGGCGAGGAGGGTATTGTGTTGCTAAAGAACACAGGAATCTTGCCATTGCGCAAGGGCAGCTATAAGCATATTCTCGTGGTGGGCGACAATGCTGTGCGCTCACTCACCAAAGGCGGTGGCTCATCTGAGCTGAAAACACTGCGCGACATCTCTCCGCTCGATGGTATAAAGAGTGCTTTGGGAGAAGACGCAAATATTGACTACGCACAGGGATATGAAGCAGGCAGAGCAAGATATAATGGAGTAGACAAGATTTCGCCTGCCACTCAAAAGCGTCTGCACGATGAGGCCATAGCTAAGGCGAAGAATGCCGACCTCATCATCTTCATCGGAGGACTTAACAAGAACTGCCGTCAGGACTGCGAAAACGGCGACCGCGAAAGCTACAGTCTACCATACAATCAGGACAAGCTGATAAGCGACCTTGCTGCCGTGCAGAAGAACATGGTAGTAGCCACATTCGGTGGAAATGCCTTTGCCATGCCTTGGCTTGGCAAGACCAAAGCCATGCTTCATTGTTGGTATCTGGGTAGTGAGGCAGGCACTGCGCTTGCCGACATTCTTACTGGCAAGGCTAATCCGAGCGGACGTCTTCCCGTCACGATTGCCCACAGCGATAAGGACTATGCTTTCAGCCAATATGGAGAGCGTGCTTATCCAGGCATAAAGGTAAAAGGAGCGAATACTCCTTTGCAGCCCGACCGCCAAGTATATTATGATGAAGACCTTTTTGTGGGCTATCGTCATTTCAGCAGTCATAATGTAACGCCACTCTTCCCATTCGGCTTCGGACTTAGTTATACTTCCTTTGCTTACGGAAAACCGCAGGCCGACGGCAAGGCATTATCAGCCGATGGAAGCATTAAGGTAAGCATCAACATTAAGAACACAGGTAAGAAAGCCGGCAAGGAAACCGTTCAGCTATACATTGGCGAAAAGAACGCGTCCAAAGACCGTCCACGCAAGGAATTGAAGGATTTCCAAAAGATAGAGCTTCAGCCTGGAGAATCGCAGAAAGTAACATTCCTTATCACTCCTAAAATGCTGCAACATTATAGCGAGCAGAAGCACGACTGGACTGTTTCTGCCGGCACATACAACGTGTGGATAGGCAAAAACGCCGCCGATGAACAGCATAAAATAGAGCTTGAAATGATGTAAAAATCATTGCCATATCGCAACAAATCCATTCAAACCCTTGTAGAGTTCAAATAAAAGTTTTAAATTTGCACACATCTCGGGGTTGACTGGATTTGACAGCGGGATGAAATGGTACGTAAGCACGCGGAGCTTCGTTAGCTGGCTCCTAAATCTCAGTTATCAACAATTTAATTGGCGAAAATAATTACGCTCTCGCTGCCTAACTGAAGTACAGTAGGTTACTGGCTTTATCTCGGCACAAGGTGCTGAGACGAGACATCGCTCAGAAAGTTCTTTTTCCGAAACATTCTGGATCAGCGGTGCTGTTTCTTCGGAGATAGTTACAACAGGCCTCGCTGCTGTGATGAAATTTTAGAGGATAAGGTTGCGGTTGGTGGTCCGGGTCTTGCCGTAGCACGAAAATGAAGACCGGAATAAACGTGTAGAAAGCGTATGGTTTCCCTGTTTGGACGTGGGTTCGAATCCCACCAGCTCCACTGATAAAAGAAATGGTTTTCAAGATTGTTCTTGAAAACCATTTCTTTTTTTCTAATTGTCTGAAGTATATTATACTAATATCAGCCTTTACTTATTAATAACCTTTGAAACCGACTTTGTGCCATCGGCATGATAGGCTATTCTTACGATAACGCCCAAAGTGGTGGCAGGGACACGAGTGCCTGAAACAGAGTAATACTCCACGACTGTAACGGCAGCGTCGGCAGCAATGGTGTTGATACCCGATGCTGATGTTGGCGTAGCGATAGTAGCCTCGCCAAGACCGCCCATCTCATTGGCTGCGCGGACGCTCCATGAGGCTCTTGCGTTATCAACGGTGTAGACTGGTTCTGTGGTGAAGCCTACTACATTGCCGTCTTTGCACACTGCCCAGCAGAGCACATAGTCGCTGTTGGTCCATGAAAGGGTGTTGCCGTTGAGAAGCACATGCTGTGGAGCACTTGCCTGCTCGGTATCGGCAGAAGGATCCCATCCGTCGCCATCGCCCATCACGTTAGCTAATGTGTAACGGGCTGCCTCCTCATCGGTGAGCACGGTAACGGAAGTTTCCACACGGCGATTCTTATAATTGTTGCCGTTGCGGCTGTCGTAAGCGTCGTAACTGCCCTTGCGACCTTTCAAATCTATCTTAGAGCCATTCTTGTTCATAGAGTTGTATTCAGCGAACAAGGCCGGATAGCCGCCGCTCATTTCGTCCCAGCCAGCTATAGAAGGCTGAGCCTCCATAATAGTGTTGAGATATACGGCAATAGGAGTGCCCTTGCCCCACGGACGACCGAGGGTGAAGTTGCCATCGATACCTTTCTTGCCATCCTCAGCCTTTATGGTGCAGCCTTCAAACACATAGCCATATTTCCTGCCCTGTGATGGAACGGCAATCTTTGCCCCAGCCTCGCATACAATGAGGTCGAGATTATTGTAATACACATCGCCCTTGCCACAAAGGAAGTCGGTGCGTCCGCGGAGCTTGCCGCCCTCAAAATAGAAGCGTCCGTTCTGATTGTTGCTAAGATATGTGTCCTGATAACCATACAGACCCACATTCTTGCAAATGGTTTTATCGCTCTGATCGGTAAGGGCGCAGTTGCGTCCTGTGCCATCGGCAGTGCCGTTTTTCAGAGTGATGTCCTGCATATAAGTGCGAGTAGCGCCGCTGCCTATCTGGAGCACATCGCAGTTGCGCAAGCCTTCGATTGGGCAAGCCTTGCCATAGCCGTTGTCCCATGTAGCGGCAGGAGGATTGTTTGAAATTACGGTAGCGTCGATGTCTTCGCCTATTATTGAAACGTTAGGAGCGTTGAGATAAGTCTTAGGGTCGGGATAGTCTACGCCGTCGCCACCTCTCACCTTCTTGGTTTCGTCGGAAGGAGTTACATAAGTGCCTTTCTTCACGAATATGCGGAAACGTTTGCTTGTGTCGGCACGTTTGTTCGCCATAGCCAGTGCATCCTTGAATGAGCCGTCGGTAGGCACAATGAAATCGTATCGCGCCTTTGCCACAGTAGGGCGTGTGCGAGTGGTGAAGCTAAAATCAATAGGCTCTGCCACCGCGTTTCCAGCGAGGTCGCTCACCACAGCGGCAGGGAGGTCGAACGCGTAGCTTTCAGAATATGCAAGCCCCTTGTATTCGCACACCACGGTCTTACCCGAAGCCGCCACGTCAAGCTCCTTGCCATTAATAGAAGCCTTTGCGCCATCAGCGACTTTTACTTTCTCATCAAACGTGAGAACAATCTTGCCGTTGATGGAAACTCCCTCAGCGCCATCTGTAGGCACTGTAGAAATGAGCTTAGGAGCAATGCCGTCGTTTACTATTTTCTCCTTACCATATACATATATAGAGGAAATGGCAGCTCCGTCGTTGCTTGACTCAGCACCATCTACGGCTGAACTCATGTCGGCTATCCAGCGCAGATATACAAGTTCCTTGTTGTCTGCATCAGATGGGAGGGCAAACTCAGTGTCCTTCCAGTTCTTCGCGCCGTCCATCTCCACTGTGCCAATCTTCTTCCATGAAGTGCCGTCGAGAGAATATTCTATATTATACGCCTTATGCGCGTTGTAGTTGTAAGCCATGGCACTCTTCACCCTGATGTCGGTGAAAGCCTCGGCGCTGAATGAAGTCTGCCAGTAGCAAGAGCCTATTGGCGCGTTGTTCACCCAGCACACGGCAGCATCTCTGCCCTCATATCCGCCTTTGGAATGTGCCTTGTCGAGCCATGAAGCGATGTTGCCCTCGGCATTGAGCATGGCAAGAGTTCTGGCGTCGTTGTCGGTTGAGGCGAAGTCAGCTGTGCGTGGGCTGTTGCCCTCCTTATAGAAATCCCAGCCTACGATGTAATCCTTGGTCTTGGAATAAATGGCTGTGAGGTTTACGTCCTTAGTCATCTCCACCTCTATCTCCGAAGAAGTAAGCCCGTTGCTCCAGTTGCTGAACGCAAGCACAGGGTTGGAAGAAGCGATGAGGGTGACCTTAGCTCCTTCCTCATACATATTCTTGCCGCCCACCACATTAGCCGCAGGCGAAACCTGCACCATATAGTCGTTAGCGCCGCCGTCTACACCAGCCGAAAGCGCATAGGTAGGGATAGCAGTGTAATTAGCCGTAATCTCAGCGTCTTCATTGAGGGGGAATTTATAATCATCGTCGGCAGAAAGCACATTGCCCTTTGCGTCGGTCCAGCCAACGAACTTATAGCCGAAGCTGCGCGTCTGGGAAAGCGTCACCTCAGTGCCAACGTCGAATGAGTCGCCCTTAGGCATAATGCTCACCTTGCCTGCGTCGGCAGGGTTTACGCTCACTTTCACCCTCTTCTGTTCCACATTCTGCACAGTGCCGCTAAGCGTGCCTTCTATCACCACATTGGCAAAGCTTATCTGCTTATTGGCAGCAAGGTCGTAGAGATTGATGCGCAGTCCGCAAGGACCGTCGGAAGCAGTAGCGCCCGAAACTATAGATGAGAATGTGCTTACATAAGGAGCAACATTGTTGCGCTCGGGCTTCACCTTCTTTTCCAGGCTAACGGTAGAGCCGTCGGATGAGAACCAGGCGTAATCAATGTTTCCTCCGCCAGTGCCCCATCTTGTGCTGTTGAACGTTACCTTTGTAGGAGTAAACTTCAATCCTGTCTTTGGCACTATCACGAAGTCGATGAAGTTGTCGGCATTGGCTGAGCCGTCCTGTTGCGATGGTTGAAACTTAGTCTGAGCGAAATCAGTGTTGTCAGCCTTGCCCGTACCTTTATATATAAGGCTTGCGCCATGCTGCTCATAGCTCGTCTTGAAATAAGCATTGGCAGCTTCTGGAGCAAGTGTAGCCGTCTGTCCACCCTCGCCGAGATTAAAAGCCCATGTAGCCTTCACTGCTTTGCCCTTCACCTCAGCATTAGCAGCAGCTCCGCCACCAGTGGTTTCAGCGCCATCGCCAAGCATAGTGCCACCATCGTTCTGCCCAGCGGTGATTTCGCTTACGATAGCATTGAGATAATGCTCCAGATTGGTATATCCGTCGGCAGCCACCACAGCGCCGTCGGCAGCGTCAGATGGGTTAAGTCCATTGGCAGTTTCCCATTTATCAGGCATTCCGTCGCCATCGGTATCTTTAGGAGCTGTAGCAGATTTTAGCACAGGCCATCCGCCAGCGTCGTCCTGCGAGTTTATCATTCCGGGAGTGCATCCGCTGCCCGTTTTAGTGCAAACGCTGTCAGCCACATCTTTTACGATAGCCTCGTCGAGAGCATCCCTGTGAAGGCTGCATCCCGCATATCTGAGCACGCGGTTGTAAGCATCCTCTGCCGAATGAGTGGTTACGGCAGCGAAAGGGATAGGCTTGCTCAGACGCATCGTGTCCTTAGTGGCGGCAGTGAAAGTGTTGTCTACCTTAGCGTTGTCTATCTGGTTATACATGCCGTAAGTCCAGTTGTCTTTCGTCACCTCGGGATATTTCGTGTTCACATTGCCGTCTACATAGAATTTTCCCCACACGTGCCACATCTTGTCCCACTCGTTCACGTTGGCAGTGCCGTGGTGAGTATATTCCGTTGTGCGTATGCCCACGCCCGCAATGCGCATCTGCCTGTTTTTGCTGCGTTTGGCAGTGGTGCTGCCAGGCTTATAATAGTTGTTCACAATGTTCACGTTCATGCCTTCGCCGCCGTAGCAGCCTTCGCCTCCCCAGTTGTAGATTACGTTGTTGCGCATGTCCATACGCTCATCCGTCTGAGTAGATGGTCGCGGACCGAGTCGCGGAGTGCGCGAAGCATTGTGGGCAATGAGGTTGTGATGATAGCTTGCGCCGCTGCCACCCCAGTTGCCGCCATATCCGTGAGGGCCCTTAGAGTGACCTGCGTTTACAAGGCTCTGCGTAGCCATGCACCACTGCACAGTCATGTCCTTGCTGCCATACACCGATAAGCATTCATCCACGCTCCAGCTCACCGAGCAATGGTCTACGATGATGTTCCTCAGGTCCATTCCTCCCAGTCCGTCGCCCTCATGAAATGCCACCTGCCTGTTGCCCAGCCTAAAACGCACATAGCGTATTATCACGTTGTCGGCACTTATCTGAAAAGGGTAATCAGCAATGCAGATACCGTCGCCCGGAGCCGTCTGTCCCGCAATTGTTACGTTGCCACGGTTCATTTTCAGCTGCGACTTCAGATAAATCGTGCCCGCCACATCGAATACTATCGTGCGAGCACCGTTTTGCATGCAGGCATAGCGGAATGAGCCCTCTGTGCCTGTATCCTCAAGAGTTGTGACATGGTAAACCTTTCCCCCTCTTCCGCCGGAGGTGTATCTACCAAAACCTTCAGCACCGGGGAAAGCAATCTGCCTGCCCTGTGCCATCGCGTTTAAATTAAAGCAAGATAATGCTGCTGCGGAGAGTAGCGTTATTAGTTTTGTCTTCATTAATAAATATATAATTAGTTATAAAGCCTTTGATAAATCAAGCATTGATTTTCATAACAGTGTGCAAAGATAAGAAAAAATCAAAACATGCCCCCTTTAGCTCCACCATTTTTAGGGGAGAACTTTTAATTAGTCTTTCTATTATATATAATGTTTCGTTCTGAATTTCTTCAATACTGAAAAATACGCAGTTTTGTTGTTCCGCCATTTGGAAATTCTGAAAAGTACACAATTTTATCGTTCCGCCGTTTGGAAATTCCGAAAAATACACAATTTTATCGTTCCGCAAATCTGCAATGCCTTGGCGAAGCCTAATCAAGGAAGAATGAAGCAGTGAAATTCAGAATCTTATAAAAAGCTTTCCGAAAATTTGCTTAATCCGCAATCTTGCAGTACTTTTGCTTTCGATAATTAAAAACGAAATAAACAGATATTTATGAAG
This sequence comes from Prevotella sp., assembly GCA_024682415.1. GTDB lineage: Bacteria > Bacteroidota > Bacteroidia > Bacteroidales > Bacteroidaceae > Prevotella. The sequence goes on from JAIKZG010000039.1 coordinate 22,433, forward strand.
AGAAAAATCTTCTTGTTTTTTGCGCTTGTGTTGGCAATGTTTGGCTTCGCAGGCTGCAATCTTGATGATGACGACACTACGCCTGAAGACAAAGTGGAAACCATTATCCTTTATGTTTCCTCTGAAACAAGAATGGTAAATTTAAAGCCATAGCATTCTCACAGAATGCCGCCAGAACGTTGTTCTAACGCCGTTAGAATGGTGTTCGGATTGCGTTCTCATATTCTAAGTTCGGTCAGAAAAGTGTGAGTTTTGCTTTAAAGTTCGGTCGGAAAAGTGTTGGTTTCGCTTTAAAGTTCGGTCGGAAAAGTGTACATTTGCAATGTAATATATTAAAAATAAGGACTTTATGTATAGAAATGTTATAGAGCAGCTTAAAGAATGGAAAAATAGTCCACAAAGAAAACCGCTTGTCTTAGCAGAAGCAAGACAGGTGGGTAAAACTTATATTCCTTTATATGCTGCATCTACATATTTCAAATATAGTGAATAACATGGCATAATGAATAAATCGCGTATTGAATAATTTTAATGATTTACCATGGCTTATGAATAGATAATAACATATAGAAAAATAGAGAAAGAAAAGAGATGAAAAACTTAAAACTAATTGTTGCAGTTGCGTTGCTTATGGCAGGTAGTGCCACTATGAATGCGCAGACGACACACGATATTGAGCCTGCTGTGTTGGAGGTGAAATACGACGTAAGACAAGGCGTGAACAAAGATTTATATTGCTTGCGCTGCGGAAAGAAAGTGAGCGAATATTTCAGTCTTAACAGATTGAGAAATGATTCTCTCATTGCTTCTGCCGACCCTGCTCTTAATATGATTGTGCTGAATGAAATGCTTGAAGAAGCGCAACATAAGAACAATCCCGATAAGCGTCGCGCTGCATCGCCAGGAAATAATGAATATCTTTATACTAATTTGAAAGAGGGAAAGATAAGCGTTTACACCAGTTTGATGGGCACAAGATATGTAACCGAGGAAGCTATCCCCATTATGGAGTGGAGCATAATGGAAGACTCGGCAAAGAATGTGTGCGGTTATGAATGTCATAAAGCGACTACAAATTTTCGTGGCAGAACATGGGAGGTGTGGTATACTGATGACGTGCCAGTAAGCGCAGGACCATGGAAGTTTGGCGGACTGCCAGGACTGATATTGCAAGCCACATGTAAGGACTTTGTGGAAATAAAGGCGTGCGAACTGAAAAACAAAGGAATTTCAGCCGTAAGATTTTATAATTTCGATAATAAAAAATACGAACTTATAGAGCGAGAGAAACTTCTAAAGACGAGAAATAATCCAAATACATATCCGTCGAAAACGATAATTACCCCTCAAATGGAATTGGAATGAAAAAACTGTTGCTTGTATTTCTGCTGTCTGTTGTCGCTTTCGTTGCAGATGCGCAGATAAAGTTGAGCGGTATCGTTACGGATGATAATGGCGAGCCGTTATATGGTGTCGTGGTGAAGGCTGTGGACGCTGCCACAAATAAGATGAAGGCTTATGCGCGCACTGACGCAAACGGAGCGTTTGAGTTGAGTGTGGCTGATGATAAATGCGTCATTGATTTCTCCTTGCTTGGATTTAAGAAGCGGAGAATAGAGAAGATAAATGCCAAAGAGCCGTTGCGCATTACGCTGCATGAAAATGCCGTGGGGCTGAAAGAGGTGACAGTGAAAGCAGACAAAGTGAGAACGCATGGCGACACGTTGAGCTATACCGTAGGCGCGTTTGCTGATAAAAATGACAGAAGTTTAGGGGACGTGCTCGCAAAGATACCGGGATTTGAAGTGAACAAGCAAAACGGAGAAATAAAATATGAGGGTAAGGCGATAAGCAAATTCTATGTAGACGGACAGGATTTGCTTGGCGGAAATTATGGCGTGGCAACCAATTCTTTACCTCAGACGAATGTGGGCGCGGTGCAGGTGATGAAACATCATCAGCCTATAAGAGTATTGGAAGATTTTACCTTTACCGATGACGCTGCCGTGAATATTCGCATGAAAGAAAGCGCGAAAAGCCATTGGATAACGACGTATAACGGCGGACTTGGCGTAAGCGGTAATCAGAATAATAAAGGGCTTTGGAAGTTTGAGGGTTTGGCGTTGCGACTGAAATCGGATTTCCAGACAATGCTGACTTACAAAACGAATAATATCGGTACTGATATAAACAAAGAAACTACCAATCTGCTCGAAGCAGAAACTACGCTCAATGGGAAAGATTATATCAGTTCGTCAGCTCCGTCTACTCCAAGTCTTAACGAGAACAGAACGCTGTTTAATCGCAGTCATGCCGTCACGGCAAATATTATGAAGCGGATAAATGAAATGTCGCAGTGGAATTTGCAGTTGATATACAACAATAACAGAGAAACGGCTTACGGACTTAGGAGGACGGAATATTATCTAAATGGCGCAAACAAAATATTGGAAAACGGCAAAAACTATCTTTCGTATGAAAACGATTTATATGCTTTGCTGAAATATGAGCGAAACGGAGAAAGGCAGTATCTGAAAAACTCATTTTCGGGTGATTTCCTTTGGTGCAGACAGTGGCTTGACGAGCATGGAACAAATAACCATAATCAGACGGCACGAAAGCCTGTGTTTGACGTAAAGGATAATCTATATATAATAAGGAGATATGGCAAGAAACTGATTTCATTCTATTCAGACAACAGAATAACGAGCAGTCCGCAAAATCTGGCAGTAGATACACTCAGGCAGAATGTTCATGAAATGAGATTCAGCACTGACAACTATGCTGTGGGTGGATTAAAATTGGGCAAGATAAATATGTCGTTAAAGGTCGGCGTAAATGCTTTCATTCATAAGCTGCGTAATGAAGCTTTAGGTATGGCAGATTCTCTTGGCTTGTGGACTGATGAAAGTAAATATGGATATTCTAAGGGCTATGTTATTCCCACGTTTCAATATCATACAAAAGACATTGATTTGCAGATAAATCCGTCGTTTGAATATTTGCTTGAGAAGTTTAGCGGAGAGAAAAGCAATAATGAGTTTGCCTTTATGCCCGATATACGCATAAGATGGTATGCTACACCAAGATTGAGATTGTCGTTGGGAGCATCGTCGGTAGTTGAGGTTTTAGACGCGAGCAGATTTTATCGCTCGTTGATATTACAGGATTTTCAATATATAAACAAGGGTTACGGAGGATATGCGCACGATAAATCTAAGGCAGTAAACTTCGGCATTACATATAATGACGCGATGAAAGCTTTGCATATTATCGCAAACGTTTCACGCGACTTTTCTACATCGCCATTCACTCCTACAAGGCAGTTTGTGGGTGACTACATCATTTTGTCGGCAGTGGAGCAGATTGCAAAGACGCATTCATGACAGAGTAATCTTATATTTAGCAAAGGACTTAATTTGTGGCACGGCATATTTAATCTTCGTGCCACCTATCTTGATACTGATGCGTCAATGATGCAGAATGGGGAGCGAGAAGACTATATCAGCAAAATTCTAAATCTGCATAGCTCGTTTGACTTTTCTTTCTGGCGGAATATGCATTTGCGTTATGGCGTGACTTTCGGTTATAATGCAATGGATGTAAAGTCGATGGCGGAAAAGACCTTTATTCGCAATTATAAACATGAGATTGCCTTATCTGTGCCGATAGATAAAATGATAGTGGAAATGAACAATGAATATTATCATAATGAGCGCATTTCAGGAGGATTTAAGGATTTCTTCCTGTCAGATATTAAGGCGCAGTATAAGCTGAAGAAGATTGATATAGATTTGTCTTTAAGAAACATTTTCAATAAACGTGTTTATTCCAACGTGATAGTGCGCGATCTTGTAAGCAGTGCCTCAATCAACAATATAAGAGCGCGCGAACTAATGTTGTCTGTATATTATCATTTATAGTGATTTTATTACATCTTTGTTGCAACTTTTCAATGATTAACAACGTCCTTAAAAGGTAAGGACAATTATATAGAGATAGAGAAAAAGATGAAAAACTTAAAACTAATTGTTGCCGTTGCGTTGCTTATGACAGGAAATGCCACTATGAATGCGCAGACGACGAATTTGGATTCACTCACCATAATGCTCGGCGATGTGGTGGTGAAAGGTCATAAACCTGTTTACAGACTCTCGGAAGAGGGACTGAGAACAAATGTGCAGGGCACTGTGCTCGAGAAACTCGGCACGGCAAAGGAGGTGCTTGCCCATGTGCCGGGAGTGGTGAAGGAGAAAGATGCCATAGAGGTGGCGGGCAAGGGCGCACCGCTTATCTATATCAACGGCAGGCAGATGCGCGACGACAATGAGCTGGAAACGCTGAAGGCAGATGATATAAAGAGCGTGGAGCTGATATCTGAGCCGGGAGCGAAGTATAGCGCGAATGTTCATGCTGTGATAAAGATAAAGACGAAGAAGCAGAAAGGAGAGGGCTTCGGAGGTGATGTGAGAAGCAGCGTTTACAGGTCGGAAAACACTGACTTGGTGAATAACGTGAACCTGACTTACAGAAAGAAAGGCTGGGATGTGTTCGGCACGCTGTATCATGGCATAACGGAAAGAGAGGAGAGAACCAACATCATGATGACGCTGAAATCAAACAAGCTGTGGCAGCAGGAGCATATTCAGCTGTATAAGCCGAAATATCATAGTCTGAAAACAACTCTCGGCACCAACTATGCGATTAACGACAGCAATTCCATTGGAGTGAAATACAACTATTCATGCAATCTGCACGACCGCAGCAATATCACCTCGGTGAGCAAGATATATGCCGACGGAGAATATTATGACGGCATTGACGCTTTTAGCCATAGAGAGGACGCCGACTGTCCGCAAAATATGCTTAATGCTTATTATAATGGCACGATAGGCAAGCTGAATGTGGATTTCAATACAGATTATGTGTTTATAAAAGAAGCTGATCTGTCGGTGCAGAAGGAGGATAGCCGCAATTACGACAACAGAACGATAACATCGTTTAATAATGTGAAGAACAGAATGATTGCGTCGAAACTCGTTCTCACATATCCGCTTTTGGGTGGCAGATTGTCGTGGGGAGCGGAGCTTATCCGCACCAAACGCAATGATGACTTCATAAATCCCGAAGCCTTTGTAGCCACTTCTTATTCTCTGCTGAAAGAGAGCAGCATAGCGCCTTTCATGGAATACGCTAAGAATACTCCGATAGGTAGCGTTTCGGCAGGCTTGCGTTATGAGCATGTGAAATTCGATTATTATGTAGACGGCAAGCATATAGAGGAGCAGAGCCGTAAGTTCAGCAATCTGTTTCCTAACATAGGAATTAACAAGGAGATTGGCAATGTGCAGCTGTCGTTGAGCTATTCGGTTAAGACGGTGCGCCCTACTTATAGTCAGCTCCGCAACAGCACTTTCTATGGCAACCGCATGCTTATGGAGAGCGGTAATCCGTGCCTGAAGCATGAGCTTGTGCATGATATCTCCGTCAGAGCGTTGTGGAAGTTTATAAATCTCTATGTAGATTACGACGACCACCGCGACGCGATAATACCATGGGCTGCCGACGACAGCAATGGTAATCCTGACGTGGCTCACATTTCAAATACCAATCTTAGAAGCTTGAAAGGCGTTACGGCTATTCTTACTATCGCGCCGAAGATAGGAGTGTGGTCGCCCGAACTTACGTTTAACGTGCGCAAGCAGTGGCTGAAACTTGATGTCATGGACGCGACAATACATTTCAACAAACCGAGATGGAGATTTATATGGAACAACGCTTTCGACTTCGGCAAAGGGTGGTTGGCAACGTTTGATTCTTATCTTTACGGCAAGGGAAATACCGCTAATTATGAATTCAGAAAGCTTGATTTATATACTAATGCTTCGGTGAAGAAATCATTCCTGAAGGATAAGCTTTCGGTTACGTTGGGATGTTACGATGTGTTCCACACGTTCCGCTATCCGAGTACCACTTATCTTGGCAACTTCATGATTGATAATATCTCTCATACGGATTCGCGCGATGTCTATCTTACTCTGCGTTATAAGTTTAATGCCATGCGCAGCAAATATAAAGGCAGTGGCGCAGGCAACGCGGAAAGAAACAGATTCTAAATACCAATAATAAAAAGGCTCTCGGACAATATGCCGAGAGCCTTTATTGTTGTTAGAAAGAGTAAGAGCGTTATTCTGCTTTCACCTTTACGATGCTGAAACGACCTGTTATGTCGTTGAAATAGAACTCGTAAGTGCCGGCAGCAACCTTGATGTTTTCTGGGCCTGGGCTGAGAGAATAGATGTCGCCGATGGTCTTGTCCTTATCGGCTTTGTTCGTTCCCCAGTTTTTTGTCCAGTCGTGGTCGGCACGGAATTTCAGCTCCGATTCGCTGTCGAGGGTGTACTTCACATACCAGTTGTGAGGAGCGTTGGCAAGCTGCGTCATGTCTACATCTGCGCCCCAGCTATTGAAGCTACCGATGAGAGATATATGGCTGTAGGTGGTGGTAGGCTCAGGAATGGCTGTCCATGTATATGTGAAATTAGTCATATTGATGGTGAGAGTGTACCATCTGCCCTTGGCGTTAGCTCCGAAAGCCTGAGCTTTTCCATCTGTGACTAATGAGCCTGACGCGTCGGTAGAGCCGTCTACAGTTGGGCCGTAGCAACTTTTCCAGTCACCGAGGTGCTTATATTCCAATATTTTCAAATCCCATTGTGTCTGGAATTTAGATGTATAAGAATATATGCCGTCGCCCTCGTTGTAGAACATTACGGATGTCTCGTTTGGATTCCATCCGTCGCCATTTTGCAACTTGCCTATCATGTAATATTTAGACTCCGAACGGGCAATCTTATATGTGAAGTTGTTCATGTCGAGGGTAATGTCAAACTGACCTTTACCGCTGATGACAGGTGTATTGACACCATATTTGTCGTCCGTAAAGATAACGAAGCCTTTAAGAGATTTGTCACCATTAATTTTGCAACCCATCTCGCCCTTGTCGGCTGTGGCTAATGTGCCATCGTTGTAGCTGCCACAGTAGAACTTAAACCAGTTGTCGCCCTCATTTACTGTGTTTACGGTAGCGGTGTACACACCATCGCTCACCTTTGTCATCATAAGAGGGTTGGTAGGGTTGCTCCAGCCGTGATCTTCAAAATTGCCAAGCAGGAAGTATCCATTCTCGTCGATAGCAGGAGTAGGGGCAGGGGTGAGGCTTGCCGTGGTAGTAAGAGTGTCTACTATCGCTATGGCGTCGCCATCATTGGTAATGACAGAAACCACGCTCTTTACGGTGATATCGCGTTTCACAGAGGCGCGAGAGTTTGTCTGCTTCTGTATCATGTCGTCAAGCTCATTCGTATTCACAATGATATTGCCATTGTTTACGGTAGCATCAATCTCTTCACCGTTGATAAGCACTTTGCGCACTGTAAAAGATTCCACCGCCTCGTTGTCAGCTGTGAGTGTCACGAGCTTCAAATCCTCGTTGCGTAGAGGCATCACCACGTTGGCATCCTCGCCGTTTGTGGCTGTTACGCCATAGGTGGCAGCGTTGCCCTCTTCTAATGCCTGAGGCTTTGCCCAGTCGTCGTAATCGCCGTCGCAGCCGGCAAGCGAGAAGCTTGCCATTGCCACGAGGCTATATAATAATGCTTTTTTCATTATCGTAATGTGTTTTTAGTTATTTCACTTCAGCTGTGTTCTGGTCGAAGTTTACATAAAGTTTCTGTCCCGGCTCACAAGCTACAGAATAATCTGCGCCTGCGTCCTCTGCCCAGTTGCTAATAATGTTGAGATTACGCCAGAAGATAGCTCCCTTATAGAGGGTAAACTCAGTGTGCCACCATTCTATGCCAGGCACTTTGACATAGGCGCGAAGCTCGCCGGCTGATGTGAACGCCGGACTTACCCATTCGCCGCTTCCGTTGGCAGGGGCAGTAAGCGCAGAGGCAGCGTTGCCGTCGGTCCAGTCGCCTGTAGTATTGCCGATGATGTAAGCAGCGCCAGGATGAACATTCAAAGTGAACTGCAAAGCGTTGTCCACGATGTCGGTTACGAAATGCAATACATACCATCCAGCGTTGGCTACCTTGATGTTGTCTTCATCGGCAGCTGTAATTCCTGCGTCGGCCTTGTCGTTGATGGTCTTGATGCGAGAGAAGCCACGGTAGTCGCCGTTGGCAAGTCCCCATTTGAATTCCGCTCCGGCAGGGAAGTAAACCATAGTGTAGAACTGTCCGTCAACGCCATAGACAGGTGCTGCCGATTTCCAGCTGCTCCATGCCGTCTGAATAGAAGAACCTATCACGAAGAGCTGCTTAGGATAAGTCGCCTTAGGAGCTACATAGCGTGCCAATACCTTTGGCAAGGTAATGATGTTGGAATAGCTCAATCCTGTGCGTGTGTTGTCGATTACGGCACGCAGACGGATATATACAGGGCGTGTCTCCTCTGGATAGTTGAGGTCGGGATTTTCATCCTTAAACAACGCTACTATTGAGTCGTTAAGCTCTGATGAGGCTACCGACATTTCGGCGTTGGTGTAAGATGAAGGCAATTCCTTGTGGGCTACGGTAGTGTCGGTGAGGAAAGCCTCGTCGATAGCCACCTGAACATAGTAACGGGTTACGTAAGGCACTCCGCCGTAGTTAGGCTGATGGCAGGTTAAGTGCACACCTGACGCGTTAGCCAGATCGTATGTGTTGTTGGCTGCGTTGGCAGGCACGTTGAGCACGAACCCTTCAGAAGCCTTGCTCGTGTCGAGAGTAGGATTGCTGTCACGGTCGTCATCGCATGAGCAGAAGACCAATGGCAACATCAAGGCTGGTAGCAGCATCCATTTGAATATATGTTTCATGATGAAATTTCGTTTATATAGTTTTATTGAAATATATATAAGGTTATCACGATTCAGATATCGTGATTAATAACCGTCATTCTGGTGCATATTCGGATTCAGGCTGAGGTCGGTAGTCGGAATAGGATATACATTGAATTTCTTGTCTACTGATGTGCCGTCGGCCTCACCGCCTTTGAAGTCCCAGAGATACTTGTTGCCTGTGAACATTCCGAAGCGAACCAAATCAGAGCGGCGACGACCCTCCATATAGAACTCTTTGCACCATTCATCAATCAATATGTTGAGGTCGATGGATGTAGCTTCTGTTGCCTTTGCGCGGCTGCGAAGCTGATTGAGGTCGGCAAGAGCCTGAGCATCGTCAGTGCCGAGACGATAAAGAGCTTCGGCACGGGTGAGATAAATCTCTGCAAGACGGAACAATGGAATGTCGGTATCCGAGAAGTTCTCATTGCTTGGCTCAGTGTTGTCGGAGCGGCGGTTCTGCCATTTCACGATAGAAGCACCATTCTCAAAACCTGTGATCTGCTTTGTAGAGAGAGAGCGAATCTTGCCGCCTACGCCAGTGTAGAACATAGCGCGGTCGTCTTTGGCTTTCTCTATCACGTCGGCAGTGGTGATGTTCAATTCATCGTCTACGTCGATTACCTCATCTACTGTCAGGGCTGTTGAGCCTTTGCCATCATATTTCGCTTTCAGAAGTTCGGTCACTTCGTCGTCTGTTGCGTGAGGCATATCCTTCTCTGGATTGTTGAAGAAATGCTTCAACAGGGTATGACGGGCAAAGTTACAGCTCCAGCAGTTGTTGGTAGAGCAGAAAGGCATACCTGCTATGCGCATTGATGAAACAAGATATGTAGAGCCTGCGTATTCCTGTGTTCTTGTTCCGTCCTGACGGATAGGGAATATGATTTCCTTCATCGCCTGAGGATTCTGGTCGTTGTCGCCCATGAACACCTGCTCATATCCTGTGTAGCCGTTGGCATTGGTAGTCTTAGACAATTCATATTTGCCGCTGCCGATAATCAAGTCGCAGTAGTCTACGGCTTTCTGATAATCCTTGATAGCACCGTTGGTGTAAACCTCAGAGTTGAGAGCTAAGCGAGCATGGAGAGCATAGGCTGCGCCCTGGTCGGCACGTCCGAAGTTTTGAGAATTGTTGTAGCTGCCGATTTCTGCAAGCTGACCTTCAATAGTGGTAAGCTCCGTGTCGAGCCATTCATACAAATCCTTGCCAGCCTTTTCTTCCGGCATTACTCCCTGCTGATATGTATCGGCGAATGGTGCTTTGCGGAAAAGGTCGAGGAAATAGTAATAATGCAGGGCGCGCAGGAAGCGAACCTCAGCGAGATAATGAGGCCATTCGCCATCGGTCTTTTCAGCGTTGGCTGTAAGGAAGTTGTTAAACTGTGTGATGTCGTAAGACAGGCGTGAGTAAGTCCAGCTTACGCGCTTGCTGTCTTTGTTCCATGCTATATATGTGAGAGGGGCGATGTCGTCGTCATGCTGCCATGCCCAAATACATTCGTCGGTGCATAGCTCCTCAAGATTAAACATCGTGCGGTAGAAGCCGCTTTCGCCCTCGTCCATGCTAAGGTCGCCTTTGCCGGCAGGGCCTTGCTGTCCTGTAGTGCCGAGCACTGCGTATTGCTTGGCAAGAAGCGACATATCATCGTAAGCCTGAGAAGACTGCGGATCTATCGGCGACAGTTTCAAGTCGTCGGTGCAAGAAGCCATTCCCAATGTGAGAACGCCTGCGAGGGCAGCCTTCAGTATGTCTGATTTTAATATGTTATGTGTCATAATCAATTTCTGTTAGCGTTAGTTTAGAAGTTCAGGTTGAGTCCGAGCTGGAAGCTCATTGGACGTGGGTAAGGATTGTTGTCGATACCTGATGAAACTTCCGGGTCGATACCATCATACTTCGTGATGATGAAAGGATTCTGCACTGTGATATAAGCGCGTCCGTCGAAATAGCTGCGACCTGCGTGTTTCAGCAATGCAGGGAATGAGTAGCCAAGAGTGATGTTGGTGCACTTCAGATAAGAAGCGTTGCGCACGAAGTAGTCGCTCATGTAGTTCTCACTCTTATAAGTGTTGCCCACCTTTGTCCATCCCAATGCCACTGCCTCAGGGCTGGTGTTGTGCCATGCAGAGTTAGAGTAGATTCCGCTCGCGCTTATTGAGGCGTTGCGAGAAAGGAAGTCGTAGTATACATAGTTGCCGAGAGAAGCGTGGAACGATGCGCTAAGGTCCCAGTTCTTATATATGAACTTAGTGGTAAAGCCCATGATTACGTCGGCGTTAGGGCTCTTGTAATAGTAGCCGTCTGAAGAGTTGATCTGTCCGTCGGCGTTGCGGTCTACAAACATACCCTCAATAGGCTTGCCGTTCTCATCGTAAACCTGCTGATAAACGAAGTATGAGTTGATAGGCTCGCCCACCTTGTTGCGCTGAATGTGGGTGTTGTTACCGCTTGAAATCTTATTCTTGTCGTCTATTGCTATTGCTGTCACCCAGTCGGCAGCGCCCGCGCTAAGCTCTGTAATCTCGTTGTGGTTCCAGCCTACGTTGTAGCTCAAATCCCACATGAAGTCCTTTGTTACGATAGGCTTCGCGTTGATGGCGAACTCTACACCATAGTTCTTCAGCGAGCCGATGTTGCGTAGCTGCTCGTCGCCAAGCACTGTCATGGCTGCCGCAGGCACTTTCGCGAGAAGGTCGGTGGTCTTGCGATGGTAAGCGTCGAGATTCATTGAGAGTCTGCCGTTGAGAACAGAGAAGTCGATACCGGCATTCCATGTAGTGGTCTTCTCCCAAGTGAGGTCAGGGTTAGAGATTCCCGGACGCTGCGTAGTGTAGTATTCATCACCGAAAGCATACTGAGTGTAAGAGTCGCTGCGCACATAGAGAGGCATGTAGTAGAAATCGTCGATACCATTCTGCTGACCGGTCTTACCCCAGCCTGCGCGGAGCTTCAATTCGTCTATCCAGCTTACGTTCTTAAGGAACTTCTCCTGGTTAATCTTCCATGCCAACGCTGCTGATGGGAAGTAGCCCCAGCGATTGCCGCTCGCAAAGCGTGAAGAACCATCGGCACGGAATGTAGCGGTGAGCATATAGCGACCGAGCAAAGTGTAGTTCAGACGGCCGAAGTAAGAAACGAGAGAGTTGCGGGTAGCCCATTCAAGCTCTTCGCGTGTCTTTGGATCTTTGGCTGCTCCTGTGACTGGGTCTATGCCCTGACCTGCGCCCTCGAAACCGCTGCGATGGTAGTGGCTTTCCTCAGCGCCACCCATGACATCGATGTTGTGAGCGCCAAACTCATGCTGATACTGTGCGTAAACGTTGGTTACGATGTTGTATTTCCAATATCTCGTTAGGCCTTGCCATCCGTAGTAGTTGTTAGAGTAAGAAGTATTGCTTATGCAGTTGTCCTGGCGTGTGGCTGTGTATTGCGCGCCAATGCTTGCGTGCAGATGCAAATCCTCCAAGCCGTGTATCTTGTAGTCTACTTCGGCGTTGCCTGAGAGGTCGTTCGACTTGGCTACCTGATTCTGATTGTTGAGCAGAGCCACAGGGTTCTGCGGAGCTTTTGAGTTAGGAGTCTTTGACCATGTCGCATCGCTGAACGCAGGATCCGGAGCCATGAGAGTCTGATAATATCCGCCTGTGAAGCGTGCGTCATCGCCTGTTATGTAGACAGGGCGTGTAGGGTCCATTGCCAAAGCAGCGCCGATTGCTCCGCCAGCGTCTGGGTAGCGGTCTTTCTCGTGCATGTATTTAGCGGTAATGTTGAAGTTGAGGTGCTTGTCGAGGAACGACGGAGCTACATTCACCGACGCATTGAAACGACGCATCCATGATGTCTTGATAATACCGTTGGCTACATTATAGCCTGCGCTCACACGATAAGGCATATTCTTCAATCCGCCGCTCATGCTTATGCTGTGATTGGTGCTGACAGCAGTGCGGAATATCTCGTCCTGCCAGTCGGTGTCGGCATCGCCGAGCGTTGATGCGTCAAGACCTGCGATGGTAGGCACAAGCTGCTTATATTGCGCTGCGTTGAGCACGTCGTATTTCTTTTGAATGGTAGAAACAGTCATGTCGGCATTGTAGCTGAATTTAGGTGCTGAGCCTTCGCGACCTTTCTTTGTGGTAATCATGACTACGCCGTTAGATGCGCGTGAGCCATAGATGGCTGTGGCTGATGCGTCTTTCAGAATAGTGAAAGTCTCAATATCGTTAGGGTTGATCATGGCAAGGATGTTGCTCATTCCCTTTGCGGTATTGTTGTCGATTACAAGTCCGTCGATTACATACAATGGGTCGTTGCTTGCAGAGAGCGAAGCGCCACCACGAATACGAATCTGCGCGCCAGAGCCTGGTGAGCCGCCATCAGTCTGAACATCTACGCCGGCAATCTTTCCTACAAGCATGTCAGACGCGTTGTTGGTGATACCTTTACTCATCTCGTCAGGCTTGATTGCGCTGACCGATCCTGTGAGGTCTGATTTCTTCGCGCGGCCGTAACCGATTACGACAACGTCATTAAGGGTTTGATTGTCTTGCTGCAACCGTACGCTTACATTCGGCGCTGCTGTGACTTTGGCTGTAAGGAAACCGATGTAAGAGATGCTGATAGTAGCACCCTTTGGAGCGTTGATAGAGAAGTTACCATCGAAATCGGTCACAGTGCCGGCTGCTGTCTGTCCGTCGATGCGGACTGTAGCGCCGATAACCGGTTCTCCGGTATCATCTTTCACATTACCTTTCACAGCAATATGCTGCGCAAAGGCACTCACTGTAAGGAATAAACCTAATAACAAGGTTAGCATCCTGACAGGAATTTTAGATTTTACCTTCATCATGTTTTTTACTTTTAGTTATCGTTGTTTTGTTTTTATATATATGTCTTTTATTCTTAGCCTGTACATGTGTGTCTTCAGGTATTCTTCATACATATTTTTACCGTGTATTTCACAATGCAAATTTAGAATAGATTTACATTCATACATACTTTTTTCAGACATAAAACGTTATTTTATTATGCAAACGTTTGCATAATTAATTTAACGTAAATAGACTGGCAATATTGTAAATGATATTTATTATTGATAATTTTGCCATCAATAGCTAAAAAGTCCTATAATGAAGGAAACGATACCTATAACAATGAAGGATATCGCCCGCGAGATGGGCGTGTCGATAGCTACTGTTTCAAGAGCCCTCAATGATAACTTGCGAATCAGTGATTCACAGCGCGAAAGAATAAAGAAATTTGCGTTGGAACACAACTTCGTGCCTAACGCTGTGGCTGCCAATCTGCGCAATGCCCGATTGCAGCAGCGAAAGGTGATAGGCGTGATAGTGCCACAGTTCACTCATTTCTATTTCTCATCGGTGCTCAGCGGCATTGAGGAGGAGGCTTCGGCAAGAGGCTATTCGATGATGGTGGCGCAGAGTGGCGAGGATTATGCAAAAGAGGTGAATATTTGCACACAGTTTTTGAAAAACAGAGTCTGCGGCGTGATTGTTTCGCAGGCGAAAGATACTAATGTTTATGATCATTTCCAAAGGTTGATAGACGACGGTCTGCCATTGGTGTTCTACGACAGAATATGCACAGGCATAGAGGCTTCACGAGTGGTGGTAGACGATTATATGGGAGCTTTCACAGCCGTGAACTATCTCATAGGCACAGGATGCCGCAGAATAGCTTTCTATGGAATGTCGGAGAAGCTGGAAATAGCTAAAAACAGATACAACGGATATGTAGACGCTCTGCAGAAAAATGGCTTGAAGCTTGATGAGGCTTTGGTGAAATACGCTGATAACCGTTCCGACGCTGAGGCTATCACTCCCGAACTGCTCATGATGGACAATCGACCCGATGCTTTCTTCGCGGTGAATGACGACACGGCGATAGGCATTCTCTATACAGCTAAGAATATGGGGCTCAGAGTGCCAGATGATGTTTCTATATGCGGATTCACCAACGGCAACAGAGCCATTGCCTGCGACCCTGCTCTTACCACGGTGGAGCAGCGAGGAGTGATGGTGGGCGAGGAGGCTGCCAACATTCTTATCGGAAAGGTGGAGGGCAGCATTCCTATGGATAAGGCAGAGAAGAGAATAGTGCGCACAAGACTTATTGTGAGAGGTACTACAAGATAAATACAAAAAGAAAAACAGATGAAAACAAGACCTGATTTGAATTTCTGGAAACTCTGGAATCTGAGTTTCGGTTTCTTTGGCGTGCAGATAGCCTATGCTTTGCAGAGTGCCAACATATCACGCATTTTCGCGACGCTCGGAGCTGATCCTCACAGCCTTAGTTATTTCTGGGTGCTCCCTCCGTTGATGGGAATATTGGTGCAGCCTATTGTGGGCACGTTGAGCGACAAGACATGGTGCAGATTCGGTCGTCGTGTTCCTTATTTGTTTGTAGGCGCGTTGGCAGCGGTGTTGGTAATGTGCCTTTTGCCTAATGCCGGCTCATTCGGGCTTACTGTTTCGGCTGCCATGGTGTTCGGGCTTATAGCTCTCATGTTTATGGACACGAGCCTTAACATGGCGATGCAGCCTTTCAAAATGCTTGTGGGCGATGTTGTGAACGAGAAGCAGAAAGGTCTGGCTTATTCTATTCAGAGCTTTCTGTGCAACGCAGGCTCCGTTGTGGGCTTTCTCTTCCCCTTTGTCATCACGATGTTTGGAATAGCCAACGAAGCCCCTAAGGGCGTAGTGCCCGACTCCGTGGTCTATTCATTCTATATAGGCGCTGCGATATTGATATTGTGCGTAATCTATACTTCGCTTAAAGTGAAGGAAATGCCACCTGAGGAGTATGCCGAATATCATGAGGTGAAGGCAGAACTGAGAGAGGAGAAGTCAAACTGGTTTACACTGCTAAAAAATGCTCCGTCTACATTCTGGCGCGTGGGGCTTGTGCAGTTCTTCGCGTGGGCTTCATTCCTGTTTATGTGGACTTACACTACAGGCGCAGTGGCTGAAACGGTGTGGAACACCACTGATGAAAAGTCGGCAGTGTTTCAGGAAGCAGGCAACTGGGTAGGCGTGCTGTTTGCTGTTCAGGCAGTAGGCTCTGTGATATGGGCTGTGATGTTGCCGTTGTTTAAAAACAGAAAGGTGGCTTATTCTTTGAGCCTGTTCTTAGGCGGAATAGGCTTCGCGTTGATACCTCTCTGCCCAGATAAGTATATGCAGTTTGTTCCGTTCCTGCTCATAGGATGCGCTTGGGCGGCTACATTGGCAATGCCTTTCACTTTCGTTACCAATGCCCTTGAGGGATATGGCCACATGGGCGCGTATCTCGGACTGTTCAATGGCACTATATGCGTGCCGCAGATTGTGGCAGCCATTGCCGGTGGCGGCTTGTTGTGGCTCGTGGGCAGCCATCAGAGCAGCATGATGTATGTGGCAGGCGTTTCATTCATCATCGGCTCGCTTGTAGTGTGGTGGATAAAGGAGAAGTAATCCCCTTATTTATGGAAGCTATATGGTAAAAGGCTCTTGCGGAATGTCAGCGAGAGCCTTTTCTTTTGCCCAATATGTTGCATATTGTTGATTAATATTTGCCAAAAGAAGAACATATAATGTAAGATTATAATAATTTTAGTTAGCTTTGCACGCACGATGAACACTATTCTCACTATAACAGGATCTGACAGCGCAGGAAGAACAGGTGTGCAGGCCGATATAAAGACGATGTCGGGATTGGGCGCAGTGGCTCTGTCGGTGGTAACAACCATTACTATGCAAAACACTTTGGGTATACAGAATTTTTATGATATTCCGGCTGAAATAGTGGAGCGGCAGATTGAGGCCGTGGCTGATGATATGATGCCTTGCGTATTTAAGATAGGATTGATACGCAATGTGTATATGCTTGAAGCTATCATCCGCACGGTGAAGAGGTATCGTCCGCGATGGGTGCTGTTCTCGCCTGTGGTGCATTCCAGCCATGGCGATGTGCTCATCGACGACGACTTGCTTGACAAAATACGCTGCAAGCTTATTCCGCTGTGCCATCTTCTTGTGGTGAGAAAGAGAGATAGCAAGCTGCTGTATTCTGACAATATGGTGGTGGCTGACGACAGTCACGGACGATGCAACGAGCTTTGCTCCACCATTGCGGTGCTGCTTAGCCAGGGCATGAGCCTTGAGGAAGCTGAGCGAAAAGCAAAGTATATGTTGCCTGCGCGTATGAATGAGGATATGTCGGGCAGATGTCTTAGTCTTTATCGTGAGTTTATGGAACTGATTGAAGCGGAATGTGGCAAAAGCCACGACGTGAATTATTTCGCTTCGCGACTTAACGTGTCGGCAAGATACATGTCGCAGATTACTCGCAAAGTGGCCAGTCAGTCGCCAAAGGCAATTATCGACATGACATTGCTCGGCAGCATAAAGTCGCTGCTTGCCACCGAGATGACCGTTCAAGAGATAGCCTATAAGCTTGGCTTCTCCACTCAGGCTCATCTTTCCAATTTCTTTAAGAGATTTATGGGCATGCCCCCGACAGAATACAGAAAGTCTTTACGTTTGTAAGGCAAGTTTGCACATGTGGGAATAGGCTATTGTGGCTTGTGAATTTGCACCATACCTTTGCTGGCGCATAACAATTTCGTTTGTGCGTAACAAAAGTTAAAGTATGGAAAATAGACAAGTTCTTAACCGCCAGCTGGCACAGATGCTTAAAGGCGGAGTGATAATGGATGTGACAACGCCCGAGCAGGCAAAGATTGCCGAGGCTGCGGGAGCGTGCGCAGTGATGGCTTTGGAGAGAATACCTGCCGACATAAGGGCAGCAGGAGGAGTGTCGAGAATGAGCGACCCTAAGATGATAAAGGGAATTCAAAGTGCTGTTTCAATACCTGTAATGGCAAAATGTCGTATCGGGCATTTTGTGGAGGCGCAGATATTGGAGGCAATAGAAATAGATTATATTGATGAGAGCGAGGTGTTGTCGCCTGCCGATGATGTTTACCACATTGATAAGCGTCAGTTTAAAGTGCCATTCGTGTGCGGAGCGCGCGATCTTGGCGAAGCCTTGCGCAGAATAGGCGAGGGCGCAACCATGATTCGCACTAAGGGAGAACCTGGCACGGGCGATGTGGTGCAGGCCGTAAGGCACATGCGACGTATGCAGAGCGAAATCAGGCGTGTGGCTAATATGGCTGATGATGAATTGTATGAAGCTGCCAAGCAGTTGGGCGTGCCTTACGATTTGCTGCGCTCTGTGCACGACAGCGGAAAGCTGCCTGTAGTAAACTTTGCTGCCGGTGGCGTGGCTACTCCTGCCGACGCAGCTCTTATGATGCAGCTTGGCGCTGATGGCGTATTCGTGGGTTCGGGAATATTCAAGAGCGGCAATCCGCAGAAGCGAGCCGAAGCTATCGTAAAGAGCGTCACCAATTATCGTAACGCGAAGATGATAGCCGAGCTTTCTGAAGATTTGGGCGAAGCAATGGTGGGTATCAATTCCGAGGAGATAAAACTTATCATGGAGGAGCGCGGACAATGACGACGAAAAACCAACCGCGCATAGCGGTGCTTGCCTTGCAGGGCGCTTTTGCCGAGCATATCTCAATGCTTCGCTCACTGGGCGTTGAGACTTTTGAGGTGAGATGTCTTGACGACTGGCGCATAGATAAGGACGCTCTCGTTATTCCTGGTGGAGAGAGCACCGTCATGGGCCGCATAATGCTTGATGAAGGCTTGCTTGAGCCTATCAGAAACAGCATTGCGCAAGGTCTGCCCGTTATGGGCACGTGCGCAGGGTGTATTCTCCTTGCGTCTGATGTGGTTGAGGCTGCTTCCCCTTCTTCCGCCCAAACTATTGATAATGAAAAAGGTCTTCGGCAGCTTAGCAGCCGAAGACCAAATATAGGAACCATTGATATGAAGGTGGTGCGCAATGCTTATGGCAGACAGCTTGGCAGCTTCACTGCCGTGGCGAGTGTCGATGGCATTGGCGATGATGTGCCGATGACCTTCATTCGCGCGCCTTATATCATGGATGTAGGCAAGGATGTAGATGTATTGGCAAAGGTAGATGGCAAAATTGTCGCTGCCCGACAGGGCAAACAGCTTGCCCTTACTTTTCATCCTGAGCTGCCTTTCTGCTCATCAGAAGGAAACGCCCATAAAATGACTTTTGATAAGCGCATTCACGAGTATTTCCTTTCTATGATTTAAGCTTTCCCAATTTCCTTGCCATATTCTTTGCACGCTTTGAGAGCCTCTTCATCGGGCACCCATAGCATGCGCAAGCCATCATTGATAAGCGTGAAGCCTGCTTCCTGCAAGTGGCCGCTTATCATCTTCACTGCGTCGCCGCTCCATCCGTAAGAACCGAATGCCGCAGCCTTCTTATTCTTGAATTTCAGCCCACGCATCATTTCAAGTATTCCGGCTATGGCATAGCTGTAGCCGTAGTTGATGGTGGGAGAGCCAATGAGCAGTGCTTTCGAGTGGAACGCCTCGGTTAGGATGTCGTTCTTGTCTTCCTTGGCTGCGTTGAGCACTTTCACAGTGGTGCTCGGCGCCACTTCCCTTATGCCATCGGCTATGGCTTCCGCCATTAGGCGTGTAGACTGCCACATCGTGTCATACACTATCGTTATCTGGTCTTCCTGATAAGCGTCGGCCCACGCGAGGTATCGCTCTATTATCTCCTTGTGGTGCTTGCGCCATATCACGCCGTGGCTCGGGCATATCATGTCTATCTTTAGCTTCATTTCCAATATCTCGTTTATCTTCTTCTTCACCATCGGGCTGTAGAGATTCAGAATGTTGGCATAATATTTCTCTGCCTCATAGCGCAGCGCTTCCTGCTCCACAGTGTCGTCGTAAAGCGACTCCGTGGCGAAATGCTGTCCGAAGCCGTCGTTGGAAAACAATATGTTGTCGCCCGACATATATGTAAACATCGTGTCGGGCCAATGCAGCATCGTGGCTTCAATGAAAGTGAGCGTGGTGTCGCCCAGGCTGAGCGTGTCGCCCGTCTTCACATTCACGAAGTTCCAGTCTTCGTGGTAATGTCCGCGTATTATTGCCTCGCCTTTTTTCGTGCAATAGATAGGCGTGTCGGGTATCTCGCGCATCAGTTCGGGCAACGCGCCGCTGTGGTCTATCTCATTGTGATTCATTATTATGTAATCTATCTCGCTGAGATTGATTTCCTGCTTCAGCCTTGCCACAAACTCCTTGTCGTAAGGCAACCACACGGTGTCGATGAGCGCCACCTTCTTGTCGCGCACTAAATATGAGTTGTAGCTTGAGCCGCGATGAGTAGAATATTCATCGCCATGAAACTTTGTAAGCTCCCAGTCCACCTTTCCTACCCAGCTCACTCTTTCATTAATCTTCTTTCCCATATTATTAATCTCCTATGTTATGTTGTTATTATTCGTTTTGTTTGGCTAAAATACATCAAATATCCGTTCTTTCCAAATCCTATGCCCTTTTTAGCATTTCTATCGCCAATAGTTTTGCCCATTTGCGGCATTTGACCATTTCCTTTGCCAAAGGTAATGCCCATTTGTAGGTTTTTGGCCATTACCTTCGATAAAGGTTTTGCCCATTTGTAGGTTTTTGGCCATTACCTTTGATAAAGGTTTTGCCCATTTGTAGGTTTTTGGCCATTACCTTTGATAAAGGTTTTGCTCCCAAGTGAGTTTTGGGCATT
>JAIKZG010000008.1 GCA_024682415.1 Prevotella sp.
ATTCCGTCGGGATTATGCTCCATGAGCGAGAGCTGTGGCAACAACGTGGTGATGGAGCATAACGGCGATGTATTCTCATGCGACCACTTCGTATTCTCGGAATATTATCTCGGCAACATTCACAAAATGCCACTCCGCCAAATGATACACGGCGAAAAGCAACGCCGATTCGCTCGCATAAAACAAGAAATGCTGCCACAAATGTGCAAAGAATGCGAATGGTATTTTGCCTGCCATGGAGAATGCCCGAGAAACAGATTTTCCACAACTCCGAATGGTGAACACCATTTAAACTATCTGTGTAAAGGCTATCAGCAATTCTTCAGCCATGTAGCTCCATATATGGACTATATGAAACGAGAGCTACAGGCTGGCAGAGAACTACGCTGCATAGATACAAAGAATTTCAATATATAAAAAACATAAAACTTATAAATACAAACAACTGATTATGAAAAATAAGCAAATCGACCCGAAGTTGGCTGCGTTGATGGGTCTGATAGGAATACCTGTCGCAAATGCGAATGCAGCAAAACATAATCGCCCTAACATTATATACATCATGGCAGACGACATGGGCTATGGTGATTTAGGGTGCTACGGACAGCCTTATTTTGAAACACCAAATATCGACCGCATGGCTTCAGAGGGAATGCGATTCACTCAGGCTTATGCCGGCGCGCCTGTCAGTGCCCCTTCACGTGCTACAATCCTCACAGGTCAGCACATGGGACACACCCGCATCAGAGGCAACAAGTCGATGGCAAAGAAAGACGACGCTGTGACTTACGGAAAAGTTAAAGAATGGTCACGCGTAGGACAAATGCCACTCGACCCTAATCATATCACACTATTTGAGATATTCAAGCAGAACGGCTATGCCACAAGCATGTTCGGGAAATGGGGATTAGGCTATGAAGGCTCTAACTCTACACCCGACAAGCGAGGAATCGATGAATTTTATGGTTACATGTGCCAGACAAAGGCTCACCAATATTACCCAAACTTCCTCAATCGCTACTGCCCCGAACGTGGCGACACTGGCGTGGTAAGAGAAGTGCTTGAAGACAACGTGAACTATCCATTGTGGGGAGAAGACTATTATAAACGCACAATGTATTCAGCCGACCTCATACATCAGCGCGCAATGGAATGGCTCGACAAACAGGACAAGAATAAGCCGTTCATATCATTCCTAACTTACACCATTCCTCACGCTGAGCTTGCGCAGCCTAACGACTCTCTGCTGAAATACTACAAGCAAAAGTTCCTCGTAGACAAGACATGGAGCGGTGGCGGAAGAGCCACATACAACGATAGCGAGCACACTCATGCGCAATTCGCGGCAATGATAGCCCGACTCGACGCTTATGTGGGACAGATAATACAGAAATTGAAGGACAAAGGCCTTGACGACAACACCATAATAATATTCACAAGCGACAACGGCCCTCATGAGGAAGGCGGTGCCGACCCAGCTTTCTTCGGACGCGACGGAAAACTGCGCGGACTGAAACGCCAATGCTATGAAGGTGGAATCAGAATTCCATTCATCGTGCGTTGGGCAAACCACATCAAGGCAGGCGAAGTAAACGACTATCAACTTGCTTTCTACGACCTTATGCCTACTTTCTGCGATCTCGCCGGCATAAGCTCTTACGAGAAACGCTATCGCAACAAGAAGATCGACGACCACTTCGACGGCAAATCTTTTGCGCCTACATTATTCGGCAATAAGGTGAAAGACGGACACAAATACCTCTATTGGGAATTTGCCGAAACCGATCAGATAGCAGTCCGCCGTGACGACTGGAAACTGATTATCATCAAGGGCATTCCACATTTGTATAATCTTGCCACCGACATTCATGAAGACCATGATGTGAGCAAGGAAAATCCTCAAATCGTGGATGAGCTTATAAAAGTAATAAAGAAAGAACACTCCGACAGCGAGCTGTTTAAACTTACAATGCCGAAATAACACTATCGGATGCGTTAAAACTTGCATATCGATACAAAAGCAAGAAAATTTCGTTGCGATTTGATAATTAAATAGGTAATAATGTGACAAATTGAAATAATATTATTATATTTGCATCAGATTATTACCTATTTCTTATTTATTATAGAGAGGATTTTTACATGAATATTCCTGATATAGATATGTTGAGAGCGTTCTACGCCTCATATACAGAGAGAGTAAATAACGCAAAAAATGTTTTAGGACGTCGCCTTACCTACGCAGAAAAAGTGCTTTATGCCCATTTATATAATCCTGAGCAGGACATAAAGAACTATAAACGCGGAGAAGATTATGCCGACTTCAAGCCAAATCGTGTAGCGATGCAAGACGCTACAGCGCAAATGGCTTTGTTGCAATTTATGATTGCGGGCAAAGACAAAGTAGCCGTGCCTGCCACCGTTCATTGCGACCATCTTATTCGTGCCGACATCGGAGCGGAGAAGGATTTGCCTGAAGCAAAGAAAGCCAACAAAGAGGTTTACGACTTCCTTAAAAGCGTATCACAGAAATATCACATAGGCTTTTGGGGCCCAGGAGCAGGTATCATTCATCAAGTGGTGCTCGAAAACTACGCATTCCCAGGCGGAATGATGGTGGGAACAGACTCTCACACTCCTAATGCCGGAGGACTCGGAATGGTAGCCGTAGGCGTAGGCGGTGCTGACGCTGTCGATGTATTGACCAATCAGCCATGGGAATTGAAAATGCCAAAACTGATAGGCGTTCACCTCACAGGCAAGCTCAACGGCTGGGCTACACCTAAAGACGTAATCCTGAAGATATTGGGAATGCTGACCGTAAAAGGTGGCACAAACTCTGTATTGGAATATTATGGTGAAGGCGTAAAATCAATATCGGCTACAGGCAGAGCCACGATATGCAATATGGGCGCGGAGCTTGGCGCTACATGCTCTATCTTTCCTTACGACAAGCAGACGGAAGAATATCTGCGCAAGACAGGCAGAAATGAAGTTGCCGACATGGCAAACAAATGCGCTGCCGAATTGAAAGCCGACAAGGATATTGAGAAAAATCCTATAGAATATTATGACTCAGTGCTTGAGATAAACCTCAGCGACATTGAGCCTCATCTCAATGGCCCTTTTACTCCTGATGCTGCCACCCCTATTTCAGAGATGACAGAAAAGGGAGCTAAGGAAGATTATCCTATGACAGTAGAAGTGGGCTTGGTAGGCTCATGCACCAACTCAAGTTATCAAGACTTATGCCGTGCCGCAAGTATCGCTAAGCAAGCAGCAGAAAAAGGTATCACTCCAAAGGGACAAATCATCATCAACCCTGGCAGTGAACAGATAAGATATACAGCCGAAAGAGATGGCATTATTTCCGACCTCAAAAAGATAGGCGCGATAATAATGACAAATGCCTGTGGTCCATGTATCGGTCAGTGGCATCGCCACACCGATGACAACAACAGGAAGAACGCGATAGTAACATCATTCAACCGCAACTTCCGCAAGCGCGCCGACGGCAACCCTAACACATACGCATTCATAGGTTCGCCGGAAATGACTGTTGCTCTTGCCATTGCCGGAAAACTGGATTTCAACCCTGCGAAAGACTATCTTGTAAACAACAAGGGCGAAAAGGTGAAATTAGACGAGCCTAAGGGAAATATATTCCCACCAAAAGACTTTGCCGTAGAAGACAACGGATTTATTATGCCAGATGACGCTAATAGCAAAGACGTGGAAGTTGTCATCAATGCCAATTCCGATCGTCTGCAACGTTTGCAGCCTTTCGCTCCATGGGATGGCGAAGACCTTACCGATATGCCTTTATTGATAAAGACGCAAGGCAAATGCACCACCGACCATATATCTATGGCAGGCCCATGGCTGAAATATCGCGGACACTTGGAGAATATCTCTAACAATCTTCTTATGAATGCAGTGAACGCTTTCAACGAGAAGACAAACTGCGTGAAAAATCAACTTTCAGGCGAATATGCAGAGGTTTCAACAGCGGCCAAGGCATATAAGGAGAAAGGCATTTCTTCTATCATAGTAGCGGAAGACAACTATGGCGAAGGCTCATCACGCGAACATGCGGCAATGGAGCCACGTTTCCTCAACGTGAAAGTGGTGTTGGCAAAAAGCTTCGCACGTATTCACGAAACCAATCTGAAGAAGCAAGGCATTCTTGCGCTCACGTTTAAGAACAAAGGTGACTACGACAAAGTGAAGGAAGACGACCGCATTTCCGTAATCGGACTAAAGGCGATTGCTCCCCACTCTACACTTACAGTAGTGCTGAAACATACGGACGGAAGCAAAGAGGAAATAACAGCCTGCCACACTTACAACAATACACAGATAAAATGGTTTAAGGCAGGTTCGGCGCTCAACGCTACAACCAAATAAACAAAATACTAATAATATGGCAAAGATAACAAAACAAGACGGCAAACTGATTGTGCCGAATGTAGCCACGATACCATTTATCATGGGCGATGGCGTAGGCGCTGAGATTTCGCCTGTCTGTCAGTCTGTGGTAAACGCAGCTGTGGAGAAAGCATTTGGAGGAGAGAAAAAAATAGAGTGGAAAGAAGTGTTGGCAGGCGGCAAAGCCCACGACACTACAGGCGAATGGTTGCCACAAGCCACCCTCAACGCGTTCAATGAGTATCTCGTGGGCATAAAAGGCCCGTTGATGACACCTGTAGGAGGTGGCATACGCTCTTTGAATGTAGCATTGCGCCAAACGCTCGACCTTTATGTTTGCCAACGCCCAGTCAGATATTTCAATGGCGTGGTTTCGCCTGTGAAGCACCCCGAAAATGTTGATATGTGCATATTCCGTGAAAACACGGAAGACATATATGCCGGCATTGAATGGGAAGCAGGCAGCGATGAAGCCAAGAAATTCTATAAATTCCTCAACGAGGAGATGGGCGTAAAGAAAGTACGCTTCCCTGAAACATCAGGCTTCGGAGTAAAACCTGTTTCCAAGGAAGGCACCGAACGCCTTGTTCTCAGCGCGATAGAATATTGCCTTGCCCACGACCTTAAAAAGGTTACATTGGTGCACAAGGGCAACATCATGAAGTTCACCGAAGGCGGTTTCAAGCGCTGGGGATACGAATTGGCAGAAAGAGAATATGGCGATGAGCTGAAGAGCGGCCGACTCGTTATCGACGATTGCATCTGCGATGCTTTTCTGCAAAACGCATTGCTAAAACCAGAGAATTACAAGGTAATAGCCACGATGAATCTCAACGGCGACTATGTGAGCGATATGCTTGCTGCGCAAGTTGGAGGTATAGGCATCGCTCCAGGCGCAAACATCAACTACAAGACTGGTCACGCCATATTCGAGGCGACTCATGGCATTGCTCCCGACATTGCAGGCAAAAACATAGTAAACCCATGCTCTATCATTCTTTCTGCAGTGATGATGCTCGACTATATGGGATGGGGCAAAGCCGGCAAGCTTATTGAAAACGCCATGGAAGAACTCTTCACCGAAGGATATGCCACAAATGATTTGGCACGATTTATGCCAAACGGCAAACCTATGGGCACGAAAGAATTCGGTGATTTGCTTATCAGTAAGATTAACTAAAAAATTAGAGAAGAGAGACACTTATGAGGAAAGAATATTTGATATATAAACTGTCGGACGCTGTAAAGAGCACGACAAAAATCGACAGCGATTTATTCCCTAAATATGGGGTGAAGCGCGGTCTGCGCAATGAAGACGGCTCAGGTGTGTTGGTGGGACTGACCAACATCGGTAACGTAGTGGGTTACGACCGTGCCGATGACGGCAAACTCATCCCTACAGAAGGTAAACTGTTTTATCGCGGCTATGAGCTTGACGACCTTGTGGAACCTCTCCTCAAAGAAAAACGTTTCGGATTTGAGGAGATAGCCTATCTTCTTCTGTCAGGCTCTCTGCCCGACAAAGAGGAGCTACAGGCATTTAAGGAGCTGCTCAATGAGAACATGCCTCTCGACCATCGCACCATTGTTCATATCATCGACCTTGAGGGTTCAAACATCATGAACATTCTTGCGCGCTGCGTGCTTGAAATGTACACATTCGACCCTAACCCGGATGATATATCGCGCGATAATCTCATGAGGCAGTCAATAGAACTCATAGCGAAGTTCCCTACTATCATTGCCTACGCATTCAACATTTATCGCCATTCCGTACGCGGACGCTCACTGAATATTTCTCATCCTCGTGAGGACCTCAGCCTGGCGGAAAACTTCCTTCACATGCTTAATGTAGGTGAATTTACCGAACTCGACGCGCGCGTGCTCGACCTTCTGCTTATCATTCAGGCGGAACATGGCGGTGGTAACAACTCTACGTTCACCGTGCGCGTAACGAGTTCCACCCGCACCGACACATATTCAAGCATCGCGGCAGGCATAGGCTCATTGAAAGGCCCTCTGCATGGTGGCGCTAACATCAAGGTCATCAATATGTTCCACCACCTGAAGGAGAACATATCCGACTGGAAAAACATAGACGAGATTGATACCTATCTGCGCCGTATGCTCGACAAGCAGGCTTACGACCGCTCAGGGCTTATCTATGGCATTGGTCATGCCGTGTATACCCTCAGCGACCCTCGTGCCAAAGAGCTGAAAAAACTTGCCGGCGAGCTTGCCAAGGAGAAAGGCAGAGAAGAAGAATATGAATTCCTCAAGCTATTGGAGCAGGAAGGTATAAAATGCGTATCTGAGCACAGAAAGAGCACAAAACCGATATGCGCCAATGTGGATTTCTACAGCGGATTCATATATGAAATGCTGGGATTGCCACAGGAGATTTACACTCCTATCTTCGCCATGGCACGTATCGTGGGATGGACAGCCCACCGCATAGAAGAACTCAACTTTGAGGGTCATCGCATAATCCGTCCTGCATATAAGAATGTGCTCGACCCGAAGAAATACACACCTCTCGAAGGAAGATAAAAGCAGGCAAAACCTTAATTTCAGATTATATAAAAGGAACAAGTTTTCCTTAAAAAAGAAAATCACTCCCTAACCATCGTTAGAGAGTGATTTTTTAATATCCTTTACCACGAGCTTGTTGCCATCTACCATGAAGCGCACATTATAAGAAGCATAAAACATTCCATACACCTTGCTTGCATCGTCATGATAGTGCGGACGCGGATCGAGGGCAAGCACCTTTCTCAACGCTTCCAAATCGTCGGGCGGAAACACAGATGCCACATCATCGGGGATTTCCACATCCAGACGCTTTATAGGATGGCTGTCTACAAAACCGCTGCGCACATCGGGATGGCTGTCGGCATAAGCCACGTATGGCTTGATGTCGTAAATAGGAGTGCCATTCATGAGGTCGGCTCCAGCCACATGGATTATCGGTCCGCGGGGCGTATCAAGCTCAAGGCCCGTAATCCTCACCGACGACAATCCCAACCCGTTAGGGCGGAAAGGCGAGCGAGAAGCGAACACTCCCACCCTCTCATTTCCACCGAGCAACGGCGGACGCACTGTTGCATTCGTGGCAGCATGCTTATTAGCCGAAAAACCCCATATAAGCCAAAGAAAATCAAAATCCTCCATGCCACGCAAAGCCTCAGGATTGCGATATTGAGATTCAAAAACTATCTCGCCACGCAGCTCCTCCACGAGTCCGCTCTGCTTAGGAATGCCAAACTTATCAGGGAATGGCGACACGAAATGCGCTATTGGTTGTATCTGCATTTATAATATCATTATTTATGTTTTAGAACACATATCCTATGTTAATATAGAAATACGGCTCTTTTGATTTTGTGGAATATCCCACATTTGCCCCTATCGGGCCGACAATATGAGTATCATAATAATAAGACAGCTGATAGCCCATATATGGCTTATGATTGAGCAAATCCTTTACCTTATCAGAATGCTGCATAGCCACAGCCTTCAGAAGGATAATGTTATTGTCGGTGATATGCTCCTGCATCTGCAATTGGAAAGCAATAGCATGATTGTCAATATACTCTATATGCCCCAAACCGGCAAAAGGCATTTGCTGCTTATTGTAGTGAGCAAACCAGTTGCCACCCACATAGTTGCTCATTATGCCAGGCACATTGCTGCCATATATCAGTCGTCCGTAGAGCATAGGCTGCATTGAGAAACGCTTTGTAAAAGGCAGCGACATACGCCACATGGCATTTATTATGCTCAGTCCCTTATGGTCTTTATATTCAGCGAAGTTATCTGTAATGTAAGAATATCCCGCACTGAATTTCGCGCCACGAGTAGGGAAATACCATTCATCCTCAGAGTTAAATTCCACAGAAGCATTATAGCTTACGTAATGCTCAGAATGCTTAGAGCTGATTACAGGAATCGGCACTTTTCTTCCATCGAAGAGCACATCCTCAAAAGTATAGAAATCAAAGCCCGGTCCAAACTTGAGGTTGAAATTACGCAAGTTGAAATCAAGCAGCGTCAAGTCTATCGTGTGCTGATTGTATGTAATGTTGTACACCTTGTCGCCCTCATGATACACGCAGAAATCATCATTATGACGGAACACATAAGACAATGAAGTCTTATTATCCTTAAAGAAGCGATAAGAGAAATCACCGCGCGCCATAATTCTCCTTCCGAGGCGAAGAGTAGCCTCAGCCTCAAACTTATCATTTTTCGACGGAATATTCAGCTTGGTGTTCATCTGCAAGGCAGCCATTTCCTCCATGTCGAATCGCGCGCCAAAGCTAAGAGCGATGTTTCCCCCCTTCTTAATATCGTCTTTCTTCACGTCTGCCATAGCCGTGTCTGGTCCGCAATAAAGGCTCATGCGCGGCGCGCAATAGTCAGCGTCGAGTCCGAGTTTTGCCTTCAGCGCAAGCAGCTCGTCCCAGTGCTTCATAGCCGCTTTCTCGCCTCTTTCGATAAGAGAGTCGATAGCGTTTGGAGTGAAGCTTGCCGCAGAATATCCTTTCACATCCACCCTTACAGGCACATCCGTATGAGCAAGATTATCATCATATTTGTTCTTACAGTTGATGTCGATTATCTGCCCCAACACGCTTGCGCCATTTACAAGATCCTCGGCAGTGTTAGGAGGGCCTTGCACAGAAACGCCTATCACATAGTCGGCTCCCATCTCCCTCGCGATGTCTACAGGGAAATTATTGCGCAATCCTCCGTCTACCAATATCTTATCGCCTAAGCGAACAGGAGTGAACACTCCTGGAATAGCCATACTTGAACGCATTGCCAACGCCAAATTGCCGCCATGGAAATCATATTCAGTATTGTCTACAATGTTAGTGGCTACACAGGCGAAAGGAATAGGAAGCGAATTAAAGTCGAGCGAATCATGATAACCTGCCGTAAGACGAAAAAAGAGCTTATCCAAATTCTTGCCCACTATAAATCCGCTTTGATTCAACTTCTTTTTCAGATTGATAGTCTTAGACAAGATATAAGTATTGTTTTTCTCTCTGTCTGCCAGGCTCATCTTGCTACGCTCCTCCTTGTCAGAGAGGAGAAACATCCAGTCCTGATTTCTCACGAGAGAATCCAGCCTCCATGAATCATAGCCAATGGAATAGAGTCCGCCAATGATAGAACCCATCGACGTGCCCGTAACAATGTCTACTGGAATGCCGGCACGCTCTATCACTCTCAATGCGCCGATATGCGCCATTCCTTTAGCTCCACCGCCGCTAAGCACCACGGCAACTTTAGGTCTCGGTTTTTCATTGCCTTGAGCTTGCACACTCATGGAAATAAGTGTGCAAGCCAAAGTAATCATTATTAGTTTTAATCTTTTCATTTTTTATATCGTCAAAAAAAAGAATTATTCTTCAAGCTTTTTGCGTATCTGCTTTATTCTGCGCTGAATATTCTGATAGTGAAGCTTATTTATGCCCACCGCCTGCTGAGAAGCAGCAAACTTATCAATCTTATCGAGATGCTCAATGAGATAAAGCATAACATCACTTCTTCCCACCGTAGTATTCACAGAAGCAGCTCCGGCCTTCTTTTCGTCTGGAATCAAGACATCCTTCACAAAGTCTACATAAGCATTCTCAAGCTGTCGGCGATAGTCGTTAAGGCGCGCGTCCTTAGCATTAAGCGGACGCCACACGCTGTGGAACACATCGTTCAGATATTCATCCACTTGATAAGGCTGCTTAGTGCGAAGTGAAGCCTCGTGTATTCTATAGATAAGACCTGTAGAAAGGAAATAAGATAGAATAGACGACTGACGGCTGCGTATTTCAGCCACAGCGTCGAAATTCAGCTTATTCACCACATTCTCAGGATAGAGCCATAAAGGAGCGGTAAACAGATTGCGGCCAAACCATTCTATAGCCTCTTTCTGTCTTCCTTTAGGCACATATTCCTTCTTAGCGGCAGCAGGCCAGTTGTTGGTATACATTCCGCCCACATTGCGCTGCACATGCCCTACATATCTTCTATACTGACCGCGCACGCCCTCATATATATTCTCAAGGTCGTCAAACTGACCATCAGGCTGAGCAGTCCATTTCAGCAAGTTGTCTACCACGCGCTTCAAATTCTTTATTCCGTAGTCGCTTGCCTTCACGCTGTTGTCGCCCAAGTCTTCAGTCTGCGAGCGAGGGTCTTGTCCTCTGCCCTCATCGCCGAGATAACGCAGGCGATGATTCGTCTGGAGCACCTTTGACACCTCAGCGCGCAAAGCCTTCTTCTCCTTATATTCATCGCCCTTGAATTCAGGACGCCACTGATAGCCCCACTTTATCGCCCACTTGTCGTAGTCGTTGATGCGTGGGAAAAGCCCCTTCTCGCTTATGCCGTCTTCAGGCTGAGCCACATAGTTGAATCGCGCATAGTCCATGATTGAAGCCGTATGTCCGTGAGCCTCCACCCATTTCTTGTCGCGCAGTTTCTCCACGGGCGTAGCGCTGCTTGCTATCATGTTGTGGCGCAAGCCGAGAGTATGCCCCACCTCATGAGAAGACACAAAACGAATAAGCTCGCCCATTAGCTCGTCGTCAAACTGCATCTTGCGAGCCTTAGCGTCGAGCGGTCCGCATTGAGTCATATACCAACGCTTCAGCAGATTCATCACATTATGATACCAGCAGATGTGGCTCTCAATTATCTCACCGCTTCGCGGGTCTACTATGCGAGGGCCATAAGCATTCTGAGTCTCCGAAGGCAGATAGCGCAACACGCAGTAACGCGCGTCGTCCACGCTCGCCCCCTTATCCTTAGGAGGCCATTCCTTAGCCACGATAGCATTCTTGAATCCCGCAGCCTCGAAAGCCACATTCCAGTCGTCGATACCAGCCTTTAGATATTTCACCCATTTCTTAGGCGTGGCAGGGTCTATGTAGTATACAATCTGCTTCTTCGGCTCCGAGAGCTGACCGCGCAGATAAGCTTTCTCATTCTTCGGCTCAAGGCGATAACGAGATATTATTGCCTCATGGTCAGTAGTCTGCTGAGTGTCAGAAAAGCGAGTAAACTTATTCTCAAAATATCCCACGCGCTCATCAGCCAGTCGTGGCTGCATAGGCTCTTTGGGCAGCATCACAATGCTTGTGTTGAGCGACAGCGTAACGCTTCCCGAATGAGAAGCCGGCGTAGCAGTCTTCTTAGTCATGCTGTAAGTGCGGAGCGTCTTCACCTCCACATTTATAGGATAAGTCTGAATAGTGTCGATGAAAGTGCGGTCGGCAGCCAGACTGCCCACATTCACCACCGTCTTGTCGCTCGACGAGAAACTCGTCACCTTGTTGTCGCTCAAAAACAGTTTCGACACATTTATCAGCTGCGCCTTCGTCTTTGGGTTGCGTCCTATCACGTCAAACTTATACACGATAGGATCAATCGTATTGTTGCTCAGAGCCTCAGATATTTTGTCCTTCTTGTCGGCAGTCTGACTTTTCACATACTCACGCATAAAGAGAGTATTGTCGTCATACTGCTCAAAATACACCGCGCTGCGGTTTACCTCCTCGCCGCTCATCATCTTAAAGCCCTGTGGCACCGACTCAAAACGAGTCACCACGAGCAGAAGTCTGCCTATAAGCGTGTCGGGCACCTCAATATACCAATCCTTCTTGATATGGCGCACGGTAAACATTCCGTCCTTTTTTGAGCCGCCCATCTTCACGAGCTTCTCATATTCAGACACCTTCTTCTTTTCGTCCTTTTTGTCGTCCTTCTTTTTATCTTTTTTCGCATCTGCCTTAGCCTCCTTCTTAGTCGTCTTCACCGTGTCGGCAGGCAACCCCACAGAGTAGCCACAAACAGGGCCGGCAGCAAAAAGCAGAGTTAAAACGAGTTTGTTTATCATAACAATATTCATTATTAATTATACATATTTTATAAAGACGCGGAAACCGCGTCTTTATAATCATTTTTCACACCGTTTTTTAATTGGCAGGCCTCATCGGAGGCAGTTCTTCCTCACCTTCGCTCGTGCCGTCATCAGGCTGCTCTCCGCCACTTCCTTTGCCACCTGCGGGATGTAGCTTCGTGGTATCATCGCCAGCTGCCGTGCCTTTCTCTCCGCCACTCGCCGGCTCACCATTCTCAGGCTCTGCCTCTGGTGTTTCCTCCTTAGGCTTGTCGTCGCCACTCTGCGGCTGCTCCTCAGGATGCAACTCTGCGCTACCGCCATTCTGCTTATCCTTTGCGTTCTGCCCGGTCTTATTATCCAAATCCTTTGCATCGTCAGCTTCATTGCCTTTCTTTTTCGGAGAAGCCTTGCCCACACGAGCGTGTAGCTGATTGAGGTAACCGATAAGCGGCTTGAAAGTATCGCCGTCGAC
Source organism: Prevotella sp. (assembly GCA_024682415.1). Lineage (GTDB taxonomy): Bacteria > Bacteroidota > Bacteroidia > Bacteroidales > Bacteroidaceae > Prevotella. The sequence goes on from JAIKZG010000008.1 coordinate 12,810, forward strand.
AAAAAGAGTATGATATTCCAAAGCAAGAATAAACTTCTGATATTCCGTCTCAAAAGTCTTGCGTGCATCGTCCATCTTCACCTTGGCGGCAAGATAAGCGTCGCGCTGCTGCTGATACTGTATAGCCTCCTCGTTGGCTATCTTCATATCCTCAAAAAGCCCGTCTAAACGCAGCGACTCCACATCACTCATATATCGACTCTCAATCTCCGTCACCGCCTTATGGATAAAGCCTATGTAGTCGTCAGCCTCCGTAGACAGATTCTTTCCGCCCACTACAGAGAGTATTCCGCCAGCCTTCTGCTTCTTGTCGCTTCTGTGCGATTTCGCATTGGTGCTTACGGCATGCTTAAATGTGTTGTATGTGCGTCGGCTCTCCATTTCCGCTTCATGCAGCTTTGGAGTTTCGGGGCATTTCCTTGAGCAGTTGTAGCCGCTCTCCACCTGCTCGAAAGCCTTCACGAGCGCAGCTTTCTGAGAATTATATACTTCTATCTGCTTGTCTTTCACAAGCTCGTCGGCCTGCTTCAACACCGACTTACAAAACAAGTAATATTCGCCATTTTTCAGAGAGGCAAGGCGTGCCTTCCTAACAATTAAATTAGTCATCTACTATTTTTTAAATAAATTTAAATATCAGACGACCGCTTGCATCATAGGCATAATTTGCCTAATTTTGCAAAAAGAAAAAAGGAATCTCGGCAGCGAGATGAGAAGTCTCGCTGAATATTTCTGGCAGGAAATTATCGTTGAGTTTCCTCTAAAGAGTATCTGCGGTCGACCAAAACTAACGGATACTCTTTTTTGTTTTTAAAATTCTGCATTCTCAGCTTTTTTATTTTTTCTCATTAATATTCTCTTATTCATGCTGTAAATATCCGGCTCAACTTTCACCAAGTCGTATATTACAGTATATGATTTATAGTCCACTCCAAGATCATCAAACAGCCCCTTCGTATTAGCATAATAATACAAGCCTGCCTTCTTTATCTTGAAGCATTCTTCGTCAGCTTCAGGGCAATACACGAGGAAGAAATCCCCATTGACGTCCTTGCCAATCTTTATTCCTCCGCCCTTCGTAATTTTCAGCGCGTTTGCCGTAGGCTCAGAGAAGCCGAGCTTACCTGTCGCATGAATGGTAGCCTTCAACTTCGTCTTATATTTAGCTGCGCTCAAAAAAGTTAATTCCATAATCGCCAATTTTGATAATTACGCCACAAAGATAACACTTTAATTTTAAAGTTGCAAGAGTTGTTTATACAATTCTCCTATTTTTATTTTATTTTTCTTTGTTCATGTAGTTTGTGCTTTGGTTTCATCCATATATTGTTATTCACGAATCAAAATTGTCTTCAATAATCAATACATAGCTTTAAATAATATTACTGAAAACATTTCTATAAACATATCTACAAACATTTCTGAAAAGTTTTTCTATAAATTTCTTTTTGCGTCACAAAAGCACAAATTTCGTTTCTATTCGTTCAGGCATTTTTGTTATTTCTAAAGTTTTTGCTTTGACGTTTTATTAAGTATTTTGTTTTCTCCTAATATTTCTTTGCATTTTATTTTTGATGCAAAGAAAAAGCGATGCACTCACTCTCACGAGCAGTGCATCGCAACTCAAGGAGGGGGCAATCAGCTGAAAACGAAAATACAGATCGCCCTCATTGGGAAGAAGAACTTCCCTATTATCTTTATTTTGAAACTAATTCTTTTTAAAAGTGGTGCTTTGACTCTCACGAGCTACACACCACTGGCTATAAACTTAGCTTTATGAAGCTATAAAAAAGTTTCCTTATCTCTCACAGAGAATATTTATTTTCTCACAGATGGCACAGATGAACACAGATTTTATAAATTCTGCATTCTGGTTGTGTTCTAATGGCGTTCGAACGCTGTTAGAATGCCATTAAAACACAAAATTAATCACATACAGGGCGGATAGAATAAGCTTCTTTGAAACGACTATAGCCATTTCCGTCTGAATCAAGATATGGAATAGTTTGAGGATTTACATTCCAACCTAAAGCATAAGCATGATTAGGCTTAAAATAAGTACTTGACCAATAGCAACATCTACCAGAACCATATAATTCGTTACCATTCTGAACATATTCTTTATATCCCGCTGCCGGCAAAAATATACTATTACCATTACGCTTACTTGTAACTCTATATCCAGATACACTATTTTCTGTTACCCACGTCCATGTATAATTATTTGTGTTCACCAATATTTGAAACTCTGCATTTGTCGGCATTCTCCATATGCCGCCCCATTTTATTCTTGCAATGTCATGTCCACTTGTCGGAGTTATATCATGGGTTACATTCCAGAATTGACTAACATTCGCATATTCAGTCGTTGCACCCCATTGATAAAGATTTCCAAATGAGGCGGTACCTGTCGTGCTTGTTGCTCCAACATTCATTGTAGCCCATTTCGTAGAAGTTCCCATTCTAACCCACGCATGACCATTCTCCGTTCCACTGCCAGCTACATTATATATAAGTTCAAGAGTTTGGATTTTGCCGGCAGCGAAAGTCTTGCTCGGTACGGCTATTGAGAGGTTTGTTCCACCTACAGACACTGCAAACGTTGAAGTCGTAGTTTGCGGAATGAGATAGGCTTCAAATGTAGCTGTTGAATTGTTATTCGATGTAGAACTTGCAATAGTATTATGAAGCGTGATTGTGCCGTTGCTTCCATTTGCGGTAATTGTACCATCAGAAACTGTACCCGAAAGTTTTATACCTGACATCGTGAGTTTGGAAATAGTGCCGTTTGCAATGTGCTGCGTATTGTTTACCTTTACGGAAACTATCAACTTCGCAATTTTATGAGAATAAGAAATGACATTGGCTGTGCCTTGATTTACTGTAGCCGTACCATAAAGTAAATCACTCTTTTCTCTATTGGCGTAGCTTGTTTGGTCGCTCTGAACGGAGAAAGAACTAAGTAAAGCCGTTGTATAAGGATACCAAGAAGCAACGCTAACATTACTTGTCGTGGTGAAATAATAAGGCGTATTGCTCGTGAGATTGCCGCTTGCATCTACAGAATACTTATAAACTGTGCTGCCAACCTTCACGGCAATGTTTCTATCCGTCATTCCCTCCCAGTTGCTGTCATCGGATGGCGTGCGAGTAGTGGCGGTATCAATCTTGAATTCTTTGGCGATAGCTGCTTCAATGTCGCCGATTTGAATTTCCGTGCCCCACTCGCCGATGTTGTAAGGCTCTCGCTGTGCCGTAATTCCAGCAGAAAGTTTAAGCTGATTGCCTTGCTCATTCCTTAAATCATCCGATGAAGAGCAGGCTGCGAAGAACAAAGAAGCAATCAATGCTATAAAAATATGTTTCGTATTCATAATTGTTTGGTTTGATAAACATCGGCAACTCCCCAAACCGACAAACATAAATACTACTCACTACACATACATATACACAAAAAGCGTGGGGATTTGTTACCCGTTCGTCCCACAGTAAGAGGCCTTCGCATTGCCCGACATAGTAGAACCAACATCGCAAATACCCACGCATTATGTATACACTCACACGCGTCTGCACAAAGGTGCAAACGCTTTGAGATGTGAATATACCATTACATGGACATCTACTTTGTCTTGTCCTTGACTATGTCTTGAAAGTTGCGAAGTTTCTTACTGTCAAGTACAAGCGTTAAGTAAACGCCTTTCCATATATATGTGATTGTCGCTCCATCCTCCATTGAGGATTTCAACGCTTCAATCATTTGCAAATATAAACCTTATTTTCTAATCTGCAAGCATTTTTAAAGAAAAAATAATGGGAAGCCATCTACAGCTTCCCATCATTATACCTTATTAATAAGTATCTTCTCGCCATCTTACCACTCTTCTACATTCCTTGTAAACACTCTATGTGCTCTTAAATCTTCTGCGACTTCAATTGCAGACATATCGTTATCATCCCAAGCATTGCTTAGAGCGGCAAAAGCATCTTTTTCTTCCGTTTTCTTGCCTACAAAAGAAACAGCTTTCTGCTTTATTGAATTTAGCAGTTTCTTTGCTATATCGAATTTTGTTTCGTCTGGCAAAGTCGCTAACATATTCATATATAAATCGACTGTGTTGTACATTATCTTATATATT
>JAIKZG010000012.1 GCA_024682415.1 Prevotella sp.
CCTTCTTAGCCTGCATCTTCATCTCCTCTTTTAACTCCATCAACAACGGATGTGATGAATAAGGAAGAGAGTCGAGGGCATACATATATTCTTCTTCGCTCATTAAGCGATCAGCTCCCTGGAAAAGGAAGTAAGGCGCAAGCACATTATCCTTATTGGCATCAAAACCTGTCTTCATATCGTTCATTACTCCATTAAACAAGGCTTTGCCTACATTATTCAGACTGTCCTCCTCGCTTTGCTCGGCAGCGGTCTTATTCTCATTTAAACGAAGCTCTCTAAATCTGATGCTTAATTCATTTATTCGTTCACGCTTATCGCGAAAAGAGCTCACATACTTCTCAAGCTCCATATTGATTGGCGACGCTGAGAGCTTCATGTTTGTGAAATCTATCTTCACAGGCGTTCCGTCGTTTACAAGCGAAAACATATTGTAAAACTTCTTGGGAGATGTTTCCACCGACAGAAACAAATTCTTGCCAAAAGGCTTGCTCAACGCGAAACTGCCCTGCTTGACCACACACGAATCGATTTTCTTGTCGGTCTGCACGTCATAGACATAGACCATCTTCACATAGTCAGGGCAATTGCCCTTGATATCATAAGCCACTTGCTCAATGTACTGAGCATTAGCTTTCCCGAACACAGTCAGGAATAAAGCAAATAAAATAGTTGTTGGTTTCATAACATAAAATATATATGAGTTATTTTACTCTGCTTGTCACCGCGCCACGCACGCCTTTCATTCCCACGAGGAATGCCTTTGCCGCTCCAAACTTGAGATACATGTCGATACGCACAGGGATGTGGTTTTGGTCGTCGGAAACATAGAAGCGCGCTATCTCTCTTGTCTTGCCGTCTTCTGTTTCATAATAAGACAATTGCAGGCATCTGTATTTATAGCCGTTGTCTGCCTTGATAGTACTCTTTCCGTGGTAAACAATCTTAGCCGAATTGATAGAAAGGCCGTCGGTGATATTGAAGCTCACCACCTGACCTTTCTTCCACGACGTAGGATTGAACGAACGCGCGCGAAGGAAGATATTCATCATGTCGAATACGCAATGCCCAGGATTATGAGTCTTCCAATGTTGGCTGCCGTCTTTCTTCTGTCTGTGCAGTCTTACTCTGCAATTACCATTCGGATAGCTGTAGAAAGCCTCATCCACGGTGTAGCGATCACCCTCACGGGCACCCTTGCGATAATATAGCGGTGCCATGTCGAGAGTGCTGTAGCTAAGCAGCGTATCACGCATAAGGAAGAACTTATCGGCACGCTCGCTGCCTCTCGTTATCAGTGAGCCTCTGTAGGCAGGAGTGCCATTATAACGGCTCTGCACTGTATACATAGATGCAGTGCCTGCCTTCACCCATACAAATTTCCAGTTGAAATATAGATTATAGCTGAGAAACTCGCCACTGTTGAATGCCGTGTTGCGAAATGTGCATTGTGCCTTTGCTCCGAGCGAAAGGACAAGCATCATTAATAATAGAATCTTTCTCATATTAGTTTTTTATTTGAATAAGTTATTTCATCTGATCGGGAATATATGTCAGACCCATCTTCCTCGCTCTTTCCGCATTGCGATTCTTTATCACCTGCTTTTTCTTTTCCGTCTTCTGCTTTTTAATCTTGGCAGGTTTTTGACGGTCGAGAGGAAGAGCGGTAGGATTCCATGTCTTTGCCACATCCCATTTAGCTCGACATTTTATGCTTTCAGGATAATAATATACCTCTTCTGGCTGCAATCCATCGGCATAATTACCTGTATCCCATTTGCCGTTGCCATTTTCGTCTACATACATGCGCATGTAATATTCATCAGGATCTACATAGAAGAACTCTGCCGTGCCGTCGCTTGTCTTAACTTCCTTCACCGGTGTGTCGGTAGAGTTGAGAAGCTGCACCACGCATTGTTTTCCTTCCATTCCCTGCAAAGTTACGATAATAGTTGAATAATCATCTAAGGAGTGTACCTTAAATCCATTTTTTGTCTCTGCGTTGGCAATGCCGTATATATCCACAAACGCTGCGGAATCTATCTCCAAGCTATATTCTACATTCGGTCGCCATGCCGCGCGGAGAATGAAATTACGCTTGGCTGAATCGAGCATTGGGAACTGGTTCACCTCGCCCGTATCACGTCTTTCCACTATCTCAAACGGAGCTATATACCACAAAGAGTCATGTTCGGAATAAAGATGTATCTTTGACGTGTCTACGGAAGCCAAAGGTTTCGGGAATGAGATAAGAATATTCCTGTCGGGAGCTATCTGCGACGGAGCGTCAATTTTCATTTCAATTGTTTCACGTGGCATAATAGTATCATAAGCCTCTTCACGCTTCTTTGCTTTCTCCTGTTTTTTCTTCCACTTCTCGTATTTATCCTGCATCTCCTTCATGCGACGCTTATATGGCTGCTTAGAAAGAATGTCGAGAGTATCAGTGTGTGAAACAAGATTTCCGAGTGAATCCGTCATCAAATAATTTAACTCTATATTCAATGTATCCTGATTCACGAGCGTGGTATCCTTAAGCCAATAAGTTATGGTGTCACCCATCTGTGTAGGCTCTGTAATAAAAGCATTTGTAGCGTCGAAGTTCAATCCCTTGATTACAGGAAGCTGATTACTGCCATAGCTGAAATACAAAGAGAAGTTGTCTGCCTCCTTGCGTTCCGCCTTAATAAAATATCTGTCGGTGAGTTTCTGCGTGAACGCTCTAAGGCAGATATTATCAGGCATATAATGCTTATACCCAACTCGCTTGATGTCGGCGATATGCAATGAGTCTTTCCATATCGTGTCCTGACGTATATCATCAAATACAGAAGGTGTGATAACAGTCTTATCAAAAGCCATCATTTCCGCCTTTTGAGAATACATATAGTTGCCATCCTGATCTTGCAACGCATACACATGATAACTGCCCGGAGCGATACCTCTGATTATGAAATGTCCGCGGCTGTCGGTACGAGCCACGCGAAGCAAAGGAGTTTTTGTAAACGCGGAGTCGGCGAGATTGCTATATAATCCCACCAATATACCCTGCACAGGCTCAAGATTATCGGCCGACACAACATTGCCGCTCACCTCCATAGTGTCGATATGATCACCAGTAGAGAAGCTGTATGTGTAATTGCCGAGCGGATTGCCCTCATTGTTATCGCTTATCGCGTCGCTGAAGTCGATGGTATATGTGGTGTTTGCCTTCAATGAGTCTTTCAGGTTCACTACAATCTTCTTTCCTGCCGACTTGATATCAGGCATTTCAAGCTGCGGAGGAGAAACGATTACATTCTCCGTAGGATTGTCTATCTTCACAAACTCATCGAAATAGATAGACACACGTTTAGAATCAACGCCCGTACCGCCATCCTTAGGCGTAGTGGCAATAACTCTCGGCGGAGTTTCGTCATACCATCCGCCATCTGGATTGCCCATACGTGCACAACTGACAATAGCCAGCGCAAAAGCACTGACTATTGATATCATGGATATTTCTTTCAGAAATCTTCTCATATATAATATATATGGTTATAGTTCTATTTGATATGAGGGCATATTCATTTCAAGCAATTCCTCAATATTCTTTCTGCTGTTGCTAAGGCGTGGCACTTTATGTTGTCCGCCCAGCTTGCCTTTCGTCTTCAGCCAGTCGTTAAACAAGCCTGTCCTTGCCCTTACTATCTCAAGATGTTGCAGCGTGACATCATGTGAGCGTTTGGCCTCATAGTCACTGTTGAGTTCCTGCAATCTCTTATCAAGCAAATCGGCAAACTCATTCAAGTCTTTTGGCAGGCGTGAGAACTCTATCAGCCACTGATGGCGACATTTTGCATTGCTGTCCATATAAACAGGAGCTGCTGTGTATTCCATTATCTCTGCCCCGGTCTTTTCACAGGCGTAGGCCAAGCCTTTCTCTGCGTTGTCCATTATGAGCTCTTCGCCGAAAGCATTGATGAAATACTTTGTTCTGCCCGTGATTACGAATTTATATGGTCGTGTGCTTGTAAACTGCACCGTATCGCCTATCTCATATCGCCACAATCCGCATGAGTTGCTGATAAGCATTGCGTAGTTCTTGCCTATTTCCACGCCTTCAAGCGGCACGATATTAGGATTAGGAGTGCCAAGCTCGTCCATAGGGATAAACTCATAAAACTGGTCGTAGTCGAGCATAAGAAGCATTGACTTATCCGTAGGGTCATCTTGCAATCCGAAGAAGCCCTCGCTGGCATTATATGTTTCCATATAGTGCATCTTGTCGCTTGTTATGAGCTGCTCATACTGGCTTCTGTAAGGAGTGAAAGCAATGCCGCCATGGAAGAACACCTCAAGATTAGGCCATACTTCCTCGATATGCTTTTTGCCCGTAAGCTCCATTATCCTTACCAACACAGACAACATCCACGAAGGCACGCCGCTGATATTGGTCACATTCTTGTGCATGGTCTCTCGCGCTATTCTGTCGCGCTTCACCTCAAAGTCACTCAAAAGGGCAGTCGCTTTCTTAGGCACTCTCACGAAATTAGCCAAAGGATTGATATTCTCAATCAATATCGCGCTTAGGTCGCCTACAAGGCTGTCATGCAGATTATAATTAGGAGAATGGCTTCCGCCGAGGATAAGGCTCTTGCCGTCGAATAATTTGCTGTCAGGGTTATTGCGGAGATATACAGCCACAACGTCGGCACCGCCCTTATAATGCACGTTGTGCAGACCATCGTAAGAGACAGGGATAAACTTGCTCTTATCATTGGTGGTGCCCGATGACTTGGCATACCATTTCACCGTGCCAGGCCATAAGATATTCTTCTCGCCATGACGCATACGGTCGATATCCCCCTTCAGCTCCTCGTATGTGTTTACAGGCACATTCTTAGCGAAGTCTTCGTAGGAATGAGTATTGTTAAAGAAGTGGTTTCTGCCGTATTCGGTATTCACCGCCTTCTTTATAAGTTTCTGAAAAGCCTCATGCTGCAAGAGTTCCGGCTCTGTGTAGTGACGAAGCAATTCCTTTTGGCGAGGCACAAACACCTTACCTGCTATTTTAGTTAAACTCATGTGTTCGTTGATGATATAATATTCAATGCAAAATTACATCAAAATTATTAGTATTGACTTATTTCCACAGGATTATTATATTCCTTGCTCCAAGTCTTCAAAAACTTCGACCAGTCTTTTTCTGTCTGAATACCGAAAGTTTCATTGGCTGACGCTGCCGCTATACCATAATGCAACTCATCGCTGTCGGTAGCTATGACGAAGCCGAGATTATCCTTGTTGGCAGACTCTTCGCTTACGATATATTTCTCAGGCACACATACAGCCAATCCCACTGTTTCAAGCTTATGATTCTTCTGATTATTAGCTCCGGCAGGCCAGTCTGTGCCCCAGCATCCGCGTGTACCTTTCTTATCGGTATATTCTTTTGAGTCCTTCACATTGATTACGCCTGTAGAGAACTTCAATCCCTTAGGCTCTTCTCTAAACTTCACGCTCACTTCGCAATCTCTGTGACCTGCCCAAAGAGTATATCTTATGCGCATTGTTACAGGCTTGCCGTTGCCATAGCTCCAACCCTCGTCTATCACATCAACGATAGAGCGAACAGGACCAGAAGCTACAACCTTGTTCTTGCGCAATTTCAAAGGCGAAATCATTGTAGGCTTAGTGCCGTCCCAACCACGCAAAGCGCCTGCTCCGAATGTATTTCCTACCCAAAGCACATCATCGCCATAGCCATTAGCCTTCTGCTCCTTAGAAGGATAGAAAGTGGTCTCGGCAAGCTCCAGTCGCTTGTTGTATTTACCATACAAGTCCACAGTTTGACGCTCATCATAATAGATGCGGAAACCTACATATTCGCTTTCAAACTCAGGGCCATGATGATATTGCAGATGATAAGTATCAGCATTGCCGTCGGCAGTAACCTCCGTCACTACGATATATGGCGGTTTCGGAGCTTTATTGTTGCTTTTAAGCATCATGTCGGCGTATGTGCGTGGCGCATATTCCTTCTGATTTGCATTCTCCGACAACTTCACCAAGAAGCTCTTTGTTTCCTTTTTCTTCATGTCAGTGGTGAAGCACACTTCGTCCATAACGCCATCGCCATCGAGGTCGTCAATCTGGCATGGCACTTCCTTCTCGCCATCCATAACTACGGCAGACTGTGCCTTGTTTCCTTTATTGAGTTTCACTACCACCGGCGCGTCATTACGCTCACCTATAGTATTCTTAACCGTCACATTGATAATGTCCTGAGCATTCATGCCTGTTGTAAAAAGAGCAAGTGCCAGAGACAACAGTATTTTATTTCCTTTCATAAGATTATGTATAGTCTTTTTATATCTGTGCAAAGATAGCGCAAAAATCTGATTAAGCGGATACAAGACACAATTAAAAAATAGCAATATTTTTGCATTTTATTGCATTGGAGTTAATATTTTAATTACCTTTGTCTAAATTTTAAAAATGACTATATCTAAATTTTAAAAATGACTATTAGAAAACCTGTACAAAAAATTATCCATTTAATAATGATAATTCTATCTGGAATAGGAGTACTAACAATATTGTTATTCTTATCTATATTCCTTTGGCCAAGCAAATATTCTTATTATGAGAATTATTACATTGCAGATATCTCAATGCAAAAGATAAATATGGCTGGATTAACGGTCAATAATGAAATATCTGCAGATAGCTTTGATTACTATAAGCTATGTTTAACTATGAGAGATACTAACAAAGTTTCGGGTTATAAACTTGGCATATTTGGTGGATGCTACAAACATTTTAATTCTAACCCTCTTGATAGTATTGAAAGAATAAGAATATATAATTCTGAAGGCACGGATATTTTACATGAATTTAAGGATGTTTCTTATCATAAGAATTCATTTCTGTCTATTATTTCTAAGGATAGTATAACGAAAGATAAATTCTCTTTTAAATATATGAAATCATTGAATATACCAAATGATTTAAATGTGTATGGAGGAGATCGTGAAGACAATGGCTTTTGCAGATATGTAATTTTTGCTCTGAGAAAAGGAGAGCCAATGCCTCAAAGCATTTATGTTGACATCATAAGCAATGATAAGAAAAAGAAAAGATTGATAGGACCAGTTCATACAGAACCTTTATTTTTAAAGGTCTATGAAGTTTATTATAAAAATGTTTATGAGTAAACATTAGAGAATATGATAATCATAAAAAAGGATTATTATATTTTTAAATAAGAAAAGGGATGCACAAGCGAAATTGTGCATCCCTTTTCTTTTATCTATATGAAAAATAAGTTCTTTACATATATCCCAACCAACGGAGAATGTCGTTGAGATTAGCCACAACCATAAGGATGATAAGCAGCGTGAATCCCACGTACTCCGCTTTCACGAGGAAATTCTCCGATGGAGTTCTGCCTGTTATCATCTCATAAAGCAGGAAGAACACATGACCACCATCGAGAGCAGGAATAGGAAGAATGTTCATAAAAGCAAGAATGATACTCAGAAATGCCGTCATCATCCAGAACATGTGCCAATCCCACGTAGGAGGGAAAAGACTGCCTATCGCGCCAAAACCACCAAGACTCTTAGCACCGTCGGCAGAGAATACATATTTCATATCGCTGACATAACCCGACAACACATTCCAGCCATACTTGATACCGGCAGGGAAGCTCTCAAAGAAACCATAAGAGATGTGAGTATTCTTATATTCTGCCATCACATTGTAGAAGCCTGCGCCTATCTTAGCGTCATCGGTGAGAGTAATAGCCTTGGTAACGGCAGTGTCGCCCTTATGAGCGAATGTTATCGTAGCGGTAAGAGCCTTCACGGAATCAGCATGAGTATTTACATTAGCAAGCACATCTGTTATTCTGCCTATCTCATTCTGGAATGAGCCATACGAAGAAACTTTCTTTCCGTTTACGGCAAGAATGGTATCACCCTTTGTTATTCCTGCCATCATAGCAGGAGAGTTTGGCATAACAGAGTCTATCACGTTAGGCACGTATGGAGTCATAAAGAGAGGCTGTGTCTTCAACATGCCAAGCAGATTAAGCTCGCCAGGCAAATTCACTGTCACTTTCTTGCCATCGCGCATTACATAGCATTTCTTTGCCTTGCTAATATCGCGGAACACATCGGCATTAAACGACTTGAAATCGCCAAGCTCTGTGCCTATCAATATATCATGATCCTGAAAGCCGTAACTCTTAGCTTCCTTGTTAAATTCCATACCCATTGTCATATCCTTCATCGCGGTGTAATCCTCACCCCAATAAAGCATACACATAGAATAAATGAACAGCGCGAGAATAAAGTTCACCAACACGCCGCCCACCATTATAAGTAGTCGCTGCCATGCCGGCTTAGTGCGAAATTCCCAAGGCTGCGCGGGGTGCTTCATCTGCTCGGTATCGAAACTTTCGTCTATCATGCCTGATATCTTGCAGTAACCTCCGAGAGGCAACCATCCTATGCCGTAAGTGGTTTCGCTGTGTTTAGGCTTAAACTCAAAAAGGTGAAACCAAGGGTCGAAAAACAAATAAAACTTCTCGACTCTCACTCCGAATAGTTTAGCGAAAGCGAAATGTCCGCCCTCATGAAGAAGCACGAGGATAGAAATCGCAAGCGCAAACTGCAACGCACGTATTAAGAATATGTCCATCTTTTATCTTTGATTATTTTTCTCTATAAAACTCTTTATTTCCTCTCTCCGTTATATCAACTCTGCCGCTATTCTGCGTGCCTCGGCATCGCTCTCGACATACAAATCATAATCAGGATTCTTGTCGAATGTAGCTTTATTCATAGTCTGCTCTATGATGCGAGCGATATCGTTGAAGCCACACTTGTCTTTGCGGAACGCCTCATTAGCAATCTCGTTGGCGGCATTCATCACGCAAGGCATGTTACCACCTTTCTTGATAGCCTCGAAAGCAAGAGCCAGGCAACGGAACTTATCCAAATCAGGCTCAAAGAACTCAAGATTATGCTTAAACAAATCGAGACGGTCGCCATTAAGCGGCAAGCGCTCAGGGAATGAGAACGCGTATTGTATAGGTAGGCGCATATCTGGCACGCCGAGCTGAGCCTTTACCGCTCCATCTGCGAATTGCACCGCGCTATGCACAATGCTTTGAGGATGCACCAACACCTGTATCTTTTCGGCAGGCACGCCGAAGAGCCAACGAGCTTCTATCACCTCGAAACCTTTGTTCATCATTGTGGCAGAGTCGATGGTAATCTTAGCTCCCATATCCCATGTAGGATGATTAAGGGCGTCAGCCTTGGTTACAGTTGCCAACTTCTCCTTTGGCAACAGGCGGAAAGGGCCTCCACTTGCCGTGAGCAATATCTTCTCTATCTCGTTGTCGCCCTCGCCCACAATGCTCTGGAATATAGCAGAGTGCTCAGAGTCTACAGGAATTATCGGAGCGTGATTCTCCGCCGCAAGCTTGTTGATAAGCTCACCTGCCACGACAAGCGTTTCCTTATTGGCAAGGCATATCTTCTTGTGCGCCTTTATCGCGCTTATTGTAGGCGACAAGCCGGCAAAGCCCACCATTGCCGTGAGCACCATGTCGATAGGCTCGGCAGTGACTATCTGGTCGAGAGCCTGCTTGCCTGCATATACCTTGATGTCGGGACGATCAGCCAATAAATTACACAAAGCGTCGTAGTGAGCATCATTAGCTATTACTACGGCGGCAGGATTATATTTCTTAGCCTGTTCGGCAAGCATTTCATATCGGTTGTTTGCTGTCAGGCAATATGCTTCATATCGGTCGGGGTGCTGACTTATCACATCCAGAGCCTGTGTTCCTATCGAACCTGTAGAGCCAAGGATGCATACTTGTTGTTTCTTCATTTTTTATATGTATGAAAAAGAAAATTCTTCTGCATGTTTTTTATAAAATTCATGCATGGATTTTTCTAATCATTAACTGATAGAATTCCTTCGGGAAGAATCATCTTTATTGTTTGGTTTTTAATATCAATATCGGTAATAAGTTCCTGCTGCGCCGGGATAAGTATCTCGCCCTTGTCGGTTTCAAGGCTGAATAGCAGATTAATAGTAGAGTCGTCTACGCTCAATATCTTGCCCACAGTGGCGCCATCGCTATCGTTTACTACGTTAAAGCCTATAATCTGCGCCCATGTCACCTCATCCTCGCTGTCAGAGCGAGAGCGTTCATAATACACATCGCAACCAGTAAGATTACGCACCTGCTCAGCCGTATCTATATCCTCAAGCTTGAGCAATACCGACTCATCAGAGCGGAAACGATATTCCTCAATAAAGAAAGGCACCATAAGCCCGTCTACATCCAATATTATGTAGTCGGAGTCCTGGCGGTCGAAGATGTCGTCGCTTATCATAAACATCATCTCGCCTTTCACTCCATGCGGTTTGCCTATCTTGCCTATCTTGTAAACGTCTTCACGCTTTATCATAAATAATAGAAATATATTATGTTGTATCGTTAGTCGTCCACGCGGGTAATCTTCGCGCCGAGCGCATTCAGACGCTGCTCAATGTCTTGATAGCCACGATCTATCTGCGCGATATTCGAGATTCTGCTCACTCCGTCGGCACTCATAGCCGCTATGAGCAATGCTATTCCGGCACGAATGTCAGGACTCGACATCTTGCCTGCCCTCAGCTGATGCGCGCGGTCGTGACCTATCACCACCGCTCTGTGAGGATCGCATAGAATAATCTGCGCGCCCATGTCTATGAGCTTATCCACGAAGAACAAGCGGCTTTCAAACATCTTCTGATGTATCAGCACGCTTCCCTTTGCCTGAGTTGCCACAACGAGCAGCACCGAAATAAGGTCAGGGGTAAGTCCCGGCCATGGAGCGTCGGCAAGAGTCATTATAGTGCCGTCCATGAAAGAGTCTATCACATAATGCTCCTGACGTGGAATCACGAGGTCGTCGCCCTCTACGTTTATCTTCACTCCTAATCGGCGGAACGTGTCGGGAATGATACCCAAATCCTTCACGCAGGCATTCTTTATTCTCACTCCGTTGCCGCACATCGCTGCCATACCTATGAACGAGCCTACCTCAATCATGTCGGCAAGGATAGTATGCTCTGTTCCGTGCAGGCTCTTTGTGCCCACTATGGTAATAAGATTGCTGCCTATGCCGCTGATGTTAGCGCCCATGGCGTTGAGCATGTGGCATAGCTGCTGAATATATGGCTCACAAGCACTATTATATATAGTAGTAGTGCCCTCAGCCATTACTGCCGCCATGATTATATTGGCAGTACCTGTCACCGAAGCCTCATCAAGCAGCATATAGCAACCTTTGAGCTGCTTTGCCTCAAGATGGAATGTTCCGTTGCCCTCGTTGGCAACGAAATCAGCTCCGAGATATTTAAATCCGAGAAAATGAGTGTCAAGACGCCTACGACCTATCTTGTCGCCGCCAGGCTTTGCTACCGTAGCCTTATGAAATCTTCCGAGAAGCGGGCCTATCATAAGCACGCTTCCACGCAGATGAGAACACTTCTGCACAAAATCTTGACTCTCTATATAATCAAGATTCAAATTATCAGCTTGAAATGTATAGTCGTTGCGTGAATGTTCTGTTACCTTCACGCCCATATCTTTGAGCAGCAGAATAAGGTTCTGCACATCAAGAATATCAGGGATGTTGTGTATGGTCACGGGGTCGTCGGTGAGCAAAGTGGCGCTTATCACCTGTAGAGCCTCATTCTTCGCGCCCTGCGGTGTGATAGTTCCGCTAAGCTGATGACCGCCTTCTATGACGAATGCTTCCATCTGTCAGTGATTAAGTAGTATTGTTTGTTATTTCTTCTTTTTCTTCTTGCCGCCATTCTGGTTTGGCTGTTCCTTAGGCGGCAGTTTGTTGAATTTGAATGTGCTCAAATCCAGCTGTATGTTTCCGTCGGTGAATCGAGCCAAGTCAGAAGCCACCTTTTCCTCATCGCTTGAGCCGTGACCCCATTCGTTAAGGTCTATCTTCATGAGGTTGGCAGTGCGTCTTACCAGCTCGTCACGCTCCTCGCCTGGCTCCATAGCCTTCAGCTTCTCGAAAGTGTCCATCAACAAGTGTCCATAGTGACGCACACGTATTCTCTGCATAGGATATTTCATCGGCTCAGGGCGTGTCACTATATTAGTGGCCTGGCTCACGTCTACGGGATAGTCGATATCGAGCTTGAATCCGCTCATTATCGCGAGATGATCCCAAAGAGTCTGCTGCTGCTCCTCCTTGTCACCCTCCGGCGGACACACTCGTGCCATAATATCAACGATAGTTTCAGCACAAGCCTGTCGCTCCTTTTTGTCGGTGAGCGCGATGGCATAGTCTATCATCTTCTGTATCTCGCGTCCATATTCAGGCAAAATAAGTTTTTCGCGCTGAGTGTTATAGTCAAGTCCGTGAATGTTCATCTGATTAAATTATTAAATAAGTTTTTTAGGCAGCTTGGCCACGAAGTCTTTCAGATAGAAAGGCACGAAATATGCCACATCCTCAAACTTCTCCTGAGCCATTCTTTTCTCTGCCAGTGGATACATATATTTTGCCTCCAGCTCCACATCCTCTATAAAGTGAGCGTTAGGGTGATTTATCACCTCCTTGCATTTCGCTGCTCCGTTGCCGAAGAAATATACAGGATGCATGTCGAGGTATTCCTTATAAGTGTTTTCGTCTACCACGTTGGCCTCAATCTTTCTCACCTCGCTGAGTGAGCGGTCGAATATCTGTGAATACACTTCCATGCGACGTGCATCAAGCATAGGGCACAACAAGGCGTCTTCTTCCTTTATTTTTTCGTCGAGCAATACCGGCACACACAATATCTCAAGAGTCGGTATTCCCAATAGTTTTATTCCGCGTCCGTAGCAGACACCCTTTGCCATCGACACTCCTATACGAAGACCTGTATAAGAACCCGGACCGCAGCTCACCGCTACTCCGTCTACAGGTATGGCATGATTATCCGCAAAAGAGAGTGCTTCGTCTACGAATCCTCCTAATTTCGCAGCGTGGTTAGGACCTTCGCGGTCTTCCTTTGTGAAGATACATTCGCCGCCATTGCTTACGGCTACTGAGCACACGTTTGTGCTCGTCTCAATATTTAATATGCACGACATATTCTAAAATCTTCAAAATTATAATCTGCAAAAATACTCTTTTTCCCCTCAAATTTATTACTTTTGCAGAAATTTAACTCGTAAACTATGGTATTATCAATGACTGGCTATGGCAAAGCTGTCGTAGCCTACAACGAAAAGAAGATTAACGTAGAGATAAAATCTCTCAACAGCAAGGCTCTTGACCTCTCTACACGTATCGCTCCCATCTATCGTGAGAAGGAGATGGAAATCAGAAAGGTCATATCAAAGAAGCTGACGAGAGGTAAGGTAGACTTCGCTATCTGGATAGAGAAGGACACTCTTGTTGACGCGACACCTGTTAACGAGACGCTCATTGAGAACTATTACAATCAGATTCGCACTATCGCGAAGCAGACTGGCATACCAGAACCGCAAAACTGGTTTGACATTCTTCTCCGCATGCCAGATGTCACCACCAAGGTAGATGTAGAAAAGCTCGATGAGAATGAATGGAAAGCCGCAAGCCAGGCCATTGAAGAGGCATTAGACAACCTTATCGCCTTCCGCCGCCAGGAAGGAGCAGCCCTCGAAAAGAAGTTTACTGAGAAGATTGACAATATCGCTACACTCCTTGAGAGCATTGAGCCATTTGAGAAGAGCCGTGTAGCCAAGATACGCGAGCGCATCCTCGACGGACTGAAACAGCTGCCAGAGGTGGAATACGACAAGAACCGCCTTGAGCAGGAGCTTATCTACTACATTGAGAAGCTCGACATCAGCGAAGAGAAGCAGCGCCTTGCCAACCACTTGAAATATTTCCGCGAGACTCTTGCCGAGCCAGACGGCAATCAGGGCAAGAAGCTTGGATTCATTGCTCAGGAGATGGGTCGCGAGATAAATACCACCGGCTCAAAGAGCAATCTTGCCGAGATGCAAAACATCGTAGTCAAGATGAAAGACGAGCTGGAGCAGATTAAGGAGCAGGTGCTCAACGCCCTTTAATCCATATCCTTCACATAACATCAAATAATCCAAAATCTTCATAATGGGTAAATGTATTGTATTTGCCGCGCCATCGGGCACAGGCAAAAGCACTATCATATCATGGCTCATGGCAGAACATCCAGAGCTTAATCTCGCGTTCTCAATAAGTTGCACAAGTCGCGCGCCACGTGGCAACGAGAAGAATGGCGTGGAGTATTTCTTCCTCTCTCCAGAAGAGTTTCGTCAGCGCATCGCCAATGATGAGTTCTTAGAGTATGAAGAAGTATATGCCGATCGTTTCTACGGCACATTAAAGTCACAGGTGCGCAAGCAGATGGACGCTGGTCAGAATGTCATTTCCGACCTCGACGTAAACGGTGCCTGCAACATCAAGGAATACTATGGCGACGACGCTCTCAGCGTCTTCATTCAGCCACCGTCGATAGAAGAGTTGCGCAACCGCCTTGTAGCGCGCAACACCGACACTGCCGAAGCCATAGAGAAGCGTCTTGAACGTGCCGCTTACGAGTTATCACAGGCACCAAAGTTTGATAAAATCGTAGTCAATGATGATTTGGAAAAGGCTAAGCAAGCCACTTACGAAATCATCAGAGAATATCTCAATAAATAAATCCCTTACATCAAAGGCGCATTATCCGTGCGCCTTTGTTTTTATTTCCCCACATCATGATTAGAACAGGTATTTATGGCGGCACATTCGACCCCATTCACAATGGTCACATTGCCCTCGCCCACGCTTTTCTCGAGAGCGGAGAGCTTGATGAACTGTGGTTTATAGTATCGCCACAAAACCCGTTTAAGCAGAACAAAGACCTTCTGCCCGACGACGCGCGCCTTGAAATGGTGAAGGCAGCATTGCGTGGAGAGGAAAAGATCGTGGCAAGCGACTATGAGTTCCACCTTCCAAAGCCATCTTATATGTGGAACACGCTATGCCATCTGCGTGAAGACTATCCCGACCGTGAGTTCACATTGCTCATCGGCGGCGACAACTGGCAGAGCTTCTCTCGCTGGTATCATTATGAAGACATCCTTGCCACCCACCGCGTAATGATATATCCTCGTGAGGGCTCAGAAGTAGATGCTGCGCATCTCCCTGCCAACGTGTCTTTATGCGACACTCCGCTTATCAACATCAGCAGCACCGACATCCGTCAGCGTGTGCAGCGTGGCGAAGATATTTCATCGCTCGTCCCTCAAAGCGTGGCGACGCTTATCATTCGCAACGGATATTACAAATAAAGCAAAAGGATATGAGAAACTTTGCAGCAATAGATTTTGAGACCGCCAACTACAGTCGTAGCTCTGTCTGCTCCGTGGGCATCGTTATTGTGCGTGACAGCGAGATTGTAGATAACTTCTACTCTCTTATCCGTCCCCTACCTAACTATTACAACTACAGGTGCACACAAGTTCATGGATTAACCAATAAGGACACTGACGCTGCTCCCTGCTTCCCAGATGTATGGAAAGAGGTTGAGCCGCTTATCGAGGGACTGCCATTGGTAGCCCACAACCGCCCTTTTGATGAAGGTTGCCTTAAAGCAGTCTTCAAAGCTTATCAGATGCACTATCCCGATTATCCTTTTTACGACACCCTTTGCGTATCGCGCCGTGTCTTCCCTCACCTTGCCAACCATCAGCTTCACACTGTTGCTGCCGCCTGTGGCTATCAGTTAGAGAATCATCATCACGCCTTAGCAGACGCGGAAGCCTGTGCGTGGATAGCAAGAGAAATACTATAAAAAAAGAAAATTATCTTTTCTAACAAGTTTAGAGCAATTAGTTAGAAATTTAGTTGTATCTTTACCAACGAAATAAACATATATAGATATGACAACAATAGAAATAAGCGCAATGCGTGGTGATTTAGCACGCGAAATCCTCAACACTGACGACATAGATGTGCTTAGTGCTGTAAAAGAAGCATATCATAAAGCCTTGGATTCTGTTAAAAGAAGACGCGACATTATTTCAAAAAAAGAAATAATCTCTGGATTAGAAGAATCTCTTCATGAAGTAAAACTAATTAAAGAAGGGAAATTACCAGCACAGACAGCCGAAGATTTCTTAAATGAATTAAGATAATGAAGAAGATACCTACAAATCACTTTAAGCGCTCTGCAAAAACACTACACAAACGCTATAAATCATTTATTACTGACTTCGAGAAGCTATTAAAAGATTTGGATGCAAACCCTCTTATGGGTACTGATTTGGGAGCTGGATTTAGAAAAATAAGACTGAAGATTACATCTAAATCCAAAGGAAAAAGCGGTGGCGCAAGAGTCATTACACTAACATCATATATCAATGATGACACTTTATATTTGATTGAGATTTACGACAAAGAATATAAAGCAAACATTACTTCTAAAGAACTACAGAAACTTTTAAAGGATGCAGAATTATAAGATGGGATGCAACATTCTGCATAATACAAAATAAGAGCGGTGCGACTCTCGCGAGCCACACCGCTTTCTATAAAATTTATGAAGTAATGTCGCCAACATGGATTTGCTTTCACAAGCAAACTGCTATTCCATAGGCGAACACAGAATAGAATAAACTCCTTCTAACTTCACCATAATTGGGGAAGGATTTTAATATGTGCATTTTATTAGAATGCGATGAATGAACGGACACGCCACGCACCACAATTATTTAATGTAGACTCTGCATTACCTGCATTATAATCCGCATCATTTAAATTCCATTTATCATTTATTTCTAATGTGAAACTTACATCCATATAATTTCTATCAAGAGTGAAACCAGTATCATTCCTTGAGTTTGTAAGAAAGACTTGTTTATCTGAATAGTTTATAGCATCATAAGCTTGTCCGCTATTTGCTTGATAAGTATTAATTGCCCTTGTTATTGTCTGATTACCATCTCTTAACCACCATGACGTATTAAGAGTTGTAGCCCAACCTTCACCTCCACACATGCCAGAGAAGTTATAAACTACCCAACGCCACTCTATCAAAGTAGGAAGAAACCAGCCAGAAGTATTATTTGGTACAGCGACATTATAATTCGCCGCGAGCGATGGACCTTGTGAATCATCAGTACATGTCGTAGACGCATTCTTTAATGCCATAGCTATTCCGTAAGGATAAGAACCATGCTTTACTTGTCCGTTACTAAAAATCACGGCAATAGGCACGGCACCGAAATTCGTCTTCATCGTTGAGATATCTGCTTTCTTAATAATCCATGCCTGTCTATTCGTTGAGTTGGCGAGATAGTCGCCCACAGCTATCGCTCCGCCAGAAGATATGTAAACCTTTGCGGAACTGATATTTATTGTCAGCTCATATGCCACGCCAGCAGCAAAAGTATTGGCGGAAGCCATTGACGCTGTATATGTGATACCACCTATGTTAAGAGTGAATGCCAATTTCGCGCTTTGAGGAATCATGCAAGCCTCATAAGTGGCGGTTGCCACATTGTTGTTTCGGGCAGAAGCAACCTTTGTGTACATCTTAACAGTGGATGTAGTGCCACCGCTTGCCGTCAATGCTCCGTTAGCACCAACATTGCTCGTAACCCTTGCGCCAGTGAAAGACACAGAGTTTATCGCTCCGTAGCCTATCATATAATTGGCATTACTCACGTTCACTTTCACAATGAGCTTCGCTATCTTGTGATTATAAGTTATCGAGTTGTTCAAATTGCTTTGATTGGCGGTAGAGGTTGAGCCATACATGAAGTCACTCTTTTCATAATTGGCGTAAGAGGTCTGGTCGGTCTGCACTGAGAACGTTGAGGGATAAGACGCTGTGTAAGGATACCATGAATTTATGGTCATATTGTTAGTTGATGTAAAATAGAAAGGCGAAGCGCACGTAATCTTTCCACTTGCATCTACAGAATACTGATAAACATTTCCGCCTGCCTGCACGGCAATGTTTCGAATTGTCATTCCAGCCCATGTGGGAGTAGCGTCCATAGGAGTGCGAGTTTCGTCTGTTGCCGAAACAGCATAAGTGCTTTCTATTATGCTGTCGGGATTCATCGGAGCAGTTTCGAGCTTCACGCCACGAGTGGGCAGCACAAAATCATTGGTTCGCATAATACCACCATTAAGAACAAGAGCATTGTCGCCCTTTTCGGTCGTACCAACATCATCAGAAGCACACGACGCAAAGAGGCACGTTGCCACAGCGCACGCCACCATTATTTGTGTTAATCTAATTTGTTTCATAACTTCATCTTTTTATGTTTATAGCCTTTGTTTATAACTTCCTTTTTTACTGTTTGGCTCGCTCACCAAACAATTTGCTTATCGGTATTTCAAATAGTATTTGCTATAAACTTGCGATAAATACAAAAAAACGAAGTAGGCGTTTCTATATCTATGAAAACTGAGGTATTAGGAAAACCTTTGAGCCAATAGATATAGTCACGCCTACGCATATACGCAGACATCAACTAATTATCCATGTTCGGCTCTTGTGAAGTTCCTAATTTCCAGTTTTGAACAAGAATAATAGCAATGCTATATTTCACCAATAAAACACATTACGTCATAACGTAAGACGCGATGCACGTATTTGCGAAGAAGCACATTACTGCACTCTCTGCTCTGCAAATATAAACCTTATTTTCTAATCCGCAAGCAAAAAAGAAGAAAAAGTATTTATGCAGACAAGCAAACTTACTCGCTCAGTTGTTTTATATATAAAAATGATGGGAAGCCATTAGCTTCCCATCATTACATCTTATATAATATCAATTCGATTGTTTTCGCAGTTTTTTATTTTCACGCATTATAAAATATACATTAATAATGCTGCCAATTGCTGCAATAGTTCCTATCAATATATAAAAATACATTAATGCCATAACTTAATTCGTTTTAGTTCCAAGTATATACCATGTAAATCCCCAAAATACAAGAGTAAAGAAAGCAAGCGTACCAATTAAAATTAATATCATGATATTGCTTCTGTTAATTTCCATTACGCCTGTAAAAACGATACTGGCACACATAACTTTTGCCATATCCAATGTGAAATCACTCATTTTTAGCAAAAGTTTACGCTTTCTTGCCCTGCTCATTTTCTTTATCTCTTCTGAAGGTAACATTGTTTTTTACTTTTGTTTCTGCAAACTTAATCATTATATCAGATATTTCCAAATCTTAATATTAAAAACTATTATAGCAACAAAAAGCGCCGGCCATGCTTTTTGCATAGTCGGCGCTGAAATATGATGCTATGTAATCTATATACTACAGATTATTTATAACCCTCATTCTGATCATCAGAAGTAAGGAGGTTGTTGGCATCGATGGCTGCCTGTGGGATAGGACGAAGCAACTTCTTACCGATACGCAACGCTGCCTCGCCTGCTATGTCAGGGTTGTGGAGGTTGTTGTGCTCAATGAGAGTCTGAGTGCGGCGGAGGTCAATCCAGCGCAGAGAGTTACCAAACATCTCGCAAGCACGCTCCTTGAGGATAGCGTCGATGTCGATAGTAAGAGCGTCTGCCAAGCCAGCGCGATGGCGCACCATGTTAAGACGAGCCAAAGCCTTAGTGATGTCGCCAGCCTTATAGTAAGCCTCAGCAGCTACAAGATACATCTCAGAGAGAGTCATGATGTGGATGTCACGATAATCGGTGCTACCCACCTTAGCTGCTGTAGAAGCGTCGTCGAACTTTCTGCATACACTACCACCGAACACCTGCTTAACCATCTCCTCGTAAGTCTTAACGGCACCGTTCATCTGCTCACATTCCACAGTAGTAGTGTCCATAGGGATTACATAAGTGTCCTTACGGTTGTCAGGGTCGAGAGCGCGCCAAGCCTCAACATCAGCGTCAGTCTCATACCATGCGCGGTAGTATCTCTGAACAGGATAACCCTTCAGGCTCTCACCATTCTTATACCATGTCCAGTAACCAGTGTGGGCGCTGTTGCCCTTAGCCACCATAGGAAGCTCCTTCATGAAGGTAGCGTTGTAACGCTGGTCGCCCTTCTCGAAGCAGTGGAGAGCGTAGAGAGAAGGCACAAACTCAGAAGATGTAGCCTTGATGTCGTCCTCGTTACCACCGAGATAGTTGCTATACCATGTGCTCCATGAGTTACCGCCGTTTACCTTGTTGTTGGCAGTAGCGTGGTCGTATTCTACATCCCAGATGAACTCCTCGTTGTCGTCGCCGCTGCCGTCAGCCTTCCAAAGGTCGGCGAAAGAAGTGGTGAGCGCGCGGTTGCGAATTACCTGGTCAGCCATATCGGCAGCCTTAACGAAATACTCCTTCTTGTTGAGATCCCATGCTGCTGAAAGATAAACCTGAGCGAGAAGACCCTTAGCCGACTCCATGCTCACTCTGCCACCGCCATTGGCAGCAGTAGAAGCCTCAAGATTGTTGTTGGCAACAACACTCTCAAGCTCAGAGATGATGTAATCATAAGTCTCCTCGGTAGTAGAACGTGGATAACCTGTGCTTGCAGTCTCTACGAAAGTCTTCATCAATGGCACACCGCCATAGCAGTTTACCAAGAGATAGTAATAATGAGCTGCTATTACGCGAGCCTCATCCACACGCTTATCGAGATAAGCCTTATCAAGAAGAGAAGCCTTGGCAGCGTAAGCCTTTACGGCATTGGCATGACGAATACCAGTGTAGCAATCGAAATAAAGAGTCTTGTTGTCGCCATCCTCAGCGTCGAGAGTCTCATACTTCTGATAAGGGTCAGAGATATTTGTACGGGCAGAGATATACATATCAGTACCTGCCTCAAACCATGTGCAGAACGCCTTGTTGGTATAGATATCTCTCAAATGTTCGTAAGAGTTGTTTACGAGAGTCTCGAAACCACTCTTCTGAGAGAAATACTGATCGTCGGTGACATTTGATTTGTTGCTCGGTGTGAGGAAATCATCACAGCTCGAGAGAGTGCCTGCCATACATGCGGCAAGGGCTATGCTTAATATTTTGTTATTCATTGTGTTTGAATACGATTGAAATATGGAGATTAGAACTTCAAGTTTACACCAAACTGATAAGTTACAGAAGCTGGGCCGCCATCCTGCAGCTTAGCGCCTGCCCACTCAGGGTCGAAGCCCTTGTATTTGGTGAAGCAGAATGGGTTGAGGATATTCATGTAAACTCTCAAGTGGTTGATACCGATGCGCTTGATGAGGTTACGGTCGAATGTGTAGCCCAATGTGATGTTCTTCACCTTAGTGAATGAAGTCTTCTGATAAGTGTAATTCTCTTCCTTTGCCTTACCCTTTTCAGCGAAGTAGCCACCGGCAGAAGTATCGCTGTTGTTAGGATAAGGATAAGCTCCGTAGTGAGTTTCCTGAGCAAGCTCTATCTCGCCTGTCTGGTGGTTGATTACAGGAGCGCCCTTAGGGATATAGTAGTCGATAGCCATGTGAGCGTTACCGCGGTCGCTCCACTTCATGTAGCGGTCGTGAATATAGCTGCGTGACCACATTCCCGACTTAGTGTAGAAGAGGATAGAGAAATCGAAGTTCTTATAGCTTACGCTTGTGCTAAGGCTACCTGTCCAGCGTGGGTCGGTAGTGCCGAAGATAACCTTATCGTCGTCAGTGATCTTGCCGTCGTCGTTATAGTCGTTTACAGCAATCTGACCCTCATACCACTTGTAAGCCTTGCCATATTTCTCGTAGAATTCCTTCAATGTGTAGTGCTTGTCGCCGTTCTTGGTGTGCATTGTCACGCCCTTGTCGGTGATTACTTCGGTGTGGGTGAATCCACGGAGCACGTTAAGAGGCTCGCCGATAAACCAGTTGTGAGCCACCTCGTCTACCTTACCGTTAGAAAGCTCCTTAATCTTGTTCCAGTTGCGTGCGAAGTTTACGTTTACGTCCCACTGCAAATCCTTAGTGCGGAGCACATTGAAGTTAGCGCCGATTTCGATACCGCGGTTCTGAACAGAACCTACGTTGAATGTAGTAGAACTTTCACCTGTCTCCAAGCATACGGTGCGGTTCATTATCTGACCATCAGAAAGACGGTTGTAGAAGTCGAATGTGAGGTTGATGTGACGGAGAGCGCCGAGGTCGAAGCCAAGGTCAAACTCCTTAACCTTTTCCCATATAAGAGCCTTGTTGATAAGACCGTTAGGATAATATCCCTGCACTTCCTCGCCATCGAGCACTACATAGTTAGGACCGGCAGCAGAACCCATAGTAACGTAGTCGCCTACATTGTTGTTACCAGTGATACCATAAGAGAGGCGGAGCTTCAAGTTGTCGAGCCAGTCGCGCTGTGATTTCAGGAACTCTTCCTCCGACATACGCCATGCGGCAGCGAAAGAAGGGAACCATCCCCACTTGTTGCCCTTAGCGAAACGAGAAGAACCATCGGCACGCAATGTAGCAGTAGCCATATACTTACCCATGTAAGAGTAGTTAAGGCGGGCTGCCGCAGAAACGAGAGAGCTTTCAGTATAGCTTGAGCCGATATTCTTATCGCCGCTTGCCTTGCCGAGAGCATAGTATGTGAGCAAGTCGTCAGAAACGCCCTTACCCTCAAGGCTTGAAGTCTCCTTATTTGTTCTGTAGAGAGAGAACAATCCCATAGCGTTGAGAGAGTGGTCGCCCAGCTGCAAGTGATAATCTATCTGGTTATCCCAAGTCCAGTCGAAACGCTCGCTGTTGCTTATGCTACCCATGTTAGTGCCCTTGCTCATGTAATACTGTGAGCCGTTAGGGTTGTTGTCGTTTACGCCTGTAGCGAAGAACACGCCATTGCGTCCATGATAATAGTTAGGAGAGAAAGTAGTTGTCACCTTCAAGTCCTTAGTGATGTTGGCACGCAAATAGATGTTACCCAAGATATTGAAATCTCTCTGATCATTCTTGTCGTTCTTGTCAAAGAGGTCGATAAGAGGGTTTACGCTTGATGTGAACTGCGATGGAGAATCGAACACAGCCTTAGAACCAGGGTTGGTGTAGAGGTTGCCGTTCTCATCATAGGCAGGAACAAATGGGTTGAAATAGAAAGCTGCCACGTAAGGAGAAATGCTTCCGTCGGTGCAGAAGTTGTGGGTAAGGCTGTAAGCCATGTTCATGCTGATACCAGCCTCAAACACCTTAGAGAGCTTAGCGTCGAAAGAACCCTTGATGTTGTAGCGCTTGTAATCATTCTCCTTGAACACGTTGCCCTCGTCCTGATAACCCAAGCCAAGGCGATAGTTTACCTTGTCGCTTGCACCAGAGACGCTGATGAAGTGGTTCTGCTGTGAAGCAGTGCGAGTTACGTAGTCCTTCCAGTCGTAGCCGTTGAAGCTGCGATCCATCATCATCTCGTATATCTTAGAGTCCTTGTAGCTTGTGCCGCCGTTGCGCATAAGGAAAGCAGAAGCAAGGTCGCCATCAGTGATGATATAGTGAGGATGACCCTCAGCGTCTACACCCTTACGGCTTGAGCCTTCATATTTCTTGCCATCGAGAGTGGTGTAGCGTGCGAAGCGGAAATCCATAAACTGATCAGCGTCCATGAAGTCAGGCATACGCACTACCTTCTTCACGCCATAGTAACCATCATAAGAGATTACTGGGCGAGAAGCCTTGTCGGCACCCTTAGAGCCTTTGGTGGTGATGATTACCACACCTGCTGCCGCGCGGCTACCATAGATAGCGGTAGAAGAAGCGTCTTTCAGCACGTCGATGCGGTCGATGTCCTCAGGGTTGAGGAAGTCCATAGAGCCACTTACCACGCCATCGATTACATACAATGGGCTTGCCTGCTTGTTGATAGAACCCTGTCCACGGATCTGCATAGAGATCTTACCGCCCGGGCGGCTGCTCGACATAGTTACGTTCACACCAGGCACAGAGCCTTGCAATGCTTCGCTGAGGTTGGTAGAACCACGGCTTGTAAGCTTGTCGGAATTTACAGAAGCGACAGAACCTGTGAGGTCGCTCTTCTTCATAGTTCCATAACCCACAACAACAAGCTCATCAAGAGTCTTATTGTCTTCTTTCAATACTATCGCGAGGCTGTTCTTATCGCCTACGCTAACTGTTTGGGGTTGATAGCCAACATAAGAAATCTTTAATTTCTGACCTTTCTTCATATCCTTCAACACGAAGTTACCATCAAGGTCGGTTACTGTACCTACGCCGTTGGCTACCTGAATTGTTACGCCAATGAGCGGCTCACCTGCCGCGTCCTTTACGTTTCCGGTAATTGTTTTTTGAGCATTCGTTGCCACGCATACAAAGCTAAGCGCCAAGCATGCGACAATCTTTTTGAGTTTAAAATGCATAGAATTGCTTTGATTTTTGTTAATTTTAAGTTTTTCGGCTGCAAAATTAATAAAAATATAAGTCTTTTAACAATGCCAAAGCTATTTTTTATGCTTTACACATCTTTTATAATACTATCTATGCACTTTAAACTCATAAAAGCATATATATCTACCTATGGTTATTCCAAATAATAAGATATAGACGACACTACACGCACCTTTTTAATGAACGGCGTGTTCTGGTCGCGGTTATCAATAGAGAATTGCCCCTGGCTTGCGTTCTTAATATCGCCAAGCTCACTCTCGCTATCCTTGGCAAACTTCACGGCAGCCTCGCGAGCGTTCTTAGTAGCCTCCTCTATCATGCGTGGCTTAATCTTGTTGAGGTCGGTGTATTCATAGACCACAGGGTTTTCATAGTTGCTGCCGCTAATGGCTACACCCTTTGTCAGCAGTTCGCCCTGACGGCTCATGAGCTTCCTCACGAGGTCTACATTCTTGCTGCTCACGGTAACGATATTTGTCACGCTGTATCTATATGTAAAATTAACGCTGCCATATATCTCTGCCTCCTTGTCCTGTATCTGTGGAGCGTTCACCGATATGTCGGAAGCAGGTATGCCATTCTGCGTGAGAAACTTCCTCACGGCAGCATTGCTGTTGTTCACCTTGGTGTAGATTTCATTGAGGTCGTTGCCCACAAACTTCACTATTATAGGCCATGTCACCTTGTTGGCTTTCACCTCCATCTCTGCCAGGCCCTTCACGCTCACTTCCCTCTGGTTTTCGGAAATGCTCTCCAGACCAGTCTTCACGCACATGCCCACTGTCACCAAGCTTAATGCCAAAACGATTGCTTCTACTTTGCATTCCATAATATAATTCCTTTCTTTTATGATTTTAGTTATTATATCTATGTGGGCAAATATACATCATATATTTATATCACACAAAAAGATTGCGATTTTTTCGTTAAATTTGCATTCATAATATTCATTACCTCACCCATAGCAAACAATACAGCAGATGATATATGTAGACGTGATATTACCGGTGCCCGTAAACGGACTGTTTACTTATGCCGTGCCCGACAGTATGGAGAAGAGGGCAAAGGCAGGGATGCGTGTGCTCGTGCCTTTCGGACGCTCAAAGACCTACACGGGCATTATAGCGCGTGAGCATGTGGGCGAGAAGCCCGACTTCAAGGTGAAAGACATATACTCATTTGCCGACGACATGCCTATGCTATTGCCTCAGCAGCTGAGGATATGGCAATGGATTTCCACTTACTATATGTGCAGCATAGGCGATGTGTATAAGGCAGCCATGCCACAGGGACTGAAAGAGGAAGACGGCTATCGCCCGAGGATGGAGACGTATATAGGCTTGCATGCCAACATGATAGACGAGCGAAGCATCGTCATTGCCCACAGCATGCTTGGCAGAGCCATTGGGCAGAAGCGTGTGCTCGACGCATATCTTGAGCTATCGAAAGGAGGCAGGGAGATAACGCGCGAGGAGCTTATGAACTCCACTCACTGCACGTCTGCCATCATCAATGAGCTAAAGAAGAAAAACATACTTCGCGAATATAAAAAGGAGGTAGGACGACTGAAGCAGGCCACAGGCGAAGCCGTGGAGCTGCCCCATGCCCTCAACGAGAAGCAGCAAGACGCTTACAACGGCATTATGATGCAGTTTATGAAGAAGAACGTGGTGCTGCTCCATGGCGTAACGTCGAGCGGAAAGACCGAGATTTATATTCATCTTATCAGTCAGGCTATAAAGGAGCATAAGCAGGTGCTCTATCTGCTGCCCGAGATTGCCCTCACCGTGCAGATTACTACAAGGCTGCAAAGGGTGTTTGGCAACAAGCTTGGCATTTACCACTCCAAATACAGCGACGCTGAGAGGGTGGAGATATGGAAGAAGCAGCTATCAGATAATCCATATAGCGTGATATTAGGCGCGAGAAGCGCGGTGTTTCTGCCTTTCACCAACCTTGGGCTTGTAATCATCGACGAGGAACACGAGACGAGCTTCAAGCAGCAAGAGCCTGCCCCACGCTACCATGCTCGCTCCGTGGCTATCATGCTTGCTCAGATGTATGGGGCGAAGACATTGCTCGGCACTGCCACTCCGTCGGTAGACAGCTACTACAACGTAAGGCAGAATAAATATGGGCTTGTGGAGCTGAAGGAGCGATACAAGGGCATAGAGCTGCCCGATGTTCATGTGATAGACGTGAAGGATTTGCGCCATCGCAAGATGATGAGCGGCCCTCTCTCGCCCGACCTCATGGCAGGCATAAGAAAGGCTCTCGACAAGGGTGAGCAGGTGATATTGTTTCAGAACAGGCGTGGCTTCTCCCCTATCGTGGAATGCAAGCAGTGCGGATGGACTCCACGCTGTGAGAACTGCGACGTTTCGCTCACCTATCATAAGAACACCAACACCATGGTGTGCCATTACTGTGGCTACACCTACAAAGTGCCGCAGCGTTGCCCTAACTGCGAGAGCGACAACCTCATAAGCATAGGCTTCGGCACGGAGAAGATAGAGGAAGTGATACAGGCGAATTATCCCGACGCGAGGATAGGGCGCATGGATCTCGACACCACTCACACCCGTGGGGCTTATGAGCGACTTATTAATGATTTCTCCACCGGCAAGACCAACATACTTATAGGCACGCAGATGGTGACAAAGGGTTTGGATTTCGACAACGTGAGCCTTGTGGGCATTCTCGATGCCGACTCCATGCTCAAGGCTGGTGATTTCAGAGCTGCCGAGAGGGCGTTCACCATGATGGAACAGGTGAGCGGAAGGGCAGGCAGAAAGGGCAAGCGTGGCACTGTGATGCTACAGACGCGCGAAGCTGACTCGCCAGTGATAAAGCAGGTGGTGAATAATGACTATGCCGACTTCTATCTGCACGAGATAGCAGAGAGAGTAGCGTTTAAGTTTCCTCCCGTGTGCAACATGATATATATCTATCTGCGCCATAGCAATGAGCGCCTTGTCAGCTCTGCCGCTACAGAGTTTGCGAGCCGACTAAGGCAATGGCTTGGCAATCGTGTGCTTGGCCCAGCCGCCCCTCCTGTGGGCAGAGTGAGGAAATACTTCATTCAGCGCATCATGCTTCGCCCAGAGAAGGAGTTCTCCCGTCAGGCTCTGCGCAAATATCTGCTCGACACTCAATCTGCCCTCCTTGCCGACAAGCGTTATGCCGCCATCCAGATATATTATGATGTAGATCCTATGTAAATCATCGCAATATGAATACGATAAAAGCCCGATTTCTCATGTGGAATCGGGCTTTTATCATACTATCTCATTATATATCGCTTACCGAATACTAACGACAAATGCGTCTTATCCATACATTTACCTATCATCAGGCTGCCGGCAAGACAAAAGATGATGGTGAAGAATGTGAAAAGGAACTGTGTGCCGTCAAACTTAAACAATGGCAGAAACAGCTTTGCCGCCATTGTGAATATGGTGTGAAACAGGTAGATGGGCAGCGTGTTTCTCCCTACATACAGCGCCACCGCCTGCGCTTCGCCCTCCACATATTCCGACAGCTTGAAGATGAATGATATGAAGCATATCGAGGCGCACAACACTGAGAGCATTCCCCAGTCGTGGAAAGCAGCTTTAGTAACTATAAACGAGAATGGTATCGCTGTCCAGAAGCTGCCCTTAAAGCACTGCGTTATGTCGCTGCAATACTGCCTTATCGCCACGCCTATGAAATAATATGCCGCGCTATTTATGGCGAGAAACGGAGTGTATTGCGCCACGAGAAGCAGCACAAAGGCAAACACCGACAGCCTTGCAGCACTGCTATATCGCCTTGCCATGCGAAATGATATGTAATTCAGCATGCCACACACTATCATCGTGTGGATAAACCAATATTGCCCTATCGACGTTACGCATATCACGCGGTACATTGTAGCTGCGTCGAGCCTTGTTATTCCATCCCTTACGGGCAGATACAATGACGCTACGGCATATCCCGTCACCATAATCACGTAAGGCAGCGCAAGCCTTATGATATATAAAGAAAATTCTTTGACTGTTTTTTTACATTTACCAAGTATCCCGTGATAATGAGGAATGTAGGCATGATAAACGACAGTATGTCTGCCTTCACATCTGGATACAGATTACCGAAGCTCACGATATGCACCAATATCACGAGCATTATCAATACGGCTCGCAAGAAATCTATCTGCTTACAATATGTTTTTGGCATAGAATATGATTAGTATGTGTGTTATTATCTTTGATTGAAAACAAAGGCTAATCCATCGCTTTCATATAATCTAAACTTATGGTCAGAACTTACTAATGGTATTCTGTCGGATATAGCTTGCGCAATAATCAATCTATCCATCGGATCGCGATGGTCGGCATGCATTGGAAGTCTTGCGTATGTATCAAGGTTTAATTCGGTGATATATACAATTGTAATTCCTGCATCTTGCAACCATCTTTTAACGTCTTCAGGAGATTTATATTCCGATTTTCTACTTGATACTTTGCCTATTTGGCATAAATGTATGAGTTCCGCAACGCATACAGAACTTGTCAACAAAGTATTAGAATAGTCTTTTAGTAAAGATGTTATATCATTTGATAATTCATCTACTTTCTTAGTCCATAAGAAAATCAAGATGTTTGTATCGAGGAAGAATCTCATTATTTTAATACCGCTTTCATATCATTGATTACAAGAGTATTGTCATAATTAGGCTGTTGTAACCATTCGCCTAATTTATTTAGCTTGCCAGTTAAATGCTTTTTGATTTCTTCCATCAATTCTCTTTCTTTTTTAGTCTGCTTTAGCATATCCTATCATTATTATATTAATAACTTTGCTACAAAAATAAATATAAAATGGCAGATACAAAAATAAATTACTGATAAAGTAATCTTTGTATGTTATGGAATAAAGATGAATTAATTACAGCAAAGCCCGACTCCTCACACGGGGGAATCGGGCTTTTACCGTATATAAGTA
Organism: Prevotella sp.; assembly: GCA_024682415.1. Classification (GTDB taxonomy): domain Bacteria; phylum Bacteroidota; class Bacteroidia; order Bacteroidales; family Bacteroidaceae; genus Prevotella. The sequence continues at coordinate 29,401 of JAIKZG010000012.1, forward strand.
AGAGAATTGAGATTAGTTAAAATCGTAAACCGATAGTGACATACACGTTGCCATAGTTGGCGAAAGCAGAGTGGTGAGAGTCAATATAGCGGTAACCCAAGCCGAAGAAAGGCTTCACGCTGCTGTTCTTCGCCCCAAGATATTCCACAAGTTGCACCGTGTAGGCAGTGTTCTTCCAATTGCTGCCACCTACTGTCGTCGTAGCGCTTGCCTTCAAGTCAAGCGCATCGCTGCCACTCTTGTTTGTCCAGAGATTGTAGCCAAGTCCGCCACCAATGTTAGCAGCGCGCTCATAAGTCTTCACCGCGCCATTCTTGTAAAGTCCCGTCATGCCCTCTACGCTTGCGAAGGCATAGAAACGCTTCGTTACGTTTACTCCGGCATTGAATGTTGCCGTGATAGGCGTGATGCCGTGCTGTTTTACGCCTGCGCCCATGTTGATTTCAAACATCAGCCTGTCTGCAAAACTCTTGTTCTCCTGGGCCATCATAGGCACTACCATTCCGATGAGCAATAAGCCAATAAGCAACCATGTTCTTTTCATATTTTGATAATAGAATTAATAATAATGTTGTATTCTTTTAGTTATCATGAGATAGTATTAACTTGCGAGGGCAAATATACTTAGAAATCTATAGCTCTCAATGCGATATGCGCATATTGTCAATATTATTAATCATAAGTAACATAGCGTAACTTAATATTATATAAATGCCGAGGAAAGTTTGTGTATGAATGTGATTATGCTTACTTTTGCTACTGCTAAAATTAAGACTGAATAATTAAAAACAAGGAACGATATGAAAGAACATTTTAAGCTAAGAGAGATACTCCCCATAGCGGCTATTATCACGAGCTGCGCGATAGTGGCATACAGGCTGATAGCGGGCGGTGAGCTGATTATCATGCACTGGAGCATGAACAATAGCGAAGAGTAATAAGAACATATATTTATAGACTATACAGCAATGAAAGCCCGATTCCCACGTGTGTGAGGAGTCGGGCTTTTAGCAATATTTCACAATAAGAGAGGTGCAAAGGTAAGAAGAATTTCATCACTGCTATTGCAGGGATGAAAAAGAAGTGCTACTTTTGCAAGTACAAACAAAGACTAAGGACTACAGAAATGGAGAGATGATTCATTTAATATGATGGCAAGAATCCATATACTGGTAAAAAGATTACAAAAAGAAAAACATATTGCGCAGTAGGACATCAAGTCGGCGCATTATGCAAAACACATTAAACTACAAATATATAACTTATTATGAACTGAAGATTTGTCTACACACGCATTGTGATAATGCAAGGACTAAGAAAACGAACGGTAATACACAAGGCTGAATATGGCTACGCTATGCCCTCAAAGGCTTTAAAAGGCATGATGGCACTCGTGGCTTAGGGCATGAACAGGCTCGCAAAGCGAGGAAATGACTGATTCTAAGGGTATTAGAAAAGGTCGAAAATAGAAAATTTAGCACTTTCTACCGACGGGAGAAAAGGGCAAAATGCAGATTTTGGCACTTTCTACCGATGGGAGAAAAGGGCAAAATGCAGATTTGGGCACTTTCTACCGATGGGAGAAAAGGGCATTTAGAATGTAGAAAATAGTTTCTGACGCTATAGGATTGCCATAAAAGGCATGAAAGTAGCCGAAGACATATATAGTTAACATAGTATTAATTTAAAATTTTAAAAAAAATGGATGATATTTTAAATGGTATCAGAGTGGCAGCAATGCCAAATGCCACACAGTACGCATACATTCAGTATGTGATTACACGTTGTGAGGGCGACGCTAAAGTGATGGAGAAGATGGGCTCCGAAGTAAAGTCCCTCAAAGAGTTTTTCAACGTAGAGGATGAGCTGATGAACATGGTGAGCAAGACCGACTTGCTGACAGCGCAGATTACATCCGTAGGCAATGAGCGCAAGAAGCTTTTTCAGAGCTACAAGAAAGCCGTAGATGGACTTACGGGTATTCCTCAGGAGGATAAGCGCAAGGCTGCAAACAATTTGCAGAAGCATCTCGCTACTTACAAGATTAACAACTATGCGCAGCTCGACAAGAAGACCGGCGTTTACGTGAATTTTGTAAAGGACTTGCAGACGGATCTCAAAGCCGATGTGGAGCTTCTTGGCTTGACTTCATTTGTAGATGGTTTCAACGATAAGACGGAACAGATACGCACTCTTATCGACCAGCGCGACGAGGAGAACGCCAAGGTTACCAAGCAGGCAATGAACATTGCGCGCAAGAATGTGGAGAACGCTTATCTAAAGCTTAAAAAGCGTCTTAACGCCTACATTGAGATTGAGGGATTTGAGCAGTATTCATCATTCATCAACCCTATCAACAAGAAGATAGAGCGCTTGAAGCGTGAAGCATTGCGCCCACATAAGCGTAAGCAAGCCGACGACAAGAAGAACGACACCACCGACAAGGCCAAAGACGCCAAGACCTCTGGCAAGGGCAAGACTGGCAAAGAGCATAAGCCTGCCGACACTACAAGCAATAACGACGGCAAAACAGAGCTTCACCCTTCTGCCGACACTCAGCAGCCATCAGCCACAGAGCAGCCACAGAGCGCGGAGCCAAAGCAAGACGCTCCTAAGGACACCAATGAGCCTAAGCAGGATACCACTCCACAGAGTGGCGAGCCAGAGCCTATGAAGCCTGCTCAGTAATCCTCGGCACATTATGCCACGTAGCCTTATCAAAGGGTTATGGAATGAAAGAAGCTCGGCACGGATTAAGTTCCATGCCGAGCTTTCTTGTTATTGATCGTTGCATTACGCCACGCTATGAGAAGCGCGCTATACATTCAGCTTCCATACAGCTCCGTCCTTAGTATCCTTCACTTCGAAGCCATCGGCAGCGAGAGCGTCGCGAATCTGATCGCTTGTAGCCCAGTCTTTGGCTGCCTTAGCCTTGGCACGAAGGTCGAGCACCATGTCTACCACCTTGCCGAAAGCCTCCTCACGGGCGCTGTTGTTGCCGGCTGCCTCTGCCTTAAGACCGAGAAGATCGAAAGCAAAGGTGTGGATAGTAGAGGTGAGCTTCTGCAAATCGTCGGCACTGATCTTTGCCTTATGGTCTACGAGGGTGTTGATAAGATGGCACGCCTCGAAGAGATGGCTGATTACGACAGGAGTCTGGAAGTCGTCGTTCATGGCATCGTAGCACTGCTGTGGCAACTCGTCAATGAACTTCTTCACGCTATCGTCCGTAGTGCTCTCCGTCTGTATGCGCTCTATGTCCTTAATGCCACTCATAAGACGGTCGAGACCCTTCTCGCTTGCCACGAGAGCCTCATTAGAGAAGTCTACCGTGCCACGATAGTGGGCAGAGAGGATAAAGAAACGTATCGTCATAGGCGAATAAGCACGCTCAAGCTTTGGGTGGTCGCCTGTGAAGAACTGGTCGAGAGTGATGAAGTTGCCAAGACTCTTGCCCATCTTCTGCCCGTTGATGGTAATCATGTTGTTGTGCATCCAATAGCGCACCATTGGCTCACCCTGGCTTGCCACTGCCTGAGCTATCTCGCACTCATGATGTGGGAACACAAGGTCCATGCCGCCGCCATGAATGTCGAACTGCTTGCCGAGATACTTTCTTCCCATAGCGGTGCACTCGCAATGCCAGCCCGGGAAACCCTCGCTCCATGGACTTGGCCAGCGCATGATGTGCTCAGGCTGAGCTTTCTTCCAGAGGGCGAAGTCCACTTGATTCTTCTTCTCTCCCACTCCGTCAAGTTCTCGGCTGGCGTTGATTACGTCGTCGAGGTTTCTGCCCGAAAGAATGCCATATTTATGGTCTTTGTTGTATTTCTCTATGTCGAAATATACTGAGCCGTTGCTCTCGTAGGCATAGCCATTGGCAAGAATCTCCTTCACAAGCTCTTCCTGCTCGATGATATGGCCTGTGGCGTGTGGCTCGATAGATGGCGGAAGCACATTGAGAGCCTTCATGGCGTCGTGGTAGCGGTTGGTGTAATACTGTGCCACTTCCATAGGCTCAAGCTGCTCCAGGCGTGCCTTCTTAGCTATCTTGTCCTCACCCTCGTCGGCATCATGCTCAAGATGGCCCACATCGGTGATGTTGCGCACATAGCGCACCTTATATCCTAAATGCTTGAGGTATCTGAATAGTATATCAAAAGTGATTGCCGGACGAGCATGACCTAAATGCGCGTCGCCATACACTGTAGGGCCACACACATACATACCAACGTTGGGTGCATGCAATGGTTTGAACAATTCCTTTCTACGTGTAAGAGTGTTGTAGATAAAAAGTTTCTGTTCCATTTTAAATGTTTGTAAATGTATTTAGTTTTTTCTGCATGAAGAATAAATTATCCATGCACGGAAATAATATTTCTATCGCACGATTAAAACATTCGGCTCACGCGCTTAATGCCTTCAGTGAGAATGTCTATCTCCTCCTTAGTGTTGTAGAAAGAGAACGACGCGCGCACCGTGCCCTGAATGCCAAGACGCGTCATCAGCGGCTGAGCGCAATGATGACCTGTGCGCACGGCAATGCCAAGGCGGTCGAGAAGTGTGCCCATATCGAAATGATGGATATTGCCCACGAGGAAACTTACCACAGCGTCTTTGCCCGGAGCAGTGCCAAAGAAGCGCATACCATCCACTTCAGATAGTCGCTTCATGCAGTAGTCGGTAAGCTCACGCTCATAAGCGGCGATGTTGTCCATGCCTATGGCCGAAACGTAGTCGATGGCTTTGGCAAGACCGTTGGTGGCTACATAGTCGGGAGTGCCAGCCTCGAATTTCAATGGCGGACGCTCGAATGTAGTCTTCTCAAAGCTCACGTTTTCTATCATCTCGCCGCCGCCCTGATAAGGTGGCAGCTTGTCGAGCCATTCCTCCTTGCCATAAAGCACGCCCACGCCTGTAGGGCCATATATCTTATGTCCGCTGAACACGAAGAAATCGCAATCCAAATCCTGCACATCCACCTTGAAATGAGGAGTGCTCTGCGCTCCGTCTACCATCATCGGCACGCCATGCTCATGGGCTATGCTCACCATCTCCTTCACGGGATTGACAGTGCCGAGCACATTGCTCACATGGGTGACGCTCACGAGCTTTGTCTTCTCGGTGAACATCTTTCGATATGCTTCCATGTCGAGCACGCCGTCGTCGGTCATAGGTATCACCTTTAGCACTATGCCACGCTTTGAAGCCTGTAGCTGCCATGGCACGATATTGGAATGGTGCTCCATGGTAGACACTATCACCTCGTCGCCCTCGTGCATAAACTCCTCGCAGAATGTGGCTGCCACAAGGTTTAAGCCCTCGGTGGTGCCACGGGTGAATACTATCTCGGTGGTACTCTTGGCGTTGATAAACGCTCTCACAGTCTCTCGCGCTGCCTCATGAAGCTCTGTGCTCTGCTGCGACATCCAATGCACGCCACGATGCACATTGGCATTCACATTGAGATATTCCTCACGCATGGCATCGAGCACACACATCGGCTTCTGTGTGGTGGCTGCGTTGTCGAGATAAACCAATGGCTTATCATAGACCGTGCGCGAGAGAATAGGAAAGTCTTCTCTTATTTGCTTTATATCTATCATTTCTCTTCTATGTGTTTCTGTTGTTAGCATATCTTACAGCCCTTGCAACCGCCAAGTTCGCCACGGAAACGCTTCTCTACCAGGTAGTGAAGACGGTCGCGGAGAGGTTCAAGCTGTATGCAGTCGATGGCCTCGTTGATAAAGGCGAACTCAAGCAACAGCTTAGCTTCCTTCTCGCTTATGCCTCGCTGCTCCATATAGAACATAGCAGCGTCGTTGAGCTGCCCCACGGTAGAACCATGTGAGCACTTCACGTCGTCGGCATAGATTTCGAGCATAGGCTGGGTGTACATACGAGCCTTCTTTGTGGTGCAGAGGTTTTGGTTCACCTCGTCGGAGATAGTCTTCTGCGCTCCATGACGCACAAGCACCTTGCCGGCAAACGCTCCCACGCTCTCATCGTCGAGCACATATTTATATAGCTCATGGCTTGTGCAATGAGCCACCTGATGGTCGATAAGGGTGTTGTTGTCCACTCGCTGGTGCTTATCCTCAATGGCGCATCCGCAAAGATTGCATTCCGCTCCCTCGCCTTTAAATGCTAAGTCTACCTTGTTGCGGGTAGTGCCGTTGGTGAGCGTTATCACGTTGTGGGTAAGGCGTGAGTCGTTATCGAGGTTGAAATACACATTGCTCACGCGAGTGTTCTTATAATTGGTTTCCTCCAGGCAATAAAGGTCGAGCTGAGCATTGCGGCCCACATAGGTTTCTATTACCTGGGTTACGAGAAACTCTCTGTCGTCGATGCTATGGTCGCAAAACAACAGCTTAGCCTGCGAGCCTTCTTCGGCTACGATAAGCACACGGCGATTTACCATAAGAGGCACATCAGAACGAGTGATATTCACCACCTGAATGGCACGGTCTACATTTACGTTCTTAGGCACATACACGAGCAGTCCGTCCTGAGCAAGCATGGTGTTGAGAGCTGTCACCGCGTCTTCCTCCGTCTTGGCTATCTTGCCGTAATACTTTGCAATGAAGTCGGGGTGCTGCTGAGCGTAGTCGTTGAGCGAGCCTACATATACTCCCTCGGGCAGCTTTGCCTTAGGAAGCTCCTTCTTATAGAAAGCGTCGTTTACCACGAAATAGAGCGATGTGCTGAGATTAGGCACGTCGCACTTAAACACGTCGGCAGGATTGACAGGAATGTCAAGGCGGTTGATGTTCAGCCCATAGTCAGGGCGAAACAACTCCTGCATATCAGTGTATTTATAGCGTTCCACCTTGCGAGTAGGCAAACCTTGACGCTTGAAATCCTGATAAGCTTTATCACGCAGGCAGTTCAGAGCATCGGCACTATGCTCGCAGATTGCTTTGCTTGTCTGCTCATACAGCTCTATGTATTGTTGCTCCGATTTGATATTGTTATCTGCCATAAGATTATTCCTCCCCTACTTCTTCTTTTATCCAGTCGTAACCTCTTTCCTCTATCTGCTTGGCAAGCTCAGGGCCGGCTGTCTTCACGATTCTTCCCTTATAAAGCACATGAATGATGTCTGGCTTGATGATGTCGAGCAGGCGGTCGTAGTGAGTGATTACGATAGTGCTTGTCTTCGGTGTCTTAAGCTTGTTTACGCCCTCTGCCACGATGCGCAAAGCGTCTACGTCAAGACCAGAGTCGGTCTCGTCGAGAATGCTCAATGTAGGCTCAAGCATTGCCATCTGGAATATCTCGTTGCGCTTCTTCTCACCACCGCTGAAGCCTTCGTTTACCGAGCGATGAGCAAGCTTAGAGTCAAGCTCTACTATCTTTCTCTTCTCGCGCATAAGCTTCATGAAGTCGCCCACTGCAAGCGGTTCCAATCCCTGATACTCACGCTTAGCGTTTACAGCGGCGCGCATGAAGTTGGTCATTGATACGCCAGGTATCTCAACAGGATATTGGAATGAGAGGAACAAGCCCTCGTTGGCTCTGTCTTCAGGCTTCATGGCAAGCAGGTCTTTACCGTTGAATGTGGCAGAACCGCTTGTTACGGTGTAAAGAGGATTGCCCACGAGCACTGCGCTAAGTGTGCTCTTGCCCGAACCGTTAGGGCCCATGATGGCATGCACTTCGCCATCTTTAATTGTAAGGTTGACGCCTTTTAATATCTCTTTGCCAGCAATTGTGGCATGTAAGTCTTTAACTTCTAACATATTTTTTTCTTCCTTTATTGTGTATTATCCCACTGTTCCCTCCAAAGAAACAGAGAGCAGTTTCTGTGCTTCTACGGCAAACTCCATCGGCAGCTTATTGAGCACGTCTTTAGCATATCCGTTTACGATAAGACCGATAGCCTTTTCCGTGGAAATACCTCGCTGATTGCAGTAAAACAACTGGTCTTCGCTAATCTTGCTTGTCGTTGCCTCATGTTCCACCACTGCCGTGTCGTTGTGTATGTCCATGTATGGGAAGGTGTGGGCACCACAGTCGCTGCCAAGCAACAGGCTGTCGCACGAGCTGTAGTTGCGCGCGTTGTCGGCGTTGGATGTAGCACGCACAAGTCCTCGGTATGAGTTCTGACTATGTCCAGCGCTGATACCCTTGCTTATGATGGTGCTCTTGGTGTTCTTTCCCATGTGTATCATCTTAGTACCCGTATCAGCTTCCTGATAGTTGTTGGTAACGGCTACGCTATAGAACTCTGCCTGAGAGTTATCACCACGAAGCACGCATGAAGGATATTTCCATGTTATGGCAGAACCTGTTTCCACCTGTGTCCACGACAGCTTAGAGTTTACTCCGCGCAAGTCGCCACGCTTAGTTACAAGGTTGAGAATACCGCCCTTGCCATTCTCATCGCCGGGATACCAGTTCTGCACAGTGCTGTATTTCACTTCTGCGTTGTCGTTCACTATAATCTCGACAATGGCAGCATGAAGCTGATTCTCATCACGCATAGGAGCTGTGCAGCCCTCAAGATAAGACACATAAGAATCATCATCGGCAATGATAAGCGTGCGCTCAAACTGTCCGGTATTGCTTGCGTTGATGCGGAAATAGCTGCTAAGCTCCATAGGGCAACGCACTCCCTTTGGAATATATACGAAAGAACCATCTGAGAACACAGCGCTGTTGAGCGCGGCATAGAAGTTGTCGCGATAAGGCACTACAGAGCCTAAGTATTGCTTCACCAAGTCGGGATGATTCTTTATGGCTTCACCTATTGAACAGAAGATAATGCCTTTCTCGGCAAGTTTATCCTTGAATGTGGTCTTCACGCTGACAGAGTCCATGATGGCATCTACAGCCGTACCGCTAAGTGCCAATCTCTCCTCCAAAGGAATGCCCAGCTTGTCGAATGTCTTCTCCAGCTCAGGGTCTATCTCCTTGTTCTTCGGCTTCTTTGCCAGAGGATCAGCATAATAAGAAATAGCCTGATAGTCTACTTCGGGCACATGCACATGACCCCATGAAGGTTGCTTTAAAGTCTTCCAGTAGTTGAATGCCTTCAGTCTGAACTCTGTCATCCACTCCGGCTCACCTTTTTTCTTTGAGATAAGGCGGACAACATCCTCATTAAGACCTACGGGAATGACATCAGTCTGCACATTGGTAGTAAAGCCGAATTCATACTTCTGCTCCGCTACTTTCTTCACAAACTCATTCTTATCACTCATTGTTATTAAGTTGCTTTGTATCTATTGAAAAAAACGCATCGTTTTATATAGAGCTTAATCAAAAACTCCATGTCAAACGATGCGTTGTATAGGTTATAATTTTGACTTTATCGATTACAGTTTCTGCTGTACTTCAATCTCTGTGAAGCTCTCAAGAACATCGCCTTCCTGAATATCGTTGTAGTTTACAAGGCTGATACCGCAATCAAGGCTTGCGCCTACTTCCTTGACATCGTCCTTATAACGCTTCAAGGCATTGATTTCGGCAGTGTGAACTACGATACCGTCGCGTACGACGTGTATCTTGTCTGCACGATGTACTTTACCCTCGGTAACAAGCGCACCCGCAATTGTTCCGACCTTAGAAATCTTAAATACCTGCTTAACCTCAGCCTGACCGGTAACGACTTCCTTCTTAACCTTGTCAAGCATACCTACCATGGCCTGCTTAACATCGTCGAGAGCATCGTAGATGACAGAATAGGTGTTGATTTCAACGCCTGCGCCGTCGGCCTGCTTACGAGCAGCGGCAGAAGGACGTACCTGGAAGCCTACGATGATAGCATCTGAAGCATCGGCAAGAGTTACATCGCTCTCTGAAATCTGACCTACAGCCTTATAGATAACATTTACCTTTATCTTCTCTGTAGACAACTTCAAGAATGAATCGCTCAATGCCTCAACAGAACCGTCGGTATCACCCTTAACGATGATGTTCAGCTCCTTGAATGATCCGAGGGCGATACGATGTGAGATATCGCTCAATGTAAGGCGCTTCTGAGTACGCAAGCCCTGTTCACGCTGCAACTGCTCACGCTTGTTGGCAATCTCACGTGCTTCCTGCTCTGTCTCCATCACATGGAATGTATCACCGGCTGTAGGCGCGCCATTCAAGCCAAGGATTATAGCTGGCTCGGCTGGCTCTACCTTGTCGATGCGCTGATTACGCTCATTGAACATAGCCTTTACGCGACCGAAGCTTGTACCTGCCAATACGATGTCGCCCACTTTCAATGTACCGTTGCTTACGAGCACGGTAGAGATATATCCACGTCCCTTATCGAGAGAAGACTCTACGATAGAACCTGTAGCCTTACGGTTAGGATTAGCCTTCAAGTCGAGCATTTCAGCTTCGAGAAGTACCTTATCAAGCAATTCCTTTACGCCGATACCCTTCTTAGCGCTGATTTCCTGGCACTGATATTTACCGCCCCACTCTTCTACGAGAAGGTTCATATTAGCCAAGTCCTCACGTATCTTGTCAGGATTAGCTCCCGGCTTATCAATCTTGTTGATGGCAAACACCATAGGCACATTAGCAGCCTGCGCATGAGCGATGGCCTCTCTTGTGGTAGGCATGACGCTGTCGTCGGCAGCGATGATGATAATAGCGATATCAGTCATCTGAGCACCACGGGCACGCATGGCGGTAAACGCCTCATGACCTGGAGTATCAAGGAATGTGATTTCTCTGCCGTCTTCAAGAGTTACGTTATAAGCACCGATATGCTGGGTGATACCACCTGCCTCACCGGCGATTACATTAGTCTGACGTATATAGTCGAGCAATGAAGTCTTACCATGATCGACATGACCCATCACTGTTACAATCGGAGCACGTGGCACGAGGTCGTTTTCATCGTCTTCCTCCTCACTTACTGCTTCCTGCACTTCGGCACTTACATATTCTGTCTTAAATCCGAATTCATCGGCAACAAGATTGATTGTCTCAGCGTCAAGACGCTGGTTGATAGAAACCATGATACCAACACTCATAAGAGTACCGATAACCTGATTAACCTCAACGTTCATCATCGTTGCCAACTCGCTTACGGTAACAAACTCTGTAAGCTTAAGGATTTTGCTCTCTCTCTTCTCAGCCTTAGCCTCATTAGAAAGTCGCTCCTGAATAGCGTCGCGCTTCTCCTTACGATATTTAGCGCCCTTCTTATTCTGACTTTGCTTATTGGTAAGACGTGCGAGAGTTTCCTTTACCTGGCGTGCTACATCTTCCTCGTTAACCTCAATAGGCTTACGATTCTTTTTCTTCTTGTTATTATTGCCGTTGTTGCCCTTACCCTGCTGCTGTGCCTGCTTGTTAGCCTGCTTTCCTACAGCCGCGATGTCTACGCGCTCCTTGTTGATGCGCTGACGCTTACGCTTAGAGTTATTAGAGTTGCCGGCATTAGCATTGCCTCCGTTGTTGCCATTACCCTGGCGATTCTCACGCTCTTTGCGCTTCTCTTCCTTGCTCTTCTTCTTAGGACGAGTGTTCTGGTTAAGAGTAGAAAGATCAATCTTGCCAAGCACATTTACACGTGTGGTAGAAAGAATCTTCTTCTCGCTCTTAAGCTGGAAGATTTCGCTGTTGTTAGCGTTAGAGGTTTCCTGTCCGTTGGCATTCTTATCGTTTGCCTCCGGCTGCTTATTATTGTTATTCACTGTCTGTTGTTCACTATTCTTTTCCTGAGAGTTGTTAGCCTCTACATTCTCATGCTTAGACTCATGAGCGGCATTAGCATCATTCTGCTTATTGTCGTTCTTCACAACCTCATCAGTATGAGTAGCCTTTGATGCATGACTCTCGGCAGCAGTCTGAGCATCAGTATTAGTCTTCTCATTCTTCGTCTTGTCGACGTTAGCTTTGGCAGAATTATCCTGCGCCGGTGCCTGTTTCTTCGCACCGCCGTCAAGGTCAATCTTTCCAAGAGGCTTGTATTCCTGCTTTGTAGCAGGTTTAAGCAAATCTTCAGCCTTGTTGCTTTCCTTTTGCTTATGTTTCTTATCCTTCTTGGCAACGAAGAGTTTCTCAGCCTGATTCTTTACGGCTGCATCCTGCTTAAAAGCGTTAACGAGCGCGTTATACTGTGCGTCGTCGAGCTTAAAGTTAGGCGTAACATCTTCTGCCTTTAGGTCGCCTTTCTTGGTAAGGAACTCAACTGCCGTTTGAATTCCTATGTTTAATTCTCTTAATGCGTGATTTAATCTGATGCTCATCTGTTACTTTAACTACTATTTATTTTTCAAATTCGGCTCTCAATACATTCAACACTTGATCTACAGTCTCTTCCTCAAGATCTGCTTTCTCGATAAGCATATCGCGAGGAGCGCTAAGAGTCTGCTTAGCGGTGTCAAGACCGATAGACTTAATGGCGTCGATAACCCACTGGTCGATTTCATCATTGAACTCATCCAAATAGATATCTTCCTCGTCTACTTCGCCCTCACCTACCTCACGGAATACATCGATAGTATATTCAGTAAGCATTGAAGCCAGTTTGATATTAAGTCCACCGCGTCCGATAGCAAGACTTACCTGATCAGGACGGAGATAAACTTCTGCTTTCTTATTCTCTTCATCAATATTGATGCTGCTGATCTCAGCTGGGCTCAGCGCGCGCTGAATGAAGAGCTTAGTGTTTGAAGTGTAGTTGATTACGTCGAGGTTTTCATTGCAAAGCTCTCTTACGATACCATGCACACGGCTACCGCGCACACCTACACATGCTCCTACAGGATCGATACGATCATCGAAACTTTCTACAGCAATCTTAGCCTTCTCACCAGGCATACGCGCGATCTTCTTCACAGCGATAAGTCCGTCAGCAATCTCTGGTACTTCTGCTTCGAGCAGACGCTGGAGGAAAAGAGGGCTTGTACGCGAAAGAATGATACGTGGATTGTTGTTTTCATTGTCTACACGCTGAATGACGGCTCTTACCGTTTCATTCTTGCGGTATACATCACGTGGAATCTGCTCACCCTTTGGCAAATGCAGCTCATTGTTCTCATCATCGACGAGAAGCACTTCACGTTTCCAAATCTGATAAACCTCAGCCGAGATAATCTGTCCCTCACGCTCCTTATATTTATTATACAAGGCATCGTGCTCAAGTTCCAAGATTTTAGAAGCCAATGTCTGACGCAGATTAAGGATTGCGCGACGACCGAACTTAGCGAAATTAACAGGCTCAGACACTTCCTCGCCAACCTCATAGTCGGCCTGTATCTTTTGAGCGTCGGTAAGTGCTATCTCCTTGTTCTCGTCGGCTACCTCACCATTTGCGACAACCACACGGTTACGATAAATCTCGAAGTCGCCCTTATCAGGGTTTACAATAACATCGAAATTCTCATCACTACCGAAAATCTTAGCAAGCACATTGCGGAAGCTTTCTTCCAAAACACTCACGAGAGTAGTTCTGTCGATACCCTTCATCTCCTTAAACTCGCGGAAGGTATCAACCATGCTCAACTGTGGTTCTTCTTTCTTAATTGCCATATTATTATTTATTTTTATTTTCCCAAACAGGTAAGCGCAATAGAGAGATAAATAGAAAGTATATCTCCTTGCGCCATGTAACGCATTTACTTAAAGCTGATTAAGTATTTGGTATATTTCACCTCATCCATCTTGAAAGAATGGTCTACGTCCATAATCTGTGGACGCTTCTTTCCCTCAATCTTCACCTTTTCCTTAGTGGTGACGATGAAGTCATTGCCATCAACGCTCTTAAGCAATCCGCAGTACTTTTTGCCGTCAGCAGCAAGCACTTCCACATCTTTGCCTACAAAGCTCTCATATTGCTGTGGCACTTTAAAAGGCTGACCCAATCCTGCTGAACCCACTTCGAGCTCATAGTCCTCTTCGTCTCTGCTGAGATGGTCTTCGATAAAGCGGCTCAGCTCTACGCAGTCTTCTATCCACACGCCATCAGCGTGGTCTATTTCAACTACGATTTTATTATCCTGAGATATTTCTATATCCACGAGGAAATACTCTTTGTCTTGCAGCCACTCATCGACTACGTTGTTTACGACTTTTTTGTCAATCATAAATACCCTTTTGTGTAATTATAAAAAAATGAGGAACTCTCTGTGGAGTCCCTCATTCCTCTGAACGCTGCAAAGTTAATATAATATTCTATATTACGCAAATTTTATATGAAGAAAGTGATTTTTAACACTTTCCGATAAGTTTTATTAAGAATTCAGCATATAATCTGCATAATTAACACGAAGTTACTATATCAACTTTACTTTCTCTTATTTGTCTTCTTAGCCTGAGCTTTTACTACTGGCTTTGTTTCAGCAGCAGTAGTAGTCTCGTGCTTTGTGATGTCTACAAGCTCGATTGTGAATATCAATGTGCTGTAAGGCTTTATCTGTCCTGCCTGACGACTTCCGTAAGCAAGCTCCTGTGGGATATAAACTTCCCACTTGCTTCCTACAGGCATCATCGTAAGAGCCTCAGTCCAACCTTTAATCACCTGGTCACAACGAAACTCAGTAGTGTTAGGCTCGCGCTTATAAGAGCTATCGAAGACTGTTCCATCAATCATCTTGCCCTCATAACGCACCTTTACTGTTTCCTTTTCTGTAGGCTTCGCGCCATTGCCTTTGACAAGCACCTTATATTGTAAGCCGTCAGGCAATGTTACGACACCCTCTTTCTTTGCATTCTCGGCAAGCCAATCAGCGTTTTCCTTCTTGACAGCCTCGTTCTTAGCATCAACGATGCGCTTACGGCTATCAGAGAACAGCTTGCCTGCCTCCTCTACTGTATAAACAGAAGCGTCACCAAGAACACCGGCAACAAAGCCAGCCAAGAAATGCTCCTTGCGAATGCTGTCTGGAGTGCCTTCAAAATCGCCTGTCGCAGCAGGGATAATTCTGGTCTTCAACATTCCGGCAATCTGCTGACCGGCAGCATAAGCCACAGCCTTAGGGTCATTGCCTGCTTCCATAGAAGCCTTCAAACCATCTACGAATGAAGGAAGATAAGCAGAATCTACCTTCAACTCCTGAACCAAATAAGGCAACAAGCCCTGAGTTTGAGCCATACCTACAGCATAGCTCAATGAATCAGCTGAAGTTACAGGCTTAAGAGGAGCATTTGTCTGCTCAGCCTTAGCCACGACTTTCTTTGCTTTCTTCTTGTCTGCCACCGCATTGGTGCAAACAAAGACGCTCACCATAAGAGTGAGCGCCAGTGTGAATATCTTTTTCATCATTATCTGTTACGTAAATTAAACAACGATTTAAATATTATCCAAATCGCCTATCTACTACATAATGTGAATGGCTTACTTTACCTCAAGAAGTTCAATCTTGAAGATAAGAGTAGAGAATGGCTTAATATCACCAGCCTCACGCTCACCATAAGCAAGCTCCTGAGGAATATAAACTTCCCATGCGCTACCTACAGGCATGTGAACAAGAGCTTCTGTGAAGCCTTTGATTACCTGGTTTACACGCATTTCAGTAGGCTCATTGCGTTTGTAAGAGCTATCGAATACTTTACCATCAATTGTGCGACCCTCATAATGTACCTTTACCAATGAGGTATCCTTAGGCATAGCGCCCTTACCCTCCTTGATTACACGATACTGAAGACCTGAAGGCAATGTCTTTACGCCTGGCTTCTTCTTGTTGGCAGCGAGGAACTTCTCACCTGCTGTCTTGTTAGAGCCATACTGCTTCTCCATGTTCTTCTTCTTGATAGCCTGCATCTTCAACTGCGCTACCTGCTGTGCCTGCTCAGGTGTCATCAAGCCGCCCTTACCCTTTGTTCCGCTAATGAAACCGGCAAGGAAGTTCTTCAAAGAAATAGTCTGAGTGCTATCGTCGCCGAATACTTCTTTGTTCAGGCCCTTAACCATCTGATTGCTAATCTGCTGACCAATCTGGATACCAGCGTAATATGCAGCCTTTGCCTTATCGTCACCGGCATTTGCGCCAACATTAAGACCCTTGATGAATTCATCCATATAAGTAGTATCGATGTCCATACGACCTACCAAGAATTCCTTCAAACCCTGAGTCTGAGACATACCTACAGCATAGCTAAGAGTATCGATATCAGTCTTTAGATCTGCCTTAGGTGTAGAATTTCCGCAACCAGTGAATGTCACTGCAGCGATAGCCATAGCGGCCAGAAAAGTTAACTTTTTCATATTTATAAATTTCTTTATGTGTGTATCTATTATTTCACTTCGATAAGCTCTACATCAAAGATAAGTGTAGAATAAGGAGGAATTGAAGCACCTGCTCCACGCTCGCCGTAACCGAGGTTGTAAGGAATAAAGAAGCGATACTTAGCGCCCTCCTGCATGAGCTGCAAGCCTTCTGTCCATCCTGCGATAACCTGATTCAATGGGAATGTAGCTGGCTCGCCACGCTTGATAGAGCTATCGAACATTGTGCCGTCAATAAGAGTTCCCTCATAATGGCACTTTACCTGGTCAGTAGCCTTTGGCTTACGACCATTTCCCTCTTTAAGAACCTGATATTGGAGTCCACTTGGCAAAGTTACGACACCTTCCTTCTTACCATTCTCGGCAAGGAACTTCTCTCCCTGCTCAATAGCAGCTGCGCTTTGCTTCTTCTGCTGCTCCTCGAAGAAATTCTGAACCAATGTCTGTGCCTCTGCGTCGCTTACCTTAAGCTCTGCTCCGGCTATAACGTCCTTTACGGCTTGTGCAAAATCATCAATGTTAAGAGTTGTAGCACCCATCTGTGCCAACTGACGGCCTATACCAAGACCGAGAGCGTAACTAACTTTATCCATAAAAGTTTTCTCTACTTTATTTTTAATTATTAATGTTATTTCAAATGTTCAATAGTGCAAAGTTAATATTTTCAAGCGATTTAGTAACTTGTATTGCGGAAAAAATACTATTTTTGTAGAATATTAATAAGGTATAGACACTAAACCATAAGATATGAAGAAGATTGTGTTTCTGACGGGTGCAGGCATGTCGGTGGAAAGCGGTTTTAAGACATTTCGCGGCAATGATGGTCTATGGGAAAACTTTCCTGTAGAGAAAGTAGCTTCCCATGAAGGATGGCTCATGAACCCTGATTTCGTAACAGAGTTTTACAACGGTCTGCGCACAAAGCTATTCGACGCACAACCAAACGACGGTCATAAGCTTATAAAAGAACTGGAGAAATATTACGACGTGACGGTAGTAACTCAGAATGTAGACGACCTTCATGAGCGCGCCGGCTCAAAGAATGTGATACATCTGCATGGCGAGCTGGCAAAAGTGTGCTCAAGCAATGAGCCATACGATGAGAAATACATCAAGACCCTTACCAAAGAAAACCCCACAATCGAGCCAGGCACTAAGGCTGGCGACGGCAGCCTCTTACGTCCGTTCATAGTATTCTTCGGCGAAGCAGTGCCTATGATGGAACCGGCAGCAAGAGAAGCGCAAAAGGCAGATATATTCGTAATAATAGGCACATCGCTCAATGTTTATCCCGCCGCCGGTCTTGTGGCTTATGCCCCCGAAGGCGCGCCGATATATCTGATTGATCCTGAGAATGTAAGCCAGTCATACAGAAACGTAACCCACATAAAGAAAGGGGCGAGTGAAGGTATGAAAGAATTATTCAATATCTTGGTAAAGCAAGAATAATACACTACCTTTGTCCCCATGAAATCATCCGTGTTTGTAAAAAAGCTTATGAGCAAATATCTCTGGGGCAACATAGCCGCAATGATGGCTGTGGTGCTTATTGTCATGTTTGGCGTTAAGTTTGGCATTGATATATATACCCATCATGGTGAAGCGATAGTAATTCCAAATATAAAAAATAAATCATTCGAGAAAGCCAAAGCCGAAATAGAAAGCCTGCATCTGCAGATAGTAGTAAGCGACACTGGCTATGTAAAGAATCTGCCACCCGACTGCATATTGGAACAGACGCCTGCCAACGGCACGAAAGTGAAGTCAGGCCACATAATTTATGTGATAATCAACTCGGCAAGCACCCCTACATTGGCAATACCCGACGTAATAGACAACAGCTCATTGCGAGAAGCGGAAGCTAAGCTCACCGCAATGGGATTCAAACTTGCCACCACCGAATACATATCAGGCGAAAAAGACTGGGTTTACGGAATAAAGGCTGGCGGACGACATGTAACGGCAGGACAAAAGGTTTCGGTAGAACAAAGATTGACAATCATTGTGGGCAACGGCAAGCTTGACTCAAGCGATTCAATCGACTTTGTAGATCCCGTTTACTCAGGCTCTATGGCAGAAGAGCAAGGCGATATAGACGAATTTGAAGTGGTAGACGAACCACCGGCAGAAGAAAAGACAAATGAATAACGAAGAAACAATAGACATAAAGGATAATATGAATCTCGGCATAAACGCAGTCGATGAAGATATCGATGAGGTTGATGGCGAGCAGCAATTATATGAGCATTTCAGGATGGTAGTGGATGCAGGCCAAGTGCCTCTACGCATAGATAAATATATGTCGGAGCATTTGCAGCATTCAAGTCGTAACAGAATACAGAAAGCGGCTGACGCTGGCTTTGTGCATGTGAACGACAAGCCTGTGAAAAGCAACTATAAAGTTCGCCCGAACGACGTGATAACACTCATGCTCGACCGCCCTCACCACGATACTAACATCGAGGCTGAGGACATTCCGCTGAATGTAACTTATGAGGATTCTGAGCTGATGGTGATAAATAAGCCTGCCGGGCTTGTGGTTCATCCAGGCGTGGGCAACTTTCATGGCACTCTTGTAAACGCTATAGCGTGGCATTTGAAAGACAATGCGAAATACGACCCTAACGACCCCGAAGTGGGACTTGTTCACAGAATAGACAAAGACACAAGCGGACTGCTTGTCATAGCAAAGACTCCTAACGCTAAGACAAAGCTGGGAGTGCAATTCTTCAATAAGACCACTCATCGCAGCTATAATGCCTTGGTATGGGGCAACATCACAGAAGACGAGGGACGAATAGAAGGCAACATTGGCAGAGACCCTAAAGACAGGCTGCGAATGGCGGTATTCGCCCCTGAGTCTGAAATAGGAAAGAGCGCCGTAACCCATTATAAAGTTTTGGAACGTTTCGGATATGTCACTCTCGTGGAATGTATCCTCGAAACAGGAAGAACCCATCAGATACGCGCCCACATGAAGCACATAGGTCATCCGCTTTTTGCCGATGAAAGATATGGCGGAATGGAAATATTAAGGGGCGAGCGAAGTGCGTCGTATAAAGCATTTATTCAGAATTGCTTTAAGATATGCCCACGACAGGTGCTCCACGCCAAGACGCTTGGATTCGTACACCCTACTACCGGCAAGCAGATGGACTTCACAAGCGAATGGCCCGAAGACATGACATTGCTGATAGATAAGTGGCGCAGATATATCAGCGGACAGAAACAGCAATAATTTTTTTATGCACGGAAAATAAAAAATCCATGCATGAAAAATTATTTTTTCATACAAGAAAAATAATAAAAACATATATAAGATAATGGAAAATATAAAGAGGAATATCGCTATCGTATGCGGTGGCGATTCTTCGGAGCACGATGTATCAATGCGCTCCGCACAAGGTTTATACTCTTTCTTTGATAAAGAGCGTTATAATGTATATATAGTAGACATCAAAGGTCAGGACTGGCATGTAGACCTTGAAAACGGTGAAACGGCAAAGATAGACAGAGAAGACTTCTCATTCATGCTCAATGGCAAAGCAGTGGTCTTTGATTACGCTTACATCACTATCCATGGCACACCTGGCGAGAACGGCATAATGCAAGGCTATTTTGAGCTAATCCATCTGCCTTATTCTACAAGCGGTGTATTGGTAGAGGCTATGACATTCGACAAATATGTGCTCAACAATTACTTGCGTGGCTTCGGTATCAACGTAGGCAAGAGCATAATCGTGCGTCGTGGCGAGGAGAATGAATTGTCGGAAGAGAAGATAGAAAAGGAAATCGGTATGCCTTGCTTCGTAAAGCCAGCCGCCGACGGCAGCAGTTTTGGCGTATCTAAGGTAAAGAACATCGACCAGCTTGCTCCTGCTCTTCGCGTAGCGTTTATGGAGAGCGACGAAGTGATGATAGAAAGCTTCCTCGACGGCACTGAAATCTCTATCGGATGCTATAAGACGAAAGAAAAGACAGTGGTATTCCCAGCTACAGAAGTAGTGACAAGCAATGAATTCTTCGACTACAACGCTAAATACAATGGTCAGGTAAAAGAGATAACCCCTGCCCGACTGTCAGACGAAACAGCCAAACGAGTAGCTGAAGAAACAAGTCGAATCTACGACATCCTTCATTGCAACGGTATCATCCGCATCGACTACATCATATCAAAGGATGAGCAAGGCAACGACAAAATCAATATGCTCGAAATCAACACTACGCCTGGAATGACAGCCACAAGCTTTATTCCTCAGCAGGTGCGCGCGGCTAAGCTCGACATTAAGGACGTATTGACCGACATCGTTGAGAATCAATTCAATTAACAAAAAGCAAATTAAGCAACTGAAAATATGATTACGCCTAAGGAATTTGACTCAATCAGACCATTTGAGCCTGAAGAAATACCTGCCGTAGCAGAGCGACTGGCTAAGAATGAACAGTTCAGGCAAGTTATCGCATTCCTCTATCCTGGAGTGCCGTTTGAAACGATTATTGAGCAAATAAAAGGATGCAAGGACAATCTCGACTTCCAAAAGAAGTTTGTTTATGGCATTGTGCAAAACCTTGCCGACAAGCTCACCACCGGTTGTGATATGGATTCATCAGCCATCGACAATAGTGGCAGATACACATTCATAAGCAATCACCGAGACATTGTGCTTGATTCGGCTTTCCTTAGCAAACTTCTTGTCGACAATGGCTTCAGCACTACATGCGAGATAGCCATTGGCGACAACTTGCTTTCTCTGCCATGGGTGAAGGATGTGGTAAGACTCAACAAGGCATTCATCGTGGAACGCGCTTTGCAGATGAGACAAATGCTCATAGCAAGCAAGCGCCTGAGCGAGTATATGCACTTCTCTATTAATGAGAAGAAAGAGAATATATGGATAGCGCAAAGGCAAGGACGCGCCAAAGACAGCAACGACCGCACTCAGGAAGCCATATTAAAGATGATGGTAATGGGTGGCGAAGGAAGTGCCATTGAGCGCCTTACAGCTTTGCATCTTGTGCCTCTTGCCATTTCCTATGAATACGACCCTTGCGACTATCTGAAAGCACGCGAGATGCAACTTAAGCGTGACAATCCCGACTGGAAGAAATCAGCCGAAGACGATGTGATAAGCATGAAGACCGGCATTCTCGGATATAAAGGAAATGTGCATTATCAATGCGCTGCCTGCATAGATGATTATATCAAGCAGGCGGAAAGCCTTCCTAAAGGCGAGCAATTCGCCGCTATCGCCCATAAGATAGATCTTGACATCTGGGCTAACTACAAGCTTCATAAGACTAACTATATTGCTCTTGATATCAAAAATGGAAATGAGAACAATTTAGGAAAGGAATATAGCGCGGAAGACAAAGCCGAATTCAACGCTTATATCGATAGCCGAATCGCGAAAATCACTGACGTGCCTAACAAGGATGAAGCATTCATGAGAAGCTGCATTCTTACAATGTATGCTTATCCCGCGCTCAACAAACTAAGCAAGGGCGAAGCTACTTTTGATAATTAACAACAATCCCCATTAATATAGAAAGGACTTAGATATGAGGAGGTATATATATATTCTTGCCATCGTTATGGCTTTCATCGTATCATCATGTTCCAACGAATCTTATGATACAGGAGATGGTATCTATTCTTATCTTCGCGCTGATTTGGTAATGGCTCATTCCACAAGCGACAAGGCCATAGACTACGCGATTACGGATGATTCCCAAAGGATAGTATTCAATACTCCACTCAAGGCCAATTGGATACAGAATGCCGACACCTTATATCGAGCCATTCTATATTATAAGGATAAAGAAGAAGGGGCAGAGCCTATCACATCGGGATATGTGCCTGTATTCAGAATTGAGCCTAAAAGCTCTGACGCGATTATCGACACGATGAAAACAGATCCCGTGAAATTTGAAAGCGCGTGGATGAGTAAGAATAACAGATTCTTAAATATTTCCATTGGCGTAAAAACAGGCAAGACAGACAACAACAAACTACAAAGCATAGGCGTATATTCTCAGCAACTTACTGAAAACAGCAACGGCACAAGAGATATTTATATTCGCCTTACCCATAATCAGAACGACATTCCAGAATATTACACCTCAAATTACTATTTAAGTATTGATATGGCTAATTTCAAGCCTACAGACAAACTACATCTTTTAATCAATACATATAAAGGTGAAATAGAGCGAGAATTTTCTCCTTCCCCATCAACTACAGAAGGAGATACAGATAATAATCAACAAACCACTTTTAATTAAATGATTTCTTTTGAATGTGATTACAACAACGGTGCGCACCCAAGCGTGCTGAAGCACCTTGTTGAAACAAACGACCTGCAGAGTCTCACTTATGGATATGACGAATGGAGTGAATCCGCAAAGACCAAAATCCGCAAAGCGTGCGAATGTGAAGATGCCGATATATTCTTTCTTGTAGGCGGCACTCAAACCAATGAGACTGTCATTGATGGATATTTGGAGGGCTACCATGGCGTAATAGCCTGCGAAACTGGCCATATCAACGTGCATGAAGCCGGAGCGATAGAGTTTTCAGGCCATAAGATTATAACATTGCCATCACACGACGGCAAGCTATGGGCAGAAGACTTAGAACGATATATGGAGTGGTTTATCCACGACGAAAGCAATATGCACCTCGCCCAGCCTGGCATGGTTTATATTACATTCCCTACCGAGCTTGGATCTCTATATACAGCTAAAGAAATAAGCCGTATATATGAAATATGCAAACGCTACGAGCTGAAGCTGTTTATTGATGGCGCACGCCTTGGTTATGGCATTGCTGCGTCTGATGACATCACATTGCCTTTCTTGGCAAGCCATTGCGATGTGTTCTATATCGGTGGCACAAAGGTAGGCGCACTCTGCGGTGAAGCCGTTGTGTTTACTCATGGCGCTCCAAAGCATTTCTTCACCATCATAAAGCAACATGGC
The DNA here is from genome assembly GCA_024682415.1 of Prevotella sp. Lineage (GTDB taxonomy): Bacteria > Bacteroidota > Bacteroidia > Bacteroidales > Bacteroidaceae > Prevotella. The sequence goes on from JAIKZG010000012.1 coordinate 52,565, forward strand.
GCTTTGGTGGCAAAAGGTCGCCTTATCGGTCTGCAATTCGACGCGCTGTTTACCGACCACCTTTATTTAAACATCTCTAAACACGCCATTGACATGGCCATGAGAATGAAGCAGATGTTTATCGACAAGGGATATAAGCTTTTCATAGACTCCCCTACCAATCAGCAATTTGTTATTATTCCTAACGACAAGGTGCGTCAGTTGGAGAAACAAGTAATCTTCACCCATTGGGAACCATATAAAGACGATAGCCTTGTATGCAGATTTGTCACCTCATGGGCAACTACAGAAGAACAGATGAATTACTTAGAAAGCATACTCTAAATAACAAAAAATCTCGGTCGCATTTTATTTAAGTTACGACCGAGATTTTTTTTTTCATTCTATTCCGCGCTAAGCACCCTCATTGGGCCAAAACTGAAACGATCCATACCATCCCACTCATCATCCGCGTCGAAACGCGTCGTTTGCGGAGAAGCGAAATACTCACCTTCTATTGAGGTCTTTCTATTTCTAATAATTGGTATCATTCTATAAGAGCGTTTCTTTATTTCGTTTCCCGATTCATCAAGAGCTATTATATTAAAAGCTACGGCCTCTTTGCCTTTAACTGGGAACATATACAGATTATACTTAGAATTATCAGACAGAGCCATATAATCTGTTGTCATTACCGTTTCATCCTGACTTGCGTAACCTGTCAAAGCATTGAAGACATTTCCTGCTCCATATTCAAACTTCCACTTCGAGAAATTATCAGGAAAAGCCTTATCCTCCGTAATCATAGTAAACTCTGCTACGGCTCTCTTCATAGTAAGGTTATATTCCTTATTCTCAGAAGTAAACGTGATATCTATCGTGTCGCAATAGTAAAAAGTATCAGTTATCTTATTATCGCTGAATGTTATCTTGGTAGGGTCTTTCAAGTTAGAAAAACCATTGCCGTTGTGAGCCAAGGCTACAATAACATAAGAGCCTGGAGCAAGATTAGCGGTTATCGCGCCATAAGATTTATCACCAGCTTTTTGCGTAATGCAGCCTTTATATTTTATCTCTCCGTCTTCCAAAGAATATAGACCGAACTCAAACTTGCTGCTTACTTCCCCTAAAGACACGGCACGAGTTACAGGCTGATTAGCCTTAACCTCCATATCATCTTCGTTAGAAGCCACGAAATAAACTGGGATACTGCCTAAATCGATAGCAGCACGACTGCCTGTTCTCTCACTATCCAAATCACTCTTTCCACACGCCGCAAAAAGCGTTACTAATGAAACGAGGATAAAACTACGAATTATAGTTTTAAGTTTTTTGTTATTAACCATGGGTGCAAAAGTAATAAAAATATATAAAAGCAGATAATAATCATTACATTTTATTACTTATAAGCAAGAAAAAAATGGCATTCTCGTAACAAGAATGCCATTATATATCAGTTTTTAATTCTCAGGATTATTATAAGCGGCTTCCTCAGCAGCGGCGATGATGTCCTCATCGCTTCTTTCTTTTGCCGAGATGTCGCTCAAATCAAATTCATCCTTCTCGCTCTTTTGTTTCGACATTTTCTTTATCTTAGAGCTTCTCTCTCCCATCGCGCTTTCCTGCTCGGTGAATACCTTTTCGGTGAAAGCGTTCTCACGCTTCTCCTCCACCTGAGGCTTATTGCTTATTATAAAAGCAGGCTGAACATTTGTGCTTGGCACATCCTGAACGGGTTCTTCCTCCATCTTCGTACGTCTGGTCTTAGCCGCGAAAACCTCATCAAGGAATTTCGGTTCTTTACGAAGCTTCTCAAGAGTTGCTTTTGACGCCTTCTGCTGACTTTCTTTTTTGCTGTAACCCTCTCCTTCGCATCCTTGCAGACCTTCGATAGTTACAACATAGCGGAATTTAGGACTACCACTTTCCTCTTTCTTCTGTTCCAGAATATCAAATGATACCTCAATGCGATTCTTTTGACTCCATTCGATGAGCTTACTCTTGAAATTCACTTCCTTATAAGCCACCTTGTCAATATTAATCATCTGCGCCAGTATGCGCTTCTTCATGAAACGCATGCAGGCGTCGTAACCACGATCGAGATATAGAGCGCCAACAAGTGCCTCAAAAGCATTGCCACCCATATAGCTGTTATGAGATGAGATATGCCCTGCCGATTTTACAAGATTGGTTACGCCCATTTCGTCGGCAAGGCGATTCAATGTCTCGCGTTGCACAAGCTTAGAACGAGTATTTGTCAAAAATCCCTCACGTTTGCCAGGAAAATGGCGATACACAATATCACCTACGATAGCATCGAGGATAGCATCGCCGAGAAACTCCAAACGCTCATTATTCACCGGTTTCTGACCACGCTTGGCATTACGGCGAGCCACACTCTTATGAAGCATAGCCACCTTGTAATATTGTATATTGTGGGGATAAAAGCCCAATATCTTGTATAAAGACAGATAAAGCTCCTTATCTTTGCGGAAAGGGAGCTTCATCTTATCTATTAATTTACAAGCTGCGTATAGCAATTTGTTATTCTGCATACTTCTTGAAAATTACGCTGGCATTATGACCGCCAAAACCGAATGTATTGCTCAAAGCTGCACGAACGGTACGTTTCTGAGCCTTGTTGAACGTGAAGTTCAAATTGTAATCGATTTCTGGGTCATCATCACCCTCTACATGGTTGATTGTAGGAGGAACGATATCATTCTTCACGCTCAATACGCAAACCATTGCCTCAACAGCACCTGCTGCGCCGAGCAAGTGACCAGTCATTGACTTTGTAGAGCTGATATTCAGCTTATAAGCGTTCTCGCCGAATACATCCTTGATAGCCTTTGACTCTGAAAGGTCGCCTACATGAGTTGATGTGCCATGAACATTGATATAATCAATATCAGAAGGCTCCAAACCTGCGTCCTGAAGAGCTGCTTCCATAACGAGCTTAGCTCCGAGACCCTCAGGATGAGAAGCTGTAATGTGATAAGCGTCAGCACTTTCGCCCTCGCCTACCATCTCTGCGTAAATCTTCGCGCCACGAGCCTTAGCGTGCTCAAGTTCCTCAAGAATAAGGCAACCGGCGCCCTCACCCATAACGAAACCGTCGCGGCTTGCGCTGAATGGACGAGATGCGTGCTCAGGATCGTCGTTGCGTGTAGAAAGAGCCTTCATCGCGTTGAATCCGCCTACACCACAAGCGCAGATAGCAGCTTCAGCACCACCGCTTACGATTACATTTGCCTTGCCCAGACGAATCTGGTTAAAAGCAGCAGCCAATGCGTTGCTTGAAGAAGCGCAAGCTGATGTTGTAGCGAAATTAGGGCCGTGGAATCCAAACTTAATTGAAATCTGACCTGCTGCGATGTCGCTGATCATCTTAGGAATAAAGAAAGGACTGAATTTAGGACCTTCTTCTATATGCTGACCATAATAAGAAACCTCATCCTCAAAAGTCTTGATACCGCCGATACCTACACCATAGATAACGCCGATACGGTTCTTATCTTCTTTCTCCAAATCAAGACCTGAGTCTTTTACGCCCTGAATGGCACTAATAAGAGCCAACTGAGTGTAGCGGTCGATTTTGCGAGACTCTTTGCGATCAAGATATGCGTTGATGTCGAGATCCTTTACCTCACAAGCAAACTGAGTCTTAAACTTCTCTGCATCAAAGCTTTTAATAGGAGCGGCTCCGCTCTTACCTGCCAACAGGTTAGCCCACATCTCCTCAGGAGTATTACCTACAGGGGTAACTGCGCCAAGACCTGTTACTACTACTCTTTTTAATTCCATAATAAATTATATAATTAAAAAATTGAGAATAAAGAGCAGAAAAATGAAAGGTGAGTGCCGAGCGCTTGTCTCAAAGTGAGCCTTGCGGACCACTTATCTTTCATTTCTCTTTCTTTATCCTCAATTTTGCTTTCTCAATACAGAATAAGCTTATTTAGCGCTCAGTTCGTTCTTGATGTAATCGATAGCCTCACCTACTGAAGTGATCTTCTCTGCCTTGTCGTCAGGAATAGAGATACCGAATTCCTTCTCAAACTCCATGATGAGTTCTACTGTATCAAGTGAGTCTGCGCCAAGGTCATTTGTGAATGATGCACCAGCCTCTACTTCAGCCTCATCAACACCAAGCTTGTCTACGATAATAGACTTTACTTTTGATTCAATGTCTTCTGCCATGATTTTAAGTTTTAAATTTTGTTTATATTTACTTTCTAAATTAAAATGCGGTGCAAAGGAACGAATTTTTTACCATTCCAGCAAATAAAATAAGAAAAATAAAGCAGTTTTTGCACACTGCCCCCTACTTTGTGCAACAAATGCAGCCGTATTTTAGTTTTATTCACTAAAAATCAGCATTCCTCTAACTATCAATATTTTAGCCTTTCGCCGTAATTTTGCCCACGCATACGCTATAATAATATATATGTACGCGCGCGAAAGAATAAAACATTATGCTCTCTTACAGCTGTCCGCTTTCCACCTGCCTTACGATGCGTTCAGTCAGTCGGTCTACGCCGTTAGGATCATATTTCTTTGTAAGGCTCGCGCCAAATGCCCACGCGAATGCCTGATAAAATCCAGCTCGGATAGGGCCGAGGAAAGCCTGTATAAGATTGTAAGAAGATGAGTTGCATTCTCTGTAAACAAGCTTTATCAACAGCTTGCCCTGAGAATAAGACAGCTTCTTCATTCGCGGAGTGTATTCCTTGCGAATACTTTTCTCCACAAACTTCATGTGAGCGTCTTTGGCCTTCTTGTTAGGAAGAGTCTGTAGATACTCATAAGTCTCTAATATTATGACATTCACCTCCTTAGCTATAGGTAGCACCTTCTTAATATTATATACCAATCGGTTGTAAGCCATTCGCTCGGAAGCGTTTTTAAACACAGGCTGCGGATATACATATACATTATTCAATTCCACATACTGAATACTGTCGTTATCGTGCAACACCTTTCCCACTTTCACCATAGGCACAAAGGTCGGCTCGTCCACATCAGGCTCTACATCCTCAGGATTTACCTTTACGTGGGCATTTTTGTTGATCTGCGCCATCGTTGGCAGACCAAGCAAAACCGACATGATGAAAATAGTAAAGAAACGTTTCATGCTGCAAAAATAACATTTTTATTTATAACGACAAAGAAATCGCAATCCAAGGAATGTGAGCATACCGTTGAGCATCAGCAACTCATAGCCGAACTTATAATCCATAAACCGCTGAGCCACAACGTCTATCATAAAGCAGAGCAGGGGAGAAGCTATCGCCACATAAGGCACAAATCTGTCGTTTACCTTCCTTCGGGTGAATATTCCGAAAGCAAACAATCCGAGCAGAGGGCCATAAGTGTAAGAGCACAATATGTAAATCGCGTCGATTACGCTCGTCGAGTTAATCATTTTAAATCCAAGGATGAAAATTATAAAAAGCATGGATAAAAACAAATGAGAACGTTTACGCAATTTCTCGTCATCAGCGCGCTCCTTTATGTCTACGCAATAAATCGTAGTAAGAGCAGTAAGAGCGGAGTCGGCGCTTGAGAAAGAAGCAGCCACTATTCCTATCGCGAACAGCACTACCACCATTTCGCCTAATTTTCCCGTAGCCGCGAACATCGGAAGCAATTCATCTCCCATGGTCGGCAAAGCCACTCCCTCGCGCGCAGCGAGAATGCTTAAAAGCACGCCTAAGCATAGGAAAAGAAAGTTTACAGGCAAGAAAGCAAATCCATAAGTACACATATCTTTCTGCGCCTGACGCAGGTTTTTGCATGTTAAGTTTTTTTGCATCATATCCTGATCCAGTCCTGTCATCACTACTACCACGAAAATGCCGCTAAGAAACTGCTTCACGAAGTTCTGTTTTGAAACCCAGTCGTCGAACACAAATATCCTGCTGTGCGGATTACTGTATATAGCGTCTACAGCCCCCTTAAAATCAAGCCCTGCCTCATTTATCACATTATAAATTATAAGCAGCAGCGCTCCGAGGATGCAAAATGTCTGAAATGAGTCTGTCCACACCAATGTCTTTATTCCTCCCTTGCGAGTATATAGCCATATAAGCATAGTCATTGATATCACCGTCAGGGGAAAAGGAATAGAGTAGGAGTCTAATACAAATTTCTGTAAAATTATGCAGACAACATAAAATCTCACAGCAGCGCCAGTCATTTTTGACAGCATGAAAAATATCGAACCTATTTTATAAGAGCGTCTGCCCAATCTGTCTTTCAGATAAGAATAAATAGTGGTGAGATTAAGCTTATAATATATAGGAAGCAAAACAAACGCCACGAGGAAATAACCCACTATAAATCCCATGCACATCTGCAGATAAGTCATGTCGGTTTTCAACATCATGCCCGGAACCGAAACAAACGACACGCCGGAAATCGACGCGCCAATCATTCCAAACGCCACCATATACCATGGTGAATGTCTGTCGGCAAGATAAAAAGCTGAGTTACTTGTTTTGCGAGTAGTGAATTTACTGAATAGGAGCAATATAAGGAAATATATCGCGATGGTCGTCAAGATTATCATTATCTTTGTGCTTTCTTATTTATATTATTGTCTCTATAAAATATCGCCTGCAAAAGTAACCAAAAATAAGTTATCCACAAAAGATGTGGATAACTATACTTACAACCCTGTTTATAACTTATTAATAACTCTCCACTTTTCCACACACAGCGTGTCCGAGCACAATAAATGTTGATATCCACACACTTATGAAAGGGTTTTCACACAACTTTTCAACAGTTTTTCAACCATTATTTTTAAAAAGTTATTAACTTTGCATCGTTCGAGGGTATAACTGTGGATAACTATTATATCTTATTGATTTACAAAGAAAAGATATTCATACAATGTGTTTAAAACTGCATATCAATATGTTTATATCTAAATATACAAATATTTAGACAAAAAGTTATTAACATTATCCACACTTAATCATCATACTCTTATTTTTCTTTTTAAAGAATTGAAATAAATAAAATAATATATAGTAATGGTTGAAAACGATAATAAGGTGAAGCAAGCCTGGATAGAGAAGGGATTTATTGATGAGCCTGTTGATAAGAGTTTAGATCTTAAAAAAGAGATACGAAAGCTGTGCGAGGAAAAGAATGCCGCCATATTGGCACATTACTACACTCGCGGCGAAATACAGGATATAGCCGACTTCATAGGCGACTCATTGGCTTTGGCGCGCCAGGCACAGAAGATAGAAGCAAAGATTGTCGTTATGTGTGGTGTGCATTTCATGGCAGAGACCAACAAAATCCTTTGTCCCGACAAAAAGGTATTGATACCCGATTTGAACGCAGGCTGCTCGCTTGCCGATTCATGCAAGGCAGAGGATTTGAAGAAATACAAGGAAGAACATCCAGGTTATAAAGTAGTGAGCTATGTAAACACTACAGCAGCCGTGAAAGCCCTCACCGATGTTGTTGTCACTTCAGGCAATGCCGTAAAGGTGGTAGGCTCATTCCCTAAGGACGAGAAACTCATTTTCGGCCCTGACTATAACCTCGGCTCATATATCAATTCCGTTTCGGGCAGAAACATGCTTTTATGGAATGGCGGATGCCATGTGCATGAGCGTTTTTCTGTAGACGAGATTGTAAAACTCAAAAAGGAGCACCCAAATGCCGAAGTGTTGGCGCATCTTGAGTGTAAAGGCCCGGTTTTGGCTATTGCCGATGTAGTGGGCAGCACTGCCGTAATGCTTAAGCACGTTGTTGCGAGCGACAAGAAAGAGTTTATCATCGCCACAGAGGCTGGTATTCTTCACGAATTGCAGCGTCAGTGTCCTGGCAAGACATTCTATCCTGTTCCGCCAGAGGTGAGCGAGGGCAGCATGGGTTGCAGCTGCAACGACTGTGAGTTTATGAAGATGAACACATTAGAAAAGATATACAACTGCTTGAAATATGAATGGCCTGAGGTGAATGTAGACGCTGATATTGCCAAAGAAGCCATCAAGCCTATCGACTTAATGCTCAAGCTAAGTTGATAACTTTGTTGATAAGTGTGCGATAGCTATGATAATCAGTAAGTTATAGCTATCGCACATTGTGGATAACTAATGTTGATAACTATTATCTATTATTATATTATATAATGTGAGATTATGAAAAGACTATCTATTATTATGTTAATGCTTTTATGCTTTGTCGGCATGAAAGCGCAGAAGCAGATTTCCATTCTTGGCGATTCCTATTCCACATTTGAGGGATACGCTCCATGCGACACATTTGATATATGGTATTTTAAAGTGCCGTTGAAGAATCGCACGGATGTAACCGACGTGAAACAGACATGGTGGCATAAGTTTATAAAGAAGCACAATTATCGCCTTTGCGTGAACAACAGTTTTTCGGGTTCCACCATTTGCTTCACAGGCTACAGAAAGGAAGACTACAGCAACCGCTCGTTTGTAAACCGCATGAAAGAGCTTGGCAACTGCCCTGATATTATTTTTATATTCGGAGGCACTAACGACAGCTGGGCAGGCTCACCGATAGGAGAGTATAAATATTCTGATTGGACGAATAAAGATTTGTATACATTCCGTCCTGCCATGGCATATATGCTCGATTATATGACCACGCGCTATCTTAACACCGAGATTTATTTCATCGTGAACAACAAGCTCAAACCAGAGATTACCAATTCCATTCACGACATCTGCAATCATTATAATGTGAAATACCTCGACCTTAAGGATATTGATAAAAAAGGCAATCATCCGTCGGTAAAAGGCATGGAGCAGATAGTAGATCAGCTTGATGAATTTCTCAATCTGAAATAAACTATATTGTAAAGATAAAATAATTAAAACATAAAAAGTCCATTTAGCCGTTCATGCTAAATGGACTTTTTCGTTTATATGATTTTTATATTACTTATCGCTTCTTACATCTTAATATAAGTCTCTATTATGTTTCCGTCGTAAATATCGCGCGTAGCGAGTTTTGCTTGGCAGGGTAGAGGGGGGGCGAGTGTTCCGCTTTTTACAGTTTTCGGCGAAGTCTCAATCCTTATTTCGTCCCACAAATCTTTCTCAATAAAGCTGTTTAGCGTCTTGCTTCCGCCTTCCACTATCAAGCTCTGCTTCTTTTCTTCCGCCAGATGTCGTAATATCTCCTCGATAGAAGTAGAGTGGCTTAATATTATCCTTTCAGGATCATTTCCGCTCCATTCCCTCACGTTGAGCTGCGGATTATCCCTTTCCTCCGTGGTATGCCCCACGAGAATAGCGTCGTTTTCCGCCCTCAGCTTATGCGAAAGCATTTTTGTGAATGGTGTGGAAAACATTTCCGGCTTGAAATCGTTGTCTATAAATCCGTTGCTGCTCTGCGCCCATTTCAGCAGAATGTAAGGTCGGCCATGAGTGTTGAATGTGATGAAGCGCCTGTTCAGCTCCAAGCATTCCTTTTCCATTACTCCCACCGTCACCTCTATGCCGGCTTCGCGCAGCTTCTTAATGCCTCGTCCCTGCACTTTCGCGAAAGGATCTACGCATCCGCACACCACTCTTTTCACACCTTTCTTTATTATAAGGTCGGCGCATGGCGGCGTTTTGCCGTAATGTGAGCATGGCTCAAGGCTTACGTATATAGTAGACTTGCTGAGATATTTCTCGTCTTCCTCTTTCACCGACGCGAAAGCGTTCACCTCGGCATGGCCCTCACCGCATTTCTTGTGGTAGCCCTCGCCGATAATCCTTCCGCCATAGACGATGCACGCGCCCACCATAGGGTTAGGTTTCGCGCCAAGTATTCCGTTTTTAGCCAGCTGAATGCAGCGGCTCATATAAAGCTCATCGGTATTCATAAGTGTGGCAAAGATAATAAATTAAGATTATAATAACCCTTTAGATTACGTAGTTTTTTCTGATTCAGATTCTGTTCTGATAAAGACAGACAATTGTCTGCCTTTATCAGAAATATAGTGAATGTAAGGAATTAATTAGCAGGTCTTAACTGCTCGCCTCCCGTAGTGTCTTGGTTGCTGCCAGATGGAGTTTCCTCCTTAGGCTTGTCGTCGCCTGTGGTTTCGGGGCTGAGATTAGTCTGGTCGTTATTATTAGTGGTCTTGCCATCTTTGTCGCCCTTATTCTCCTTATCCGTCTTGTCGCCTTGCTCCTTGCCGTCAGGCTCGTTGTCGCTGACGACTCTCTTTCCGCTTGAAGCCTCGCACTTGTCAAACCACTTGTTGAGCACATTATAGAAAGGCTTAAACTTCTCGTCGCCCTCCAGTGTAGAGTGAGCCACCACAGCGGCAATTATGGCGTTGCACTTCTCGTCGGTGCGATTGCGAGCCTGTCTCATTGCCTGCTTAGGGATTTGGGCAAGAATAGCGTCGCGCTCTCCCTCGTTGGCGGTCAGCTGAGTGCTTACGCTTTTCAGCTCAGCCACCAAGCCTTCCAAGCCCAGCAACTTCACGCTGTCGGCAAGCTCGCCCTCAAAATCGGTTATTATTCCTGCCACAGCACCATTCATGTCGCGCTTTTTGCCCGACTTTGCGTAGCCGCTCTTCTTAATGCTCAGCAATATCTCGTTGGCAGCGTTCTTTCTTGCGTTGTCTACCGACGGAACGTAAGCCTTTGCCACCCTCTTTATTGCCGTGAGAAGCTGTCGGCGAGTGGTGTTGTCAGAGTTAATCTTCTCGTTGAGTGCCACATTGTGCTGCAAGTGCATGCAGTCTGCCTCATATTTCAGCGCAGCTTCCGCCTCGCTTATCTCCTTAGCGCACAGCTCCGCAACTACGCTGTCGCGTTTAGCCTTGTTGATAATGCCCTCATCCATTGAGTATTGAGAGTTGTTGCTTGCGTATGTTATCACTGCTGGCAAATAATAGCCAAGCTCTTTTCTGTTCTTTTTCATAAAAAAACTATTTTTTTAATGTGTATAATTCCGTTTGTACACAGCGTTTCACCACACCGCGCACATCCGTTTTTTGTTTGGAAAATAGTCTTTGATGAAGAAAAAACGTGTTTTCTATTTTCTTTGAATTCCTAAAAATAGTCCAATAAAAATTTGGATTATTTGGTTTATTTCAGTAATTTCGCATCGTGTTCATTTGGAACACGCTAACTAAAATTAGAATTCAAAACAAGAAAACTACATTAATTATTATTTAAATGTTTTGTCCTCGTCCTGTCTTTTTGGGCAGAGGTGGAGATAAGACTTAATTTACACCTCTTTTATAAAGTGGAACTGTATCGTTTCGCAGACGGTGCAGTTCTTTTTTCTTTATAATTATCGCGCCCTTTTGTCACGCCATATTTTATTATCCTTTCTTTAAAGTTTTACCTTTAGGTGATCTACGACCACCATGTTTACCTCTATTATTAATATGTGTATTACCACATACATTAGCTCTATTTACAGACCATTCGATAGCAGTCTATTTTCAAGCTAAGCACAAAATTACAAATAAAAATTTGAATTATTCATCAAATTAAAATTCTTTCCCTATAATAAAAAATGCAAAAATTACTATTCTCTTGATTATCAACAAAATAGGAGCTAAAAAATTTCTTGATTATTTACATCAAAGTTAATAGATAACATTTTCTGTCTTTCATTTCCGCCTTCGTGAAGGATATTATAACATAATCCGAATGCCGCCAGAACATAATTTGAACGCCATCCGAACAGCGTTATAATAGCGTTCGAATGGCGTTCTTATGAGTTTATAGTTTATTTCTTTGTTATCTGCCTTGAATAAGTCTTTCCCATTGCCTTTATGTTTATAGCATAAACACCGTGACGCAGACCAGACAAATTGATTGTGAATTTTTGTGGCTCTACACCATCAGAATGACTTTTCTTATGCACGATTAACATTCCATCTACTGTGCACAAGTTACATTCTATATCCATAGGTTTATTGGGTTTACATTCAACTTCAAATCTATCTGTAGAAGTTTCTGTTATGCAATATTCCAAATTTTGATTATCAATACCTTTATTTCCATCATTGTTGATAATGGATTTTTCCGACTCTTCCTTGCGTACATCTTCATTCTCCTTGTCATACATTCCTTCTTGTTCTTCTATCGGATAATAGAAAGATTCTGCGCTTCCATTACCATACATACGAGTTTCAAAGACTGGATAGCGATAACCTTTTGCATACCACTGATATATATTGAGTTCTATAATATTTGAATCATTTGCAATTTTATCGTTTACATCTTTATCGCTCAGCACATCATAATGTTTCACAAATGGATTTTCATTATCTGGAGTAGACTTAGATGAAAGCAAAATGTTTGTGTGAATTCGCATCACATTTCTCAGGGTATCACCATTGGGTATTACCATCATTCCTTTAGCATCGGCTTTTACTGTATATCTGCCTAATTCACTTATTGTTAGATTCTCACAATATTTGCCTACGCCCTGTGTGCAGCCTTGAATCGAATCTCCATAAGAAAAAGGATAACGCATCATGAGAATAGGCTTGAATAGCCAGATCTTTATTAACCTATTCTCATAACCGGTAAAGCGCAAAGAATCATGCTTCTCTACATAGCTATAAATTGTACCATGTTCTGTTCGTTCAATAGCTTCTTCATTTGTAGGAGAAGCCACATAGTCAATGCGTTGTACATCGCCTAATTCTTTTAGCTCGCTATAATCCCAAACGATATTTGAGCCACATTCACCAACATTCATACTTTTCACTTCTTGTTTCATCAATTTGTCATTCACTCTGTATGAATTACAATGTGAATTCAAAGTCTGTGCAGAAGCACAGAAGTAAAAACACAACAATAAAAGAATAATGTAAATTCTATTAATATTGTTTTGTTTATTCATTTTCTTATTTTATATTTTTTATTAGTAATACCTTAATCCATTTAGATCGCTTTAAAACTAAAGGATTACAGCTTATATATATTGTAGCAGGTTTCTTATAGTTATAGTCCTTGGGTAATCCATATTTTATAATGCCAGAATCGGCATATAATTGTTCTCTTGAATAATAATTATACATTCCACTATATTTCTTTATCAAATAAAGAATATTTAATGGAACTTTTGCCGTCTTACCATCTTTATTATACAAACCAAAGTTAGATATAAATAATTCAGAATGAGCGTTACTAATATAAAGATTAGAATGGACATACAAGTTATTTACGACGGCATGATTATTTACAAATTCAGCTATAGTATTGAAATCGCACTTATCAATAAATAAGGTATCCGTTGTTACCATATTTTTAGACATAATGCTAATATCATGAGTATTACGATTTGCGTCTTCCGCCATTAGTGGATCGAAGCAAACAACAATAGAATCACTTTCGTCTAATGTATTATTATTTTTCGCACGACACGAAACAAAAGATAGTAATACAATTATTACAACATATTTCATATTATAGGAGCATTAGAAATTGAACTTCTTGTTTTAAAAGGAATACCAGAATGACTTTTACGCACAGTTTCTCCATTTTTTATGGCAGTATCCTTTTCGTCACCGATGATAACTCTTCTCTCTTCTTTATTCCCATATTGCTCATCATATTGTCTTGCTCTATCATTATGAATAGAATGATTATTTGAATCATCCACAGCATGATCAAATTCATGTTCTAATCTTGTTGCTGGGGATTGTGAGCCATCTTCTACATAAATACCAGTCCTTGACTCCCAACGAATTATTTTTTTACCGTTTTGAGAATAATATTCTGTATCAGGAGTATAATCTATCGCCTTATCATTACCATCATACAAATATATGTCATATTTACTATTTGTTGCTGCCAACATCATCTTTTTCCCGCCTCCATTTTTTGTATTATAATTATAAGCGTTTATAAAATCGCGTACAAAATTATTAGACGGATATGCGATACTTTTTTTTCCTCTATAACCTTTAAATATATATTCTTGGTATTGATTTTTATTATCTTTATAAATAATATGAATATCTCTGCCATCAGGATCAATTGCGTTTACAGGATTATTTGCACAATACAAATAAGAATCAAGATTACGGTATTTCTCTGCCAGTGGATCAACACTTGTCCACATGGCAAGAACTGGGTCGTACATTCGTGCGCCATAATCATACCAATCAAGTCCATGAGTTCTATCAAGTTCCTTGCCATTGTATTTATACTTCTGCAAGAATGGATTAGTACTAATATTAGTTATTACGCCTCCAAATGGATAATAATGATTTACCTGCTCCACCTGTCCTTTTTCATTTTTCACAATTCTGTTGTTGCCTAAATGATCTTTTGTGTAATAATGGAAAGCAACATTCGCACCGTTAATACTTGCGTAACCTCCATCAAACACACATTTAGTATCATTCTTAGAGAAAATGAAATCATTCAGATAGTTTGTTTCGTCCTGTTCATTTGCACCTACTAAAGATGTCTTACCTGACGATTTTGTCATTATTTTGCTGCCATCAGCATTATATACATATTCAATGTTGTTGCCATTCTTAAATTCTATCCTCTTAGGATGATTGAGATAATCATAAATGATATTGTTTATACCTTTATTAGTATCACGAATCAGGCAACCTACATTATTGTACTTATACTCTTGGGCATCATTTGAGCCATCCTTAAATTCCATTTGAGCATATTTGTTTACCGCATCAGCTTTGTCAGAAACGGCAGCCAAATGCCCGGCAGAATAGTTAAGTTGCAAATCGTCGACTTCACCAAACTTGCCGATGTCTTTCATTCCTCTTCTTTGAAGACGCATTATTCGGCTGTTGTCATCGTATTTTAATATCTTTTCATCATAACAATTCGCATTAGTATTCAATCCGTCTTGTTCGCCATATTCCGCCGATGTCAAGCGATCAAGACCATCATAAGCGAATTTATATCCTCGCTTTTGCTTATCTCCACTCGCAATCCACAACTGACTGCTTATATTTCCATTAAAACAGGGAGTACCTACACCATCTGTATAGTGGAGTTCTTCTGTGAAATCATTGCTGCTGATTTTGTTTAACCAGCCATTTACATTATAGGCATAATTGACGGCATCTATACCTGTAGAAGATGACTGAGATGGATTCATGTTATCTTCGCTTTGGGCTAAGAGTTGCCCACGTTTTACGCTCTTAATCTGTCCGAGGTCGTTATATTCTATTTCTTTAATCCTTTGTTTCTTGTAGGTATTGCCAATTTTAATTTCCAAATCTTCTGATAATAGCAAACCTGTCTTATCGCTGTAATTATTAGTCAGAATACGAGTAATATTTTGTGCTGGTATATTTTCTTCCGACTTAAGAAGCTGATTAGTAAATGTATAATCGTTATTGGTCGTTATCAAACCATATTTAGGAGTATAACTATATTGTTCTATTATATTTCCTTTGTAATCATAAAAATAAGCATCAAAAAACCTTGAACCATCGGATGCAATTCGTAATTGACCTGTTTTCATCGACCTTGCCACAATCAAATCCGAATCACTGATTTCTCTATTTATCTCTGCAAACTCTTTTGAATAGATATTAAGGAAGTCATAATTATCATAATAATCCACACTTTCAATTACAGGATTATTTATGCTTGTTGAATATTGCAACATATAACCAGTTCCACATATACCGCCACCTGAACTAAGTGGGACATCGTGATTCATTTTGTCTTTATCAAATTTGTCGCAAATACCTTGTACAACTTTCCTTCCAAATTTATCATATAGCATAAAACGATATTTGCCTGCATCCCTTAATGTTCCATCTTGATAGAAAGTAGGATAATCATTATTGTCGTACCAATATTGTTCAAACGCACATGCCGGCAATATTCGTCTTATGATATTACCATGACTGTCATACTGATATTCATAAGCATTTGTATTTATATTTTTATCACTTTGATAATTAGGAGTAAGGACATAACGAAGCTGACCGGCAAGATTGTAGACATAATAGGTATCATTATTTCCATTACGTCTTTCCAAAACTGTATTGCCAAAAAGATTCTTATATGTTACAGTTTTATGACCATCCTCATCTATCACTTCTTCGCCTGTCAATGTTCCGGCACCGTAATAACCTAAATCTTGCAATCCATCTTTTGACAAAGGCGCATCATACCATTTGACAGAATTTGCCTGATTCGTAATATAACGTATGATTTTCTTTTTATCAGCCGAGTGCCACGGCATTCCAGCCATCATCTTTGAAATAGGACGTTGCATCACGTCGTAGGTATTAAACGTGTGCGCATTATTATCTTTATAAAAATCTGAAGATAATTGATTAAATGCACTTCTTTCTATAAAGTCTGGCTGAGTGCTGCCTGGTATAGGCGACCATTGTTCTGCAAGATTACCATTTATATCATATACATTATATGTATTTACATACTTGCCAGACTGGTTTAATCCATTCTGAGCAGTTTGTATTGGTCTGCCAAGACCATCATAATATTGTATGGTGGTTCGTGTATTTAAATTCTCGTCAATACCCGGATCTATGTCATCATCGTATGAATATGCTTGAAGCATAGTCATCGATTTTACATAGTTATGATTCTCTGATTGTCCATATGATACATTATATGAAATGTTCAATAAGACAAAAGCGATTATTATTCTTATTTTCATTTTACTATGTTATATCTATTTCTACTTAACAGTTTAAACCAGCTATCCGATGACTCTGTCAGTCGTCCCAAACCGTCATATTCATAATAAGTAGTATAACCGTTAGGCATAGCCATCTCTTCAACCTTATTTAAAATATAATTCCAATAATATGATTTTTTCAATGTATTTTCTTCATCATATATAGGCGTTTCTAAAATTGTTCCCTCTATTATAGAGGTAACATAACAGTCATTTCCTTGATATGTTATTGCAGTTGTCGGTTTACCTCTCATTTTATATTTGCATAGAGCGGAAGTTGGCGTATAAGAAAGATAATTAACTATAGTATCTACCGTATTATCATAATTATATCTTAATTCCGCAGCCGGAACATCACCACGACCATTTAAAGCTTTACTACCTCCTCCGTATTGAGTTCGCAAACCGCTGACGAAAGTATTATTCCTATATAATTTCTTTTCAATAGGAGTTAAATCAAAACGATAACACAATAATAAATTAACTACAATAGGGTTATTAAAAGGGTAGGTATATTGCTCTTTTATTTCAAAATCATTTCTTTTTGTCGTTTTTGAAGATAAAAGTCTTAATGTTGAATAATGCGAATATGGCAGTCCCATAAATAGTTTACAGTCAAACATATTATATTGATGCGTATCTGTAACAGAATTATTTCCATAATAAGTTGAAATCGTATCTTCTACTACATCATATTTAGGACAAAGTAGTTTATATACACCACCAGTAAAATAACTAAATGTTGCGGAACTGCCCCAATTTACGTATCCTAAGTTACATGATAAAACAGAATCTTTCTCAGCATTGTCTTTTCTATATCCATATTTGCATCTTTGGGCAATCTGTCCTTGTGTATCATATTGCTCTGAAAGTAATAATTTACCTCTTTTATATCCTCGTTCCGTAAACATATCAAATGGTGATGGCTCATGCTTGGAATAGTCAAGAATAAACCTTTCATCCATAGCACTTGATATATTATTATATCTGTAGCATTTATATGATCCATCCATAGACGTTTCCTTTACATAAGAATAACCAATATGAGGACCGAAAGAGTTTGCCAACGGTATGATGGAAGACGTTCTATATACAGATTGTAAAGAATATGCGTTTTTATATTTTATGTCTGCCATCCAATTACTCCAGCTATAACATGGTGTAGCGAAAAGTTCACCGCTTGATTTGCCTGTCTTAGGATCTATATATGAAAATGTATGTTGATTAACAATACTTGTTTCTTTTGTATCTGCATAATCGGTTATACTTTTAATACGCATTCCACCTGCCATTCCTGCCTTATTTTCCATGTGGCTTCTGTCAAGAGAAACACAAGAAGAATAATCATTCAGTTCATAATTAAATACACTCTTTCCTCCAGTTGGGTATATGATTTCTTTAAGTTGTCCATAAGAAGCAAAATTTGCATTGGGGTTTCTTTTAATTAAGGCGTTTTTGTCATTTGAAGCAAATTCCGTTCCATTATAATAGCCCCAATGGTCGGCAGCCGTTGTTAAATAGTTTTTAGGTAAAAGATCATAATTGCTATATCTTAACTTATATTCTCCTAACGATCCAGTTTCGCTTGCATTTTGACAAAGTGAGATAGAAGTAAGATGCATTCGGCTATTATAATCATAATTAAAATCAATACGTCTATTATAATCTATTTTGATGGAGTTAAGTACTTTTAATCTTGTCACGCTTAATGGTTGCGCTATGCTATTAGTAGTCTTGTCTCTATACTGATATTTTTTTACTTTATCATTATTAGTCTGCAAATACCAAAAATAATCAAAAGGCTCATTTGACACTACATCCTGAAAGAATTTATTGACATTTAGATAAGGATACATATCTTCCGTTTTTACAGGAGAATATGATGAGTTGAAGCATATCTTCAACTGATTAGCCAATGTTATTTCTTTCAGGTATACGGGAGAATTTAATATACCGCCATATGGAAATTTAGAATTGTTTCCTAATATCTCTTGTCCATACTTTAACGTTTTTGAATTATATTCGCGTATGTATTGCTCATAAAAGGAATTATAGAATTGTGCAATAAATGCGCCACGTTCGTAATCAAGTTTATATATTACATTTCCAAATTTATCGGTTACTTTTGTCAAGAACCAGCTATTGGCATAAAAAGGAGAAGTACGCTCAAGACTGGTCTGATTAAAGAAATTAACAGAATATTCAATAGAATTATTATCTCCTCCAAAAATATAACAATATCCCTGACTGTCACGGATAGTAAAACCTTTAATTACTTTAGGTTGTTTAGTTGTAGTCATATCTCCAGGATAATTTTCAATAAAAGGAGAAATATAATTACTGTCTTCCTTTACATCAAAAACGATATCTATATTCTCATCGCATTTTACTTTCCATTGTCCATCATTACCCAGAAAGAATTGCCCGGTTTTACCCATAAAATTGAAATTAAAAACATCTGGCATAAAATCATAACGATGATACTCGACATCATGTTTTAATTTTTCTTCATCTTTCATGTCTTCAAGAATTTTGCCATAAGATGAAAAATAATTATCAAAGGGTAAAATAGAGCTTTTCCTTGCCGGAACAAGTTCATCGGGTACGTTATAAATAGTTCTGGTTATTACACCGCCGACGTTCAATGTCCAGTTATGTCCTGTCCAACTTGGCAAACTATTTATCATTACTCCGCTTGCATCATAGTCTAATGTGATATTAAAATCTTTACCTCGTAATTTTGTTGAATACAATGGAATTGAAATATTAGGTTTCCCTGTATAATATGAAACAGGAATATTTCCATATCTTCCTAAATCAGAAGCATTTGGCGTAGGTATATCTTCAGGAACATATTGCTGAGAATATGATACAGCAGACATAAAAGCCATAAACAAAAATAATGTAATTCTTTTAAACATAAATTTTTTATATGGGTATTAGTATAATAAATAATTATTCTAATTTTCTGAAACGTAAACCAGAACGTAATTTGAACGCCATTCGGACAGCGTTCGGACAGCGTTCGAATGGCGTTCTGATTAAATCATGAGAGGTTTTTAAAATATATGTGCATAAGCCCGAAAAGCAATGCACAGGAAAGTAAATTAGCTTACTTCTGGTTAAATCTGAAAGTATCAAATATATCGCCCGCTGTAACGCCTACGTCGGCACTTCTTTCTTCCTTGTCGTTTGGTTTGATTTCTACAGTCACGGTGTTGCCATTTATGCTTGCGGTCATCCATGAAATGGAAACGTTGTTTATGTCCTTGGCTGTAGTATACTTATCATATCCTGTAGCTGTCTTCTCCGTGATTTCTGTAAGCCAGATGCGAGAATAATTTTTGCAGGTAAACGTGAATGTACCGCCCTCCTTAGGAACGGTTATTGTCTTCACTACTGAAGGCGTTGCGACTACTGTTTCTGTTCTCCACTTCATTGGCGACCAGTCAAATCTGTCGTCATTATTGCATGACGACAGAATAATAGAAATAGCGACCAAAGCTAATAAAAAAAATCTTTTCATAACCTTAGTTCCAATTCTTTTCGGTTTCGTAGGTATATGCAAAATATAAAACCTTATGTTCATATACAGCTCCATAAGCTTTACTTGCCTCCTCTACATTCCAATTCTTTTCATTACTCAATACATATACATCTTTATAAGATTCCCCCCAACCATAATTTAAATGGAAATAATATGTGTTTCTTACTGTATTGTATTTCACATATCCATCTGCTAAGAAAGAATGTCCGTCTACATAATGTTTTGTAGGTCCCCAACCATGCTTTGATCTACGACCAGAAACAACGATTACGCCATGTTTCGTTTTTAATACGTCTACAGCATGTTCTGCATTATAATCTTTAATTCCATATTTAGCAAACACATTAGACAAAGAAGCGGTTTCTGCACCAGAGCCATTAGGTCCATAAGACATATTAACGTCTACACCAAGTTGATGTACTAAATTTGATATTTCTTTGGTAGCAGCGTAAGAACGATAAAAATCATCTTTGACAATCTCATCCCATGATGTGATATAATCTATATTTGGACGCAAAACGGTCAAAGCCTGCGCGCCTGCTATCGCTACACAACCTGCGAGAGCATGCTTGCCGTTAATAATAGGACAATCATTATTATATGGACTATATTGATGCCATGACACCTTACATTTTGGTTGCAATCGCTCAACAATTTTTATTTCAGGTCCTGCTGATTCATCTTCCTTGTCAATCATATGTGACATATCATGATTTTTATCATCCATCTTAGCGATTAAAGATTGAACAATAAAAGCAGCATCACTTAAAGTGTCTTCTAAAATAGTATTTACATCCAAGGAATTCTCTTTCATAAAATAAGCCAACGGACAAATAGCTTTACCATCAGTTGCGACCAAAACAGTTCCCATATTATCATTCATAGGAACGGTATAAAAAGATGTTTCCTGAGAAATAGCACGTGTGTTAGGGTATTTGCTGGTTGGCAATTCATAAACGCCTTTCACAGACATTTCTTTATTTATAGCTCTTGTAGACTCGCCATTAATGCTCTTAGCAAAAGCTAATGCCATTTTTGCTATACGATTATTTGAATTATCTACACTTGGAGATTGTGTAGAAATATCCTCATTATTGCATGAGAAGAAACATACAAAGACCGACAATAAAGCGGCAAAATGCTTTAATTTCATTATTGTTGTTTATGTATTATTTGTCTACTCTTTACTATTAGCTTTTCGACATCCGCTCCTTTTTATCAGTGAGGTCTGATTTATATAACATGTTATAATTCTATATACTGAATCTCTTGATAAAGAATATTATCATGAGAGGTTATTACTATACTATATAAGCCACTTTCTTCTATTGGCAGAGAGAAACGATAATGAAAAGGAATTATGCTTTCCGTTACATTTTCTATAATCTCACCATTTCTATATATGCAAATAGTTACGTCTTTGTATTCTCTATTGAAATTTATTGTCAGAATTTGATTTGACAAATAATAATTGATATATATATCAGATAGCTTAAATGCTTTTTTCCCTCCAAATGGGGGCGTCGGGACTTTTTCGTCTTTGTTATTTCTTTGTGCCAAAATGTTATGAGGCATAAGAAAAAATACAGCGATAAAAAATAATAGTTTTACTTTCATTTTAGTTACGTACAATCTCTGGTTTTGTTTAAAAATCGACGGCAAAAGTATGTCGTGGCTGACAATTCTGCAAATAATTCGCCAAAAACTTTAAAATTGATGTTGCACGGCGAAAATTCGTAATTTGCTGAAACCCATAATGTTGCGCGAAACGCAACGCAAAATAAGGGGGCAAATTGCAACATTTTTCTTGTGTATTTGTGAGCTAAACGTTACTTTTGCACAGCAAAAACAAACAATTATAACTAATAATGAAGTCTATAAACAAAGTAGCATTTATTTCGTGCGCGATAATCGTCTGCACGCTCCTTTCTTGCGCAAGGGAGAAGATAGGCATGAAGTATGAATACGCCAACAATTTAATAGAAGACAGCAAGCTCGATTCTGCCGAAATAATACTTGATGAACTCGCTACCATAACAAACCGAAACAATGCTGAAACGGCTTATTATAATCTTTTACAATCTAAGATAAATTACAGGCTAAGTAAGCCTCTCGCTAATTATGAAATTTTGCTAAAAGGCTGCATAGATTATTATGAAAAAAGAAATGATTATAATCATGTGGCGGAATGCTATCTTTACAGAGGAAATTTCAGATATGAAGAGGGGAGGAAGAAAGAGGGAATAGAAGACGTGAAGTATAGCGAATATCTTTTCCCTAAGATAACGGATAATGTAGTGAAAAACAGAATCGTAAACAACCTTATATATATTAATATTCATGAGGGGGAATATGGGCTTGCGTTGAAATATGCCCAAAAGAATCTGAGATATGCGCTGAAATCTCCAAAGCGAGGGTGGATAATCGACGCATATAAGCAGTATGCCGTAATTTATAATGAGATGGGCAAAAGGGATATTGCCAACAAATATATCTATAAGTGCCTTGACTGCATGAGCGACATGACGGAAAACGACAGGGCAAGCAGTCTGGCATATATGGCAGCTTCGTTGCTAAATACTAACCTGCCACTTGCCGACAGCTTGGCTAATGAGGCAATAAAACTGAAAAGAAATCCAAATACATATTTGGCATGTGCGCAAGTGGCATCAGCAAAAGGGGATAATGAGCGCGCGAAGCAACTTTTAAGAATGGCTCTGAAAGAGAACAAAAAGGAGGTGGAATATTATTTCTATGATAATATGCGACTTATAGCCTATGATGAAAAGGATTATAAGACGGCATACAACATGGCATTGGAAGAGCTTAAAAAGCAGGATGACATATACAGCAAAAGGCATTCCAACAACATTCTGAACATTCAGAAGCAATATGATTTTAAAATCTCGGAACTGAAATTTTATAGAAATCTATATGTCGGCATTCTCTCTGTGATAATCATCGCGATTATACTCTTTACTATTTATATATATAGAAAATATGAGCTAAACAGAATGAAGAAGGAGCTGGCTGAGATAAAAATCATGATTGATGTTTACAGCAAGCAGATAGACGAAGCCAACGGCAAAACAGATGATAAGGAGAAAGAAATAAGGGCACTGAAAACAAAGGTGGAGAAGCTGCGCGACAAGCAGGCGGAAATATTAAATGCCGGCAAGAATAGATACAGCGAGATTTTAAGCAATAGGGCAATAGGTAAATGGAGTAAGGCGGATATGCTTGATTTTATTGAGTATTACAGATTAATAAATCTGCCATGTGTGGTGCATCTTGAAAATGATTATAGCAAACTTTCGCCACGCTATATTATATTCATGATTTTAGAGGATATGGGCAAGGATGATAACGAAATCTGCCTTATTATGACTATAAATGCTAATACGATTCGCTCTATTCGTTCACGAATTAACGGCAAAAAGATTTCATAAATGGTTAATACGCAATGCTTTAAAAGAATATTTGTCTGAAATCTTGAATTGTGAACAAATGCAAAAATAAAAACGGTTTTCATAGCTTTTTTAAGCCCCGAAAAAATAAAAATGGGTTTTCGTAGCTTTTTTAAAGGCATTTTCAAAAAAATGGGCGTTTTCGTAGCTTTTTTATGGCTCGAAAAAATATTTGGCGCAAATCGTAGCTTTTTTACGGCCTGAAAAAATATTTGGGCGAAATCATAGCTTTTTTACGGCTTGAAAAAATATTTGGGCGAAATCATAGCTTTTTTATGGCTTGAAAAAATATTTGGCGGAAATCGTAGCTTTTTTACGCCCCGAAAAAATATTTGAGCGAAATTGTAGCTTTTTTACGTCCCGAAAAAAATATTTGGGCGAAATCGTAGCTTTTGAAAGCTTGCCACGATTTCACTTTTTAATAAATATAAATCCTCCAATGCCACATATTGAAATTAAAAGGATTCCACCGATACAATACAAAATTGTACTTTTCTTATTATAAGAACCATCATCCCATTCATAATAATCTGGTGAAATAAGTGTATAAAACAATGCATCATTTACATCCTTTTTATTAAGATCGAAAAATCTTCCAACAAGGCTGTCTGCATACAATGATATAGAATCATGCCCACTAATATTATCTTGCTTGATAGCATCACAAATACCATTAGATACATTTCTAAAATAATAGCAAACTGTTTTATTCTTTGGCTCAAAGCAGTATGAAACCTCATCTTCATTTTGAAAGAAATACATATTTCCTTTTTCTACTCCTTGATAAGAATAAGAAGCCGAAGCACTGGCATATAAATAGATTCTCCTTATAAGTTTAGTATCTAAATCTAACGATTTCTTTTTAACGATATAATTTTTAAATTTGGCAATAGGCATAAATGTTTCTATATCACCTTCCGCATAATAGAAAAGGCGTAAAGAATCATTATAACAAAATCCATAAGCCTTTGAACCATCAAAGGTTATATAGGCTACATCGCTCTTTATGTTTTTAAAAAGAGCTGTTGATAGATTCGTATACAAATTATTGTATTTTTGTCTAAGTGGACTCAATCTGTTTTGTCCACAAACAGGCATAAAATATATCGACACTATAAACATCATAAATATCCTAAAAAGGATTATTTTATAAACCATTACTTGATATTTTTCCATGTTTGATAAACATTATTCAGCTATACGTTAGCCTTTGTTTTGTAGTTATTAATTAGCAAAAATATTATGTGCAAAAGTACTGCAAAGAAAGAAATCACACAAATGTTCATGGAATTTATTTTATAACCACCAGAACATAATTTGAAAGCCTCCCGAAAAACGAATTATGGCTTTATTTCTAAAAAAGTTGATGGCGCATGCAATATTTAAGGGCATAAGAACGTCAAAGATAATGTAAACAAAAATAGAAAGAGATGAAGTATTTAAAACTAATGATTACTGCAGAGTTGCTTATGATGGGTGGCAGCGCGTTTGCCACGGCGGAGGACTCTTTGCGCTGCGACACATTGCAGAACGTGATAGTGGTGGCAAACAGAAAGTATAATTATGCCGGTAAGGCTGTCTACACGTTTACCGACAAGCAGATAAAGCAGTCGCGACACTCGCTCGACCTTATGGAGAACGTGAAAAATCTGCGTATCGACACGGAGAAAGGAAAGCTGGTGAACATGAAAGGTGAGGAGGTGAAGATTCTCGTAAATGGCGTCGGAGCGTCGGAGAATGATTTGAAGAGCATTCAGGCAGACAAGATAAAGCGCGTGGAGCATTACGACATTCCGCCTGCAAGATACGCTGAATATAGGGATGTGGTGAACATAGTGACGCGCAAGCTCGACAACGGATATAATGGCGGTTTTGATTACGCCACGGCTTTCACCACAGGTTTTATGAATGGCAACGCCTTTTTCCGCTATGTAAACGGATTCAGTCAGCTGGCAATGGATTATTCAATGAATTACCGTGCCTACGATAAGCATTATTCCACAAATGATTACATTTATCTTTTCGAGAACGACAGGGCGGAGTATAGCTATTTTTCTAAAAACTCAATGGGCTATCGCAACCATGCTATTAACTTGAAATATGCTTATGTGAAGCCTGAGAACTTTACTTTTCAGGCAGCGTTTAACATGGCGATAATGCCTAATTATTACCGTGGCGACGAGGACATAAAGGAGATGGCTGCCGAGGGCATTAATCATTTTAAGGGCTTGAACACCAACGACAGCCGCTATTATGCTCCTTCGCTCGACCTTTATTTCTCTAAGCAGATAAGCAAACGGCAGGAGCTTTCGCTCGACGTGGTGGGCACATGGAGCTACGCCAAGCAGATGAATGTGGACAATGAGAGGAGCGCGGAGAACGACGCCACGATAGTGGACGACCTAATGAGGCAGCATATCCATAAGCAGAGCGTAATAGCCGAGGCTGTATATACGGCAAAGCTTAGCGGCAGCGCGATAAACTTGGGATATAAGGCTAATCTTACTCGCTCTAATTCCGACATCGCCAATCTCTCTACGGAAAGGCATGATTATAATTCTGATCTTACGTATCATTATCTTTATGGCGAGTGGAGCGGTGCTTACAGGCAGCTGAGCTACAGGCTGAGCGTGGGCGGAAAATATGTGAAGACAGACAACGATGTGGTGAGCTATCACAAATGGCTGTTCTCGCCAAAGGTGGTGCTCATGCAGCGACTGGGCAAAGGATTTTCTTTGCAATATCAGCTTTCGGCAGAGCCTTCTGCTCCGTCTATATCGCAGCTAACGGACAACTATGTGCACACCACTTCAAAGCTGCTCCGCGTGGGCAACCCTTATTTGAAGACGGGCGTGGGCATTACCAATGATCTGCGATTGGATTATATGAATAAATACGTTGATATTTCTCTTGCTGCCACTCACAGCAATGTTTCCGACAAGATAGCTCGTGCCTATGAGCCAATCACGATGGGCGGCAATAAATATGTGTGCTCAAAATTCGTAAACTATGATTATTACCGTGAGTATGGCGGAACTATGAATATCATGGCTCACCTTTTTAATAAGTCGTTAGACATTATTGCCTACACGGAATTCCTGAAGCAGGAAGCGAGGACGTATGGCGGCGAGAAATACAGCCATTGGTATCTGCCGGTATATCTTGGCTTAAGATACAGAAATGGCAACTGGGGCGCTTCTTACATATATTCCATTCCGGGCAAAAAGCTTAGCGGAATGAGCCTTTATGATGATGAGAACAACAGCCATCTTGATGTTTATTATCAGCGTAAGAACATCCGCATTGGCGCTGCCTGCTACTGGCTTTTCACTAAAGCGAAATATCCTTCGGAGACAATTCCCAACAATGTGCTGATAAATAGAGGCAACACATATATTGACAACAACCGCTCAATGATTACCTTAAACTTCAGCTGGAATTTCTCGAAGGGCAAGAATCTCTCCGTGGATAAGAAGATAAGCAACAGCGACTCATCCACAGGATTGTTCTAAGCAATATGTTTTTCTAAGCGAAAACTATAAATATATACTTTATACTTGGCTAAAACTCGTGATTTTCGGCAGTTTTAGCCAAGTATAAAGTTATAATGAGCTAAAACTTGCGATTTTTGTGGATTTTAGCCAAGTATAGAGTTATAATGAGCTAAAAGTTGCGATTTTTGTGGATTTTAGCCAAGTATAAAGTTATAATGAGCTAAAACTTGCGATTTTTGTGGATTTTAGCCAAGTATAACGGAATTATTTATTATATTTGGCACATAAATATAAATAACTGTATTTATGTTAATAGGAAGAAAATCGCAAAAGGCAGAATTGCAGGAAGCATTAGAGTCGGAGTATTCTGAATTCGTTGCTGTGTATGGACGTAGAAGAGTGGGTAAAACGTTTCTTATAAGAGAAATGTTCAACTATCATTTTACCTTTGAGCATGCGGGAGTTGCAAATTCAAATATGCAGGAACAGCTCTATGCGTGGAAGTCGTCGCTTAACGACGCGGGGCTTAATACAAAGGATGTGCCCTCTAACTGGCTTGAAGCATTTGATATGCTCAAGGATGTTATCCGTGCTTCTGATGAGAAGAAAAAGGTAATCTTCATCGACGAGATGCCTTGGATGGATACTCCAAGGTCGCGTTTTGTCAGTGCGCTGGAATTCTTTTGGAACAGCTGGGCTTCGGCAAGAAAAGATATTCTTCTTATCATCTGTGGCTCTGCCACTTCGTGGATAGTAAACAATGTGTTTAAGAATCATGGTGGTCTTCATAACCGAGTAACTCACAGAATTTTCGTAGAGCCATTTTGCTTGGCAGAATGCGAAGAGTTTGTAAAAAGCCGTAACATCGCATTGACACGTTACGACATTATTGAGGGCTATATGATTATGGGCGGAGTGCCTTTCTATTGGTCGATGCTTGAGCGCGGATTGTCGCTTAATCAAAATGTTGATAAGCTCTTCTTTTCAAAAAACGGCAAGCTAAGGTATGAATTTAATGAATTGTACGACTCGTTGTTTAGAAATCCTGATAAATATATTAATGTAGTAACTATTCTCGCAAATAAGAAATCGGGAATGGAGCGTGAGGAAATCGTGGCGGAAGCTAAAGTGCCCAATAATGGTAATCTCACCAAAATATTGGAAGATTTGGAGCATTGTGGTTTTATCTGCCGATTTAATAAGTTTGGGCAAAACAAGAACAACGCGATATATCGCCTGATAGACAACTTCACTTTGTTTTATTTTAAGTTTATGGCTAACAACAGCCAAAATGACGAAGCATTTTGGACAAATAGCTATAACACTTCAACGAGATATTCATGGGTGGGGCTTGCGTTTGAAAGGGTTTGTTTTCAGCATGTTGTCCAGATTAAGAACGCGTTGGGAATTGGCGGTGTCACATCAGCGGTATGTTCTTGGAGTATCGCTCCGCAGAATCCTCAAGACAATGGCGCGCAGATAGATATGCTTATCGATCGTGCCGACAATGTAATCAACTTATGCGAAATTAAGTTTTCGCATGATGAATATAAAATAGATAAGGACTATGATCAGCAGCTTCGTCGCAAAATAAGCAGATTTGCGGAGGCTACGAACACTCATAAGGCTATTCATCTTACCATGATAACTACTTATGGCGTAGCGCGCAATGCGTATTGGAATCAGGTGCAGAAGGAAGTGACGGCAGATGATTTATTCAAAGACTGAAAAACGCTTTATAAGCTATCTTACAATCACTCTCATGTTAGGAGTGCCTGCTGCCGATGGAGCGAGATTGGCAGGGTAGGAGGTGAGGCGACCGCTTTCCTTTGTGGCATATCCGCCATTGTTCATGTCGTATTCATTGCCGCAGTTGGAGCAGCGAGCAATGCCAGCGTCTGTCATGCTGAGAGGACGCGCGCGCAAGGGTATGGCGTTGTCATCGTAGCAGTTGGGACATTGCAAGTCGTAGGCATGAAATTTGCCGTCTAAAGTGCCGAAACCCACTATCACGCCGTTGTGGAAGCCGAAAATCATGCTCTGCTTCTGCTCCTGAGCGTAGACGGGGCTTTTTGAGGATTGCTTGTGATTATTCTGAAACTGAAAATACTTGCCGTCGCCACTCTGTGATATTACGCAGAATATGCCGGGCGCAAGAGGATTCATCGCGCTGGAGAGAGTGATGTCGTTGTGAATGCTGTTGTCGATATTGATGTAGCATGGGGCGGTGGAAAGCTCCTTTTCGCCACAGGCTAAGAGAGAAAGAGATAAAAATAAACTCCCACTGAAACGCAGGAGTTTATTTTTGAAATTATGTGTGAGATTCATTTGTGAACACTATTTGGTGAGCTTGTCGATGGCTTCGTCCATTCTCTCAAAATGGAACTCGCTGATTACCTGCTCCATGAGAGATTTTATCTTGTCGTTGCATAGATTGCCTATGCTGCCCTCGTGGGTGTGGTGGATGTGCTTGATAGGCTTAAACTCGCCGTGCTCAATTTCCATGCCCACCTGTTTGTAGGCGTCGCGGAAAGGCATTCCGCCAGCAGCAAGCTGATTCACTTCCTCTACGGAGAACATATTATCATAGATAGGATTGTCGAGAATATTCTCGTTTACCTGCATCTTGCTCACGATATATGAAGCCATGTTAAGACAGTCAGACAATTCATCAAATGCGGGGAGGAATGCCTCCTTGATAATCTGCAAGTCGCGGAAATAGCCTACAGGCAGATTGTTCATTATCATCATTATCTGCTGTGGCAGGTTTTGCAGCTTGTTGCTCTTGGCGCGGATAAGCTCAAATACGTCGGGATTCTTCTTGTGAGGCATGATGCTGCTGCCAGTGGTGCATTCCTTAGGCAGCTTCACGAAGTTGAAATTCTGACAGTTGAACATGCAGGCATCGAAAGCGAATTTTGCCAGCGTGCCAGCCACGGAAGCAAGGGCGAAAGCCACGTTGCGCTCTATCTTTCCTCGTCCCATCTGAGCGTAGACCACATTATAATCCATTGAGTCGAAACCAAGGAGCTGTGTGGTGAGCGTGCGGTTGAGAGGGAATGAAGAGCCATATCCAGCCGCTGAGCCGAGAGGATTGCGATTGGTGATGCGATAAGCAGCCTGAAGGAACACCATATCGTCTACGAGGCTCTCGGCATAAGCGCCAAACCATAGCCCGAAAGAGCTTGGCATTGCCACTTGCAGATGAGTGTAGCCTGGCATGAGCACGTCCTTATATTGCTTGCTCTTGCGCTGCAACTCGTCGAAGAGAGATTTCACGTCGCCTACTATTCTGCGCAGCTCATTACGGGTGAAGAGTTTCAGATCGAGCAGCACCTGGTCGTTGCGTGAGCGGCCTGAATGGATTTTCTTGCCCATGTCGCCAAGTTTGCGAGTAAGCATCAGTTCCACCTGAGAATGAACGTCTTCCACTCCTTCCTCTATCTTGAACTCACCCTTTTCGCATAGCGCGAGGATGTTTTTCAGTTCGCTGAGGAGCACTTTCAGTTCCTTCTTATTCAGCAGTCCTATAGTTTCGAGCATGGTGATATGAGCCATAGAGCCCATCACATCGTATTTTGCGAGATACAAGTCCATCTCGCGGTCTCTGCCCACTGTGAAGCGTTCAATCTGTTTGTTCACTTCAAAGTCTTTTTCCCATAATTTGTTAGCCATAATAGTTGTCTCTCCTCTCTTATGTTATAGATTTATTATGAATTGTTTTTTGTTATCTCCTTAGTAGCTTATTCTTTCAAGCGCGTCGGCTATCTTGTCGATACCTTCCTGCAAAGGTTTTTTCACCATGCCCGCGATGAAAGGGTTAAGCTCTGCCTTTACCGTCAGCTTCATCTTGCAGCTGTCGGCAGTGACAGGCAGCAACTGAATCCAGAAGTTAAGAGGCACGGGGCTTTTCTCTGTCTCAAACTTTATCGTCTTCGGCTCCTCTCTCTCGATGATGTGCATCTTTATTTCGCCTACTGGGGCTGCCTTCACCGTGATAGAGTCGTTGTCGAAAGAGAAGTCCTGCAGTTTGTCTGCCGGTATGCGGTCGCGTATCTTAGCCAGATTCTCAAGATTGCTCAGCGTGTCGTAAACTTTCTGCTGAGGGTAAGGTATCTGTCTTACGCTGCTTTCAAATTTGCTCATTTCTTAATGCTTTTATATTTCTCACAGATTCTTTTTGTTTCTCACAGATTTCACGGATAGCACAGATTTTTTTATTATCTGTGAATTCTGTGGAATCTGTGATAGCCTAAATTATTATCTGTGAGAAGTTATTATCTGTGTTATCTGTGAAATCCGTGAGAGATAGTTTATTTGCCCCACTGAGAAGGGTTGCTGCGCCAAGCGTGAAGAGTCTCCACGTCGCTTTCCTTGATATATCCTGAAGCCAAAGCCTGCTTTACCACGTGCTCATAATCGGTCACGGTGACGAGCTTCACATTGGCATTGTTGAAAGCCTCCTTTGCTACATCAAACTGATATGTGTAAGAAGCCACCATTCCGATAACGTCGTAGCCAGCTTCGCGCAAAGCCTCCACAGCTTTCAGTGAGCTGCCGCCCGTAGAAACCAAGTCTTCGCACACCACAACCTTTGCGCCTTTCTTTACGTCGCCTTCTATCATGTTGCCCATGCCGTGATCCTTTGGTTTGCTGCGCACATATCCGAAAGGCAAGTTCAGCTCATCAGCCACGAGTGCGCCCTGAGGCACGCCGCCAGTAGCTACGCCCACGATAGCTTCAGCTTCAGTGAAGTTGTTGAGGATATCGCTTACCATAGCGTTTTTCACCAATGTGCGAATAAAAGGATAAGAAAGCGTCTTGCGGTTATCGCAGTAGAATGGAGATTTCCATCCTGAAGCCCATGTGAAAGGGTCGTTTGGTTGAAGTTTGATTGCCTTGATTTTGAGCAGTTGCTCTGCTAAAAGTTCCTTTGCGTCCATATTTATAGTATATATTGTTTTCGCAAAGGTAGTGCAAGTTGAGGGAAATTCAAAATGAATTTATTCATTTTTATTTCCGAAACGCCGCCTACCTTCTTTAAAGGTAGTGCAAATGAAATACAAATTGAATAATTTATTTTTTCTGCCGAGACGTCTTGTTACTTCGTGTCTACTTTCAGCGTATTGCCACTTAGCGTTAGGCACAATACCAAATCGCCAGGATAATATTTGGCATTATAATATTTACCGTCAATCTCAATTTCCCGGAGATTTAAAGAACAATTGCCATAAAATATTTCACCATTACTTAATCTGATATTCTCCTTGTAATGGCACAGCAACTTTATTCTTCTGCCTTTTACGCTTACAATCATCGTAGACGTGCCATATCCGAAAATATTATCTCCAAAATCATGAAATTCCATATCGGCTGAATTAGGCAAATCGGCTCCAAATGAGATATAGTTGAAAGGCTTTCCTATATGGAAATTCTGCGGAACGATATCTATGCCGTCTGTGCTTTCAATTTTTTGAGCATCCAAAGATAAAGATTTCATATCAAAACCTATGTTCCTTTTCGATAGTCCACCATATATGCTTACGTTATTTTCCATATCTTTGTCGGCAAGCAAATCATTACCAGCTTCATCCGTAACAGAGAGCAACACGTCAGATGAAAATACGGAAGCAAATTCTGGTGAATATTTCTTTTCATCGTCTGAGCAAGATATAAATAAGACAGCAAGAAAAGCCACTAAAAGATTTGTTATTTTTTGCATT
>JAIKZG010000026.1 GCA_024682415.1 Prevotella sp.
CGTCTGTTTATGTAAATCTTGTCAAAGAACTCTTATCTTTTCGCCTAAGTATTTAACTCTCAATAACTTAGTTTAAGTATCGTTGAGCGTTGTTCCTTAAAAGCGAGTGCAAAGGTAGAGGTTTTTGGTATATCCTCCAAACTTTCCAAAGAAAAAAATGCTTTTTTTATTCATCTTTTCTTGTTTTATTACAATAGACAAGGACTTCACATTATATTATTTATACGCGCGCGAAAGGAAACAAACATACCTTCAAATGGGAATAGAAGCTGAAAAACTTGATTCGAGAGGGACTTATGGAGGAAATTATGCTCAATACTTATATGATGGAAGGAGTTTTCGAGGGGGAGAATGCTCGAATAACGAGGAATGGGCAGAACCTCCAATAGAAGGAATG
This sequence comes from Prevotella sp., assembly GCA_024682415.1. Lineage (GTDB taxonomy): Bacteria > Bacteroidota > Bacteroidia > Bacteroidales > Bacteroidaceae > Prevotella. The sequence goes on from JAIKZG010000026.1 coordinate 398, forward strand.
CTCAAAACTTGCATGATGGGAGGAACATTCGAGGGGAGGAATAATCGAATAGCGAAGAATGGGGGAAACCTCCAATAGAAGGAATGCTCAAAACTTGCATGATAGGAGGAACATTCGAGGGGAGGAATTATCGAATAACGAAGAATGGGGGAAATACAAAGGGGAATTTTGCTCAAAGAAGAAAAAGGAAGATAACTACCGATGGGAATTTTATTCAAAAACAAATTATGGGCAAAAATACCAAGGGGGAAATTGCTCAAAGAAGGAAATTAAGCATTGCTACCAAGGGGAGTTATGCTCAAAAAGGAAATATGGGCAAAACTTACAATGGGAGATTGGCTCGAAGAAAGGAAATGGGGATTACTACCAAGGGAAGTTTATGAAAAAAGGGGCGCGCAAAGAAAGCGACACCCCTAAACGATACTAATTTAAAATCGAATAGACATTTATACTACGTTTCATTATCTTATTTTTTACTTGATGAACAAAGATACCATAATTCATTACCTTATTTTTCATTCAATGAACAGAGTTACCATATTCCACCATCTTATTTTTCATTCAATAAGAAGAAATGCCATATTTCACCATCTTTAGAGAAACTCAAATGAACAGAGTTACCATAATTCACTATCTTCATTTAAATTCCAAGGAAAAGAGATACCATAATTAATCATCTTCATCTAAATTCCAATGAAAAGAGTTACCATAATTCACTATCTTCATCTAAATTCCAAAGGATAAATATCCCCTATTCCACCATCTTCTTCAAAAATCCAAAGGATAAATATCACCTATTCCACCATCTTCTTCAGAAATCCAAAGGATAAATATCATCTATTTCACGACTTTCTTTTTGCCGCCGATGATGTAGATGCCCTTTGGCAAATCTTTTTCGGGGAGAGAAAGGCGGACGCCAGACAGGGTGTAGATGGCGTTGTCGGCATGGCCATCGAGGGAAATGCCACTGAGACCTGTGGAGAGATCGATGGCAAAACCCTTTGCTCCACCTATATGCGACGGAACAGCGAGATATGCCTTGTTCGCCTTATTGATGAATGCACCGCCAGAGGGCTCGCCCCAATAGAAGCCGAAGTTGGTACCGTCGGAAGCGTTGGAAAGTTTGTAATAATAGTAGCCAGGGAGCGCACTGATAAGCTGGTCGGTAAGAGTGCCGTGCAGATAGTTTGTAGCCGGAGGGGCAGGCGATAGCGCGTCTGCCACAAATGTGAAGTTGTAATCGCCAGAAGAGCTGCGAATAATCACGCCTGTAGAGGCTGGCACGATGTCGCCCTCATTATAAAGATAGTTGATAGCTATGCTCTCGCTCGACACGTTGTCGACAATGCCCACTTTCACATCTGACGGAACGATGAAAGGACGGTCTGTGTAATATGTGGAATAGCCCTCTTCGCCCACACCGAGAATGCCAATGCGAGGGCCAAGGCACACGATTGCGCCCTTTGTGGTGAGATATTCGGTAGACCAGAGATATGCGTCATCTTTTACAAAGATATTTGCAGCCGTGGTAGGCTTCACTCCGCTGAACAGCTTCAAGGTGTCGCCACGGCTGAGGGTCGCGCCACTGAGCAATGAAATGGCAATCGTGTCTTCACTGAGCGTAACCTCACCAGCCTCAACATTGATAATGTCGTAATCCGATGGCGAAGCGATTTTTACATGATAATGCGCCCCAATGGATGACATGCCCGAAGAAACATTGAGCACAGAGGTAGACGAAGCTGAAGTGCCGGCAGAAATGTGAGAACCTCGCTTTAGGCGAATATACTTTGCCGTGCCGCTGCCGCAAATCGTGGCTGTGGTATCTACGGTTATGGTGTCGGAGGTGACTACTCCCGACGCGTTTTCCACTGCCAAAGCACCATTCACCACTTCTATTGGCGATGTGCTCGAAGTGCCTTTGAGAGTAAGCATTGCGCTGCCCACCTTGTAAATCTTCTTGGCTTTAAGCGTGCCGGAGAAAGTGGCGTCCTCATTTTTGCTGCCGATGTAAGCCGTGAGCTTGCTTCCACCGAAAGATGGCTGCGCGGTAAAAGCTGAGCTGCCAATGGCGTCGGTAAGGCTGCCGAGCTGCATCGTAACATCAGGCTCGTTGCTTGTGCCACGAGTGTAATAAATGAAAGAAGCTCCGTCGCCGAGCGAAAGCGTGGTACGGCTAAGGTCGGTAGAAGTGTTGATAAATCGGGTGTAGCCCGCGCTGTAGAGATTGCCACGGAACTGACTGAGGTCGGGGCAGATGTCGAAGCGAGGAATATCCTGACTGCGCCCTGTCAAAATGTTCAGGCTGCCACCGCCCGTGAAGCTACCCTCTATAAATCCACGACGAACGGAATTGAATGTGAGCGAAGCCGTGTCGGCAATTTCCGTAGGGTGGTTATAGCGTGGAGCAGTCGCAATCTCAGTGTTCATTATAAGAATAATTTTGGAATTGCCTTCCACCGAAACTGGTATTGTGCCGAGAGTTGCGCCCTTCTCGCCCTGCCCGATTGTGCCTCCTCGCAAGATAAGTTTCTTAATAGGATTAAGTCCATTGTAGAAGAAATTGAGCTGGCCATTTCCCTCCTTAATGAGAATGCCGTCAGTGCCACTTATCTTGCCACCGAGAGTGAGGAAACCATCGCTGCGAGGAATATTCAAGAACGCTGAATCGCTGATATGAATCTCGCGGTCGGTAAACACATTTTCATTGTTGATGGTAAGCCTTCCGCCGAGGATTTGAAGCAAAGAAGCGTCAGTAGCAGTGCTGCCCAAAGAGCTTAGTTTGCCTGCCTTTCATATTGAGTTTATGGAAAGCGTGCCGCCCTTTATGAGTGTCGCTCCCGTGTAGTCGCTGTTGTCAAGATTTAGAACAAGCTCGCCGCTGCCCATCTTCACCAATGAGCCTTTGCCCGAAATGCCGCCTACGCCCGAAAGGGTGAACTTATCAGCGATGTTGAAAGTGATGCTGTCCTGCACCATCTTTTGATTTAAAACCACTGAATTTACTGCGCCATCATCAGCAAACAAAACCCTGTCATTTTTTACGAAAGCCGTAGCCGCAGAATTGCTCGTGAAATTCTCGGTAAGGTAGTCCCACTTGTCGTTTACAGTGCCTGCCCACTTTACATTCACTTCCGCATCGCGTGCGCTCCTTATGGTGAGCACAATGCTCGTGTCTGTAGCTGAAACTTCGTAAGGCATTCCCACGAGATTGCGAATGCCCACCTTCGCAGCGTTCACAGAAAGTCCGCCAGAGGCTTGCATCAATGTATAAGTGCCTGCAAGCTCTGAATTTTTATTACTTTTAGCAAGAATAGTAAACGCAATGGTATCAGGTATGCTTATTGCCTCAAGGCAGCGAAGGGTATCGCAAATGCCATTATCGCCGATGTTGCTCTCTACGTAAATCGGGCGGTTTATGTTCAAAGCCTTGCTCAGCAGCATTTTGCCATATCCCGAAGGAGTGCCCGGAGAAAGTCGGCAGCCATCATAGTTGAGCGCGCCCTCAAAAGAAACGTTACCATTCAACCTCACGTTGCCGCCCAATGTGCCTTTAGCGCGCAGCGACAGCGGGCCTTCTATTCTTCCGTTGAGATTGAGAATGCCATCGCTAACGACCGTCTTGCCCGATGTTGTGAAATTGGCGTTGATGTTCACCGTGCCCCACTCGCTTTTCCAAATCTCGCCCGTGCCGCCAATCGCTCCTCCGCCGGATATATTATATGTATGCTCGCGCGGCACCATGAAATAAGTAGCCGATGGAGCAACGGTAGACGTGAGGTGAATGATTTGAGTAGAATCGCCCGAGATGTCGAACATCACGCTCTTGCCGTCGGCAAACGTGGCGGAAGTCTTTAGGTCGAATGTAGTGAAGTTGCTTGCGGAATTGTCCCACGCGTTTCCACCCCTCCAACGCAGATCAGTGACCATGCTTGAAGGCAACGGAGGATAAGGCATACCTCCGCCGAGATAGAAAGAGGTGTTAGGACTCTGGTAGTAACCTCTGGTGGTGCAGTCGCCATGATAATGAGCGTCTTCTTGAAGGCAATACATGCTGTTTTCGGTAGGATAATTGGTGGAAAATCCCCTCAAGCCCATGTTTCTTCCGCCAGGATTATATAAAACCACGAACTCCTCGCGCCAGTCGCCTATGATGTCGCCTATAAACATTGGTCTAACGGCAGGCCCCGCATGAATGTTCCAATCGCATTCACGTGAAATCTCGAAATACCTCTCGCCTCCCAACACTTTCTCGATGTTTATATTTGTCGTGTAGTTTTTGCCGCCCGGAGAAGCGAAGTTGTCTCTCAGTCGGCTGCCGCTCCACCATATTCCCTCGTAAGGATAAGGAGCGGTAATGCCTTGCAGCACGTTGCCTTTGCAATCGTAAACATTGCCATTGATAATGCTGAATAGCTCATAGCCCTTGGCTGTGCTGTCGATGTCCATGCACTCTCCGCGACCCACATCAATAATCTCCGTCATATACCAGTCGTGCAGATGTTCGCCCGTAGCAGCGTCGTAAATCATCTGTCCCAGCAAATCTTCCTGCTGCACGGCATAAGTTTCCAGTCCCGGACGGTCGGGATCGAGGTCGCTCACGCGGAAACGGTCGCCATGCCCAATGCCCGCGCTGAACACCATGCCCTTCTTGGTGTTTACTCCGAAGCCACCCTGCAGCATCTCCTCTCTGCCGTCACCATCTACATCGCACACTCGCAGCTGATGGAATTCCGCGGGCCAGGGCTCTTGTCGTTGCGACTCCATGTGTAGAGATGTCGGAAGTTAGTAGGCGTGCCACTCGTCCAGTCGTATCCAAAGGCAAACACATAGTTGTGGTGACCAGCGTATTCAGAGCCTGCGTTAGTGGTAAGTCTGTCGAGACATTCCGCCATCAGCATTGGGTGAATGCCATCATCGTAGGTGATAGCGAAATGTCCGCCCATGAAAGCGTATTCCTCACCACCGTTGTCAGTCATATATCGGCTGCGATTAGTGCGTGAATATTGGTCATATCCGTCTGTGGCCTCAGAATAGTTCAGCTCAGCGCATTCCTTTTCCTCGCCCGTCATTCCATCAATTATGCTTATATAGAAAGGCGGTATCAATTCGCCCGTGTAGATATCACTTCGGGTGTCGCTGCTGCCAATGCGCCATTTATAGTCTACGATGCCATCGCCATCAGTGTCTGCCGACGTGCTGAAATTGGCATACTTGCCATAAGTGCCTGCCGAATGATTCCAAAACTGCGTGCCGTCGGAACTCTTTATTATCACCTCGCCCTTGCCATCGCAGTCCATATCCGCCACCGTCACCATGTCGTTCTGTCCTTTGCAGATGTACACGTTAGGGCTCATCTTCGCGCTCCAAAGGAAAGTGCCATCGCTGAGGTAAGCCTGCACAAGGCTTGGATTAACGAGTTCGTTGCGTGAAATCTGCGCCACCACCCAGTCAAACTCTCCGTCGCCATCGAGGTCTATCGGCCAGGCATATTTGCAGTCGTAATCATCGGGGGAAGCTACGCTCTCGTTGAACGTTATGCTCATAAACTGGCATGGCATATCGTTGGAAGCCTGCTTGGTGAACGTGCCGCTCAGCGACTCTTGGTCTACACCGCCAAACACCGGCACCACTTTCACCACGTCGCCATCATTGAGCGCAGCCGGGGCATAATTAGTTTTGCTGGTAGTAGTGGCAAGCACGCCATTGATATACACTTTATACTGAGCGTCTTCCGGCTCTTGAGCAAACTTTCGCCACGATATCAGGTTGCCCTTCACGCCATAGCGCGCCAAGTTTCCGCCACGCTTCACGGCTACCACGCCACGATCCATCTTAGGCAGAAGATGTTGGGCACACATTTCCGTACACGCCAAAAGCACGGAAAGCAACAACATGAGTTTCCGCATAATAAAAGTCCCTTTGTTTTAACTATGTTTCATTACCTTTCTCCTTATCACGCACGAGCTAATCCCATCCGCTTTCAAAAGACTCATCGGCAGGAAAATCATCAAAGAAATCTCCCTTCGACTTCTGCGGCTGGTCGCTGTATTCATCGTGAGAAGGCACATTGCTTTCGGCTATAATTCCCTTCAGCCAAAGCTCTCTTACGGCAAGAATAGGTTTCATATATATGTGCTTCTTGTTCATATCCTTTAGTTATTAACGAGTTACATATTGCAGCAAATATAAAAAAAATATGCGTCCGTGTCAATAGACACGAGCGCATATTTCATTCACATAGTCAAAAAGCTTCTTATAGAAAGGATGCCTTGTCATCGTGGAGGAGTCGCCCACAATGATGAGCTTCATGCGGGCGCGAGTTATCGCCACATTCATTCGCCTGAGGTCGCGCAAGAAGCCTATCTCTCCGTTTTCATTCGAGCGCACGAGCGAGATAACGATAATGTCCCTCTCCTGCCCCTGAAAACCGTCCACAGTGTTCACGCTTACGAAGCGTTTCAATGGTTTCATGTCGGCACGCTCCTTGATTAGCCGTCGGAGCAAGCCTACCTGGGCGCGATAAGGAGATATTATTCCCACGTCGATATTCTCATCCGTGAGCCTTTGCTTGCCTATCTTAAGCAGATATTCCTGCAAAGTGTCTACGGCAAGAGTAGCCTCCTTTTGGTTTATTCGCCCGAAGCTCTCGCCCACAAACTGTTCCGCTGTGCCAAGCTCCGCGGTGTCTACCCACGTTATCGGAATATCATAGTCGAGAATGCCACGATGTTTCACCTGTGGCGCGCTCTCCACTTTTCCGCTGTAGAAATAGTCGCTTGAGAATTTCATTATAGCGTCGTTCATGCGATACTGCATAGTGAGCAACGTCACCACCTCAGGTTTGTTTTCTACAATGCGCTCCATGAGCGTCTTTCCCAGTCCGCCCTTCAATGCTGCCATACTCTTCACAGTAGGCGGCAGCTGGCAATGGTCGCCGGCAAAAACCACTCTTGTGGCGCGCCTTATCGGAATCCAGCACGCAGCCTCCAAAGCCTGAGCAGCCTCATCGATAAACAGCGTGCCGAATTTCATGCCTTCAAGCAGTCGGTTGGCAGAGCCTGCCAAAGTGGTAACTATGGCGCGAGCTTCGCCAAACAGCTCGGCGTTGATGCGTATCTCCAGCTCGGTGGCTCTTGATTTCAGCCTGTCCATCTTCTGGTGGAAAGAGTCGGTGCGCCCCTTTCGCTGACTCCGCATTTCCCTGATGGTCTTGCGTATCTTCCAAAGCGTTGGGTAATCGGGGTGCGACTCAAACTGCCGCTCGTAAGTAAACGACAGCATGCGGTCTGTCACCTTCTTCGGGTTGCCAATTCTCAGCACGCTTATCCCACGGTCGACAAGCTTCTCGCTAATCCAGTCTACCGCCATATTGCTTTGCGCGCATACGAGCACCTGGCTCTCCCTGTGAAGCGTTTCAAAGATTGCCTCTACGAGAGTCGTGGTCTTGCCAGTTCCCGGAGGGCCATGCACCACCATCACATCTTTCGCCCTCAACACCTCATTCACAGCCTGTGCCTGCGCGTCGTTGAGCCAAGGGAAGGCCATCGGTTTGAACGTGAAATGCTGCGCCGGCTTAGATGAGTAGAACAAGTCGCGTAGGTAAGCCAGGCGGTTGCCGTTAGCGTTTTCCACTCTTCCGAGTGCATCCATCATCAGTTTGTAAGTGGTTTCGTCGAAATACAGCTGCACGCCCACGTTCTCCCCGGCGAGAACCGTCATCACGTCTACACTGTCGGGCACCACGATTGCCATGCGGTTATCATCCGCATAGCTCACCATTCCCGTAAACGAGCTGTAAGTAATCTTCGCCTTGCTTTTCTCGCCATCAGCTTTCAGTTCGCCTCCGCTCACCTTGAAGAAAGCCACGGGCCTGCCGAATTCAAAGTTATGTTCTATGTCATTGTCGCTGTTTCGCGTCACCTCCACCACCTTTTGGTTGAGTGAGTTATAATAAGTCTTGCTCACCGACAGAGGAAACCATGCGTCGCCTCGCTTCACCTTTCGCGCCAGCCCTGTTGTCTCGGTCTGTTTGCGAAAGGCTTCTCTCTCGGCAGCGTATTCCATCTGCAGCAATATCTTCTGTTGCTGTATCGCTCTCTGAGCTGAAGTCATAATTCGTAGTCTTTATTCTGATGAATTGTCTGCCATGAGTATTCGTTCCCCATCGCGCCCTCCATCAGCATCATGATTAATATATTTGCAAAAGTAATGCTTTTCGGGCTAATACGAAACGCGCTTTTTGCATTATCAAATAATATATGTACATTTGCAATACATAAAGACAATTAATAAGAAGTAATATGGATAAGACAAACAACAAGCAGAAGCTATCCGCATTAGATAGATTCAAGCAATCGATAGAAAAGAAACGTGCATGGAAGCGTGAAATCATAGAAGAATTGTCACAGAAAGGAGAAACAATAAGCCCTATTTTCCTATGATGTATACCTTATATTAAGTTCTTGTCTTTATATGTAAATAATCTTCTTATTAACACAAACAGGAACACGATCCCCGGGCATTCCTCGCATCTTGTATTTTCCGATAAGCTTGTTTCGCAAGAAAGTAAGATGTATCAACTCTGGCTCATATATAATCACAAGGTTTCTATAATCCTTCATACCATATTTCTTATATATCTTCGGGAAATACCTTCTTGCTTCTTCAGCCACGCCTGCGCTATCCAATTTAAAAATAGGAATCACCGCCAGCGATTGATTAGGATCTGCATTCCACATTACAAACAATATATCCATATCCTTGATTCTGCTTTTAAAGTTATATGGACAACCATTCCGCATATTATAATCTATCTCGTCAGATATAGTATATCTCTGCAAAGTATCGTTTATGTTTCTACTGTAAACCCTTATAACAAAATCTTCATTCTTATGAACAGACATGAAGGAATCAGCATAAAAAGCTAATTCCTTTTTAAGTTCCCGATTGTCTATCTCCATATATCTTTCTTTTTCTTGTTCATTACAAGAAAGACAAAGAAGAAGTATCGGAATAATAGCTATTTTAAATGCAAACTTATAATTAAGCATAGATGATGCAAAAATAAGAAATATGGCAAATAATACTTTTAAACAATAAGTTAAAATACTTTATTTGGCATTACATATCACCCCTGCAAAGCATATATCTATATAAAATTCAGATTTCATGCCTATTGTATTTTGAAAAATAAATCAAGCTTTACACGGCATAATCAATAATTTTGTCGTACCTTTGAATTAAAATAAAGCAAAAAGAATGAATATAGCAGTCATATTGGCAGGAGGAAAAGGCACAAGGCTTGGAGCCGACACTCCTAAGCAGTTTCTTAAAGTGGCAGGGAAAATGGTGATAGAACACACTATTGATGTATTCCAAAGCCATCCACAGATTGACGAGATAGCCGTAGTGGTGCACAGAAATTATGTCGGCGACATTGAAAACATTGTAAACAATAATCACTTCGACAAAGTGAAAAAGATTCTTATGGGCGGCAAAGAGCGTTACGACTCAAGCTTGGCTGCCATAAGAGCTTATGAAGACAAAGAAAATGTAAACCTTATTTTCCACGACGCAGTAAGACCGCTCGTCACTCATCGCATCATCACCGACTGCATAAATGCGCTGAAAGAGCACAACGCCGTAGACGTGGTAATACCAACCACCGACACAATCATTAAAGCTTCCGACGACAACACGATATCAGAAATACCTGACCGCGCCCAACTTAGAAACGGACAGACACCTCAGGCTTTCAAGCTGGAAACTATACGCGAGGCTTATCGCAACGCATTGAAAGATCCTAATCTGAAAGCCACCGACGATTGTGGCATCGTAGTAAACTATCTGCCAAATGAAAAAGTCTACTTGGTGAAAGGCGAAGTGTTCAACATGAAGCTCACCTACAAAGAGGACTTATTCCTTATTGACAAACTATTCCAGCTAAAGAGCATTACCGATGAACTTGACGACGAGAGCAAACTCACAAAGAAGCTCACGAAGAAAGTTGTCGTAGTATTCGGCGGAAGCTACGGCATTGGCGAAGAAGTAGTAAAGATATGCAAGGAGCACGGCGCGATAGTCTATTCATTCAGTCGTTCACAGAACGGCGTAGACGTTTCCAACGCCGAACAGGTGAAAGAAGCATTGGCCGACGTGGCATACAAATCAGGCAAAATAGACTACATTGTTTCTACTCCTGGCATTCTGATAAAAGAGCCACTTGCCAACATGAAATATGAAGACATCGAGACAAGCATAAAGGTAAACATCAATGGCGCGTTCATAGTGGCGAAAGAAGGTTATGAATATCTGAAAGAAACTCACGGCTCACTCATCCTCTACACATCAAGCAGCTACACTCGCGGCAGAGCGATGTACAGCGTATATTCAGCCACGAAAGCAGCAATAGTAAACCTTGTGCAGGCTCTCGCCGAGGAATGGAGCGAAGCGAAAGTGAGAATCAACTGTATTGACCCTGAGCGCACACATACTCCTATGCGCACAAAGAATTTCGGCAGCGAACCTTTGGAAACTCTTCTCACAGCAGAAAAGGTGGCTCTCTACTCCATCAACACAATGACACAGCCAATAACAGGTGAAGTAATAGATGTGAGAAAGAAATAACGATTGCCCAAACAGCATAATATAAGAAAAGCCTCGTTAAACTTGCGATAAGCTAACGAGACTTCTATATGTAATATATCATGTGGCAGGCTGTTTTATCTCAACCACTTGGTGATGCGCTCCATGGCTTCCTCGCAGTCTTCACGCTTGCCGAAAGCAGTAAGGCGTATGTAGCCCTCACCAGAAGGACCGAAGCCCACGCCAGGAGTGCATATCACTCCTGTGGCATAAAGCATCTGCTCGAAAAACTTCCAGCTCGAAGCATTGTCAGGAGTCTTCACCCACAGATAAGGAGCGTTGAGTCCGCCATACACTTTAAGCCCTATTCCCGTAAGAGCCTCGTGCATTATGGCAGCGTTGCCCATGTAGTAATCTATGTTGCTTTTTATCTGCTGCTTTCCCTCCGGGGTGTAGATAGCTTCCGCCCCACGCTGAGAAATATAGCTTGCGCCGTTGAACTTAGTGCCCTGTCGTCTGTCCCACAGATGATTCAGCCCTATGCGCGAGCCATCGCTTAATGAAGCAGCCGTCAGCTCCTTTGGAATAACAGTGTAGCCACATCTCACTCCCGTGAAGCCAGCAGTCTTAGAATAGCTGCGGAATTCTATCGCTACCTTGCGCGCCCCTTTTATCTCGTATATAGAATGAGGAATACTGTCGTCCTTGATGTAAGCCTCATAAGCAGCGTCATATAGAATGATGGTGTCATTTTTAATGGCATAGTTCACCCATTTGCGAAGCTCATTTTTGGTGAGCACAGTGCCCGTAGGGTTGTTAGGATAGCACAGATAAATCATGTCTACACGATGGTCGGGAATCTGTGGCACGAAATCATTCTCAGCAGTGCACGGCAGATAGGTTACGTTGCTCCACTTCCCGTTTTCCAATCGTCCTGCCCTGCCCCACATCACGTTGGAGTCGATGTAAACAGGATATACAGGGTCGGTAATTCCCACGTTGTTATCCCACCTAAGAATATCGCTGATATTGGCAGTGTCGCTCTTCGCGCCATCGTTTATGAACACCTCGTTAGGGTCGATGTGAATACCGCGCGCTCCATAGTCGTGCTTCACGATAGCCTCGCGCAGCCAGTCGTAACCGCGCTCAGGGCCATAGCCATGAAAAGTATCTTCATGCAGCATATCGTCCACCGCCTTGTGCATTGCCTCTACTACAGCAGGAGCGAGAGGACGCGTGACATCGCCAATGCCCAAGCTTATCACTCTCACCTTTGGATGAGAAACACGAAAAGCGTTTGCCTTCTTGGCTATATCCTGAAACAGATAATTATCAGAGAGTTTGAGATAATGTTCGTTTATCAATGCCATAGTTCTATATTCTGTTTTGTCTGTGTTGTATATTCTTTTTTAAAAACTTTCGACAAAGTTAGCAGAAAAACGTAAAACAGAAAGCATAAACGAGGAAAAATACAAAAAGTCCTGCCCTTAGTTTCATATTAAAACCAAAAGCAGGACAAATCATCAATAATTAAAACCTAAAAAGCTTTATTTCGTTTCAAATCATTTTAGAGATATATTTCCTTCCACCTTTTATATATACCCCCTTCACGCCTATATTATTGCCTGCGTAGCCGCCAAGTGTGTAAACTTTTTCCGCCTTGCGGTCTTTACCGTCCACGCTTACATTATTAATAGCCGTAGTGTTGAGCACAGGATAATATTCCTCAAAGGTGGTTTCAGCGTCAGCATTTCCAGCTTTCATAATGTGCTCCACGATGCTGTTGCAATACACTTCTACATTAGTGTAATATCCTCTTGCGTCGAGAGTATATGCCTTTGCGTCGCTCGCGTCGTCAGGATTCAGTCCGTTGGCTCTCTCCCATTCGTCGGGCATGCCATCTCTGTCGGTGTCGAAATCAGCGCCACGGCTTGCTGTCGGCAGGCTGTATTCTCCTTGGTCAGCCACCTTGTAGATAATGCCCTTATATCCATGCTCACTTCCCTCGTAAGTATAAGTTCCATTCCTTGCCTCATCTGCGAAACGAGAATCCACATTATCACGATGATAAGAAGCACCAGAGAATGCCAACACCTTATTATAAGAAGTCTCTGCGGAATGAGTAGTCACATCACCGCTCGTCACAGGCGCGTCCATCTTTATGCGAATGCAAGGCTTGCCGTTAGCGTTGTTTTTATGCACCTCATTTGAGCCATAAAGATTCAGAGTGTCAAGACTCCATTTCTCGCCATCAATCTCAAACGTGCCTGAATCATATTTCACGCCTGTCCAGTCGTAGTTTCTCGCGTTATTGCCAGCGGCTGTAACGTAGTTACCTTTAATATAATAGCGACTTGTCATTCCCCACGCCTCAGGATGTCCGGCTGAATTGCCTGGAGCTCCCACCGTTACGGTTGTTACAGTCTTATTGCTTGTCTTTGCGGGGCCTGCCTTGAAATAGTTGTTCACCATGTTTACATATCCTCCGCCCGGACCGCCGTAGCATCCTCCCGTGTAGTTATACATCACGCAATTACGGAAATCTACAATCTCTGCCTGCACAGGCGTCTGCCAATTATATTCGCCATACTTATGATTATTTGTATAGCCGCCCCACTGATAACGAGCGCCACAGAAACGCGGCACGCGGTTAATCATGTGAAGCAGGAAGTTGTGATGAAAACTCGCGAGCTTTCCTCCCCATATTCCGCCATAGCTATGTTCGCCCTTGGAATGACCTGCGTTCAGTGCCTCACCCAAAGCGCACCATTGCATTGTGAAGTTGTTGTTATCATAAAATGACGCAAGCTCATCAAGACTCCAGCTCATTGAGCAATGGTCGATGATTATGCCCGTCTGATGATTATTCCAAATTGCGTCGCTGCCATCATCCGCCTGTCGTTCCTCGCCGTGGCGAAAACGCAAGAAGCGCACGATGTTGTTGCTCTGCGGACGCACAGTGAAGTATCTCAATGTAATGCCCTCGCCAGGAGCTGTCTGCCCCTCCACAGTAGTGTTTTTTCCTATCTTCAGCTCCGATTCCAGAGCGATAATACCGCCCACGTCGAAAACCACAATCTTCTTTTCATCTCCATGCACAGCCTCACGAAAAGAGCCTGCGCCATGATCGTTGAGATTAGTGACATGGACAATCTTTCCGCCACGTCCGCCTGTGACATAGCGTCCGAAACCCTCTGCGCCCGGGAAAGCAGGCGCCGAATCAAACTGAGCCATTGCCGCCGAAGAAATCATTGTGAGGGCGGCGCTGATTAGTAAGTTTTTCATTTAAAGTTTTTGAGTTTACTTTATACCATTATTTTATATGTAGCAAGCAAATTTAGCACAAAAAATAGCAATAAGATTGTAAATATGAGTAAAAAAACGCTAAAAAGAATCGTTTTTTTGGTTCAAACTATTGCATCATATTCAAATTCATCGTAAATTTGCAATGTCAAAAGGTTAATAGATTGTTTAGGTTAGTAGTAATAGATTTAGGTTTTTAGTTATTAGTTTTAAGGTAAATCAAGATGTTTAACGGATGATGGGCTTAGACCGTGAGGTTTAGGTCGATTGAAAAAGAAATTTTTAAAGTTAAACATAAAAATTTATGCCGTAGCTCGTTGAGAGTTGCGGCATATTTTTTTTGAAGTAAGGCAAAGGGGGATTTCCTTTGCCCTATCTGATTACGTGAAAAGCAGATATACAAGGCTTAGCTTACCCAAACTTATACGCTCCGCACCACACTTTCACGCGGTGCTTCACAGCTTCTATGATTCTCTTGAAGTTGCCCACCTTTATATTGAGCCATAATTCCTCAAGCGAATTAGCCACTTTCACCCATTTGTTCCAACCATAAACGATATAGAAACGCTCCTTATATTTCACGTTCTCAATAACATATCGTGGATGGCGCAGAGGGAAATCAAGCTCAAAACGCTTCATGGAAAACATTCG
>JAIKZG010000049.1 GCA_024682415.1 Prevotella sp.
TGTGAATTCTTTTCTATTCCAAATATAAAGACAAAGGGATCACGTGTTCGCCCTGTTCTCGCTTTCTAACTAAACGTACATATTAAAATTCTCCATTATATTTGGTGAGTATGTGGGACATTGATTCTATTATGGTCGCCTATTGAATAGCAGATTATTCATTAGTGAATGGATAATATTTGGCGACCGAACTTCACAAATATATTATAATAGAAAGAGCGGCATTCTCGTGATGAGAGTGTCGCTCTGTGTTTATTCGCATAATTACACATTATATATAATTGCACATTTTCTTAATTTTGTGCACAAAGAATATAAGAATGTGCACTTTTTAATAAAAAGTCTTTGGTAACAGATATAATTTGCTTACTTTTGCCAAGGTTTTTGCTAATTTGATTGGAAAACCACTAACTGAAAATTCACAATTATATTATAGATATGAGTTTGAAAATTGTTGTACTTGCCAAGCAAGTACCTGATACAAGAAATGTAGGTAAGGATGCCATGACGGCAGAAGGTACCGTTAATCGTGCCGCTTTACCTGCCATCTTCAACCCAGAAGATTTGAACGCATTGGAACAGGCTCTTCGTCTGAAAGATCAGAACCCTGGTTCTACAGTAGGTGTGCTAACAATGGGTCCTCCACGTGCAGGCGAAATCATTCGCCAGGGTTTGTATCGTGGCGCTGACACAGGATGGTTGCTTACAGATCGCCTCTTCGCAGGCGCCGACACTTTGGCTACATCTTACGCACTTGCTACTGCTATTAAGAAAATAGGTAATGTAGATATAGTAATAGGTGGTCGTCAGGCTATCGACGGTGATACAGCACAGGTAGGCCCTCAGGTGGCTCAGAAGCTTGGTTTGGCTCAGGTGACTTATGCTGAGGAAATATTGAAGTGCGAAAATGGCAAGCTCACAATTCGTCGCCATATTGATGGCGGTGTAGAGACCGTTGAGGCTCCTATGCCTTGCGTAATCACAGTGAACGGAAGCGCAGCTCCTTGTCGTCCTTGCAATGCTAAGCTCGTGATGAAATATAAGCGTGCCACTTGCCCAATGGAGCGCAAGGAAGGCGATGCTTATGCTTACCTATATGATGAACGTCCTTATCTCACTCTCAACCAGTGGAGCGTAGCCGATGTAGATGGCGACGTGGCACAGTGCGGATTGAGCGGTTCGCCTACAAAGGTGAAGGCCGTGCAGAACATCGTGTTCCAGGCTAAGGAAAGCAAGACCCTTACAAGTAGCGATGCCGATGTAGAGGGATTGGTAAAAGAACTGTTGGACGAAAAGATTATTGGCTAATTAAGAATTATGAACAACGTATTCGTATATTGCGAGATTGAGGAAACAACAGTTGCTGAAGTTTCTCAGGAATTGCTTACAAAAGGTCGCAAACTCGCTAATCAGTTGGGAGTAGACCTCAATGCCATTGTTATCGGTACAGGTATCAAGGGTAAGGTGGAAGATCAGATCCTCCCTTATGGTGTAGATAAATTGTTTGTTTTCGATGCTGAAGGATTGTTCCCTTACACATCGGCTCCTCATACAGATATTATCATCAATTTGTTTAAGGAAGAAGAACCACAGATCGCTCTTATGGGTGCTACCGTTATCGGTCGCGACCTCGGTCCAAGAGTTTCTTCTTCATTGACAAGTGGTCTTACTGCCGACTGCACATCTTTGGAAATCGGTGATTATGATGATAAGAAGAGCGGCAAGCATTATGATAATTTGCTTTATCAGATTCGTCCTGCTTTCGGTGGTAACATCGTAGCTACTATCGTAAACCCTGACCATCGTCCACAGATGGCTACAGTGCGCTCAGGCGTAATGCAGAAGGCTCTCTATGAGGGCAAGGCTAAGGGCGAAGTGGTTTATCCAGACGCTGAGAAGTATCTTGCTGGCGATCCTTTGGCTAAGGCCGTAAAGGTGATCGACCGCCACGTAGAGGCTGCAAAGAACAATTTGAAGGGTGCTCCTATCGTAGTAGCCGGTGGTTATGGTATGGGTAGCAAAGAGGCTTTCGATCAGTTGTTCGTGCTCGCTAAGGAATTGCATGGCGAGGTAGGCGCAAGCCGTGCCGCAGTAGACGCCGGCTTCGTTGAGGCCGACCGTCAGGTAGGTCAGACTGGTGTTACTGTTCACCCTAAGGTTTACATCGCTTGCGGTATCTCTGGTCAGATACAGCACATCTCAGGTATGCAGGACAGCGGTATCATTATCTCTGTAAACAACGACCCTGACGCACCTATCAACAAGATTGCCGACTATGTAGTAGTAGGTAATGTGGAAGACGTGGTTCCAAAGCTCATAAAGTATTATAAAAAGAATAGCAAATAATCATGGCAAACTATTATACAGATCATCCTGAATTGGAATTTTATCTTCATCACCCATTGATGAAGAGAGTGGTTGAGCTAAGAGAGCGCAACTACTCTGACAAGGATAAATTCGAAGACGCTCCTGTAGACTACGAGGACGCTATCGAAAACTATAAGCGTATTCTCGAAATCACTGGCGATGTAGCTGCCAATGTGATTGAGCCTAACTCTGAAAGCGTAGACCTCGAAGGCCCACATTTGGAGAATGGCAGAATGATTTATGCTTCTAAGACATTCGAGAACATGGAAGTTACACGCAAGGCAGGTCTTTGGGGTATTTCAATGCCTCGCAGATATGGTGGCTTGAACTTGCCTAACGTAACATTCTCAATGCTTTCAGAGGTAATCTCTGCTGCTGACGCTGGTTTCCAGAACATCTGGTCTTTGCAGAGCTGTATCGATACCCTCTATGAGTTTGGTAGCGAGGAGCAGCGCGCTAAGTATATTCCTCGTGTATGCGCAGGCGCAACTATGTCAATGGACCTTACAGAGCCTGACGCTGGTTCTGACCTTCAGCGCGTTATGCTCAAGGCTACATATGATGAGAAGGAAAATTGCTGGCGTTTGAACGGTGTGAAGCGTTTCATCACCAATGGTGATTCTGACATTCATTTGGTGCTTGCTCGTTCAGAGGAAGGCACACACGACGGTCGTGGTTTGTCAATGTTTATCTATGACAAGGAGAATGGTGGTGTAACAGTTCGCCATATTGAAAACAAGCTCGGTATCCATGGTTCACCTACTTGTGAGCTTGTTTACAAAAATGCTAAGGCTGAGCTTTGTGGTAACACTCGCATGGGTCTTATCAAGTATGTCATGGCATTGATGAACGGTGCTCGATTGGGTATCGCTGCTCAGAGTGTCGGCGTAGAGCAGGAGGCTTATAACGAAGGTCTTGCTTATGCAAAGGAGCGTGCGCAGTTTGGTCAGAAAATCATTGAGTTCCCTGCTGTTTACGATATGCTTTCTCGCATGAAGGCTAAGTTGGATGCTGGTCGCTCATTGCTTTACATGACAGCTCGCTATGTAGATATCTACAAGGCTCTTGAAGACATCGCCCGCGACACTAAGCTTTCTCCAGAGGAGCGTCAGGAAATGAAGAAATATAGCCGCTTGGCTGATGCGTTCACACCATTGGCTAAGGGTATGAACTCTGAATATGCTAATCAGAATGCTTACGACGCTGTCAGCATCCATGGCGGTTCTGGTTTCATTATGGAGTATAAGAGCCAGCGTTTGATGCGTGACGCTCGTATCTTCTCAATCTATGAGGGTACTACTCAGCTTCAGGTTGTCGCTGCCGTTCGCTATATCACAAACGGCACCTATCTCGGAATCATGAAGGAAATGCTTCAGAATGAGGTAGCTGAGGCTCTCAAGCCATTGCGTGCTCGTGTAGAGAAGATGGTAGAGAAGTATGAGGCAGCTATAGAATATGTAAAGGCTGCTGAAAATCAGGAGATGCACGACTTCTTGGCTCGTCGTTTGTATGATATGACTGGCGACATCATCATGTCGTTGCTTATCCTCGACGACGCTACAAACGCGCCTGAGATGTTTACTAAGAGCGCAAACGTTTACGTTCGCATGGCAGAGGAAGAAGTTCTCGGCCACAGCGCTTATGTAATGAATTTCAAGGCCGATGATTTGGCAAGTTTCCGTGCCGCAGAGCAGGAAGCAGCTGAAGCATAATTGAAATAGCAATATTTTAATTTGGTTAATATTAAGGGGCATAATGTTTATCATTGTGCCTCTTTTTTTTATATGTCGTATTTTTATATTACCTTTGTAATCAAGAAATAAAAATAGACTAATATATTAGATTTATATGAATGTTTTAGAATTGAGCGAACAAGAGATTGTTCGCAGACAAAGCTTGCAGGAGCTGCGTGATATGGGTATTGATCCATATCCTGCCGCCGAGTATCCAACTAACGCATTTTCTACTGATATAAAAGACGAGTTCAAAGACGGTGAGAAACGTGAGGTTTGCATTGCCGGTCGTATTATGAGCCGTCGCGTTATGGGTAAAGCTTCATTCGCAGAAATACAAGACTCAAAGGGCAGAATACAGGTCTATATCACTCGTGATGATATCTGCCCGGATGAAAACAAAGATTTATATAATAAGGTGTTCAAACGCTTGCTTGATATCGGTGACTTTATCGGTGTAACAGGTTTTGTGTTCAAAACTCAGACAGGCGAGATTTCAGTTCATGCGCAGAGCCTTACTCTGCTTAGCAAGAGTTTGAAGCCTCTTCCAATCGTGAAATATAAGGATGGCGTAGCTTATGACAAATTTGACGACCCAGAGCTTCGCTATCGTCAGAGATATGTAGACTTGGTGGTAAATGATGGCGTGAAAGACGTGTTCATGAAGCGTGCCAAGGCTATCACTACATTGCGTCGCTTCCTTGACGATGCCGGCTACACTGAGGTGGAAACTCCTACTTTGCAGTCTATCGCAGGTGGTGCGAGCGCACGTCCGTTTATCGCTCACTTCAATGCGCTTAACATTGATATGTATATGCGTATCGCTACCGAGCTTTATCTGAAGAGACTTATCGTAGGCGGTTTTGAAGGCGTTTACGAAATAGGTAAGAACTTCCGTAACGAAGGTATGGACCGCACTCATAATCCAGAGTTCACTTGCATAGAGCTTTATGTGCAGTATAAGGACTACAACTGGATGATGAGCTTCACAGAGAAGTTGCTCGAAACTATCTGTGTAGCTGTAAACGGTAAGCCAGAGACAAAGGTTGGTGATAACGTAATCTCATTCAAAGCTCCTTTCCGTCGTCTTCCTATTCTTGACGCTATCAAGGAGAAGACAGGTTTCGACGTGAACGGCAAGAGCGAAGAAGAAATCCGTGAGTTCTGCAAGAGCAAGGGCATGGAAGTAGACGAGACAATGGGTAAGGGTAAACTTATTGATGAGCTCTTCGGGGAGTTCTGTGAGGGTACTTATATCCAGCCTACATTCATCACTGATTACCCTGTTGAGATGTCGCCTCTTACAAAGATGCACCGTTCTAAGCCAGGACTTACTGAGCGTTTCGAGCTTATGGTTAATGGTAAGGAGCTTGCAAATGCTTACTCTGAGCTTAATGATCCTATTGATCAGGAGCAGCGCTTCATCGACCAGATGAAACTTGCTGATAAGGGTGACGATGAGGCAATGATTATCGACCACGACTTCCTTCGCGCTCTTCAATATGGTATGCCTCCTACAAGCGGTATCGGTATGGGTATCGACCGTATGGTTATGATTATGACCGGTCAGGAGAGCATTCAAGACGTATTGTTCTTCCCACAGATGAAGCCAGAGAAGAAGATTCCTCAGAGCACTCCTCAGGAGTGGGCTGAAATCGGAGTAAAGGAAGAGTGGGTTCCTGTGTTCCGCAAGGCTGGTTACAATCTCGTAACTGATATTCAGAATGTGAAGGCGCAGAAACTCCAGATGGATGTCTGCGGCGTAAACAAGAAATACAAATTGGGCTACGAAAACCCTAAGGTGGACGAGTTCCAAGCTTATATAGACGCAGCTAACAAGTAATAAATGTTTTCCTGTGGAAAAATAGCTATAATAGGCGGAGGTAGTTGGGCTACTGCCATTGCCAAGATTGTGATTGGGCATACTAATCACATCGGGTGGTATATGCGCCGCGATGATCGCATTGAGGATTTCAAGCGACTGGGACATAACCCCGCCTATCTTACAAGTGTACACTTTAATACTGACGAGATTTATTTCTCGTCGGATATTAACAGAATAGTGGAGGCTTACGACACGCTCGTGTTCGTTACGCCTTCGCCTTACCTGAAAAACCATTTGCGTAAACTTAAAACGCGCATTTCCGATAAGTTTATAGTGACGGCAATAAAAGGCGTAGTGCCGGATGAAAACTTGGTATGCTCTGAGTATTTTCACGAGGTATATGATGTGCCTTATAATAATCTTGCTTGCATCGGCGGCCCTTCTCATGCCGAGGAGGTGGCAATGGAGCGATTGTCTTATCTCACGGTGGGATGTTCGGATGTGGAAAAAGCTAAGGCTTTCACGGATGTGCTTTCTTCATCGGTGATTAAGACAAAAACAAGTTCTGATGTTATAGGCATTGAGTATTCTTCTGTGTTGAAGAATGTGTATGCCATAGCTGCCGGTATATGCGCGGGATTGAATTATGGCGACAATTTTCAAGCGGTGCTTATGTCGAATGCCGTGCAGGAGATGTCGCGTTTCCTCACAACTATTCATCCGATAGAACGCAGTATTTACGACTCTGTTTATCTGGGCGACTTGCTCGTTACGGGATATAGTAATTTCTCGCGTAATCGTTCTTTTGGAGCTATGATAGGCAAAGGCTACAGTGTGAAAAGCGCGCAGATAGAAATGGAGATGATTGCAGAGGGCTATTTCGGAACGAAATGTATGAAAGAGATAAATCGACATCAACATGTGAATATGCCAATCCTTGATGCGGTTTATAATATTTTGTATGAGCATATTTCTCCACAGGTGGAAATTAAATTATTGACAGATTCTTTCCGTTAAAAAACAATACAAAAAGAAAATGAAAAATATTAGCTTAGACATTACTAAGGCAGAGCAATTCCTTTCTGCCGGCGCAGTAAAGGCTTATGAGTCAAAGGTAAAGGCTGCTCAGGAATCTCTTGAGAACGGCACTTGCCCTGGAAATGATTTCTTGGGATGGCTTCATTTGCCATCTTCTATTACATCTGAATTCCTGGATGAAGTTCAGCAGACAGCTGATGTTCTTCGCCAGAATTGTGAGGTTGTAGTAGTAGCCGGTATCGGTGGCAGCTATCTTGGCGCGCGTGCCGTAATCGAGGCATTGAGTAATGCTTTCGCATGGCTTGTAGGTGATAAGAAGAAT
This sequence comes from Prevotella sp., assembly GCA_024682415.1. Classification (GTDB taxonomy): domain Bacteria; phylum Bacteroidota; class Bacteroidia; order Bacteroidales; family Bacteroidaceae; genus Prevotella. The sequence goes on from JAIKZG010000049.1 coordinate 7,286, forward strand.
CCTGCTATTCTTTATGCAGGTAATAATATAGGTGAGGATTATCTTTCTGAACTTACTGAATATCTGAAGGATAAGAAGTTTGGCGTAATCAATATATCAAAGTCAGGTACAACTACTGAAACCGCTCTTACATTCCGTCTTTTGAAGAAGCAATGTGAGGCTCAGCGTGGCAAGGAAGAGGCAAAGAAGGTTATCGTAGCTGTGACCGACGCTAAGAAGGGCGCTGCCCGTGCCGCTGCCGACAAAGAGGGCTACAAGACTTTTGTTATTCCTGATAATGTAGGTGGCCGTTTCTCTGTGCTCACTCCTGTAGGCTTGCTCCCTATCGCTTGCGCAGGCTTTGACATCAAGGCACTTGTAAATGGTGCTGCCGATATGGAAAAGGCATGTGGAAAGAATGTTCCTTTTGAGGAGAATATCGCAGCTCAGTATGCAGCCGTTCGTAATGGATTGTATAATGAGGGAGGCAAGAAGATAGAGATTATGGTTAATTTCCAGCCTAAACTTCATTATTTCAGCGAATGGTGGAAGCAGTTGTTCGGCGAGAGTGAGGGTAAGGACAATAAGGGTATCTTCCCAGCGTCATGCGACTTCACTACCGATCTCCACTCTATGGGACAATGGATTCAGCAGGGTGAGCGTTCTATCTATGAAACTGTTATCAGCATAGAGGAACCTAACCGTCAGCTCCTGTTCCCTAATGACGAGGAAAATCTCGACGGCTTAAACTTCCTCGCAGGCAAGCGCGTAGACGAAGTAAACAAGATGGCAGAACTTGGCACTCGTCTGGCTCATGTAGACGGTGGCGTGCCAAATATTCGTGTAAGTATTCCAAAGCTTAATGAATACTATATCGGTCAGCTTATCTATTTCTTCGAGCTTGGTTGTGGTATCAGTGGTAACATCCTTGGCGTAAACGCTTTCAATCAGCCTGGTGTAGAGGCTTACAAGAAGAATATGTTTGCTCTTCTCGACAAGCCTGGATATGAGGCAGACAGCAAGGCTATCAAGGAGCGTTTGGCTAAAGAGAAATAATAAAATCCGAAAAGAAAGAGGATACTGTATGTGACGCATTTTGTGTTCACATATTCATAATATAGCAAAGGGCGTATCTTATATAGATATGTCCTTTGTTATTATATAGGCGTTTTCTTTATGGGAGAATCAGAAGCTTTTTCGCAGAAAAAGATAATAAAAAGTATGCGTAATGTAAAAAAATGATTATCTTTGACCCTATGAAGAAAAAAATACTATATATTCTGTTAGCATTGATTTGCTTGACTGCTAATGTCGTGAAAGCCGCGGGCAATAGTAAAAGGGAATTTCGTGGCGCATGGATTCAGTGCGTAAACGGTCAGTTTCAGGGGCTTGGAAAAGATAAGATGCAAAGCACTCTTCGACAGCAGCTTGATGAACTGCAAAAGGATGGTGTAAACGCTATCATTTTTCAGGTGCGTGCCGAATGCGACGCTTTATACGAAAGTCCTTATGAGCCATGGAGCAGATTTCTTACCGGAGTGCAGGGCAAAGCGCCGGCGCCTTATTGGGATCCGCTGGCATGGATGGTGGAGGAATGCCATAAGCGTGGAATGGAAATCCATGCTTGGATAAATCCTTACAGAGCTAAGACGAAAGGCACTGTAGCCTTGGCTAATAATCATGTGGCGATAACGCATCCTGAGAGAGTGTTTGCTTACGACAGTCAGTTTATTTTGAATCCGGGGCAGCCACAAAACAGAGATTATATCTGCAAGATTGCTGCTGATATCGTGCGTCGATATGATATAGACGGCTTCCATATAGATGATTATTTCTATCCTTATCCTGCTGCCGGTCAGGTGATACCCGATGATAAGGAATATAAAGCCTATTCAAATGGTATCGCTAATCGTGGTGACTGGCGTAGATATAATGTGGATTTGTTTATAAAGCAACTTTATGAAACTATTCATGAAGTGAAGCCATGGGTGAAATTCGGCGTTTCTCCGTTCGGTATATATCGTAATAAGAAAAGCGCGCCGGAAATAGGCAGCGAAACTAATGGTCTGCAAAATTATGATGACCTTTATGCTGATGTGCTGAAATGGGTGAACAATGGTTGGGTGGATTATTGTGTGCCACAGATATATTGGCAGATAGGACATACGGCTGCTGATTATGCCACATTGATAAAATGGTGGAACAGATATTGCGCTAATCGTCCTTTGTTTATCGGTGAGGATGTGGAGCGAACAGTGAAATATGCCGACCTTCAAAATCCTAACAATAATCAGATGCCGGCAAAATATGCTTTGCATAGCCAGATGAACAATGTAAACGGCACTGTGCTGTGGTATGCGAAAGCCGTAGCCGACAATGTAGGAAATTATGGTCATGTGCTTAGAGATTCTTATTGGCGTCATCCGGCGTTGCAGCCTGCAATGCCTTTTATTGATAATAAAGCGCCTAATAAGCCTCGTAAGCTCAAGGCTATCTGGATGCCAGATGGATATTATTTGTTCTGGGTAGCTCCGAAAGGTAAGAATTGGAACGATGTGGCAAGCAAATATGTGGTCTATCGTTTTGAGAAAGGAGAAAAGATAAATCTTGATGATCCTTCAAAGATACAGGCTATCACCGCTAATACATTGTATAAGCTGCCTTTCGTGGATGGCGCGACGAATTATGTGTATGTGGTTACTGCTCTCGATAAGATGAGCAATGAAAGCAAGGCTAAGAAGAAAAAAATAAAACTATAATTATAAGGGCGCATATATTTTTGCGCCCTATATTATTATAAATGGAAATGCTTAACAATAGGAATATATCATCCGTAGTTTTCGCTATAATAATGGTGATGTTGGCATCATGTAGCGCGGAAAGAGATTTTAATAAGGGAAAGAAAGCTCTCGCTATAGGCGAATACTATGATGCTGGCGAATATTTTAAAAAGGCATACAGAAAGACTCCTCCGAAGGAACACGCAAAACGTGGGCAAATCGCAAGGCAGATGGCTATGTGTTACGCGAAGATTAATTTCACGGGGCGCAGTGTCGCAGCGTATCGTAACGCTGTGAGATACAAGCAGGCTACAAAGGATGATTATCTTATATTGGGTAAGCAAATGCTTAAAGCCGGACTATATAAAGATGCGGCTGACAATTTCAAGATAGCTCTCGATTCTATGCCAGGAAATGTATTGGCAAAGAATGGATTGGAGAGTGCTCTTAGTGCGCAGAAATGGAAAAAACTTGGCTCACGTTATACCGTGAAGCGCATGAATGTGTTCAATTCACGTCGCGCGGATTATTCTCCAATGCTATATGGCGATGAAAACAATCGACTTTATTTCACTTCTACTCGTAACGACGCTGAAGGAGATGACCTTAGCGGCATAACGGGCACGAAAGCTGGTGATATATTTGTTTCTGAAAAAGATGATAGAGGGAAATGGAGCAAGCCAGAGCCTGTCGGCGGAGGCGTTAATACTGCCTACGATGAGGGAGCGTGTGCTTTTTCAACTGATGGGCAGACAATGTATCTTACCCAGTGCGTGACCGATCCTTCCTCTCCGCGTTTCGCTACGATAATGACAAGCGCGAGAAGTGATGCTGCATGGAGCGCCCCCACTTTGCTTGAACTCACTCATGATACTCTTTCATGCTATGCCCATCCTGCAATTTCGCCAGATGGTGATTGGCTTTATTTCGTGAGCGATATGCCGGGCGGAATGGGAGGATTGGATATCTGGCGCGTGAGAATAACGGCGGCAGGACTTGGAGGAGTGGAAAATCTTGGTGAGCCTATAAACACAGCGGGCAACGAGGAGTTTCCTACATTTCGCCCTAATGGCGATCTTTATTTTTCAAGCGACGGACATGTGGGAATGGGCGGTCTTGATATTTTTATCGCTAAAGCTACAAAGCAAGGATATAAAATTACTCATCCGGGCTATCCGCTCAATTCAAGCGGTGACGATTTCGGCATGACCTTTGAGGGCGCATATAATAGAGGCTTTTTCTCTTCCAACAGAAATGACGCGCGAGGATGGGATCATATTTACAGTTTCGTAAATCCCGAAATAGTGAGAACCGTCAAAGGTTGGGTATATGAACGTGAAGGATATGAGCTGCCTGCCGCCCAGGTATATATAATAGGTGATGATGGCACTAATGAGAAAGTGGGCGTGAAGGGCGACGGCTCTTTTACAAAGGAGCTTACGGCCGGAGTGAATTATCTTTTTCTCGCTTCGTGCAAAGGCTTCCTGAATCATAAGGAAGAACTTCATGTAGAGCATACAGCGGATTCAAAGGAATATGTGCTGCAATTTCCTTTAGCGTCGATATCGGCACCTGTGTTGATAGATAATATCTTCTATGATTTCGATAAGGCTACATTGCGCCCTGAATCGGCAAAGGCATTAGACGAATTGGTGAATTTGCTTAACGAGAATCCTAATGTAACCATCGAGCTTGGAGCGCATTGCGATTATAAAGGTTCGGCAGAATATAACAAGCAGCTGGCACAGAGAAGGGCGGAATCGGTAGTGAGATATCTGATAGGTAAAGGTATTGCTTCCGACAGGCTTACTCCTGTGGGATATGGCAAAGAGCGTCCGAAGGTAATTCGTAAAAAGCTTACGGAACGTTATCCGTGGCTGAATGAGAACGACGTGCTTACTCCTGAGTTTATAATGAAACTTGACAAAGAAAAGCAGGAAATATGCAATCAGCTGAACAGACGTACGGAGTTTACCGTCTTGCGCACCACTTACGGCATGAAGTTGTCTTCTGCTACTGAGTAAAGAGCTGGTTTTTCTTATTTGCGCTTCGCTTTTTAGAAGGCTTGTTTTAATTTTGCATTAATTATGTTCTTTCTTTTTGAGAGTAACGTTAAAAGTCGTATTTTTGCGACTAAATTATTTTAAACTAGTAAATATGAGGAAAATAATAACTATCGTATTGGCCTTTTTACTCGTTGGAACAATACATGTGAATGCGCAGAATTCTGAAAAAAAGACTTCTTTCAAGGATAAAATTACATCGGCAGCGAAAAGCGCGAAGGAATCATTGGAAAATGCCGGCCATAAATTTGGCGACGCTATCGGTTTTGAAGATAGAGTAGAGCCTTCTGAAGATGTAATTCGAGTAAGCGGTCATAATTATATGCCTATTTACGATGTGAATCTATATCGTAATGCTGATGGTCAGACCTATAGAAACGCTTGTCGCTCTTTGTTTAAGTCGCGTTATCCGGCTGTTAATATAATGTCAGTGGCGATACCTCAGGTGGAGTGGATTACTGAGCCTGTCAGACGCAATGACAATGTGGTCGGATATGTTGAGACGCTTTATTGCTATGTACTTGGTCAGGACAGCGGCGATGGCTACATTAACGCGAAGTTTATGTTTAAGAGATACAAGAATGTAGGTGGTTCTTATCAGCCATTAAAGGCTACATGGCCTAAATGGGTGAATACGAATGTGCTTACTAATAAGGTCTACGATAAATTGTTGGAGAAATAAATATATTTCAAGAGCTTACGAAAAGTGATTATTTATTAGCTAAATAATCATTTAAGGTAATAAAACGTAGCTTTTTTATTCTGTTTTGTAACTTTTTTGCTTCTAAATTTGCAAATTAGAAATAAAAGATATACTTTTGCTCTTGTTAAAGAAAACAAAAATAAGAATATGAATAAGTCTTACGCATCTTTTTATTATTTCTATTTTTACTTTGCAAGAATTTGTAAAGCGGGAAGTTGCGTGTAGATTCCAACTTAAGACTAACAGAGAGTAAATCAAACTAAAATTTACATAATGCAAAGTCCCGCTTCATAATAATATGACGCGGGATTTTTTCATTTATCGATATCCAATATAATGAAGAGAATAGCAATACAGGGACGCATAGGTTCGTTTCACGACATAGCAGTACATAAGTACTTTGAGGGAGAGCAGTTGCAGGTAGTTTGTTGTGACACTTTTGAGGAAGTGTTTGAAAACATCAAGCGTGATCCCGCGACGATAGGAGCTGTGGCTATCGAAAACACCATCGCAGGCTCTTTACTTCATAATTATGATTTGCTTCGCGAGTCGGGTACAGCTATTGTGGGTGAGCATAAACAGCATATCCAGCATTGCATTTGTTGCTTGCCCGAAGATTCATGGGATACGATAACTGAGGTGCATTCCCATCCTGTCGCTCTTATGCAGTGTCGCGATTTCATAGCCAATCATCCTGATATTAAGGCGGTAGAGGCAGAGGATACAGCCGGGGCGGCAGAGTTTATAAAACGCCATAATCTCAGAGGTTTTGCTGCGATATGCCATCATACTGCAGCTGAATTTTATGGCATGAAAATTCTTGAAGACCATATTGAGGATAATAAGCATAACTATACGCGCTTCCTCATAATATCCGATCCTTATAAAGCAGACTTTCTTCGTCCTTTGGAAAAAGCAGACAAGGCGAGCTTGGTGTTCACATTGCCACATGAGGAAGGTTCGCTTTCAAAGATTCTCACAATACTTTCATTTTATGGCATAAATCTTACCAAAATACAGTCGCTGCCGATAATAGGGCAGGAGTGGGAATATATGTTTTATGTGGACGTGACTTTTAATAATTTCACTCGCTATCGTCAGAGCATCGACGCAATAACTCCACTTACAAGGAAATTGAAGTTATTGGGAGAATATGAAGGAAAATAATAACCGAACTTTAAAAAACGAAATAATAATGCAAAACATACAACCGGCGGACAGAGTTTCCGCAGTGCAGGAATATTACTTCAGTAGGAAACTAAAGGAAGTGGCTAAGATGAACAAAGACGGCAAGGATGTGATAAGTCTTGCCATCGGCTCACCGGATATGCCACCATCTAAACAGACCATTGACAAGCTCTGTGAGGTGGCTCGTCAGGATAATGCCCATGGTTATCAGCCTACGATGGGTACACCAGAGCTGCGCAATGCGATGGCTGGCTTTTATAAGCGTTCGTATGGAGTAAATCTGAATGCTGAAACGGAAATACAGCCTCTCATCGGCAGCAAGGAGGGTATCTTGCACGTTACGTTGGCTTTTGTAAACCCTGGCGAAGAAGTGCTTGTGCCTAATCCAGGTTATCCTACATATACATCGCTCAGCACAATATTGGGCGCGAAGGTGGTGAATTATAATCTGCGTGAGGATAATGGCTGGCAGCCAGATTTCGACGAATTGGAGAAAATGGATTTGAGCCGTGTCAGACTGATGTGGACAAACTATCCAAATATGCCGACAGGCGGTGTGGCAAAGATGGAAATTTACGAGAATATTGTAGCTTTTGCCAAGCGCCATAATATAGTTGTAGTGAATGATAATCCTTACTCCTTCATTCTTAACGAACATCCAATTTCCATATTACAGGTGGAGGGCGCGAAGGATTGCTGCATAGAGTTTAATTCTATGTCGAAGAGCTTTAACATGCCAGGTTGGCGTGTGGGAATGTGTGCTTCTAATCCTACATTCATCTCATGGATATTAAAGATAAAGAGCAATATCGACAGCGGAACATTCCGTGGTATTCAGCTCGCGGCTGCTGAGGCTTACAATACCAACACAGCAGAATGGCATCGTGAATATAATGTCAATGTGTATCGCCGTCGCAGAAATATTGCAGAAAAGATAATGCAGACATTGGAATGTTCGTTTGACGCCAATCAGGTGGGAATGTTCCTTTGGGGTAAGATTCCAGATAAATATGCCAATGTAGAAGATTTGACAGAGCGAGTGCTTCACGAGGCTCGTGTGTTTATCACTCCAGGATTCATCTTCGGCAGCAACGGATCACGCTATATCCGCATCTCGCTTTGTGCCAAAGACGATAAGATGGAGGAAGCGTTAGTGAGAATTAAGAATATAATGAAATAGAAAATATAAATACATTTAGATATGGAACTCGATTTAAAACCTTTAAACATTCCGAGTGATAATGAACGCCCTATTGTAATCGCCGGTCCTTGCAGCGCGGAGACAGAGGAGCAAGTTATGGAAACAGCACGCCAGTTGGCAAAATTCGGTTGCCATAATTTCCGTGCCGGTGTGTGGAAACCTCGCACCAAGCCGGGAGGATTTGAGGGAAACGGCGAGAAAGCTTTGCCGTGGTTGAAGAATGTGAAGGAAGAGACAGGCATGCAGATTAGCACAGAGGTGGCTACGCCAGAGCATGTGGAACTTGCCTTGAAATATGGCGTGGATATTCTCTGGGTAGGCGCGCGCACCACTGCTAATCCTTTTGCCATGCAGGCGTTGGCTGATGCTTTGCAGGGCGTGGATGTGCCTGTGTTTGTGAAAAATCCTGTTAATCCCGATTTGGAGCTTTGGATTGGTGGAATGCAGCGACTTAATCAGGCTGGTGTAAAGCGTCTTGGCGCTATCCATCGCGGATTCTCTTCTTACGACAAGAAGATTTATCGCAATCTTCCTATGTGGCAGATTCCAATCGAGTTGCGTCGCCGTGTGCCTAATTTGCCTATCATCTGCGACCCAAGCCATATCGGCGGTCGCCGTGATCTGATTGCGCCACTTTGCCAGCAGGCTATGGATATGGGCTTCGATGGTCTTCTCGTTGAGTCACATTGCAATCCTGATGACGCATGGAGCGACGCTTCTCAGCAGGTCACTCCAGAAGTATTGGATTATATCCTTTCTTTGCTTGTGGTGCGTGATGAGAAGAACACTACGGAGGGTATTACTCAGCTTCGCCATCAGATCGACGAACTTGATGACCAGATAATGAACATCCTTTCTAAGCGTATGCGTGTTTCGCGTGAGATAGGTACATATAAAAAAGAACACAATATGACTGTTGTTCAGCCTTCTCGCTATAATGAGATTCAGGAGAAGCGCGGAGCTCAGGGCGTGCTTTGCGGCATGTCGGCAGATTTCGTAAGTCATGTGTTTGAGCTTATCCATGAGGAAAGCGTAAGACAGCAGGTTGAGATTGTCAATAAGTAAGTTGTCGTCATCGCTTTTTATAAAGAAAGAAAAATAGAAAGAGAATGAGAATATTAGTGATGGGCGCGGGAAAGATGGGCAGCTTCTTTCTCGATGTCCTTAGCTTCGACCATGAGGTAGCAGTTTTTGAGCATGATGCCAAACGATTGCGCTTCACATATAACTGTCAGCGTTTTACTTCGCTTGATGAGATTAAGGCGTTTAAGCCTGAGCTTGTTATCAATGCGGTGACAGTGAAATATACTATTCCTGCTTTTAAGGAAGTAATGCCTTATCTGCCAGAAGACTGCGTTATAAGCGATATAAGTTCGGTGAAGACGGGGTTGAAAAGTTTTTATGAGCAGAGCGACCATCCTTACGTCAGCACTCACCCTATGTTTGGCCCTACATTTGCCAATCTTAATCAGCTGAGCGAGGAAAATGCCATAATCATCAGTGAGGGCGACGAGGAAGGAAGACGTTTCTTCCGCGACTTATATAATAAGTTAGGACTCAACATATATGAATACACATTTGATGAGCACGACCGCACGGTGGCTTATTCATTGAGTATTCCTTTTGTGAGCACATTCGTTTTCGCTGCCGTGATGAAACATCAGGATGCTCCTGGCACAACTTTCAAGCGCCACATGAAGATTGCCCAAGGAGTGCTTAGCGAGGATGATTATCTGTTGCAGGAGATACTTTTCAATCCTTATACTCATGATCAGGTTTCGCAGATACGCGAGGAATTAAAAGAATTGCTTGATATAATAGACAAGAAAGACGCTGACGGCATGAAGTCTTATCTTGCGAAGATCAGAAAGCATATAAAGCAATAATATATAATAAAAGAAGTCTTCACGAAAATATGGCGTGAAGACTTCTTTTTTCTGTTTGTTTATTTATTTATTCAATATCTACTACTGTGATGCCGGCACCTCCGAATTGTACGTGCTCATCGCGATAGCTCGCAACATTTGGAATGCCCGATAAGAATTGCCTTATCAGCTGACGCAAAATGCCGTTGCCCTTGCCATGAAGTATTCTCACTCGAGGCATACCTACAAGTATCGCGTCGTCAATGAAATAAGTGACAGCGTTGAGAGCTTCATCGCCACGCATTCCTCTCACGTCTAAATCCTGATGGAAATTCTTTCGGCGGTCGTCGATGGTGTGCTGAGTGGCTACGCTTACATGATAAGAAGATATGTTTTGGGCCAGTTCCTCATTCTTTGTCATTGGCGCGGATGTTTCCGCCTGAGCTTTCGCGTGCTCCAGTCTTGATAGCCTTGTTTTCGTGCGCATTGCTCCGATGATGATGGTTGCCATCTTGCCGTCAATGCTCTCCACCTTTCCCGTGCTCTTTGTGCCCTTTATCCTTACCGTGTCGCCCTCTTTTATTGGAGCGTTGTCATTGCTCTTTTTCTTCAGCTCCTCTTCCAGATTTTTCTCCGCTGGCTGCTGATTAGCTTTGGCTGCCTTTTCTGCCAATCGTTTGGCATGGCGTTCCTTGCGCTGCTTTATCTGCTCAATCTTGCGAGCTATCATGTCGTCGTTGGCTTTAGCGTCTATCTCGCTCACTTCATCTTTAAAGTCGTCGAGTTCCTTTCTTATACGCTTCGTTTCCTCCTTCGCAGCCTGAGCCTCACGTATTTCTCTTATGGCATTTTCTATCTTGCGATTAGTCTCGTTGAGCAGTTCCTGAGCCTGCTCTTTTGCGTGGCGAAGAATCTCTTTTCGCTCCGCTTCGATAGTGAGGGCAGAATTTTCATATTTTGAGATTGTCTTCTCCAGATTCTTTTCGCGCTGATGAATGTTTTGGCGTTTGTTTTCCCAATAACGTTTGTCGCGCACGATGTCCTGCAGATATTTGTCGCTTTGAATATAGTCAGAGCCTACTATGTCGGAAGCGTCCTTTATCACTTGTTCTGGCAACCCTATCTTGCGTGCTATTTCTATCGCGAAGCTTGAGCCAGGCTGTCCTATCTGGAGCTGAAACAGTGCCTGCATCTCTTTTCTGTCGTATAGCATAGCACCGTTAGCCACACCATCGTGAGAGTCGGCAAAATGCTTCAGATTCTGATAGTGAGTGGTGATTACACCGTAAGCACCTTTATTGCAGAATTGCGTTAGCACGGCTTCGGCTATAGCTCCACCAATCTGTGGTTCAGTGCCTGTTCCGAACTCGTCTATTAGCAGCAGACTTTTATTCGAAGCCTGCTTCATCATTTTTTTCATGTTGAGCAGATGACTTGAATAGGTGCTGAGGTCATTTTCTATGCTTTGCTCATCGCCGATATCCATCATTATGTCGCTGAATACTCCTACCTTTGAGCGACCATCTACAGGAATGGCGAGTCCGCATTGCAGCATAAACTGCAATAATCCCACTGTTTTCAGGCATACTGACTTTCCGCCGGCGTTAGGGCCGGAGATTATCAGAATATGTTTCTTCGGGGTGAGCATTATGTCGAGCGGCATTATCTTCTTGTCTTGTTTTGCCAGCGACATTTCCAATAGCGGATGTCTTGCCCTTATCCAGTCTATGTATGGGTATCGCTCCACTTTCGGCTCTATGGCTTTCATCATTTCTGCCACTTCTGCCTTAGCGTGTATGAAGTCTATCTTAGCAAGGAAGTCAAGAGATTCGAGCATATCATTTGCGTTGGGGCGTATCTCCTTCGCTATTTCTGTGAGAATGCGTATTATCTCTTTGCGCTCCTCGCTCTCCAGCTCTCTTATCCTGTTGTTGGCTTCCACCACTTCCTCCGGCTCTATGAACACGGTCTTTCCCGTCGCGCTCTCATCGTGCACGATACCCTTTATCTTTCGTTTCATTCCCGGAGCTACAGGTATCACGAGTCTACCGTCGCGTATTGTCGGTGAAGCGTCTTTCTCCACCAGTCCCTCGCTTTGCGCCATTCTCATTATGCTATATAATGTACGCGAGATAGAGCCTTCCGCCCTCGACAGCTCATGGCGAATCTGTGCCAGCTCTGGTGAAGCAGTGTCTTTCACCTTTCCGAATTTGTCTATCGTGTTGTCAATGCGGCGTATTATCATCGGGAATGTCATTACGTCGGCCGATAGTTCATGTAGGGCAGGGTAGAGGAATGTCTTATTGTCGTTGTCTTCCTCTTCATCATTTTGCATGGCAAGGAATTTCACGATGTCGCCCACGGTGGTGAGCGAGCGTTTCAAGTCGAACAGCTCATCTTCTTCCATATATGTGCCTTCCAGCTTTATGCGCATGAGAGATTCACGCACATCAAAGAAGAAAGACAGTGGGAAATCTTTTCCGCTGTTAATTATATATCTGAATTCGCGCAGCTGTCCGAGCAGTGTATTTATAGTTTCGGCATCGCCAGAGAAAGCCATTTCGTCTACTTTGCTTTTTCCGAGAGAGGAAAAACATTTCGATTTTAATAGTTGTCTTATCTCGTTGATACCTATTTTTTGTTCTATGTTGTCTGGATATATCATGGCTGCAAAATTACATATAAAGATTGGAATTTCTGCCTTTTGACAGCCGTTTCGCCCTCATTTTGGCATTAAAACAAACTTTTTTGAAGAAAAAACGAAAAAAGTTGCAGAAAAATTTGGAAGTTACATCTAAACCCATTACCTTTGCACTCGCTTTTGAACGATAACTCAGTTCTCCAAAAGAATTTAAGTTTTAACGCTTCAAATTCTTCTGATAAAGCATTGGAGAGATGGTAGAGTGGTCGATTACAACGGTCTTGAAAACCGTCGTACCGAGAGGTACCGGGGGTTCGAATCCCTCTCTCTCCGCAAAAAGCCAGAGTTGAATTTTTCAATCCTGGCTTTTTTCTTTCAAAAGCAAGGGTGGTTACCAGAGTGGCCAAATGGGGCAGACTGTAAATCTGCTGTCTTTCGACTTCGGTGGTTCGAATCCATCACCACCCACACTTCTTTAAAGTCATAAGAGACGTTTCAAATTAATCATTGAAACGTCTCTTTTTTTGTTTAATGCTATATTTGCCTGTAAACCCTTACATAATCAATTTCATATCTTAGCGGAAAAGCTTCATCATCGGGTGTGCCGCCATTTGCCCCGATAGCGAGATTCAGCAGAATGTAATCACCAAACCCTGGAATATCATTCGAGAAAGGATTCACAATGTTGCCATCATATCCTTGGTTAGCTGTCTGCTTTAGGTCTATCTCGTTGAGAAGCTCGTCGTCAAGATACAGGCGTATGAAATCCTTGTCCCAGTCCATTCTCCAAATGTGAAATTTCGCTGCCCACTCTTTATCTTTTGCAGTGAAATAGCTCAGTGGCGTAACCTTGCTGTTCCATACAGCGTCCCACCTCTTATTAGAGCCCCAGCAGGCATTCGCGAGAATAGATGGCGTGCCGTCTTTTATGTAATATTCCAACATATCAATCTCTCCATTCTGTGGCCATTCATATTTGTTGCCCAATAGCCATATTGCCGGCCATGAACCGCTGGCTGTAGGAATTTTTGCCCTCACTTCCACTCTTCCGTAGCGGAATGAGAAGCTGTTTCTCGTTGTCAGGCTGCTCGATGTGTATTCCGCGTAAGGGCGGTTCTTCTTCCAATTTGCGCTGCCTTCCTCGTAAGCGTTGTTTTCTATTCTCTGCTTTCTGCCCTCTATTATCAGGCATCCGCCTTTCACTATGGCATTCTCTTCCTGATACCATTGCAGCTCCTCATTGCGCACGAAGCCTTTCTCAAACGTCCAGTCTTTGCCGGGGCGTCCGTCTTTGTCGAACTCGTCATGCCAGATGAGTTCATATCTCTTTTGTTGCTGTTTAGCATTCTTCCTGCCGTAAGCAGAAGCAGCGCATAGAATGATTAATAGGAATAATAAAGGTTTCTTCATAAAATGTATGGTTGTTTTGGTTGCTGTGTGCAAATATAAGTTTTTTTGCTGAATTTAATCTGCCGTAACTAAAAAAGATGTAAATTTGCTTTTGGTAAATGTAATTACGTATTTTATCAGATATATGCTATGATGAAGATAAAATTATTGTTTTTGCTGTTGGCATTAGGCTTTGTCAATGCCAATGGTCAGGAAGCGAAGCACCGCCTTTCTGGCGACGCAAGTGATTTTGTGGTGCTTACGGATGTAGTGCCCGACGCGATTCTTGAGGTGCGCTATTATAGCACTTACAATTTCGTGGGAACTCGCATCGACGGCTATGAGCAGCCTGTGGTGCTCTCTACCAAGGAAGCTGCCAATGCCTTGAAGAGGGCGAGTGATATCTTGATGCGAAAAGGCTATCGCCTGAAAATCTTTGATGGCTATCGTCCGCAGCGGGCAGTAAATCATTTCGTGAGATGGGCAGAGAATATTGCCGATACGCTCATGAAGCCTTATTTCTATCCTGAGCTTGAGAAAAACCAGCTCTTTCCAAGGGAATACATTTGTCTTTATTCCGGCCATACTCGTGGCAGCACCTTTGATCTCACGCTTTTCGACATGAAGACGGAGATGGAGGTAGACATGGGCGGCACTTTCGATTATTTCGGACTGAAATCTCATCCCGACTATCGTGGTGTAACTCCTCGCCAATGGGAGAACCGCATGATATTGCGCGACGCGATGTTGCAGGCAGGCTTTGCTCCCATGCACACCGAATGGTGGCATTTCACCTTGAAAGACGAGCCTTACAAAGACACTTATTTCACATTCCCTGTAAATGAACGAAGTGTGAGAAAATAATATAGAATATAATCTTGATATAAAAGGCGGTGCGCAGCTCGTGAGAGTCCAAGCACCGCTTTTATTTCTCGTTGTCTTTAGGAAGATAATCTATTGGGTAATTATTAATGATTTCTTGAAACGTGGGGCACATCTTGCTATGGTCGTTGATGATGCCGCAAGCCTGTAGGTGAGCATATATGTTTACAGGGCCGATGAATTTCATTCCTTGTAGGCGTAAATCTTTGGCAACCCGTTGGCTTAGCCCGTTCTGCGCTGGTATCTCTCCATCTGGGTGACCGTCGTATACTACAACGTGACCATTCGTGAAACTCCAGAAGTAGTCGCAGAGCGAGCCTAATCTTTGGCTCACTTTGGCGTTGTTGATAATGGCACGGACTTTGTTGGCTGTTTTAAGCATGCCATCCGTGGCTATTATGCGCTTCACGTCAGCTTCCGTGTATGCCGCCACTTTGTCAATATCAAAGTTGTCGAAACATTCGCGCATAATATCTCGGCGCTTGAATATCGTTCTCCAGCTTAGTCCGCATTGCATCACTTCCAGCGACAGATATTCAAACATTTTTCTGTCGTCGCCCATTATGGGGTGTCCCCATTCTTTGTCGTGATATTCTCGATCTTCATCGGTTGTCATGAAATAATCGCAATAGTTTGTCATATCTGCTAATCTTTTTACAAAGATACTAAATTTAGTGCAATATCAAGGATTCTTCATTTTTATGATTCCTCAGTAGAGTTGTGTAGCGAAATCTTCGTTTTATGATTTGTCTGTAGAGTTGTGCAGCGAAATCTTCGTTTTAAGATTTGTCTGTAGAGTTGTGTAGCGAAATCTTCGTTTTAGGATTTTTCTGTAGAGTTGTGTGGCGAAATCTTCGTTTTATGATTTGTCAGTAGAGTTGTGCAGCGAAATCTTCGTTTTAGGATTTGTCAGTAGAGTTGTGTGGCGAAATCTTCATTTTGGGATTTTCTTGCAGAGTTGTGTGGCGAAATCTTCATTTTAGGATTTTCCTGTAGAGTTATGTGGCGAAATCTTCGTTTTAGGATTTCTCAGTAGAGTTGTGTGGCGAAATCTCGTTTTTAAGATTTTTCTGTAGAGTTGTGCAGCGAAAAATATAAGTTAGATTTTCTGCCTGATTGTTTTGTTTGTTTGAAAACTTTTTTATCTTTGCATAAGGTAGGCTTCGGCTCAGCAATTTTAAAATGAAATTTTAATTGCATTCGCCTCGCACTACCTTTGCATAAGGTAGGCTTCGGCTTAGCAATTTTAATATATAAGATAATGTACAACACAGTCGATTTATATATGAATATGTTAGCGACTTTGCCAGACGAAACAAAATTCGATATAGCAAAGAAACTGCTAAATTCAATAAAGCAGAAAGCTGTTTCTTTTGTAGG